>NZ_SMBR01000009.1:0-385520 GCF_004346455.1 Bradyrhizobium sp. R2.2-H
CGAGCAACATCGATTGTCTCCAGGTTGAATGGATGCAACCTCAGTCTGGCCTCAGACCTGCTCGCTATCCACTACCCCATGGAATCTTCGTCGCAAGGGCTCCTCGCAATGACGGGGCGAGGCCTCGTCGTCTCGGTTTGCACCGCGCGGATGAGATACATATCGGCAGCGAAACGAAAGGAAGTCCGCCCTATTCGTCCTTGCCGCGCGTGATCGCGATGGAAGCCTCCGTCTTGCTGCGGGTGCATTCCATGTTGAGCCGGCGATAGCGCATGCTGACCTTGTCGCCGCGGAGCAGACCCATCCGCTTCAGGCAGCGTGTCGCGCCCGTCGTCGTGTCGTCCTTCGTCACAGTGAAGACGATCGCGGCCATCGATCCGACCAGCGCATAGAACTCCGGCTTGGGCTTGCGATCGCCTTTGGCATAGAGCTCGATCGAATATTTGTCGCCGCGGCAGGCGACGGACAGTTCCTTGGCCGCCGGATGCGTCATGTAGACGACGTTGGCCGCCCGGAAATTCACCTTCAGGCGATCGACCTGGTTCGCCAGCTCCTTGGCGCTGTCGTCGCAGCGGTCGGCGCGCGCGGGTGAGGCGAGGGCCACAAGACCGGCAATGGCGGCGGCGACCAGGATCGCGCCGCGGACGTTCAGTTTCAATGTCATGATGAAAAGCCCCTTAGGGCGCGCATTCAAGCGTCGGCGGACGCGAAGCGCAAGGGCGGGCAGAGGCATTTCCACGAGCTGTGCCAATGCCTTCCCCAGCCCGGCCTGCCTCTCCCATGCGCACCGCTCCCTTTCTTTTCTGGCCAAAATGCGCTTAGAACGCTTCTATGCTGAGAGCCCGCCAGGGCCCCAAAACCCCGAGATTTGCCCCATGAACGCTCCCACCGCCTTCCCCGACCAGTCCAAGCCCGTTCCGCCCTACAAGCACACCCCGCTGTTCCCGCTGGGCAAGGACGAGACGCCCTACAACAAGATTTCGTCCGAGGGCGTCAGGGTCGAGAAGGTGCTCGGCAAGGACATGCTGGTGGTGTCGCGCGAGGCGCTACGGGCGCTGTCGGAGGCGGCTTTTGGCGACATCAACCATTACCTGCGGCCCGGTCATCTGAAGCAGCTCCGCGCCATCCTGGAGGACGGCGAGGCGAGCCCGAACGACAAGTTCGTTGCGCTCGACTTCCTGAAGAACGCCAACATCGCGGCCGGCGGCGTGCTGCCGATGTGCCAGGACACCGGCACCGCGATCATCATGGGCAAGAAGGGCTGCAACGTCATCACCGACGGTGATGACGAGGCCGCGCTGTCGGAAGGCGCGCGCGACGCTTACCTGCGTCGCAATCTGCGCTACTCGCAGGTCGCGCCGCTCTCGATGTACGAGGAGAAGAACACCGCCAACAACATGCCGGCGCAGTGCGAGATCTACGCCGAAGGTGATGACGCCTACAAGTTCATGTTCATGGCGAAGGGCGGCGGCTCCGCCAACAAGAGCTTTCTGTTCCAGGCGACGCCATCGGTGCTGACCAAGGACCGGCTGCTCGCTTTCCTCAAGGAGAAGATCCTCACGCTCGGCACCGCCGCGTGCCCGCCCTATCACCTCGCCATCGTGATCGGCGGCACCTCGGCCGAGCTGTGCATGAAGACGGTGAAGCTCGCCTCGGCGCGCTATCTCGATGCGCTGCCGACGCACGGCTCGCCCGACGGCAACGCCTTCCGCGACGTCGAGATGGAGAAGGAGATCCACAAGATGACGCAGTCGCTCGGCGTCGGCGCGCAGTTCGGCGGGAAATATTTCTGCCACGACGTCCGCGTGATCCGCATGCCGCGTCACGGCGCATCGCTGCCGATCGGGCTTGGCGTGTCCTGCTCGGCCGACCGCCAGGTGCTCGGCAAGATCACCAGGGACGGCGTCTATCTCGAGGAGCTCGAGCACAACCCGGCGCAGTACCTGCCTGAGGTCGAGCAGTCGCTCGGCGGCGAGGTCGTCAAGATCGACCTCAACCAGCCGATGAAGGACATTCTGGCGACGTTCTCGAAATACCCGATCAAGACCCGCGTCTCGATGACCGGCACCATGATCGTCGCGCGTGATAGCGCCCATGCCAAGCTGCGCGAGCGGCTGGAGAAGGGCGAGCCGCTGCCGGACTATTTCAAGAACCATCCGGTCTATTACGCCGGTCCCGCCAAAACGCCCGAAGGCTACGCCTCCGGCGCGTTCGGTCCGACCACCGCGGGCCGCATGGATTCCTTCGTCGACCAGTTCCAGGCCGCCGGCGGTTCGATGGTGATGGTGGCGAAGGGCAACCGCGCGCCGGCCGTGCGCGTGGCCTGCAAGAAGTACGGCGGCTTCTATCTCGGCTCGATCGGCGGCGCCGCCGCGAATCTCGCCGAGCACTGCATCAAGAAGGTCGAGGTGCTCGAATATCCCGAACTCGGCATGGAAGCGATCTGGCGCATCGAGGTCGTCGACTTCCCGGCGTTCATCATCATCGACGACAAAGGGAATGATTTCTTCAAGGAGTTGAATTTGGGCTGACCTGGTCCGGTTGCGTCCGCCGGTCCCTGGCCGGCGGACGTGCGTTCAGCGCTTGATCCTGAACGAGACGGCGCCGCCATTTTCGACACCGTCGAACATGATGAGGACGCGAATGCTGGTGGCGTCCTCCTCAAGAGGAAGCAGGATTTCCGCTTTGGCGCCTTGCTTCACCTTGCTCAGATCGAGCGTCGCCATGGGCTTCGCAGTCTCGCTGCTGCCGTCCCACAGCCAGACGGTATAGGGAACGTCTTCTTCGCGCGTCGGGCCCGCGAGTATCAAGAGGCCGTCGCGGACCGCGGCGAGGTCCCGAATCCCGGTATCCTTGCCGAGTTCGAGCGGTGTGGTCGTGGGCTTGAGATCGTCGTGCTTGACGAAGAGCGCATCGGCATTGACGCTGACCACGTAGGCGCGTCGTTTCACCGACGGGCCTCGCAGCCCGAAGTACATGCGGCCGTTCCTGACCGCAATTCCTTCGATGTTGATGCCGCCCTTCGCAAGCGGCTCGTTGAAATACGCCTCGACGTCGTCGTCTTTCTTGAGCACTTTGCGCAGCCGTGGGCTCGCTTCCACGCCCTCGACGGTTTCGGCGTTAGGCTTGGTCTTGGGAACTCCGGTTTTCGGATCCACGGCGATTCGAAACACGGTGTAGCTCGACAGGTTTTTCTCGTCACCGCGTCGGCTTCGGCCATGCGAGCCGGTCACATAGAAGAAGCCCTCGTCATAGGCGACGCCCTCGGCATCGGGATCGTCGTCATCGTCCGACAGCCGGATGAGATCTTTTGGAACGAGCACGTTGCCTTCAATCGAGAAGAACTGCGCATATTTCTTCTCGTCATTGGCAATCAGGCATGACGTGAATTTGGGCGTGGTCGGGACGCACGCTGCGCCGCTCAGGTTCGTGCGCGGCTTTTTCTTGGGCTCGTCGTTGCTGTCTTTTTCAAAGATCGAGGCGGGCTTCCAGGTCGTTGCCTCCGGAGTAATCTTCGGCGGCCAATGCTGGCCGCGCGCGACCGGCATGGTTACTACCAAGAGAGTGCAGACAAACGCGGCGGACACTGATCGGTGAGCTGAACGCGCGATGCTATCGGACATTGTTGCCTCCGGGCGTCATCCCCGGATACAATCCTGAATTGCATAAAAGGCAAGGGAGAGAATGTCGCGGCGCGCTCGCCTAGTTAACTGCAATTCGTGACCTGGTTGGAGCACAGCGCGCGCCACCAGCCGCGGACGCCTTCGTGGCTCTCGACGAGACCCCACAAGCCGCTGCAGGCCAAGAGGCGCCTCGGGCCGCCGTCGGTGTCGAGCGCTCCGCCGAGCTCGCGCTGTGCCGGCATCCATTTCGCATCGACGAAGGGCGCCTGGAACAGTCCGCCCATGCGCGTGCCGCCATTGGCATAGGCCGCGCCGACCTTGTTCGAGGCGATCCAGCCGCGTCCGGCATAGGGCTTCGGTGCGCTGCGCGGATATCGCTTCTCGTCCTCGTAATCCTTGCCCGGCGGCCTCGCGCCTTCGATCAGGAACCAGCCGTCCCTGTAGCCGATGATGCGGAATTCGGTCAGCCAGCCGCCCTCGGGCGTGTTCTCGGCGCCGCCGAGCTTGAGCCGGTAGGGCGGCGGCAAGGTGCCGAGCACGCGCGCCTTGACCGACGGCTCGGCGCGCACGTTGAGGCCGCTAGGGTCCTTGTCGATCGACCAGGCGCCGAGATCGCAGGGCTCGGTGCCAGCAGGCAGCGTCGCGCGCTTGGCGGCCAGCTCGGCGTGCAGCCTGGCGAACTCGCTGTCGTCGTTGTCGGGATTCGGCTCGGTGCGTGGCTGCAGCTCGGCTGACGTCGCCCGCATCGCGTCCAAAGTCAGCGTGACGACCAGAGCCTGGCGCGCAGCAAGGACGCTTCCCGGTGTCTTCGGATCGTCCGATGTCGCGGGATAGACCGCGAGATAGCCGGTCGAACCCTCGGTCCGATAGGCGGTGCCGGCGACATAGCCTGCCGGCACCAGGGCGAGCGCGGTCGCGCGCCACGCCGGTTCGGTGTCATCCGCGCGCGCTGCTTGTGCCGCGACAGACAGGATCGTCGCCGCGATGAGACGGAGCCCACGCCTGCTCATTTGAGCTGAGCGTTACGCCCGTGCGCCCGTGAACGGGAAGCTGCCCATGGGGCCGATGCCCATCTCGCCGCTGATGCTGTCGCCGGAGACCGTGCCGGTGAACTCGAGGGTGAGCGGCATCGGCTTGTCGATCGAGGCCTTCCACGAGACGTTGTCGCCGGAGGCGGTGCCGTCGAAGATCTCGGTGGTGTTACCTTGCGCGCCCAGCGTGCCCGTGAGCGTGCCGCCCGCAGCCTTCAGGCTCAGCGTCGCCTGCTGTTCGCCCATCGGCGTCGTCATGGTCAGATTCCAATTGCCGTCCACGGCCATTCCCGTCTCCCGAACAGATTCCGGCGGTCCGCGACGATCCGCGGCCCGTCCGGAGCGAGGCTATAGCCCAACTTGCAGCTCCTGCCTAACCCTGCCCCAAAGCATGACCCGGAAAAGTGCGGAGCGGCTTTCCGAAAAGATCATGCTTAAACAACGACCTAAAGCGCGATGACGATTCATCCCAATCGCATCGTACTTAGGGCATTTAGGCGCGGGCGGCGGCACGCCGGCGGCTGGTGACGATGAGGCGCAGAACGACATATTGAACGGCAAAGGCCAGAATCTTGCCGCCGCCTGCGACCACGGTGAGGTAGAACGCCCACAGCTTCAAATCGCCGGTCGATGCGACAGCGATCATGCCGGCGCCGATGACGAACATCAGCACGGCCCAGGCATAGCCCGCAGCCGTCACGTATTCCGGAATGGTCTCGGTGACGATCGGCGGCATGTAGCGCAGCATCCAGCCGCGCTTGAGCATGATGAGGCCGATCGCGAAATGCGCGATCGCGGGCTTCGCCAGCATGAAGCGGGGATCATTGGTCAGCAACGTGATCGCGCCCAATCCGACGACGAGCGCGAGGCTCGCATATGTCATGTAGTTGAGCTGCTGTCCCTTGATGCGGGCGTAGACCACTTGTGCGAACGCGCCGGCGATCGCCACAGACGTCGCCAGGATGACGTTGTCGGTGATGAGATAGATGACCAGGAAGAGGATGGCGGAGAAGAGGTCGGAGGCGAGGCGGGCGAATACGTCCTTCATCGTCAATCCTGTTCAGCGTGCGCTGAGCAATGCGCGGGCAGGCCTAGCGTACTTGATCCGGCAATACTCGGGATACCACTTTGTGAAGTATATCGCACTGTTCCGGGCGGCAAAAGCAACCGGAAGGCTCGACCAGAGCGGCAGGCCGGGGGCGTAGAGCAGCAGCAGCGCGGCCGCGGTCCAGGCGCCGGTGATCACGTAATTGGCATTGAGCAACACGATCGCCGAGCCCAGGCCAGGATCTTGACCGAGCGGCCGCGCGCGACGTCGATTGCAGCGGTGGCGAAGCAGATTACCAATGCCGCAAGCACACTGATCACGGCTGACGTCACCAGCATCAGGAAGGCGAAGGCGCCTTGGGGCGCGAGGGTCAGGAAAATCGCCATGGGCCGCCTCGTGAAGCCGATCTTTACGATGTAAAGATAGATGATGCGTGCACGACGCAATGTCAAGCGCAATCTTTACAGCGTCAAAATTACGTAAGTGACCTCCAGAAATTGAAGAACGGCAACGGCTTGGTCCAATGCCATCTCGACCATTTCGCCCCAGGGCAGGAGTGGCAGTGCGGCACCGGTCGACAGACCAAGGCTGAGCAAGATGCCGCCGTTGAAGACTGTATGGCGGCTCCGCCGCAGCCGGATCATCTGGAATGCGCCCGCAGCGCCGGTCAGGGCGAGGAGGACGAAGCAGCCCACGGTGATCTGGGAGGTGATCGGGGACATGAACATGGGAGATCTCTGCATTCGCGATGTCGTTCCGCCCGCTACGCCGCCCCGACCCAGTTGCCGTGGAAGCCGTCGGGCACGCGGTGGCCGAGTTGCACCAATGCAGCGGGGCCGGCCTCGATGTCGGTGGCGTTGAACACGGCGAGGTCGCTGCGGTTCTCGCGCGCCCGCCAGATCACCGCCAGCAGCCAGCCGTCGCCCTCGGCCGCATCTTTCGATCGCTCGACGAACACAGGCTCGGAGATGGTGTCGCCGGCGGGCAGCGCATAATGGCCGAGCCGCCTTCCGTTGCCGTCGACATGGACGACGCCGGAGAGCGCGTCGAACATCGGCAGTTTCGGATTGGCGCAGGCATACCAGCCGTGTCGGTTTTTCAGTCCGGCGCGGCGGTCGTCGATGCGGGGGAATTCGCCGGTGAGATCGTCGAGATAGGTCTGCTGGAAGCGGTCGGTATTGCCTGCGAGATCGAACGTCCAGCGGCAGTGGCGGGCCCGCGATTTCTCCGGATCGGTGGGGCGGCCATCGGGATGCGGAAACAGCGGCGCTTCCTCGAACTGCATGACGTCTGCGACGATGCGGTCACCGTCTTCCCACGCATTCATGACGTGGAAGATGTAGCAGGCTTCGGCACGGAACCAGACGATGTCCTTGGCGGCGCCGCTGCGCTTCATCACGCCGACATAGGCGCCCTTGTCCGGCTCCCAGGCATAGGGCGGCCGTCCGCTCATCGCGCGCTCCATGCTGCCCGTGATCGGCAGGATCGGAAACAGCACATGGTTTTCGGTGACGATGAAATCGTGCACCATGCTGGCATAGGGCGCCTCGAAGCGCTCGAAGCGCGTCGCCTTGCCTGTTACGTCGATCGATCCGTAGGAGAGGGCAGGCGTCAACGGTCCCGCGGCATTGTAGCCGAAGAACACCAGTTCGCCCGTGACGGGATCGATCTTCGGATGCGCGGTAAAACTGCCGGCGACGTGGCCCTGATAGTTGTGATAGCCGCGCGTCGCCAGCGTGCCCGGCTCGATCTCCGTGGGCAGGTGCGCTTCTTCCAGCGCGAGCAGCTTGCCGGCATGGAAGATGACGTTGGTGTTGGCGACGCCACCATCGGTGAGGTTGGCCGGTGCATCCGGCAGCTTGCGGCCGAAGCCGCCGAACAGGGCCCGGCCGGCATCGTGCTCGGCGAGCCATTTCGGCGTGCGAACCCAGCGGTTGCGATAGCTGGCGCGGCCGTTTTCGAGATGGAAGGCGTGCAGCATGCCGTCGCCCACGAACCAGTGTGCGCCAGGCGATTCGAACTGCGGATTGGGACCGTTGCGGTAGAGCGTGCCGTTCAGCTCGCGCGGCAATTCGCCGATGATCTTGAGGAAGGGTGCGTCGGCCTCGAATGGGATCGGTGCGATATTGTTGCGGCGCTCGGCGACCTGCTCCACGGCGTTGCTCCCTATCTTTACATCGTAAAGATCAAGTAGTACCGGTTGCCGTTCCGGTCAAGCGAAATCTTTACACTGTCAATATTGCGTCATATAGCTTGTCCCATGGGCAAGAGCGAAACCGCGCGTAACCCGCGCACTCCGAAAAAGACATCGTCGGCGGCGAAGGCGCAGGCGCGTCCCGCGCGGCGCCCGGCGGCTGCGAGGACCGAGACACCCTATCATCACGGGGCCCTGCGCGAGGCGCTGCTCAGGGCCGCCGAACGGGTGCTCGAGCGCGACGGGCTCGCCGGCCTGACATTGCGCGCGGTGGCGCGCGAGGCGGGCGTCTCGCATGCCGCGCCCACTCATCATTTCGGCGATCTCACGGGGCTTCTCAGCGAGCTCGCCGCTGTCGGCTTCCGCCAGTTCAACGCCGCGATGGCGTCGGCCTGCGATGCCGCCACGACGCCGCTCGAACGCGCGCTGGCGAGGCCGAAAGCCTATGTCGCCTATGCGCAGGCGCATCCCGGCATGTACGGCATCATGTTCCGCACCGAGCGGCTGGACTATTCGAGACCCTCGCTGCACGAGGCCGCCGAGGCCTCCTTCGCGGGGCTTGCCAATGCGATCGGCATGATGCGGCAGGAGCAGATCAGCGAAGACGCGCTGACGCTGACCCAGGGCGCGGCGATCGCGCGCGCCTGGTCGATGGTGCACGGCTTCACGATGCTGCTGCTCGACGGGCGGCTCGAGGACATCCTCGGTCGCTTGCCCGAGGGGACGACTGCCGAACGCCTGCTCGAGGCGATGCTGACGGCGCCGATCACGGGCAAGCCGACGGGCCCCTGATCCCAACGCAACTCTCGCCATTGTGAGGCGTCCATCGTCGCGCCAGGGCGAGAGGCTAGCGCATCGTCGCAAGCTCGACGGCGCGCCCGCTCGTGCCGATGATCTTCACCTTGTCCTTTCCGCACGTGAAGCCCCGGGCGAAATCGTCCGCAGCCTTGCGAGCGAGCTCATTGGCGGTCGGGTTGGCGATCGCGTCGACATAGGCGACGTGGCAGACCGGGCCCGGCGGCAGCCGGGTCACCACCAGCATGGCCTTGGTCTTCGGCCGTCCCTGCTTGTCGGGATCGGCGTTGTCCGCGATGTGCCAGCGCTGGATGATCGCAAACGGCTTTTCGCCGGCAGTGCGCCATTCGACGGTGCTGTCGGATGAGTTGAACGGCGCGAACCAGACGTCGGCTGCCGGTTCCTCCGCCGCTTGCCTGCGATTGCGGCCGACGGAGACGATCTCGCGCAGATCATCCTCGGCAATCAGCACCACGAGTCCGTCCTTGCCCGGACACACCCGCGTGGTGCTGCCGTCGAGGTCGCTGGGCTTGCCGATCTGGCGGCAGTCCTTCGGCGCCGTCGAGGTGTAGCTGCTGCCCACGGATTGGGCGTTGGCGCAGCCGAGGCCGGCGCAGATCAGCAGCGCGGTGAGCGACGGGGCGGTCAAGCGGATCATGATGACACTTCGAGGCAGCCGGAACTTCGTACCATCAGACGCCTTGATTGTGGGCAAGGTTCAAACAGCACCGCCAGGCACCTGACAGCGGCACGGAATCGTTCTAGAAGAGCGGCTTCGCTTGGGCTCCTCCAGCCTCGTTCGCGCCTTCGTACTCCTGATCATGCCAGCCACATCCTCGAACAAACCCTATCGCGTCGGCCGTTCCAAGACCGGGCTCGGCCTCTTCGCCACCAAGCCGATCAAGAAGGGCACCCGGATCATCCGCTATTTCGGACCGATCCTGGATTCCAGGATTCCCGAGCAGGACGAGATCGAGAACAAATATCTGTTCGAGCTCAACGGCCGCTGGACCATCGACGGGTCGGTGCGCAAGAACCTCGCCCGCTACATCAACCATTCTTGCCGGCCCAACGCCGAATCCGACGTCCGGCCGCGCGAGCGCAAGGTCTTCATCCGCGCGATCAAGAACATCGAGCCGGGCGAGGAGATCAACTACGATTACGGCACCGACTATTTCAAAGCCTATCTGAAGCCGATCGGCTGCAAATGCGATTCCTGCGAGAAGAAGCGCAAGAAGCTGCGCGCCGAGGCGCGGGCCGAACGCGCCAAGGTGAAGGCGAGGGCCGAGAAGGCCGAGAAAGTGGATGCGAAGGTCGGGTCGACGAAAAAGAAGAAGCTGAACGGCAAGCACTTCGCCGGCAAGGTCGGTCGCGCCAAGGCGTAGCGAAGCGATCAGATCTCCAGCACAAGCGGATTGGCCTTCAGCGTTTTCACCTTGAGCTTGCCACCGCTCTCGGCCTTCGCTTCTGCCAGTGCCTCCTCGACCAGCAGGAAATGCTCGAGCGATTTCTCCAGCTTCGTGGTCGACTTGCCGGCTTCCTCCTTGGCTTCGATCTGCTTCTTGAGATACTGGCTTGAGCAGTTGAGCCACACCGTAAAGGACTGGCCGGCTTCGGGATTGGGCGAGAGCTCGTCGTCCTCTCCGAGGCGGGACTTCAACAGCACCTCGATGATCCGCAGGTCGGGATTCTCGTGCTCTCCATTGGCGCAGAAAACGTAGTGATCGGCGGTGATACGCTTGACGAAATCCCGGTCCAGGTTGTGCTCCGAGCCGTGATGCTGGATCTTGAGCAGGTCCACATGAAGTCCCTTGCCGTTTGCGAGGAGGCCGTGATGCTCCAGCCCGGCCAGGACGTCCTCGTGGTGGCCGTCGCCGGTCATGATGGCGCGCGTGACGCCGCCGCCGGGTTTTGTCTCCTCCAGCAGCAACATGAGCGAGGCGAGATTCGGCTCCGTGACCTTCGCGCGCCGGCCAATCTCGTCGTCGATTGACAGGCCGAGCGTCCCGGCGGGAAGACCCGCGCGGTTATTTTCAAGCCACTCCTTCAGGCTTCTTACCGCATTGGCGTTCTTCACGTCCTTCAGCCATGCATTCCAATAGTCCCGGAGTATCTCCAAATCCTTCTCGAATGGCCCGATGACGCGGATCGACAGCTTGCTTCCAGGTTTGAGCTTGATGGCGTTGTTGCCACGCACCATGGCAAGCAGGTGGTTGAACTCGCCGTTCAAGGGGATGTCGAGCTGATCGGCCGCAATGCGCCGCGAAACCTTGATCGCCTCCGGGATGGAGTTGGCGATGTTGCTGTAGGCGGCCGCAAGCTTGATCGCGGAGGGATTGCCCGAACTCGACAGAGTGTTGGCCCGCGCCGCCAGCATGGTGCCGATTTCGCCGGCATTCTCCGGAACCAGTGCCTTGAAGGAATTGTGCCAGATGCGCTTGACGGCCGGCGGCTCATCAAACTTGGGCTTGGTCGAAGGCCGATTGTTCGCGACCTTGTGCTTGTGCACGCGCCACTGGACCGTGTCTTCGAGGAGCTGCAGGACGCCGGCGATGTGATCCTGGTCGACATGCGAGACATACACGAGATCGAGCTCGCCACCGGCCGCAGCGAAGCGTCCGAGAAAGGGTCGTACCTCGGCCGCGTAAGAGCCGGGCATGCCGCCATCCGCGAGGATCGCGACGTCGTCGGATTCGACCAGCAAGCAATCGCCCTTCTCCGAGGGCAGCAACGTGATCTTCATGACACGTGCCCCTTGAAACGATCCTTCGCGTCGCGCCGGGTCGTGACGTGGCCCGCCTCCCTGAGGCAGGCTTCCGGCATGATCACTCCGAAGCCACAATCGTTCACCCATTCGAACGTGCCGCCCGGCAACGGTTGCGCGGTCGCTTTGAGGATGCCGAGGATCTGCGCCGCCGTGAGGGTCTTCTCGACTGCGAGCATCAATCCGATCACGCCCGCCACATACGGGCTCGCCATGCTGGTGCCAGTCATGGGTATCCACGGCTCAGCCGGATCGCCGAAACCGTTCGCGGCGACGATGTCTGTGCCGGGTGCCACGATGTCGGGCTTGGGCCGGCCGTCGCGGGTCGGCCCCTGGCTCGATGTGATATGCGCGCTGCGGCGCGCCTCGTGGAGATTCGCCACCGAGACGACGCGCTGGCCGCAGGCAAGCGCGCTCACTGAGGAGGCATCGACGTTTGATCGCGGCGAGAAGAACGACGGCCAGTAGTGCGCGCCGTCGCCGATATCGACCGGATCGTCGCGTTCGATCCAGGCGTGGAAGCGGCCGTCGCGGACGACAAGACCGTGGAGCTTAACGAGCCAGGTTCCTGCCCTCACGCCGACCACGACGTTACCCATGAAGGGCGTCAAGTAGACTGCGATGTAGTTGGCGCCGTTCGCAGGATGATGCAGCTCGTTGTAAATGCTCAACATGGTGCGGTCGGCGAGCTGGAAATTCTCCAGAAATTCGCCCGGCGCGATCGGCCCGATCCATTTTCCGTCCGGCGGGCGGACGCTGATCGCGAAGCGGTCCTGCGGTTCGTACCAAAGCTCCATCTCGTTTTCCGAGGCATCCTTGATGCGGTCTCCGACCACTTCCCATTCAAGGTCGTGATCGAGCCCCTGCGCCGCGATGCGCGAGCCGGCGTGGATGCGGCCCAGCATGTATCCGAGGTCGTCCGGAGCTTCGGGTCGTTCCTGGCCCGCATTGCCGGCCGCAATGCAGATCGATCGGCCGGGTTCGGCGAGCAGGACATCGAGCCACCGATCGAGTGCGCTTGAGCCGTCATGCGCATGCCCGTTGGTTCCGAGGCTGATGTTGATCGAGATCGGTCGGCCGGCGGCGAGATCAAGCAGGTAGATCACGGCATCGAGCAGCCGCGTCGAATCGTAGAATGAGGTTCTGCGCTCGAGGTCTTCGTCCGGAAGCGAAATTAGGACTGCGGCGATGTCGGCCTTGCTGCAAACGCCGCTATTGCCGGCCGCAATGCTGGCCACATGCGTCCCGTGCGAGCCGACGACCATCTGCGACTGCGGCTCGAGATCATGCGGCGACACATGCACCTGCTTGGCCCCCGCAACCGCCTGCGCCATGTCGGCGGAAGTAAGGACGCGGCCGTAATCGAACCCAGTCGGTGGCGTGCCGTTCTTAGCGCCCTGATCCCAGATGCTGACGAACCTCGATTTGCCGGCCTGGTCCTGGAAATCGGGATGGTCCCAATCGAATCCTTCGACGTCGATGACCCCGATGATGACGCCGGCACCGTCACCATGTTTCTTGCGTTCGTTGGCGACCACGCGAGCCGTCGGGGTACTGGTGGTCGCGCTGCCCTTGAGCGGCCGCGGCGGTTTCAAAGTCTCCGCCGGCTCGATGATGACGATATTGGCGTCGCCGGCGAGGTTCTCGATCTCCTCAAGCCCGAGCCGCATTGCGGCGAGCCGGCCTTGAGCGCGAACGTGCGGTCCCGGTTTTAAAGGCTCGGTCGAGCGGACGAAAACATTCACCTCGACATTTTCGCGCCGGTCGGCGGTATTCAGGTCTTTGACCGCGGTTTTACTTTTGGAAATCTGCCCGGGTGCAACTGCGGCTCCGAGGCTCGGAGCCTGTGCGGCGAGGGTGGAGGTCACCTTGAGACAGCCCTGTATTTCAGCTTTGGCAGCGTTCACTCGCGCATCGCTGTTGGCCAAGACACGAAGCTTCGGATGCATCCGCCGTCGCGCTAGCGACTCGTAACTGTCGGTCATGGTTGTTACCTCCCACTAACAACCATGGCACGAAATTTTTGAAGTTTCTACCAGATGGAACCGGCTGCGTCCTTTTGCCGGGGGCGTGTAAAGCTGCTCGGTAGGGGTCTTAGTGACCGTAGAAGCAACGGCTTCTTCGGACGAAGTTGCGACGATACCGGTCATGTGATGGCTCCCATGAGGATTGGTGCTCTACCGCTCCTCGGTCGTTGCTTCGTCGCGGGGCTTGTCCCAATAGCGGAACGGCGAGGCGTCGGGCAAAACACCTAAAGTCTGTCAATCTCGTCGTACGAAAATATATCGCTTTTCCGAATTTCGGATTTATGGCATATGTCCGCCATCCCGACCCTGCCAGAGGGGCGCTTCGCGATCGTCACGAGATGCGGGCCGGGGTGCGGTGGACGCGGTAGCGCCGGCGCGATTTGCGTGAGGACAGGGCGGGCAACCGTGAGTCTCAGGCGATGCGCATACGACACGGCGCGGTCACAGCGGTTTGGTCGATGGTCTGGGGTGCGCACACTAAGCCCCGGGCGCTGAGGCCAAATCGTCCGCGGACGGAGAAGTCGTGTGGTCCCGACGCCCGGGGTTCTGGCGTCAAGGCTTGCGGTGATGCGGCGGCCCAACCGGGTGCGCGCATCAGAGAAAGCCGTAAGGCGACGGGGGCAATAGTGCAACGCTCCCCGAGGAGAGCACGAAGGACACCGTTAAAACCATCCGCGCAGGGAAGGCCGGGCGACCGGCAACACCTGTGGTCCACCCCGTGTGCATTTCCTTGTACACGGACTCGGGTGCCGCCGGCGCCCGGTCTTCCCTGCGCCCTCCGGCAATCGAAAGGCGCAAGCAACGAAGCAAAGCTCGGGCGAAATCCGCCGCGAGAAGGGAAGCGCGCGTCTGCGATTCTGATTTCAGCGGAGAGGCGAAGCAAATGCACCTTTCGTCGTCATGGCGAGCGCAGCGGCGACAATGCGTCGCTCTCGTGCCCCGGACGCAGCGCAGCGCTCCCCGGGAGCGAAGCGCTGCAGAGCCGGGGCCCACGCATCGGCGCGGCATGCGGTGCTGGGTCCCGGCTCTGCGCCGCAGCGTTGCACGCTGCAGTGCGTCCGGGGCACGAGAAGGTCACGCCGCCGCGACACCCGCACTCCTGCGCAATCCAACATATTGCAGCTCGGCGAACACGCCGGTCGCGATCGCCTGCGCCACAACCATGAGCTCGCCGGCGAGGTTCGGTGACACCGCGCCAGAGAGCAGCAGGGCGATGCTGCCGACCGTCCAGGCCGCATTGCCAACGACGACCAGCAGGACGAGCCGTCTCGGCACGGAAGCGCGCGAGGCGAGCCAGCCGACCAGCGCGGTGTAGGCGATCAGAAACAGGCCGGCTTCGAGCAGCAATGCTTCGGGCAGATTGAACAGTGTCGCGAACGCGCCTGCACCGAAGGTGAAGCCGAGCGCGGCGATGCCGCTGAAGACGGCGTCGGCGAGAAGTGCGCGGCGCAGGAAGGTGGAGGCTTCGATCATCTTGGGGGCTCCTGGGTTGGGGTGGGCTCGGGGTGGAACTCAACGCCGACCGCGCCACCAGGCGCGGAGCAGGCGGGCGAGGCGGAACGGGCAGAGGCTCCTGCCGACGCCGTGCTCGAAGGCGATGACCCGGGCGACGACATAGTCGCCGGTCGAATGGACCAGCGGCTCCGGCATGTTGAGGCTGCGCGCCAGCATCCGGGTTGCGAATGCCATGGCCCAGGGCAGGACGTGGTCTGCAACGGTGCGGTAGAGCAGCAGTGCGATCATGGTCATCTCCTGTTGCGATCAAAGATGCGCGCGGCCGCGCCCCAATTCGATTACCTCGCGGGTAATGGAAGGGCCGAAATCCGCATGCTAGGTTTTCGACCATGAACGCACATGCTTCCACGGCACGTACCGAACGCAGCCAGCCGGTCCATATCGGCGACCATTTGCGCGAATGGCGGCAGCGCCGCCGCATGAGCCAGCTCGATCTCGCGGGCGAAGCCGAGATCTCGGCGCGGCATCTGAGCTTCGTCGAGACCGGCCGTGCGGCGCCTTCGCGCGACATGGTGCTGAGGCTCGCCGAGCGCCTCGACGTGCCCTTGCGCGAACGCAACGTGCTGCTGGTCGCCGCCGGTTACGCGCCGGCGTTCCCGCAGCGCACGCTGGAGGATCCCGCCTTGAAATCAGCCCGCCGGGCGATCGACCTGGTGCTCAAAGCACATGAGCCCAACCCCGCGCTTGCGGTGGACCGGCACTGGAACCTGGTCTCCGCCAATCGCATGGTGCCGCCGCTGCTCGCAGGCGTCCCGCCGCATCTGCTCGGCCAGCCCCTCAACGTGCTGCGGCTGGCCTTCCATCCCGAGGCGCTGGCGCCCCGCACGGTCAATCTCGCGGAATGGTGCGGCCATCTGCTGGAGCGGCTGCACCGCCAATGCGAGGCCACGGCCGATCCCGAGCTGATCAAGCTCTACAATGATTTGAAGAGCTATCCCATTCCGGCGCGTTCGGCGCCGCTGTCGAGCGACAATGTCGCCATCCCCTTCAAGCTGCGGCACGAGGGCGAGATACTTAGTTTCTTCTCCACCACCATGGTGTTCGGCACGCCCGTGGACATCACCTTGTCGGAGCTGGCGCTGGAGACGTTCTTTCCGGCGGACGAGCGCACGGCCGAACGGCTGAAGCAGATCGCGGCAGCCATGACCTAGCGCTCTTGCCTCGGGGCGGGTTCTGCTTATCTTTGGGCGAACCCGTGACTTGCCCGAAGGAGGCGCCTGACATGAGCACGCTGAAACCGCTCCAGATCGACGTCGTCTCCGACGTGGTGTGCCCCTGGTGCTATATCGGCAAGCACCGGATCGAGAGCGCGCTGGCGCTCGTGCCCGACGTTCCCGTCAAGCTCAATTTCCGTCCCTTCTTCCTCAATCCCTGGGTGCCGCGCGAGGGCATCAGCCGCGAGGACTATCTCACCCAGAAGTTCGGCTCGGTCGAGGCCTATAAGGGCATTGCGGGGCGCGTCGTCGCGGCCGCGGGCGAGGAGGGTCTCGTCTACAAGCCCGAGCTGGTGGCGCGCCAGCCCAACACGACCGACTGCCATCGCCTCATCCTGTGGGCCGAAGCGATCGGCAAGGCGCCAGAGATGAAGCAGCGCCTGATGGAGCTGTACTTCCGCGATGGCGGCGATCTCACCGACGTGAACGTGCTGGTGCAGGCGGCCGCCGATGTCGGTCTCGATGCCGACGACGTGCGCAAGCGCCTCGCCACCGACGAGGACGTGGCGCGCGTCTCGGCCGATGCGCAGGAAGCCGCCGAGAAGGGCATCTCCGGCGTTCCGACCTATGTCTTCGCGCAGAAATACGCCGTCTCCGGCGCGCAGGATCCGAACCTGCTCGCGCGCGCCATCCGCCAGGTCTCGGCGGAGATCAACGCGCAGGCGGCGGAGTAGCTGGTCTATTTGCGAAGTAGACGAACTGCGCGGCGCGCCGCTGCATACGCGATGCCGTGCGCCGCGACCGCCGCGTGAACCAGCGTCACGACCGGATCGTGCCGGCGCAGCGGGATCAGCACGTCACCGATCGCGAAGCGTCCGCGCCAGATCGGATTGATCATGGGGTGATCGGCGCTCGCCGTCGAGTCCGCGCTGGCGATGGCGGGATCGGCGCAGAGGTGGCGGGTGAGCTCGAGGGTGAGCTGCACGCCCGGCGAATATTTTGCGAAGCGTTCGTCGACGCCGAGCTTGAAGAAGAAGGCACGGTCCTGGTGGCGCAGCACGATGCCGGCGGCGACCGCCGTGGTGCCGGCGCGCAACGTGACGATCTCGCATTGCGCGGTCTCTGCCAGCGCGGGGACGGCGCCGCGGATGAAGGCCGCATCGCCTGCATGCTGGATCAGCGCGGTGCCGCGCTTGCCCTTCCAGCCGCCGGCTTCGAGCTGCAGGAATGTCTCGAGCGCCGGCCCGATCTCGTCGGGCTTGCGCGCGACCTCGAACATGACGGGCCCGTGCTCCTCCAGGCGATGGCGCTGGCGCCGCAGCTCCTTGAGCTTCTTGGCGCCGAGCGCCTCGCGCAGCAGCGTCTCGCCATCCTGTGTCGCATCGAGGCTGGCGCGGATGTAGGAGGAGAGGATTCGCGGCTTCAGGCCGGCGCGATCCAGGACCTGCTTCAGCGAATTCATCGCCGCACCGTCGAGCGCGACGTCGGTCAGCACGAGCGCATGCGCACCGGCCTCGCGCGCCTGCTGCAACAGCTGCGTGGCGGCCTCGATCGGCGCATCGCCGTCGATCAGCGGGCTGCACAGCGTGCCGTAGGGATGCGCGCTCGCCAGCGCGGGCAGGGGGATCTTCCAGGCGCGCCAGAGCGAGATGACCGGCATCAGTCCGATCAGCCGCGTCGAAGATCCATCGAATGCCGGCAGGGCCGAGGCATTGCTGCGGCCGCGTGCGGTCGCACTGACAGCCAGCTCCCAGGCGGGCAGGTAATATCCGTTCGGCTCGACCGCGCGCTGCGCGAGTGCGCGCCACTGGCCGGGGTCGACCGCCGTGAGCGGAACGAGCGCGCGCGCGGCGCCGGCATCCCTTGCCGATGCCGGATTGATCGCTGTCTGATGCGCGATGTCGACCACGTCCGTCGTCCCCGTCTACGCAGGCAAAGCCCGTCCCAGCAGGATCATCCTTAGCGCAAAGATTGGAAAAATAGCGTTGGGCCGCAGAATCAATTCGAGCGGTCCTGTTAGCGTCCCGTTGAGGATACCGCAGCCCGATCGGGTGCCGCCGTGCCCGTCTCCTCGGGCTCCGGCCCGGTCTCCGTCTTCACGTTGACCGCGACCTCCATTCCGAGTTCGTCGTCCGCCTCCCCCCAGTAGGACCCCGAGAGCGGAATCGCCTGCGCCGGCGTGCGAGCAACTCCGACCCTGATCAGATCGCGGTTTCCGACAATCCCGTTGGTCGGATCGAACTCGACCCAGCCCGAGCCCGGCACATAGATCGAGCACCATGCGTGGGTCGAGCCCCCGCCCAGCCGTGCCGGCCCGTCGCGGTCCGGCACGTAGACGTAACCGGTGATGAAGCGGGCCGCAAAACCGAGCGATCGGGCGGCCTCCATCATCAGCAGGGCAAAATCGCGACAAGTTCCCTGCTGCAGCTCGAGCGTTTCGGCGGGGGTTTGCGTGCCGTGCGAGGTTCTCCTCCGATAGGAGAAGCCTTCGGCGATCGCTTCGTTGAGCGTCATCAGCAGTTGCCCCGTCGGCCGGCTCGCCGAGGGTGCAATGAATTTCGACAACCAGTCGTCGACGGCGACGTCGCCGGGATGATGCCGGAGCATGTACGGTGCAAGATCCGGCAACTCGGTCTCGTCGTAGGCGAACGGATGCTCGCGGGCGTATGGCTCGATCCGGAAATCCGGCGCGTTCTCGGGTGTGTGCTCCAGCCGGATCGTGGTCTCGAATTCCAGCACGTCGGTCCGGGCGGTAAAATCGACGAGGGTAATGCAATTGCCGAACACATCGTGGATCCAGCGGATTTCCGACGGTTCGGGGCGCACTGCGAGTCGGCATGCGAGCAGACGCTGATCGAAGCTGTCGCGCGGACGAAACAGCAACTGGTGCTGTCCAAGTCTGACGGGCTGCCGGTAGCGGTAGGTCGTGCTGTGGTGGACGGAATAGAGGGGCATCTGTTGTACTCAGGCTCGCACCATATGAGCCTGCTTCTGCGTCGGTTCCAAGAGCCCAATTGTGTGTGCACACCGCACAAGTGCCTTGCATTTCAGCAGGTTCGCGGTAGCGCACGCGGAACCAATGTTCCCCAAGGGGCTTGTCGATCGACATCAATGGCGATGCGAGAGGACACGATCTTGAGGATCCGGGCAGGCTACGACATTGCGTTCAACTGTTTTCAGGACGTGCCGATGGTGCTGATGCTGACCGTTCATCCGTCAAGGCAAGGCGACCTTCTGACCGACCATGCCATCCGGGTGTCGCCGAACGTTGCGCTCAGGGACTACAAGGATGGGTTCGGCAACGTCTGCACGCGGCTCGTCGCCCCTGTCGGTCAGATCAACATTCGAAACGAGTTCATCATCGAGGATAGCGGGTTGCCCGACGAGGTTGCGCCTCAAGCCGAACAGATCCCGTTGGACCGGCTGCCCGACGAAGCGCTGGTGTATCTTCTCGGCAGTCGCTATTGCGACACCCAGCGCCTGACGGAGCTGGCCTGGTCGACGTTCGGCCGCATCAGCGGCGGCTGGCACCGCGTCCAGGCGATCTGCGATTATGTTCACGGCCATATCAAGTTTGGCTATCAATTTGCGCGAAGCGACCGGACGGCTTCCGAAGGCCACGAGGAGCGTATCGGAGTTTGCAGGGACTTCGCGCACCTCGCCGTCACCTTGTGCCGCTGCATCAACATCCCGGCCCGTTACTGTACCGGTTACCTCGGCGATATCGGCGTGCCGCCGGATCCGGCGCCGATGGATTTCAGCGCCTGGTTCGAAGCCTACATCGGCGGACGTTGGTACACGTTCGACGCGCGCCACAATCATCCCCGCATCGGCCGCGTCGTGATCGCACGCGGCAGGGATGCAGCCGACGTCGCCATTTCGACCGCCTTTGGCCAGGCGGAACTCGTGCGCTTCAAGGTGATCACGAACGAGGTGCGGGACTGCGATGCCATTCCGACCCGACCTGCGCTGGCGCGGGAGCGGCGGCTGTTCGCTTGAGTTGGCGGACGCCTGGCGTCTCCAGTTGCGGTCGTGAGCGGCCTGGCCGTCCATTCCTCCCCTGTGCCGGCGATGTCTCACCGGGTGGCTATTTGTCACCCGGGACGAAATGGTCACGGGCACCCGCGCGTTCGCCGCTGACCGTGTCGGTGATCGCGATATCGATGTCGCGCGAGGTCTTCGGCAGATCGGCCGGGCCGACCTGCACCGACAGCCGGACTTCGCTGGTCTGATCCTGCCCGACCTCGACCACGGGCTTGCCGTCGGAACTCGGTGCGATGCCCGCAACGCGAAGGGTCGCGCCGGGCAGGCCCGAGACTTCGAGCGCGAACGATCGTTGCGGGCCCTTGTTGAGGATGCGGACGGTGTAGTCGTTGCGGACACCGCCATCCGAGAGCTGGACGAACAGCGGATTGCGCTCGTGTAGCACGTTGACGTCCATCGTCGCGCGCGTGGCGAGCGTATACAGCATGATGCTGCCGACGACGGCGATGGCTGCGGCATAGACCAGGGTGCGCGGACGGATGATGCGGTAGATCGGCGGCTTGCCTTCGCGCCGGCGCTGCATGTTGATGTCGGTGTCGTAGCCGATCAGGCCTTTGGGCCGTCCGATCTCGCTCATGACGTTGTCGCAGGCATCGATGCACAGGCCGCACTGGATGCAGCCGAGCTGGATGCCGTGACGAATGTCGACGCCGGTCGGACAGACGTTGATGCACTGATGGCAGTCGACGCAATCGCCGGCGGGATTGCCCTGCGCGCGGGCAGCATCCGCCTTCTTCACCGACATGCGCGGCTCGCCGCGGTCGCGGCGATAGGTGACGTTGAGCGCCCATTCGTCGGTCAGCGCCGCCTGGATCCGCGGCCATGGACACATGTAGATGCACATCTGCTCGCGGGCGTGGCCGGCGAAGACGTAGGTGGTGGCGGTGAGAATGCCGATCCAGAGATACGCGATGAAGGGCGCCTGGACGGTCGCAAGCTCCTTCACCAGCGTCGGCGCATCTGCGAAATAGAGCACCCAGGCGCCGCCGGTCCACCATGCGATCATGATCCAGAGGAAGTGCTTGAGTGCGACCTTCCGGATGTGATCGAACGTCCAGTAACGCTTGTCGCCCTGCATGCGCTCGCGCCGGTCGCCTTCGACCCAGCGCTCGACCGCATAGAACAGGTCGGTCCACACGGTCTGCGGACACAGGTAGCCGCACCACAGCCGGCCGGCGACCGCGTTCATCAGGAACAGCGTCATGGCCGCGATGATCAGCAGGCCGGTGAAGTAGTAGACTTCCTGCGGCCACAGCTCGATGAAGAAGAAGTAGAAGCGCCGATGCGGGAAGTCGATCAGCACGGCCTGGTCGGGCAGGCCGGGTCCGCGATCCCAGCGCACGAACGGCAACAGATAGTAGGTCCCGAGCGTGACGCAGAGGATCGCCCATTTGATGCGGCGGAAAGGGCCGTGGACCGACTGCGGATAGACCTTCCTCCGCTTCTCGTAGAGAGGTCCCTCGATGAAGGCGTCGTCGGTCATGGCAAATTCCCCCGCATCACAGGCCGGGTTGCGCGTTCAGGAGAACGCGCAACCGCTGCTCAGGCCCAGCTTCTTGAACACGATCGCCGCCGGGCAGAAGCCGGTGAACGAGGCCTGCAACATGTTCAGCCCGGCAAACGCCGTCAGCAGGTACCAATACGCATTCACATAGGTGCCCAGTACGAGACCGAGCAGGACGACGAATCCCGCAAAGGCGAGGACGGCTTTATCGACATTCATGACAGGCTCCTTTTTATCTGGCGACTTACGAACGGGTCAGGTTGGATTCGGTCCAGGCGACGATGCTGCGCGCATCCATCGCGCCGGAATGGCGGGCGATCTCGCGGCCGCCGCGCATCAACAGCAGGGTCGGGATGCCGCTGATGTTGAGGCGCGACGACAGTGCAGGTGCATGGTCCGAGTTGAGCTTCAACAGCCGGACGTTCGGCTCCAGCTGCTGCGCGGCGCGCTCGAACATCGGTGCCATGGCGCGGCACGGGCCGCACCACGGTGCCCAGACGTCGACCAGCACGGGAATGTCGCTGCTCGCGACATGGCGGCTGAAGGCCTCCTCGTCCACCTCGATCGGATGAGCGGTGAACATCGGCTGGTGACAGGCGCCGCAGCGCGCACCGTGCGGTGCGCGTTCGGTCGGCAGGCGATTGATGCGCCCGCAATGTCCGCAGACGATCTGGCGTGTCGTGCTCATGTGCCGGTTCGGACCTCCTTGATCTTGGCGATGTTCAGCCGGTCGAGCAGGAAACGCTCGTAGAACGGTTCGCTCTCGCCGCGCCGCATCTTGCGCAGGAAGTATTTCTCGAAGGCGACCTTGGCGAGATGCACCCATTCGCCCTTGGAGGACCAATTGACGTTTCGCGGCGGGATCTGCGGCTGCGCAAGGAAGGCGACGCCGGAGTCGCCGAAGTCGGCGAGGCAGATCGCGTTCCAGGTCGGCTGTGCCGTGGGCGCCTTGCCGCGAAGCAGGGCGCCGATGTTCATCGCCGTCGCCGTCACCATGGATTCGATCATGAAGCCCGTCTTGGGAACGCCGACCGGCACCGGCGTCGCACCGACCGGCGCGATCGCGACGCAGACGCCGACCGCGAAAACGTTGGGAAAGGCGGGATTCTGCTGGTGCTTGTCGACGACGACGAAGCCACGTGGGTTGGTCAGCTTCTCGATGCCGCGCACCGCCTCGACGCCGCGGAAGGCGGGCAACATCATCGAATAGGCGAAGGGCAGCTCGTGGGCCTTGCGAGACGAGCCGTCGTCGGCGAACTCCTCCACCGACATCAGGCCGGGGGCGACGTTGTCGACGCGGGCGTTGGTGATCCACTTGATGTGCTTCTCCCGCATCTCGCTTTCCAGGAGACCCTTGGTGTCCCCGACGCCGTCGAGACCGAGATGGCCGATATAGGGCTCCGAGGTGACGAACGTCATCGGGACCCGGTCGCGCAGCTTTCGCCGGCGCAGCTCCGTTTCCAGGATGAAGAGGAATTCGTAGGCCGGCCCGAAACAGGAGGCGCCCTGCACGGCGCCGATGACGACCGGGCCGGGGTTCGCCGCGAGCTTCTCGAAGGCCTCGCGCGCATGCGTGGCATGATCGACGTGGCAGATTGACTGGGTATGGCCTTGGGGCCCGAGACCCGGAATCTCGTCGAACGCCAGTTCGGGGCCGGTCGCGACGACCAGGTAATCGTAGTCGATCGACGTGCCGTCGCCGAGCTCGACACGGTTCTCGGTCGGGTGGACGCGCCTTGCGCCCTGCGTCAGCAGTCGTACGCCCTTGCGCTTCATGACGTCCGCCAGATCAATCTCGATCTCTTCGCGCTTGCGCCAGCCGACTGCGACCCAAGGATTGGATGGGACGAAATGATAGACGGCGCCTTGCGAGACGACGCTGAGGCGATCCTCCTTTCTCAACTGCGGCAGTAATTCATAGGCCATCAGTGTTCCGCTAAGACCAGCTCCGATTACGACAACTTCCGCCATGGGTTACCTCCGTTGGACCAAGCCGCTCCGCCGGTTCAGTTCCGACTGTCGTGCAGCGCTTGACTATATATTCGTAATTGCGTATATACGCAAGTATGAAGATGAACGTTGAAGTCATGGAGCGGGCGGCGGATCAGGCGAGCGAGCTGCTGAAGGCACTCGCCAACCGGCATCGCCTGCTGATCATCTGCCAGTTGATCGATGGCGAGCGGTCGGTGGGCGAGCTCGCCGAATTCCTGAGCCTGCGGGACTCCACGGTGTCCCAGCATCTTGCGCTCCTTCGCAAGGATGGTCTGGTGTCTGCCCGGCGCGAGGCGCAGACGATCTTCTATTCGATCGCGAGCGAGCCGGCACGCGAAGTGCTGAAGACGCTCTACCAAGCGTTCTGCGCGCCGAAGTCCGCCAGGACCAAATGAAACCTAGGAGAGTTCGGAGGAGGGCGCCTTGACCAGGATCAACACGCCCCTTTCCGATGCAGATGAAATGAGCTGCGCAGCGGCGTGGTGATGCTTTGGTCATGACACGGAAGAGTCCCATGCGATGTATGGCGAGTTATTTTGGCCTGCTGGCTGCTTTCGCGGCGATAGGCTTGTCTGGAACACCGGCGACGGCGGCCGAAACGCTTGTGGTCGCACGGCAATCGATCGCCGATGAAAAGGCGGTCTTCGCCACGGTCGAGAGCACCAGCGTGGTGCCGGCGCGCGGACGCATCGGCGGCACGGTGGTTCAGCTCAAGGTCAGGGAAGGGGATCGCGTCGCCGCCGGCCAGGCAATCGCGACCATCGGCGACGAAAAGCTCGTGCTGCAGATGAAATCGCTCGACGCGCAGATCGAGGCGCTGCAGGCGCAGGCGAACCAGGCGCAGCTCGACTTCAGCCGGACCGAAGGGCTGGTCGAACGCGGTATTCTGCCCCGGATCAAGCTCGACGAGCAGCGCACCGCGCTGAACGTCGCCGAGAACGGCCTGCGTGCCAAGACGGCCGAACGTGCGGTGATCAACGAGCAGCTCAACCAAGGTCAGGTGCTCGCGCCGGCGGATGGTCGCGTGCTGAAGCGGTTGATCACGATAGGATCCGTCGTGCTCGCGGGCGATCCGATCGTCACCGTCGCCCAACAGAACTTCAAGCTGCGGCTTCGCGTGCCGGAGCGGCATGCGCGCTTACTCAAGGCGGGCGACAGGATTCGCGTCGATGGCGCGGAGTTCGTCGGAGAAGCCGCCAAGTCGGGCGTCATCGACCTCGTCTATCCTCAGATCGAGGAGGGGCGCGTCATCGCGGATGCGACCGTCGAAGGCCTCGGGGAATATTTCGTCGGTGACCGCTTGCGGGTCTGGATCTCCGGCGGCATGCGACCGGCCTTCGTCATCCCTTCGAGTTACGTGACGAGCCGGTTCGGCATCGACTATGTTCGGCTGCAGAAGGACAGCGGCACGATAGACGTGCCGGTGCAGCGTGGCCGCGAATTGCCGACGCCGGCGCACCCCGACGGGCTCGAGATCCTGTCCGGCATTTCAGCCGGCGACCAATTGGTGCGGCCGTGAATCTCGGGCTCTCGGGACGGTTGACCAAGTCGACCATCGCATCGCCGCTGACGCCGCTGTTCCTGCTCGCGGCGCTCGTCGTCGGGCTGATCGCCGTCGTGGTGATCCCGCGCGAGGAGGAGCCGCAGATCAGCGTTCCCATGGTGGACATCCGTGTCAATGCCGACGGCCTGCGCGGGCCGGACGCGGTGGAGCTGGTGAGCAAGCCGCTGGAATCGATCGT
Source organism: Bradyrhizobium sp. R2.2-H (assembly GCF_004346455.1). Lineage (NCBI taxonomy): Bacteria > Pseudomonadati > Pseudomonadota > Alphaproteobacteria > Hyphomicrobiales > Nitrobacteraceae > Bradyrhizobium > Bradyrhizobium sp. R2.2-H. The sequence continues at coordinate 25,434 of NZ_SMBR01000009.1, forward strand.
CAAGGGCATCGACGGCGTCGAGCACGTCTATAGCCAGACCGAGGACGATCGCGTGATGGTCACCGCACGTTTCCTGGTCGGCACCAAGTCCGAGGACGCCATCCTGCGGGTGCACGAGAAGATCCGCGCCAATCTCGACCGCATTCCCGTCGGCATTCCCGAGCCGCTGATCGTCGGCCGGGGCATCAACGACGTCGCGGTCACGGTGTTGACGCTGTCGCCGAAGCCGGAAGCTGCCAGCCGCTGGACCGACAAGGACCTCTACGAGCTCGCAGACAAGTTGCGTGCGGAACTGATGAAGGTCGACGATATCGGCCTGACCTACATATCCGGCGGCGCGGCGCAACAGATCCGGGTCGAGCCAGATCCGGAGAAGCTGTCGCTGTTCGGCATCACGCTGCAGCAGCTCGTGGCCAAGGTCAAGGACGCCAACCGCTCGTTCCTGGCGGGCCAGGTCCGCGATGCCGGCATCGTGCGGAGCGTCGCGGCGGGCCAGACGCTGTCCGGCGTTCCCGATATCGGACTATTGCTCATCACGAGCCGCGACGGCCGGCCGGTCTACGTCAAGGACGTCGCCTCCGTCATCGTCGGCCCGAGCACCGTCGAGCATCGGGTCTGGACCGAATCACGTGACAGCGCCGGACAGTGGACGCGCACGCCTGCCGTCAGCCTGGCGCTGGCCAAGCGGGCCGGCGCCAATGCGGTCGTCGTGTCCGAGAGCATCGCCGAACGCCTCGAAGGACTGAAGTCGCGCCTTCTTCCCGAAGATATCCAGGTGACGGTGACGCGCGACTACGGCGAGACCGCCAACGAGAAGGCCAACGAGCTGTTGTTCCATCTCGGGCTCGCAACGATCTCGATCGTCGTGCTGATCGCGATGGCGATCGGCTGGCGCGAGGCGCTGGTGACCTTCGTCGTGATTCCCACGACGATCCTGCTCACGATGTTCGCCGCAAACTTGATGGGCTACACCATCAACCGCGTCAGCCTGTTCGCGCTGATCTTCTCGATCGGCATTCTCGTCGACGACGCCATCGTCGTGGTCGAGAACATCGCGCGGCACTGGGCCATGCGCGACGGCCGGCCGCGCCTGCAGGCGACCATCGAGGCGGTGGCGGAGGTCGGCAACCCCACCATCGTCGCGACGCTGACCGTGGTCGCGGCGCTGTTGCCGATGCTGTTCGTGTCGGGCCTGATGGGCCCCTATATGGCGCCGATCCCGGCCAATGCGTCGGCTGCCATGCTGTTCTCGTTCTTCGTGGCGATGGTGGTGGCGCCCTGGCTGATGCTCAAGCTCGCGCCGAAGGGCGACATCGCCCCGACACATGCGGCCCACGACGAAGGCCGACTCGGCCGGCTCTACCGGCGCTTCGCGACGCCGATCGTGCGGAACAAGCGGTCGGCCTGGATATTCCTGCTCGGCGTCGGCGTCGCGACGCTGCTGTCGATGACGCTGTTTGCGACCAAGTCGGTGACCGTCAAGCTTCTGCCGTTCGACAACAAGTCCGAGATCGCCGTTCTCGTCGACCTGCCGGAAGGGGCTAGCCTGGAGGCGACCGAGCGCACGCTGTTCGGTGCGGCCGAGATTGCGCGGCAATTGCCGGAGGTGACGTCGCTGCAATCCTATGCCGGCACGCCGGCTCCCTTCAACTTCAACGGCCTGGTACGGCACTATTACTTGCGGGAGAGGCCCGAGTTCGGCGAAGTGCAGATCAACCTGACTGCGCGCGGCGAGCGCAAGCGCGCGAGCCACGATATCGCGCTCGAGCTGCGCGAGAAGCTGAAGGCGCTCGGTCCGCCCGCGGGCACCAGCATCAAGGTGGTCGAAGTGCCGCCCGGTCCGCCGGTGCTGTCGACGTTGCTCGCCGAGGTCTACGGTCCCGATGCGACCACGCGCCGGGCGGTCACGGCCGAGCTCAAGAAGATCTTCGCGGACGTGCCGTTCATCGTCGACATCGACGATTCCATCGGCGAGAAGCGGCCACGGCTGCGGCTCTCGATCGACCAGGACCGGCTCGAATTCTTCGGCGTCGAGCAGCGCGACGTCTACGACACCATCCAGACGCTGTTCGGCGGCACCTCGATCGGCTATTCGCATCGCGGCGAGGACCGCAACCCGATCGAGATCGCGGTGCATCTCGGAAAGCGCGACCTGGTCTGGGACGAGGCTTTGGCCTCCACGCCGGTGCCAGCCAATACATTGCCCGGCAGCAAGACGGTGGTCGAGCTCGGCCAGGTCGTGAAGGCGACCATGGAGGAGGGGTCGCCGACGATCTTCCGCCGCGACGGCCGCTTTGCCGACATGGTGATGGCCGAGCTTGCCGGGCGCTTCGAGGCGCCGCTCTACGGCATGCTCGCGGTCGCCGATCGCGTGGATGCGCATGACTGGGGCAAGCTGCCGAAGCCTGCGATCAGCCTGCACGGCCAGCCGGCGGACGAGTCGCGTCCGACGCTGCTGTGGGACGGCGAATGGGAAATCACCTGGGTGACCTTCCGCGACATGGGTGCGGCCTTCGGCGCAGCCATCCTCGGCATCTACGTGCTGGTCGTCGCCCAGTTCAGGAGCTTCCGTCTGCCGCTCGTGATCCTGACGCCGATCCCGCTGACGCTGATCGGCATCCTGATCGGGCACTGGCTGCTGGGTGCGCCGTTCACAGCGACCTCGATGATCGGCTTCATCGCGCTGGCCGGCATCATCGTGCGCAACTCGATCCTGCTGGTCGACTTCATCCGGCACAGCGGCGCCGAGGGCAAGTCGCTGCGCGACGTGGTGCTGGAAGCCGGTGCCGTCCGCTTCAAGCCGATCCTGCTCACCGCGCTTGCGGCCATGATCGGCGCCGCAACAATCCTGCTCGATCCGATTTTCCAGGGATTGGCGATCTCGCTCCTGTTCGGGCTCGCCTCGTCAACGCTGCTCACCGTGCTGGTGATTCCCGCGATCTACATCGCCTTGCGCGCGCCGCGCGAGGCGGCTCCGACCACAGCCAGATCCAGCTAGCGAGGGACCGATGGACAAGAACTACGTCGATATCACGAGGAACATCTCGGCCAACCTGAAGAAGCTGCGGAGCGACATTCCCGACACCATGAAGGGATTTGCCTTGCTCGCTCAGGCCGCCACGCGCGACGGCGCGCTGGACAAGAAGACCAAGGAATTGATCGCGCTGGCGCTCGGCGTCGCCGCGCATTGCGACGGCTGCATCGGCTTTCACACCGAGGCGCTGGTGAGGCTCGGCGCGACGCGCCAGGAGATCGAGGAGACGCTCGGCATGGCCGTCTACATGGGAGGCGGGCCGTCGCTGATGTACGCCGCGGATGCGATCGCGGCCTACGAGCAGTTCCAGCAGCAATCGGCCGCCGTATAGCGCCGGTCGCCTGACACGATCATGCGAACGGGACCGGGCGCTTCATCTCGTCCGGTCCCGCCCATCGTTGATCGATTACCAGCGGTCGACACCGACCCCGACGCTCACGCCGGGCGCACGAATGCCGACTCCGGCGCGCGGGCCGTCGTCCCGATGGCGATGATAGGTCCGGCGCTCGTAATAGCGGTCGCGCGGCATGTAGTTGTAGGAATCGCGTACGATCACGCGTGAACCGCCGCGCGTGCGATAACAGCGGCCGTCGTCGTCGCAGACGAGCCGCACCTGCTGGACGAGATCCGGATTGGTGTATTCGCTGGTCGTGTAGATATCGGAAGCCTTCGCACCCGACGCGGCTGCCAAGGCACCGACGCCCGCCAACAGCGCCATCGTAAACGTCCTCATCATGTCCTCCTCCGAGACTGCCCTCGGCGGTAACAAGAAGGGGAGGCTGTGATCGTTCCCCGCCGCGATGCTGGTTTTTCCCGGAACTGGCACTTTGTCGGGCGCTTGTTCCCTTGATCTCAAGTCGGGAAGATGAGGCACGTGGTCGTGCCGTGAGCGAGCAATCGCCCCTTGGCATCCGTGACGCGTCCGTCGGCCGTTCCGATGCGGCGACCGCAATTCAGAACCTTGCCCTCGGCCGTGATCAGGCCGGTCTCCGGCGTAATCGGTCGCAGCAGCGAAACCTTGAACTCAAGCGTGGTCTGGCCGGTGCCCTTGTCGAGGGTCGATTGGATCGCGAGTCCCATGCAACTGTCGAGCAAGGTGGCCGTGAGGCCACCGTGCACAGTGCCTGCCGGGTTGAGGTGAGCGCCGGTGGGCACGATCGTGACGACGACGCGGCCGAGCTCAGCCTCCACCACATCATAACCCAGTGTTTGGGCGATCGTGTTGAGAGGCAGGGTTCCGTCGGCAAGGCCTTTGACGAACTCCAGCCCACTCATCTGCTTCTGTCGTTCGACGTCGACTGTTCCATAGCTCTTCGCGGTCATCTGAATCTCCTCATCGCACTCACCCGTGTTGGACTCACGAAGCTTCGGCCTTTCTCCGGAAGGTCGATGGCGGGCGGCCGTAGAGTCGCGTGAATGCGGTGCTCATGCGTCGCGTGCTCGAAAAGCCTGCGCGTTCCGCGACGGCGGCCATCGGAAGATCGCTGGCGTCAAGCAGCCGCTTGGCGCGCCGTACACGGATCGATAGCGCCACTTGCAGTGGAGACGCATCGAGATGTCGGGCGAACGGGCAGACGGGGCGACAATAGATGCCCGTTGTTCTCACCGCGACGAATATCACGCCGTCCAACGTTGCGTCACGGCGGCGGAGGGCATCGTAGTGGGCGTCGAAGTCGAGCATGGCGCCGCTATAGCGTCTACATTCCAGCAGTGCGAGTCCGATGCGATGACCGTGTCCGAAAACGACCGGGGCGGACGTACATTGACCAGGGCGCGCCTAGACTAGATCGGTTCGTAAGTTTCGGTCCCGCAGATGTCGTCCTCTTCCGCGCGTCGGCGGTCGACAACGCGTCCGCCTGATATCGTCACGATGTGGGTCTGGGCACCGAGCGGCGTGCCGGTCGCGGAGGTGAGCTGCGCGCGGACGCACGCCGTCCAGCCCGGTCCTCGCACCTCGCGACGGGGCGGGGCGACTTGCACCTCGCGCGGATAGGATGTTGCGAGAAAGACGACGTCGATCTGCTCGCGCACCAAGCGCTTGACGTCGGGAGGCGCTTCGGGCGGCGGCTGCTCCGTCTCCTTCATGCGCATGAATTCCGGTACCGGTGCACGGCTGTCGGCAAAGCCGCAAGCACCGAGACCAAGCGCGCCACCGAGCAGCGCTGCATGAGAAATAATCCGCAACATCCGTGAAGGTCCCCTGCGGACCGACAAATAGGCACGAATGCGATCCGACGAAGTCCGCGCCAATCAAAACTTGCTGAAGGGGCGGAGCCGTGGGCGTTTGCTATTCCGCGATTGCCGGCTAGTTTGCACCCCACATGAGGGGGATTGCACCGATGAGGATTTTGGTCATAGCGGCGGCGGTCTTGGCACTGACGGCTGCCTCGGCGCAGGCGCAGGGCCGGCGCCAGCCTAACGACGGAGCCAAGCCGGCGGACAATACGCTCAAGGTCGACGAGAAGGCCTACAAGGCCGCGCTCGAGCGCATTCCCGAGCCCAAGGACAAGTACGACCCGTGGGGCGGCGCCCGCCCGAGCGAACCTGCCAAGAAGCCGAAATGAAGTGAGGCCGATCTTGTGGACCTGCCGGTTTGATTTCGGCCGGCTCGCACTTCCATTGTTGCAGCGCAGCCAAGCCGCGAGGCGCCGTCGCCTTGGTCGCGCATGATCGATCGTCCCGGCGGACGACTTCTTGCGGCAGCGCGCGTGCGATGCGAACGGTCTTTCACACCGTCTGCACGACTACACGAAGGCGAGGCCGACGCGCTTGTCGCTGCGCCAGACCGTGCGACAATGCCGTGCGAAACGGTCGCGCGCGATCGAGAGCTTGAACGATTGCGGCAGCATGACGGGGGCGTCCAGATCGATCGCCGCGCCGCCTGCCGACATGTTTCGCACCGTGCAAGCGATGCCGCCGTTTTCGAAGGTGATCGTTCCACCTTTGAAAACACGGTGACGTTGCGATGTGCGCTTCTCGATCATTCGCGTCAGGTCCTGCTGATGATTGTGAACTAGTGCATAGAAATTACATTGAACTAAACTCAATACTGGCGCTACTTGCACAGCGTTTCAGACTTTGTTTACGACGTTGAAGCGGAGCGCGTTCACCCCGGCAGCATCGCGAACGCGCTCGACACCATCGCGACCGGCTTGCTGTCGGCGGCGGAGAGCAGCGTAACGCGGCCAAAGCTCATGGTGCGCCCGAGCCGCACCACGCGCGCGTCCGCCAGCACGTCCATTGAGGAGACCGCGCGCATGAAATGCGTGGTCTGGTCGACCGTGGTCATGGGGCGGTAGCCGCGGTTGGCTGCGAGGATCGCGATCACCATGGCGGTGTCGGCAAGCGCCATCAGGGCCTGGCCGCAGAGCACGCCGCCGTTCCGGCACAGCCGCTCCGAAAACGGCATGCGCAGGAGCGCGCCCGGCTGCCAGTCCGGGACGTCTGCCGGCTGCGCGTGCTCGATGCGCTCGACCGCGAGGTTGAGATCCTGGACCCAGGGCGCAAAAACCTCGCCCAGGATGCGGCGGGCGTCGGCGAGGCCGAACTCGGCTTCTGGCTGCATTTGCATTGCTGTCGCGCTCTCCTGTGTTGCCGGATGTTTCGCCTCATTGTGCGCGCATCGGCGCGGCAAAGTCACCCGGTCTCGCGCCGGTCGCCTCGGCTTGAAATTGCCTGACTTGGCCCGGTATGATGCCCTGCTTGGGTACGGGTGGATGATGTTGCGTCGGTGTGTCCTCGTCTTTGGCATGGTCGCGCTCGGTCTCGCGCTGAGCGGGTGCACCAAATGCGGCCCGATCTGGGACGACTGGCTGCATGCCCCCAAATCGTGCAGATCGGATCGGCTCTAGCGGGCCCACGCGGCCTTGAGCGGCCTCAGGTTGCGACCGGGGCTGAGACAAGGATGATACGGCGCGGGCTATCCGTGCGCCTGGATGATCAAGGAGTAGATGATGAAGCTTTTCCGTTTGGCCGCGGTGCTGGCCGTGCTGGCGGGACCTGCCTACGCGCAAATGCCCAATCTCAATTTGCTGCAGGATGCGCCGAGCAAGACCCCGGAGGAGAAGGCCGCCGAAGCCGAGCGCGACAAGGCCTACAAGGAAACGCTGAAGAAGATTCCGGATTCCAAGGCGTCCAACGATCCCTGGGGCGGCATGCGCTCCGATCCGCCGAAGCAGCAGGCGGGACCGAAAGCATCGGCCGTCACCGGTACGCCGAAGAAGACCAAGAGCGGCACCGCCGCCAACTGACCGCAGCCCCGTTCGGGGGCGACACGACGCCTTCGGACAGGACTCCTCTTGATCCGGCCCGCGCCCTACATTTGGCTGAGAGCGGAACGCGTAGAGGAGGGCAGGACATGGCCGATCGTCCGCGGGATCTCGCCGAGCGGATGGCGCGCCGGCGCAAGATGGCCGGCAAGCCGGGCCAGGCGGCCGGCGACGGCTATCTGCGCGAGACCTTCACGCTGCCGCGCGCGGCGGCGCGGGAAAGGGCGCAGGCCTTCTTCGCCCGCTACCCCAAGGCCGGCTACATGAGTGCGGTCGAGACCTGGCGCGAACTGCCCGGCGGCGACATCGAGTTCACCATGCGGCGGCTGCCCAGCGCGGACTGACGCGGCCAGATCCGAGGTCCTTGCTAGTCGAAGGTTTCGGCAATGATGCGGATCCGGAACACCGGCTCCTTGGCCTCGTCCAGCAGCTCCATCTGCCATTCGGAATTCTCCTGGAGCTTGCGGGCAATGCCGGCGGTCATGTCGGCGCAGACGCTGGTCATCTCCTTCCAGGCCGCATCGCGATTGGCAAATTCCGTCGCCTGGTCGGCGCAGCCGGAATAGCGGCCGTTGCGGATTCGAAAGAAATAGAGCGGCATGGCAGGCACCGATCGCGCATGGAGCCTCGCCCCCCAAGGCCCTGGGCGCGCGCAGTCCAATCCCAAACCATCGTCGGATCAATCCCGGGCGGCTACGGACTACGCGGGACCGTTGGCGGGCTGCGGCGCGCGAAAGGGCGCTCGCGTGCTCCGTGGTTCTCCGACCATGAACAGAGTTCCTGAACTCCGTTCAGGCTTGCACCGGGCGCCGGGGCAAGGCGTGGCTGCACGCTGGTTCCCGGTGAGGCTTCTAGATCCCGACCGGGTGACGGCATGTGCCTTGCTTGCCTGATGAGCCAAGCACCCATGGATACCTCATGCTCGGCATTCCCCGCCGCTATTCCCATTTCGTCTTCGGCATCATCCAGTCCGGACTGACCTCGCTGGTCGCAACGGGAATCGCCAGCTTGCCCGCAGGCAGCCCGATGATGTTCGTTCGGCACTGGATGGTGTCGTGGCTGATCGCCTGGGCGGCCATGCTGCCTGTCGTCCTGCTGGCGGCGCCCGCGATCCGCGCCTTCTCGTTGCGCCTGACCCGGGAGGAGAGGGACCGAGAGCCGGCCGGCAGGCTTGAAAAAGCCCCGTAACGCTGGGCGCGTGAGGTCGCACTCGAACGGCCGCAGACTGACCGCGTACCCGTCCCAATTTCGACATCCGTTCGCACCACTGCCGACACACCCGTCGGCAAGATTTTATCCGTTCGGCGCGGCCATGGGGGAAACGTGGCCCGCCGACAACGGGGTGGCATCATGGATAACGTAGAGCGGTCATTTGCCGCCGCGACGGCGGCTGGCTTCGTCGTGCTGGTGATTGGGCTGGTGCTGCTGGCGCTTCTGTAGGCGGGTTTGCGTGCCGGACGGAGGCCGTGCCCATCCGGTGGATGGCACCAGGCATGCCTCGACTTTCAAAAGCTGGAAAACAACCCCATGCACAGTAGGGTGCCCGGAAATTCATCGACACGCCAATAGCGTATATGTAGTATTTAGATACCTTTAGCTTGCGCGCAGCGCCTTCACCGGCCGCGCAACCGCGATGCCCGGATCGAGACCGGCAGGCGGTCGCCCCGGACCGACCGACCGGCGCCGGCTGCCGATAGGGGACAGCCGGCCTTCGGTCGTTGTTCGAGCATGATCCTCTCGGAAAACCGCCGCGCACTTTTCCGATCGGGCTCTAGTGGATCCTGATCTCGTTCAAGGGCAGGCGGAGCTCGGCGGCGCGCTCTTCACGGTCCTTTCTGCGGAACTCGTTTTCCTTGCGCTCGAACTTCACCATCTCCTTCTGCGCTGCCTCCAGCAGGGGATTGCGTCTGATCGAATCGTGCTGCGTGTCGTTGTCCGTCATGGCCGAGGTCCCCAGAGTTGCGGTCCCGTCCCAAAGAAGGCTGGAGACCGCGAAAAGGTTCGGTGCCGCAGGATTGCGGAAACATGACGGCGCACCGGCCGCGCCCTTGATGCGCGGCAGCCTTCGCTCCCGAAGAGCAACACCGATTGCCGGCTATTTCGGTGGTTGAAGCCCGGGTGATTTGACCCAGTCGTGCAGATGATTGGCGACGTCGGCCTGGCGGGCCTTCTTCAGGAGGGCATCTCGCTCGGCCCCCGGTGGAAGCCTGGCGGCCTGTTGCTGGACCTGCTTCACCCATGCGGAAAGCCGGTCCTGGAGGGTCAGCTGTTGCTTGAAACGTCGCCGCTTGAACATGGCGTTCTCATATCCATGCGAGGAAGGCGGGAGCGCCATCGGCGTCACCGATAGTGCCCGGGGATCCGCGCGGTGATGATCCATTAGGATCCATAAACGGATCCGCGTCTGTTCAGTTGTGCGCACAAGGCGCATTGGGAAGCCGAAATGAATCTCGGAACTCCGTCAATACGGCTCCGGCCGCTCTCGAAGAGGATGATCGTTCACTCTGCGGCGCATTCGGTGACAGAAGCTCTCGACGAACCGGGCAGGCGATTCGAAATTGACGAGCAGCCTTTCGGCCTGCACCCAATCGTCCGAACCAGGGGCGAATGAATCCATCAATCGCCTTTGCCGGTCGGCGGGCGCACGGCATGTTTCAGCCCTGCCTTCGACGAATGCGAGTTGAGCGCAATCTCGGCCAAGCTTGTCTTCTTCCTCGATCGGCTGCTTTTGCACCCTGCGTACCTCGCGACCAGAACGGTTGTTCCAGGCGCGCTTCGCTTGCTGATAAGGCGTTGAGTGCTGGTTGTGGAGGTGTGCACTGCGGTTCAGTTCGCGCACCTCAACGGTGTGCATTGCCTGACGTGAACGTCGCAGACCGTAAGGCCAGCATCACTGGCCGCAGATACGCGTTCTATTTGGTTTTCTTGGGGGCACGCTTCTTCGGTCCATTTCCGGTGGAGGACCCGGCATCGTCCCCATGGCAGGGCCAGGCATCTCTGAATGCTTCGATGGCGACGGTGATCCCCGGCTCACTCGCTCGATCCGGATTGTTATCAAGATACCCCAGAAAAACCTTGGCACTTTGCAAGGGGCTGCCTTGCGCGGGGGGGCATGCACGCACGTTGGCTGGCAGATTTGGTGAAAAGAGCATCGCAGTCTCGATCATTCCCTCACATACGCCGGCGGATCGAGCTTCGTCCTGATTGCGGAACGAGTTCTGAACGAGCAGTTCGCAAGACTTTTGCGCGTCGGTTGCTTTATCGACAACCGTGGCGCTGGCCTTCCCGATGACCGCTAGGATTAGGCCGGCAACGATAACATGAACCCGCATCCGCGTCCCCCGAACAGCGGCGCGATAGCTTACTGCATTCAGTATGCCGCAATAGAGTGGCCGCCCGCGCCGTTCCAGGCGGCTCAGACGGCTTAGCTCAAAAAAGCCGTCTGATCCACCGCGCTCAATACGAGCGACGTGAACTCAGCTCTTCCATTTCCACAAAGCCGAAAGAGCGCTCGTCGACTTGACAACACGCAGCTTTACGCGCCGTGACCGCCGCAAAGGTCGGCTACGCCGCAATCATGATCGCAGATCAACAAGCGTGCTGATGATACAGGTCCGATCCGGCGCGGAGTGCGTCTATTATCCGGCCGTGTACGCGACGTGCACAGGTCGATTGATGTTGATGCTCGGCCTCGACGCAGAACCATTGCCTAAGCGGTGAATTTCGCCTGCGACGACAAGTTCTGCGAACCTTCCTCAACTACGCCAAGGAGGACTTCATCCTCAGAACGGTTTCCAACAAGAGCTTAGCCATGGCCATGTGGAGGTCGAACTGCCTGGCTGCGCAGCGCCCCGGACGTTCTCATGATCTCCCGGCCTATTCATCAAACAAGCGAGGCAGCGCACGAATGTTGGTCGTATCGAACCGCATCCTCAAAGAAACAAGCTCGCTTGAATTTCTTGAAGACCTCACCCCTATCCTGGCGCAAGGGAAACCGGATGAACGCGGCCCGAGGATTCTAGCCTCGACCCGATTCAAGCTGCACCGTTTTTCGCCCCCCGTTCAGCTCTCTGAGTTTGTTGACGTATTCCTCAGGCTTTAGCAGATGAAACGGAGCGTTGAGGCCCATGAAAGTCGCTATGCGGCCGAGGAAAGCAGTGCAGTTGGTCGTTGCTGCGTTCCACACTGGCGAAGTCTCCTGCAGGTGCTTGATATGAGCAAAGACCTTCTTGGCATCGGCCTCATTCAAATAAACGCGATAGCTGGCCGTCAGATATTGCTCGTCAAGATCACCATAGCTCGCACCCGTCTCAGAGGGGACAAATATGAGGTGTCCCAGGAGGTAGGGTATCTCGTCGCCGGCCGGAGCCAGACCAGCGACCTCGACCTGCTTTTCGCTCGTCTTTCCGTACCACACGAATGCATGACCGTACGTTGCTGCCGTTCGGGCACGAAAATCAACGTAGTAGGGGCCCGTGACGGCAGCTCTTCGAACTGGCTTTACATCTGATGTGGTCGGCCGGGCTCCCGGCGCAGCAGCCATGCTCTGCGCATACTTCGTCGCCGAACTGGGGAGAGCGTCCCGTTGCTGCTGGTCGGTACGCGCCACGAGTGGTTGCGCGCTACTGATCCCGGTCCCCAAGCCCACAAAGGCCGCCAGCATGGCGGCCCTTGCAAACAGCTCCAGACCCGGATATTTCCGAATCACTCCCGCCATCTACGAATCCTCTTGGATCCAAGATCCGATGCCACAGGTAGCCTGCGACCCCAGACGAACGCCGCTGGCGTACGAATAGATAGTCAGATCAACCCTTGGTCACCAATGGGGCCGGGGCGGCAACCGGATATTTGCCCACCGGGCTCTTACCCACGGGATATTTGCCGATCGGAGCTTTGCCAACCGGTGCGGGGGCGGCGGCAACCGGTTGAGGCCGTGGCAGGTCGGCAGCAACTGCGGTTCCCACGAAGGCCAGCGAAGCAATTCCAAGTACAACGAATTTCAACATCGGATATCTCCATTTGTTCGGGGAGCGATTGGAATTCACCTGGTACGCATAGAAATAACCCGACACTCGCCACGACTCCAACGGGAGTCCGCGGCTCCGACAGCTTTTTCTACCGTATGTTGCGGAAATGGCACGCAAATTGAGGCGCCTGGTTCCAAATCACTCTCGTGGGCACAACAGACGTGCCCTAACCTACCTCAGAGTATCCGCGGGAAGACCCGGCCGGTTCGCGCCATATACTCGCGGTAGCTGTCGCCAAACGTCTGCAGCATCATTCGCTCTTCCCTTGCAACGCGGCCAAAGAACAAAACCCCGAAGCCGGCAACGCCTGCAAAACCGGCGATCCAATTCGGCAGCAGCAATGCCTGGGCGATCGCCCACAGCCAAAATGCCGAATACATCGGGTGTCGAACTCTCCGGTAAATCCCTTCCGTCACGAGTTCATGGTTCTCCCGCACGTCGAGACTTATCGACCAGTTCCGGCCGAGTGCACGGTGAGTCAGGTGAAACACGCCCAAAGCCGCAATCGCAAAGAGAGACCCCAGCCAAGCCAGCGAGGGATAGAAGCTGTGATCTGCGAAACGAGGTATTCCCGTCGCCACGTAGACGAGCGGAACAAGTCCAAGGCCCGAAAGAGATATTAGCAGGAGCGCGGTTTCCAGGGGGCCGCGAGCGCTCCGCACAATCCTCGCACGGCGGGAGCGTCGCGCGTACTTATAGCGTATGAGGTACCAGCCGATCGCCAATGCAACGAAGATGATTTTCGAAGTGGTGGGCGTCATTTGAACTAGGCTGCCGCGCCCGGAATACCTGGCAGTTCGCTTCCTGATTGCGGCGCGCCTGCAATAAGTCCTCCGTCGTCAGCTATCATCGAAACGGCGCCATCCGGCGCGAGCGTCTGGGATTGGGCTGAAACAGGTCCGCAAGTCAACATGAAGTAGTCATACGATGCTCGCTTATCATTTCCGCTGACAAACTGGCAGTGCAAGCGGAAGTAGTCGAAGCGGATCCGTCGATACATGTCGTCGTCAAGCATTCGACTAAGTCTCACGATCCTGACGATCGCCTCGTTTTCTGTCGACAATCCCATTTCGGCCATCGGCCGGCTTTTGTAAAAATTCAACAGGTCGATGAGGGCCTGATAATCGCCCCAGAAGATCGCGCGTGAATTGGCGACGCGTTCCATAGCCGCACGAAAGCGAGTTGCCTTAGGGTGCATGCCGATCTTGAGTATGGATGATCCAACGCTCAAGAATGTCACGGGAGTTTTGTTCCAATCGAGCGCAGGGTCCAGCCTCAAGGCGCGATCAAGTAGGTCAACGGCAAGTACCGCGCCAAGACTGTGCCCTATGACCAAAATCTCGTCTGCGGCAGAGCTGCTCGCCGCGGCCACGAGCTCGGCGGCCAATCTGTCCAGTCTCTGCTCAATTTCCGTATTTCCGCATCGAATATACTCGCGAGAAAAAATCCAATCATCGAACAGGGCGCCCAGGCGGAGCCAGTGCCACGGGCCGGCCAAAACGGCTACGATTCCGCAGAAGCCGCCACCGGCAGCGATAGGAATGGATCCAGTGATCTTGAATGCAACTGCGCCAATCAAAAAGGCGGCAGCGATGAGCAGTCCGAACATGACCAATGGATAGAGAAAGAACAGTGCATAGCGCCAGTTGGTCAGCAAGTACCGCCAAAGAGTGCCGGTCAAAACGAAATCCAGAAACGCAAGAGTCCCGAAGGAAATGCGTGAGACGATGCTTCGACGCCCGAAGGCCTCAATTACGTCGTGCCATCGGACCAGACGGTAATCGGTTTCGACGAGCCAATCGGGGCCGGCTGTCGTCACATTCCATCGTATCTGGTCGGCGGTATCATGCAAATCGTCAACGGTCGCTTTCACTGACCAGGTGCGTTGGAACCTCGCAATTTCGCGCACAAAGCGTCGTTGCGCGCTGGGATGCGACGTGATTGGATCATAACCGCCGATATGGAATACCAACCGTTTCGCTACAGGCTTGCCGGACATTGTCTCATCTCCGGACTCATGCGTGCTGCTCGCTCCCCACGCGTCAATTGCCCTGCAATCAAAAACAGACGTTTGAAGCCAAGGGTTGTCAAGAGAGAATCGACCGGTTATTGGGGGACATGGGTCGATTTGTTCTGCCATGCATAAGCCGAACCGCTCGAACGATAGCGTCGATCGCTGCTGCCGTGATTGTCGGTTTGTCCAGCACAGCGCCCTCTCGAGCGCAGGACGAGGCATCATCCGGCGAGAGATGCCTTGCTGCAAATCTGGATGTTTCGCTGGGCGCACAACTGCCCCGCACAGCGGCGCGTTTGAGATCTGGTGAGCCGCTAAGGATTGTCGCGATCGGATCATCGTCGACGGTGGGGCTCTGGGTATTTCGGTCCGCGGCCACGTATCCGCAGGTGATGCGCCGAGAACTCTCGAGGCTTAGATCCAAAGCAACGATCGAGGTCATCAACAGCGGTCGAGTCGGCGATACGATACCGAACAACATCGCGCGGTTCGAGCGTGACGTTTTCGCGCACACTCCCGATCTCGTTATCTGGCAATTGGGTACTAATGACGTCGCCTGGGGTGGCCGGCCGGACCAAGGGCTCAAAAGAAGCGTTCTTGAAGGGGTAAGGGCACTTAAGGCGGGGTCTGCCGATGTCGTGCTGATGGATCTGCAATATGCACCTCAGGTGCTCGCTTCCGCGAGCTACTCAACGATGGAGGGCATCATCGCCGATGTCGCGAAGCAGGAACGGGTCGGTCTATTCTCTCGTTTTGCGCTGATGCGTAACTCGATCAATGCCGGAGTTCCGCAAAGCGCGCTTGTGACGTGGGACGGATTGCACAACACCAGTGATGGTTATGATTGCATTGGACGAGCTCTTGCGCGAGCCATCTCAACGAGCGCGCGTTGAAAAGCTCTAGAACAGCGATTCGCATGCGGTGCGGTCTCGGATGACTTTGGGTACCGCCCAGGGACGGCGGTGCCGAGCGTATGGATGCACGCGAACGCGCGCGCAGACCAATTCTCTTCGGCAATTGCCGAGTCTCTCGAAGCGGTAACATCAATTCGCGCCGACGCTGTCAGGAGGTGCGCTCATACCCCATCATGCCGGCCAACTCATTGACCTGTTGTTGGTGCTTGTCGCCGCGTGGATGGCGCCGGCCACCATCTTTATTGTCTACGCCTATTTCGCACGTCTTAAGCATCCGGTCAGCGAATCGGTCTTTGGGCGTGTGGTCATCATATCCTTGTTCATCATAACCGCGTCGATCTGGCTCCCGATAGCTCTGACCGCCATAGTCCTGTCACTGATCGGTCATTTGTGGTTCCGCTTCAGGGGACAACCACGCAAGTAGCTAGACATTACCAGAGCCAACTGAGGCGGCCTTACTTCTTGGCAGTTTCGAACTTCGTTCGTGCCAAAGGTAGAACGCGGTTGGCCTTAGCCAAGCCGGGAGAGTTTTGACTTGGCGAGGCGATCAGCTGGGGCGTTGTAAAAAGCGCAAACGGGGTTTCTCCAGCCCTCCCAGCACCAAAAGTCCAATCTAGGACACTCCAAAATTCAACTTAGGACACTGGGAGTTAAATACGGACAGTCCTGATCTCCGCAAAAGAACATATTGCGAACCTGGAACAAATAGGGTACATTGCTTTTATCGCCGAGCTGCCTCGCCAATTGTTTGTCCCTCACGCGAATCCTCGCCATAAGGAGCACGACCCAATGTCCGCAACTGCCCTGCGTATCGTCGAAGGATCTTCCATGGACAAGAGTAAAGCTCTGGCCGCCGCGCTCTCGCAGATCGAGCGTCAGTTCGGCAAGGGCTCGGTGATGAAGCTCGGCAAGAACGACCGGTCCATGGACATCGAGGCGGTGTCCTCCGGCTCGCTCGGGCTCGACATCGCGCTCGGCATCGGCGGCCTGCCCAAGGGGCGCATCGTCGAGATCTACGGGCCGGAATCCTCGGGCAAGACTACGCTGGCGCTGCACACGGTGGCGGAAGCGCAGAAGAAGGGCGGCATCTGCGCCTTCATCGACGCCGAGCACGCGCTCGACCCGGTCTATGCCCGCAAGCTCGGGGTCAACATCGACGAGCTCCTGATCTCGCAGCCGGATACCGGCGAGCAGGCGCTGGAAATCTGCGACACGCTGGTGCGTTCGGGAGCGGTCGACGTGATGGTGATCGATTCGGTCGCGGCGCTGGTGCCGAAGGCCGAGCTCGAGGGCGAGATGGGCGATGCGCTGCCGGGTCTGCAGGCCCGCCTGATGAGCCAGGCGCTGCGCAAGCTGACGGCCTCCATCAACAAGTCCAACACCATGGTGATCTTCATCAACCAGATCCGCATGAAGATCGGTGTGATGTACGGCTCGCCCGAAACCACGACCGGCGGCAATGCGCTGAAATTCTACGCCTCCGTCCGCCTCGACATCCGCCGCATCGGTGCGATCAAGGAGCGCGACGAGGTGGTCGGCAACACAACGCGCGTCAAGGTGGTCAAGAACAAGCTGGCCCCGCCCTTCAAGCAGGTCGAGTTCGACATCATGTACGGCGAGGGCGTCTCCAAGATGGGCGAGATCCTCGATCTCGGCGTCAAGGCCGGAATCGTCGAGAAGTCCGGCGCCTGGTTCTCCTATGACAGCCAGCGCCTCGGCCAGGGCCGCGAGAATTCGAAGGCATTCCTGAAGGCCAACCCTGATATCACCGCCAAGATCGAGACCTCGATCCGCCAGAACTCCGGCCTGATCGCCGAGCAGATTCTCGCCGGCACGCCCGAGCGCGACGCCGACGGCGAGGAGCCGGCGGACGAGTAAGCCTTAACGCGGAAGTTTTTCGCGAGGAGCGGGCACTGAGGACGTTGAGTTGCCGACGTCTTCGGTGCCCGTTTCGTTTTGAGGGTGGGTGCGGCGGCAATGAAGCGTGTGATCCTGACCAGTTCGGCGGGCGTCGGTCTTGCTCTCGCCGATCGCGCCGACATGGTCGTCCCGTTCATCTATCGTTTCGTTTCGGGGCCGCTTCCCACGCCTCACCACCTCATCGATTATCTCGGCGCCAGGTGGCCGTCTCATGAAATGCACTGGTCGGATTGCGTCAGGGTCGATCAATCGCCCCTTCTCAGGCGCCAGGATCGGGCGGGTGGGTTGCTCTGGGTCTGCCAAACTTACGGGGTCGATTTCATCGAACTGTGGTTCGATCCTGAACCCAACAGTCAATTGCAGTTGATCTGGATCCTCGATTATTTGCGCTCCGAGCCGTCACTCACAGGAAGTTTGAGACTGCGACGCGTCGATTTCAATCTGCGCGAAGCAGATCCCTCGGAACTTCGTCATCGTGACGTTCGGCAGGTCGATATCGTGGAAAGCGATCTTGGGATCGCCAGCATGGTCTGGGAAGCTTACCGGGCCCCGACGCCCGAGCTTTGCGCCGGGCTGCTCGGCAGGCCGCTCGGCAAGCTGTCTTTCCTTAAGCCGGCCATGGAAGACCTGCTCGCAGAACTGCCGTCGCCGGCGACGGGACTGGGGGCGACTGAGACGCGGCTTCTCGAGCGGATTGCAAGCGGACACAATCGCACCGATGAGCTGTTTCGGCCGGGCGCTTTGGGAACGTGCATGTTCGATCAGTGGGAGCTGGGCGCGCTGCTCGAAGGACTCGCGTTCGGCCCGGCGCCAGCCGTTGCTGGTCTGGATAGCAAGCTGGCGACCCTCGATCCGGACAATGCGAGAGGCCGCAACGCCGCCTTTCGCCGCAGCCGGCTGTCGCTGACGGAGTTTGGCGAAGCGGTCCTGGCCGGCCGGGAAGATTTTCGCCGTCACAACCCGATCAAACGCTGATGGGGCGGCACTCTTCTCACCAATGAACGGCTGTGGCGGTGGGATGGCGAGCGCCGGTTGTTGATTGCGCCTTAGGTCGGCTTCGTAGGGTGGATCAGCCGAAGGCGTAATCCACCACTGTTCGTATCTGTGGAGACAGAAGAGGTGGGTTACGCCTCGCGGACTGCGCTTCGCGCGACCGCCCGCTAACCCACCCTACAAATCCTACTCCGCGGCTTCCGCGTAGTCGCTCACCGGCGGGCAGGAGCAAACCAGGTTGCGGTCGCCGTAGACATTGTCGACGCGGCCGACGGGGCACCAATACTTGTCGGTGCGCGAGACGCCGTCGGGGAAGCAGCCTTCGCTGCGGGTGTAGGCGCGCTTCCAATCGTCGTCGGCGATGTCGTGCACGGTGTGCGGGGCGTGGCGCAGGGGCGAGGCTGCGATCTCAAAGCGGCCGGCCTCGACCTCGCCGATCTCCTTCCGGATCGCGATCATGGCATCGCAGAAGCGATCCAGCTCGGCCTTGGATTCCGACTCGGTCGGCTCGATCATCAGCGTGCCCGGCACCGGGAAGCTCATGGTCGGGGCGTGGAAGCCGTAGTCGATCAGGCGCTTGGCGATGTCGTCGACGGTGACGCCCGAGGTCGTCTTCAGCGCGCGCGGATCGACGATGCATTCATGCGCGACGCGGCCCTTCTCGTTCTTGTAGAGCACCGGGAAGTGCGCATCGAGACGTGCTGCGATGTAGTTGGCGTTGAGGATCGCGATCTCGGTGGCGCGCTTCAGGCCGTCGCCGCCCATCATCAAAATGTAGATGTAGGAGATGGTCAGGATCGAGGCCGAGCCGAACGGCGCGGCCGAGACCGGACCGACCGGAGCGTCAGCATTCGTGGACGGATGACCCGGCAGGAACGGGGCGAGATGCGCCTTGACGCCGATCGGGCCCATGCCGGGGCCGCCACCGCCATGCGGAATGCAGAACGTCTTGTGCAGGTTGAGATGGCTGACGTCGGCGCCGTAATCGCCGGGCCTGGACAGGCCGACCTGCGCATTGAGGTTGGCGCCGTCCAAATACACCTGGCCGCCATGGCCGTGCACGATGTCGCAGATCTCGCGAATGTGCTCCTCGAACACGCCGTGGGTCGAGGGATAGGTGATCATGACCGCGGCGAGATCGTTCGCATGCTTCTCGGCCTTGGCGCGGAGGTCATTGACGTCAACGTCGCCGTTCTTCTCGCAGGCGACAACCACGACGTCCATGCCGACCATCGCGGCCGAAGCCGGATTGGTGCCGTGGGCGGAGGAGGGGATAAGGCAGATCTTGCGGTGGCTCTCGCCGCGCGATGCATGATAGCCGCGGATCGCGAGGAGCCCGGCATATTCGCCCTGCGCGCCCGAATTCGGCTGCAGCGAGATGGCGTCATAGCCGGTGATGTCGCACAGCCACCTCGAAAGCCGGGCGAACAGCGCGTGATAGCCGGCGGCCTGCTCGCGCGGCACGAACGGGTGCAGTGTCGCAAACTCCGGCCAGGTCAGCGGCATCATCTCGGTGGTCGCGTTCAGCTTCATGGTGCAGGATCCCAGCGGGATCATCGCGCGGTCGAGCGCGAGATCGCGATCGCTGAGCTTGCGCATGTAGCGCAGCATCTCGGTCTCCGAGCGATGCGCGTGGAAGACCGGATGGGTGAGGAACGGGGTGGTGCGCTTCAGCGTCTCCGGCAGCGCCTCGCGCGTCCCGGCGTCGATTTCGGCATAAGCGAAGGTACCACCGAAGGCGCGCCAGACCGCTTCCACCGTCGCAGGCGTCGTGGTCTCGTCGAGCGCGATGCGCAAGCCGGTGTCACCGATGCCGAGATTGATCTTCTCGGCCAAAGCGCGCGCGACGATCTCGGCGCGCCCGGCGCCGGCATCGACGCTGAGCGTGTCGAAGAAGTTGTCGGACTGCGGCGCAAAGCCGAGCTTGCGCAGGCCGCTCGCGAGCACGGCGGTGCGGCGGTGGACGCTGCGCGCGATCTGCGAGAGCCCCTCGGGGCCGTGATAGACCGCGTACATCGAGGCGATCACGGCGAGCAGCACCTGTGCGGTGCAGATGTTGGAAGTCGCCTTCTCTCGGCGGATGTGCTGCTCGCGGGTCTGCAGCGCGAGGCGGTAGGCAGGCATTCCGCGGGAATCGACGGAGAGGCCGACGATGCGGCCGGGCAGCGAACGCTTCAGCGCATCGCGCACCGCCATATAGGCCGCGTGCGGTCCGCCATAGCCCATCGGCACGCCGAAGCGCTGCGCTGAGCCGATCGCGATGTCGGCCCCGAGCTCGCCGGGCGAGGCCAGCAGCGTCAGCGCCAGCAGGTCAGCGGCAATGATCGCAAGCGCGCCCTTGGCCTTCAACGCTGCGATCGCGGGCCTGAGATCGCGCAACGCGCCGGATGAGCCCGGATATTGCAGCAACGCACCGAGCACGTCCCTCTCGGCGAGATCGGTGAGGGGATCGCCGACAATCAGGGTCCAGCCCAGCGGCTCGGCGCGGGTGCGCATCACCGCCAGCGTCTGCGGATGGACGTCCCTGTCGATGAAGAACGCTTTCGCCTTGACCTGCGAGTGCCGCTCCGCAAGCGCCATGGCTTCGGCGGCGGCGGTGGCTTCGTCGAGCAGCGAGGCGTTGGCGACGTCGAGCCCGGTGAGGTCGCAGATCATGGTCTGGAAGTTGAAAAGCGCCTCCAGCCGGCCCTGGCTGATCTCGGGCTGGTAGGGCGTATAGGCCGTGTACCAGGCCGGGTTCTCGAGGATGTTGCGCTGGATCACCGCGGGTAGGATCGTGCCGGAATAGCCTTGACCGATCAGCGAGGTGAAGACCTGGTTCTGGGCTGCGAGCTCGCCCATATGCGCGATCGCCTCGGTTTCGCTGAGCGGCTTGCCGAGATCGAGCGGAGCGGCCTGCCGGATCGAAGCCGGCAGCGTCTCCGCCATCAGCGCGTCGACGCTTTTCGCGTCGACGGCCTCTAACATTGCGGTGACGTCGCGCGCCGAGGGGCCGATGTGGCGGCGGACGAAACTTGCGGCGGTGTCGCCGTTGGTCTTGCGGTGCGCGGTCATCATGGGTCCTCGCTTTAGATTTGGCTGTCGGTGTCATGCCCCGCGAAGGCGGGGCATCCAGTACTCACCAGCAGCGCGGATTGAACCGAGAGGCCGCGGCGTACTGGATCACCCGCCTTCGCGGGTGATGACACTGAGTATGAGGCGGCTGTCCTCGTCATCTCACGCCGTATGGGCCTTGTAGGCGGCTTCATCCATGAGGCTGCCGAGTTCGCTCTTGTCTGCCATCTTGATCTTGAAGAACCAGGCCGCGCCCTGCGCATCCGAGTTCACCAGCGCCGGTTCGGCGGCGAGCGCCTCGTTGGCCTCGAGCACTTCGCCCGTAACAGGCGCGTAGACGTCGGAGGCGGCTTTCACCGATTCCACGACCGCGGCGGCTTCAGCCTTCTTCAAGCTGCGGCCGACCTTGGGCAGTTCGACGAACACGACGTCGCCGAGCTGCTGCTGGGCGTAATCGGTGATGCCGACGGTGGCGACGTCGCCGTCGATCGCGAGCCATTCATGGTCGGAGGTGTACAGCGTCGTGGTCATTGTCTTATCCTCAGCGTTTGTAGGTGTTTTTCACGAAGGGCATGGCGGCGACTGCGAGCGGCAGTCGCTGGCCGCGCACCTCGGCGAAGAGTTTGGTGCCGAGCTCGCTCAGATTCGTGGGCACATAGCCCATCGCGACCGGCGCATTCAGGCTCGGGCCGAAACCGCCCGAGGTGACCTTGCCGATCGGCTCGCCGCCGGCCGCGTCCGCAAACAGCGGCGCGCCCTCGCGCACCGGCGCGCGGCCTTCGGCGCGTAGGCCGACGCGGCGGCGGGATGCGCCGTTATCGAAATGCGCGAGGATCTTCTCGGCGCCGGGAAAGCCGCCGGCGCGAATCCCGCCGTTGCGGCGGCTCTTCTGCACCGACCATTCCAGCGCGGCCTCGACCGGCGTCGTCGCAGTGTCGATGTCGTGGCCGTAGAGGCAAAGCCCGGCTTCCAGCCGCAGGCTGTCGCGGGCGCCGAGGCCGATCGGCAGCACGTCCGGGTTTTCGAGCAGCGTCCTGGTCAGGCGCTCGGCGTCCGCAGCCGGAACGGAGATCTCGAACCCGTCCTCGCCGGTATAGCCGGAGCGCGAGACGAAGCATTTGATGCCGGCGACCTCGTGCGGGCCGGCATCCATGAATGTCATGGACGGCGCCTCTGCACACAATTTCGCCAGCGCCGCTTCCGCCTTCGGGCCCTGCAGCGCGATCAGCGCGCGGTCGGCAAGAGAATCGATGACGCAGTCGTCCGCGAGGTGCGCGCGCAGATGCGCCTCGTCCGCGTCCTTGCAGGCGGCGTTGACGACCAGGAACAGGTGATCGCCGAAATTGGCGACCATGAGATCGTCGAGAATCCCGCCGTCCGCATTGGTGAACTGGGCGTAGCGCTGCCGTCCCGGCGCGATTGCCACGATGTCCTGCGGCACCAGCCGTTCCAGCGCGCGGGCGGCGTCCTCGACCTTGCCGGACTTCGGCCGGAGCGCGAGCTGCCCCATATGGGAGACATCGAACAGGCCGGCCGCGGCGCGCGTATGGAGGTGCTCCTTCAGCACGCCGGCAGGATACTGCACGGGCATGTCGTAGCCCGCGAACGGCACCATCTTGCCGCCGAGGGACACATGCAGGGCGTGGAGGGGCGTCTGTCGGAGCGATTTCTGGTCGTCGGGTACTGGCATCACAGGGGTCCTCGGCGGTTCCCCGGGGACGATTCCCCGGGCCAACCTGTCGAAGCCCCATCTGTCGCTGTGCCTGAGAGTATTATCCCGTCGGCGGGTGCCACCCGGGTTGTTAGGCCCGTCGGCGCCTCTTTCCAGATGCAATCAAAGCCACGCGGTCCTTTTGCCTGAGAGTTTCCGGGGCGGTTGCTCCTTCGGCGCCGGCAGTAAAGCCGGTCTCTCCCGACGTGGCCGTACGATATAGATGGTTACAGACCACAGGGCGGCCAAGCCTGTCAACGCGGCGGTTTCGCCTTTTCAACCGGGATTGCGCGCCTGCGGCAACCCTCTGATCTCCTTGCACAGTTTCTGGACACTGAAGCAGGCCTTGTCTAAAAGCGCTCTGGCCCGCAGATATCAGCCCTAACCTCTGGTTTGGATGGCAGGAAGCGGGTCCAAGCACACCCGATTGGATGAACATGAGCGGCGTCAACGAGATCAGGTCGACCTTTCTGAACTTCTTTGCCGAGAACGGCCACGAGATCGTGCCGTCCTCGCCATTGGTGCCGCGCAACGACCCCACGTTGATGTTCACCAATGCCGGCATGGTGCAGTTCAAGAACGTCTTCACCGGCGTGGAGAAGCGGCCCTATCAGCGCGCCACCACCTCGCAGAAATGCGTGCGCGCCGGCGGCAAGCACAACGACCTCGACAATGTCGGCTACACCGCGCGCCATCTCACTTTCTTCGAGATGCTCGGCAATTTCTCGTTCGGCGACTACTTCAAGGAGCGCGCGATCGAGCTTGCCTGGAAGCTGATCACCGGCGAGTTCGGGCTGAAAAAGGACAAGCTGCTCGTCACGGTCTACCACACCGACGACGAGGCGGCGGGCCTGTGGAAGAAGATCGCCGGCTTCTCCGAAGACCGCATCATCCGCATCCCGACCTCGGACAATTTCTGGGCGATGGGCGACACCGGCCCGTGCGGCCCCTGCTCGGAGATCTTCATCGACCGCGGCGAGCACATCTGGGGCGGGCCTCCGGGCTCGCCGGAGGAGGACGGCGACCGCTTCCTCGAATTCTGGAATCTCGTGTTCATGCAGTTCGAGCAGGTGACGAAGGAGGAGCGCCAGCCGCTGCCGCGTCCCTCGATCGACACCGGCATGGGCCTGGAGCGGATGGCCTGCATCCTCCAGGGCGTCGAGAGCGTGTTCGAGACCGACCTGTTCAAGAACCTGATCGATGCGACGGCGTCCGCGCTCGGCACCGGGCCGAACGAGCAGACCGTGGCCTCGTTCCGCGTCATTGCCGACCATCTGCGCTCCTCGGCCTTCCTCGTCGCCGACGGCGTGCTGCCTTCCAACGAGGGCCGCGGCTACGTGCTGCGCCGGATCATGCGCCGTGCCATGCGGCATGCGCAGCTGCTGGGTGCGAAAGAACCGCTGATGCATCGGCTGGTCTGGGCGCTGGTGCGCGAGATGGGCCAGGCCTATCCCGACCTGATGCGCGCGGAGAATCTGATCGAGGAGACGCTGCGGCTGGAAGAAACCCGCTTCCGCAAGACGCTGTCGCGCGGCCTCGCCATCCTCGACGAGAAGAGCGCTTCCTTAAAGAAGGGTGACATGTTCGACGGCGACGTCGCCTTCACGCTCTACGACACCTACGGCTTCCCGCTGGACCTGACGCAGGACGCGCTGAAATCGCGCGGCATCGGCGTCGACCAGGCGGCGTTCACGGATGCGATGGAGCGCCAGCGCGAGAAGGCGCGCGCGTCTTGGGCAGGAAGCGGTGATACGAAGACTGCAGATTATTGGTTCCCGATGCGCGAGAAGTACGGCGCAACGGAGTTTCTCGGGTACGACCTTGAAGTGAGTGAAGCGGTTGTCCAAACCGTTATTAAGGGGGGCCCTGAGTTAGACGAATTGCCGGCCGGTTGGGCTGGCGAGTTGGTGTTCAATCAGACACCATTTTATGCGGAGGCGGGAGGCCAGGTCAGCGACAAGGGCTGGATTAGGCGCATTTCCGACGGTGAGATCCTTGCGGATGTTATGCTCTGCCATAAAGAGGCAAATGATCTTATCGTGCACAATGTCCAGATGAAGCGGTTCCCGATAAGGCGTGGAGACGTTGTCCGCTTAGAAGTGGACCATGTCCGCCGCTCGTCGATTCGCGCAAATCACTCGGCGACGCATCTCATTCACGAGGCGCTGCGCCAGGTGCTCGGCGACCACATCGCCCAGCGCGGCTCGATGGTCGCGCCCGACCGCCTGCGTTTCGACTTCGTGCATCCGAAGCCAATCACGGCGGAGGAGCTCGCCCGCGTCGAGGACATCGCCAACGACGTTGTGCTGGAGAACGACGAGGTCACGACCCGCATCATGGGCGTGGACGAGGCCCGCGAGGCCGGTGCACGCGCGCTGTTCGGCGAGAAATACGGTGACGAGGTCCGCGTCGTCTCGATGGGCAGGACCGCGCGCGAGCGCGGCGCCAACGCGCTCGGCTGGTCGGTCGAGCTCTGCGGCGGCACCCACGTCAAGCGCACCGGCGATATCGGCCTGATCACGCTGACGGGCGAGAGCGCGGTCGCATCCGGCGTGCGCCGCATCGAGGCGCTGACCGGCAATTACGCGCGCAGGCACGCCAACGACACCATGGCGCTGGCGAAGACCGCGGCGAACGAGCTGCGCACCTCCCTCGACGACGTGCCGGCCCGCATTGCCGCGCTGATGGAGGAGCGCAAGAAACTCGAGCGCGAGCTCTCCGACGCCCGCAAGAAGCTCGCGATGGGCGGCGGCGCCTCCGCCGGCAACGGCGCAGCCTCAAGCGTGCGCGAGGTCGGCGACGTCAAGCTGATGGCACGTGCCGTGGAAGGCATCGAGATGAAGGATCTCAAGAGCCTTGCCGACGACGGCAAGAAGCAGATCGGCTCGGGCGTCGTCGCCATCGTCGGCGTCACCGAGGACGGCAAGGCCGGTGTGGTCGTCGGCGTCACGCAGGACCTCACCGCGCGCTTCAACGCCGTGAACCTCGTGCGCATCGCCTCCGAGGCGCTCGGCGGCAAGGGCGGCGGCGGCCGGCCCGACATGGCCCAGGCCGGCGGTCCCGATGGCGCCAAGGCGGCGGCCGCGCTCACCGCGATCGAAAAAGCGATGGCGGGCGCTTAAGTCGCCATGGCCCCCGTTCCGCGCGGACGTGGGCTTCGCGATCCCGAATTTCGGGATCGCCTCTACGATTTGCTGGAGCACGATCCGCTGGCCTATTCGGTCGGGTCGCGCTTCATCCAGCTGATCATCGGGGTCATCGTGCTCAATGTGGCCGCGATGATCCTCGCCTCGCTGCCGGAGCTCGATGCGCAGTTCGGCACGCTGTTCGCAGGCATCACCGTCCTGTCCGTGATCGTGTTCGCGCTGGAATATGCGGCGCGGCTGTGGACCGTGGCGGGGCACACCCAGCGCAAGGGCTCCGCGCTGGCCGACCGGCTCGGCTACGCCTTCTCCGCGCTCGGCATCATCGATCTCATGGCGTTCCTGCCGGCGGCAATCGTGCTCGCCACCGGCGGGCATGCGACGCTGGCCGCGCTCGGCGTGCTGCCGTTCTTCAAGCTGATCCGCTATTCGCCGGCGATGCGCTCGCTGCTCGCGGCCGTGCATGCCGAGCGGCGGGCGCTGGTCGGCTGTATCGTCATCCTGATCGGCGCGGTGCTGACCTTCGCATCGCTGCTCTACGCCATCGAGCGCGACGTGCAGCCCGACAAGCTCGGCACCATCCCGCAGGCGATGTGGTGGGCGATCGTCACGCTCGGCACCGTCGGCTATGGCGACGTCGTGCCGGTGACGCCGCTCGGCAAATTCGTCTCCACCTTCGCCATCATCGCCGGCTTCGCCATGATCGCGCTGCCGGTCGCGATCATCTCGACCGCGTTCGCGGAAGAGGTGAAGCGGCGCGATTTCGTCGTCACCTGGGGCATGCTGGCGCGGGTGCCGCTGTTCTCGCATCTGTCGGCGGCGGAGATCGCCGACATCATGCGGCTCTTGCGCGCGCGCACCATCGAGCAGGGCGAGATCCTGGTGCGGCGGGGCGATGTCGCCTCGTCGATGTATTTCATCACCGCCGGCGAGGTCGAGATCGCGCTGCCGAGCCAGCATGTGCGGCTCGCCGACGGTACCTTCTTCGGCGAGATCGCGCTGCTGCACAAAACGAAGCGCAGCGGCACGGTGACGGCGACCCGCAAGACCCGGCTGCTGGTGCTCGACGCCCAGGATTTTCACGCGCTGATCGAGCGCATGCCGACGCTCGCCGACCACGTCCATACCACCGCCAAGGCAAGGCTCGCCGACACCGGCGATCTCGCGCTCGCCGAGCTCGCGCAGGCGGAGAAGGAAGGCACGGACCGCTGAGGCCTGAAAAGCAAACGGGCCGCGCTTTGAGGCGCAGCCCGTGATGATGTCCGGCCCGGACGGGCGGAATTGCCGGCGGCTTACGCCAGCTCTTTCGTCAGGTTCTCCGCGACCTTGTCGAGGAAGCCGGTGGTCGAGAGCCAGCGCTGGTCGGCGCCGACCAGGAGTGCGAGGTCCTTGGTCATGTAGCCGGCCTCGACGGTGTCGACGCAGACCTTCTCCAGCGTGTTGGCGAACTTCGCCAGCTCGGCATTGTTGTCGAGCTTGGCGCGGTGGGCGAGGCCACGGGTCCAGGCGAAGATCGAGGCGATGGAGTTGGTCGAGGTCTCCTTGCCCTTCTGGTGCTCGCGGTAGTGCCGGGTCACCGTGCCGTGGGCGGCTTCGGCTTCCACGGTCTTGCCGTCGGGCGTCAGCAGCACCGAGGTCATCAGGCCGAGCGAGCCGTAGCCCTGTGCGACCGTGTCGGACTGCACGTCGCCGTCGTAGTTCTTGCAGGCCCAGACATAGCCGCCGGACCATTTCAGCGCCGAGGCGACCATGTCGTCGATCAGGCGGTGCTCGTAGGTCAGGCCCTTGGCGTCGAAGTCCTTCTTGAACTCCTTGTCGAAGATCTCCTGGAAGATGTCCTTGAAGCGGCCGTCATAGACCTTGAGGATCGTGTTCTTGGTCGACAGGTACACCGGGTAGTTGCGGAGCAGGCCGTAATTGAACGATGCGCGGGCGAAGTCGATGATGGAGTCGTCGAGATTGTACATTCCCATCGCGACGCCGGCATCGGGGGCCTTGAACACTTCCTTCTCGATCACGGTGCCGTCCTCGCCGACGAACTTCATCGACAGGGTGCCCTTCCCGGGGAACTTGAAATCGGTGGCGCGGTACTGGTCGCCATAGGCGTGGCGGCCGATGATGATCGGCTTGGTCCAGCCGGGAACCAGGCGCGGCACGTTCTTGCAGATGATCGGCTCGCGGAAGATCACGCCGCCGAGGATGTTGCGGATGGTGCCGTTCGGCGACTTCCACATCTGCTTGAGGTTGAACTCCTTCACCCGGGCTTCGTCCGGGGTGATGGTGGCGCACTTGACGCCGACGCCGACCTTCTTGATCGCCTCGGCGGCGTCGATGGTGACCTGATCGTTGGTGTGGTCGCGGTATTCCATCCCCAGGTCGAAATAGAGCAGTTCGACATCCAGGAACGGGTTGATCAGCTTGTCCTTGATGTACTGCCAGATGATCCGGGTCATCTCGTCGCCATCGAGTTCGACGACGGGATTGGATACCTTGATTTTTGCCATGATCGGGGAAGCCTCTTGGGAACGGCGCTTTTGGCGCGCCACGGGAATATCCGCCGCCTCTTAGCATCGCCGCGCGGCGGGCGAAAGCCAAGGGATTATGCACTTTTAGCTCATCAAGCTTCCGCAGATGGGGAGCGGCCGGCCGGGCCGCAGTCGGGCCCGGGCTCGCGTTCCCAGCGAGATTCAAAAGTCGAATCCAAGTCGTTATTTCCCTTGAGAATTTCGTCAGGACAGGCAAACGACAGGCGGGCAGGGCCGGCCGGAAGGCGCGGCTTGAATCAATTCCTGAGAGCGCCTGGCCAAGGCCTTGAGAGACAGTGTGAAAGCGAAGCGAGATGTCGGGGACTGACAAGAGCAAGGCGGGTCTATCCCTCGACGGTCCCATCGTCATCCTGGTCGAGCCGCAGCTCGGCGAGAACATCGGCATGGCCGCGCGCGCCATGGGCAACTTTGCTCTCGGCCGGCTTCGCATCGTCAACCCCAGGGACGGCTGGCCCAATATCGCGGCCCAGCGCGCCGCGGCCGGCGCCGACCACATCCTGGAAAAGGTCGAATTGTTCGACACGGTGGAGCAGGCGGTCGCCGACCTCGACCTCCTGTTCGCCACCACGGCGCGCCCCCACGACCAGGCCAAGCCCGTGGTCGGGCCGGAAGCCGCAGCCAGCGAGATCGCCGGGCACGTCGCGACCGGCGGCAGGTGCGGCATCCTGTTCGGCCGCGAGCGCTGGGGCCTGACCAACGAGGAGGTCGGGCTTTCCAACCGGATCATCACCTTCCCGGTCAATCCGGGCTTTGCCTCGCTCAACCTCGCCCAGGCCGTGCTGTTGGTCGGCTACGAATGGTTCAAGCGCGCGACCTCGGGCGCGCTGCCCCACGCCCTGCCGGAGCGCTCCGAGCGCGCCTCGCAGCACCAGATGCAGGCCTTCTTCGACAACCTCGTGCGCGAGCTCGACAAGGTCGAATTCCTGCGCCCGGCCGAGAAGCGCGACACCATGCTGGTGAACCTGCGCAACATCTTCACCCGGATGGAGCCGACCAAGCAGGACATGCACACCCTGCACGGCGTGGTGATGGCGATCGCCGAGGGACGCAAGGGCCCGGCCAAGGGCGGCGTGCTCGACGGCGAGCAGGCCACGCGCCTGCGCGCGCTGCTGGCCGAGCACGGGCAGGGCGGCGGCGTCCCCGACAGCGGCTCGACCGTGCGCGGCCTCGCCCGCCTGCTCCGCCGCAACCCGACCGACGCCGAGCGCCTGCTGTGGCAGGCGCTGACGCGCGATCGCCGCTTCGCCGGCCAGTTCAAGCGCCAGACCCCGGTCGGGCGCCACATCCCGGACTTCGTCTCGTTCCCGCACCGGATCGCGATCGAGCTGGTCAACCCGGGCGAGGGCGAGGCGATCGCGGTCGACCGCGCGGGCCGGCGGACCTGGCTGGAGGCGCGGGACTATCGGGTGATGGAAATGCGGGCGGCGGACGTCGAGCGCGATCTGGAGGCGGAGCTGGCGCGGCTTGCGGGGATGATGGCCGAAGGATCGAGCGCTCCGTAGCAGCAGGCTCAGGGCGCGTCGTACTCCACTACGTCCCCGAATGTGCGTCAACTCCGCTGACACTCGTGAGCGGCGGCTCGGCCTGCGCGCGGTCTGAGCGTTTCGTGCGATCCGCCAATCATGCTAGGCTGGCTCTCGCCGTGGACGTGTTCAGGCGGTCGTGGACAGCAAGGGGGATTCTTTTAGTGAAATCCCATTTTGAGTCGCGGGCGCTCGACGAGTTCGCCTCAAGGAAGGCGGACGTGCTGATCTTGATCGGCCGCATTCTGCTTGCGTGGGTGTTCGTCGGAAGCGCGTACGGAGCGCTATCCAATTTCGGCGGCTCGGTGGGCTATTTCAGATCGTTGAACCTTCCAGCACCTGAGCTGTTCACCATCATCAACATAGCGGTCGAGATCATCATATCCCTTGGTCTGATATTCGGTCTCGGCACGCGCTACTGCGCAGTTCTGATGTTCGTGTTCGTGCTGATGGCGACAGTGATCGCGCACCGCTACTGGGAATATCCCGCCGGCGCGCAGCAAATTGGTCAATACAACCATTTCCTGAAGAACATCTCGATCATGGGAGGCGCGATGTTGATCTTCGTCACCGGGCCAGGCCGCTTCAGCCTGGACCGGGCGACATAGGCGGCATCACTTCACATGGGGCTTGAATGCGTCCTCGATCGCTCGACGGATGCTCCTTGTGAGCGGCTTCAAGGCATCGCCCAGGAACGCGACGAGAAGCATCAGCCACGTCGCAAGCGCGGCACACCACAGCATGACTTCCAGTATCTCGGGCATGACGCCCTCTCGAAAAATACGTTCTCTGAAATATGGCCAGTGTCGCCCAAAGGAGCCGGCACGGCAAGTCGTCTTCTAAGTGGCAGAGCGCCGGAACACGCGCAATATGCTCTCGGAGCACCTTACTGGTTGCGGGCACCCCCAATGGAAGAAGGCTGCCTTCGTCGGCTACGACGCGTGCGAGGTTCGGAGAGCCGGTAAGCCTCGCTGACCCACTGGAAGTGCGCACCCTCATTCGAAGACCTGCGTGACCGCTGAAGGGACGGGATCGGATGCGTTTTCCCCGCCGCCCTTACGGACTCACACCGCCTCGAGTTGCTCCGTCGCCCGCTTCTTCTTCGGCTTGGATTGGCCGAGCAGGGGGCCTGCCGTGAGGGCCGCCGTATCGGCCACGCCCGGGTCACGCGAGATCATGGCTGCGACGATCGCACCATCGATGAGGAGGCCGAGCTGATGCGCGAGTACCGCAGGCTCGGTCGAGCCGAGCTCGCCGGCGAGCTTCTCGATATGGCCGAGCACGATCTTCTTGTGCTTCAGCGCGATGTTGCGGAACTGCTTGGCGTCCTTGTCGTGCTCGCCGACGGCGTTGATGAAGGGGCAGCCGTAGAAGCGCTCCTCGGCGAACCAGCTCTTCAGCGCGGGAAAGATGCGCGTGAGCTTCGCCTGCGCATCGCCGCCGCCTTGCTCCATGGCGCCGATGAACCATTCGCGCCACTGCTTGCCTTCGCTTTCCAGCACGGCGTTGACGAGATTGGTCTTGGAGCCGAACAATTTGTAGAGCGTGGTCTTCGCGGTGCCGGCTTCCTCGATGATCGCATCGATGCCGGTGGCGTTGATGCCGTTCTTGCAGAACAGATGCGTCGCGGCACTGAGCAGGCGCCCGCGCGCGGATTCGTCGTCGCCTGCGCCGGCGTGGGGCGAGTTCGAATTCTTCTTCGATGACGTCTTTGCCATGGGCTGCAACTTAATCGCAGCTGCATCGCATCAGCAAGCCGCATCTGTCCAGCGCTGAAAAGATTCGCATCCGCTCGGTCATCTGCTCCGCCTTTGAGCAGGAGGGGGCTGACCAATCGGCAGGCAGCGACGCTTAAGCGGCTCCAATGCTTCGCATTTCGCTTTTCGCCGCTTCTGGCACGCTCCATGCAAGGAAACAGACCGTTCGGTATCCTACCGATTTCCACTTCTGCCAGGGAGAAGACTGATGACTGCCGTCGTTCAAAAGACAGTGCTGACGGGGTGCCTCGCGCCCATCGACAAGAATGGGCTCGAGCAGCTGATCGCCAACGGCAAGGCGAATCCGAAGGTCATCAAGACCTTGAAGTGCAAGACGGTCGCGGAAGGCAAGTTCCGCCACGCCAACTACATCCGCAACCTGCCGCCCTACATCGTCGACGAGCCGCCGGGGCTGCTGGGCGACGACACCGCGCCCAATCCGTCCGAAGCCTCGCTCGCCGCGCTCGGCTCCTGCCTCGCGGTCGGCCTGCACGCCAATGCCGTGCATCGCGGCTGGATCGTCAACAAGCTCGAGCTGGAGCTCGAAGGCGATCTCAACATCACGGCGGTCTGGGGCACAGGCGACACCTCCGACAAGCCGGTCGGATTCACCGATGTCCGCGTCAAGATCGACATGGAATGCGAGGGCGTCTCGCAGGACGAGATCAATGCGCTGGTTGCCCATGTGAAGAAATGGTCGCCGGTCGCCAACACCTTCACCCGGCCGGTCAATCTCGAGGTCGGCATCTAGCAGACGGCAATCAGGACAAGGTGCGGGAGACGATCATGGGTTCACTGGCTTTATCGCGGGCCGCAGTTCTGGATCAGCCCGCACCGTCCATTGCGGGCGAGGTGGCGCGGATCGCGCGCGAGCAGCTCGCGCCGCTCGCCGCCGGCATCGACGACGGTACGGTCTATCCGGCCGAGGTGCTGCGCAAGTTCGGCGCGGTCGGAGCGTGGGGCAGTCACGTGCCGCACGAAGGCCCCGCCGATCTGCGTTGCGCCATCCAGGCGATGGCCGCGATCGGGGAAGTCTGCGGCGCCACGGCCTTCATGGCCTGGTGCCAGGACACGCTGGTCTGGTACGCGGCGAACTCGACGAACATCAAGCTCGCCAAACGCTTCGGCGATGCCTTCTCGACCGGGCGCGTGCTCGGCGGCACCGGGCTCTCCAACCCCATGAAGAGCTTCTTCGGCATCGAGAAATTGAAGCTGAAGGGGCGCAAGGTCGAGGGCGGCTATGTCGTGCGCGGCGCGCTGCCCTGGGTCTCCAATCTCGGTCCCGACCATTATTTCGGCACCATCTTCGAGCGTGAGGACGACCAAGGGACCGTGATGTTCCTGGCCGACTGCTCGGACCCCGCGATCACGCTGACGCCGTGCAAGCCGTTCCTCGCCATGGACGGCACCGGCACTTATGGCGTGCAGTTCCGCGACGTGTTCGTGCCGGACGAGCTGATCCTGGCCGATCCGGCCGGGCCCTTCGTCAAGAAGATCCGCGCCGGCTTCATCCTGCTCCAGGCCGGCATGGCGCTCGGCCTCATCAAGGATTGCATCAACATCATGGACGAGGTCGACAGCCCCCTCGGCCATATCAACCGCTATCTGCCGCAGCAGCCGGTGCATTTCCGCGATCTCGCCGCCGAGCTCGAGGCCGAGACCATGGCGCTGGCGCGCGATCCCTACAACGAGGAGGAAACTTACTGGCGCAAGGTGATCGCGCTGCGGCTACGCGCCGGCGAGGCCAGCGTCGCGGCGGCCCATGCAGCGATGCTGCATTGTGGCGCGCGCGGCTACCTCAAGAGCCACCGCGCGCAGCGGCGCATGCGCGAGGCCTATTTCGTCGCGATCGTCACGCCGGCCACCAAGCAGCTGCGCAAGATGCTCGCCGAGTCCTGAGTTCCAGGTTCTTGAGTTCTACGAGTCCACCCGAAGACCCCCAACCTCAACGGAGAGGCTGCCATGACTGACGTCCTGATCACTGCCGTCGAACTCGCCGATCTCTTGAAGACTGAGCCGTGTGTCGTCATCGACACTCGCAATCCCGACGCCTACGCCGCCGGCCATCTGCCCAATGCCGTCAACGTGCACGAGATTTTCACGTTCCTGGCGACCTCCACGCCCGAGGGTATGGCCGAGCTGAAGACCAAGTTCGCCGATGCGTTCGGCGGCGCCGGACTTTCCGGCAAGGAGACGGCTGTCATCTACGAGCAGTCGATGAATTCCGGCTTCGGTCAGTCCTGCCGCGGCTATTATCTCCTCACCATGCTCGGCTATCCCAAGGTGAAGGTGCTGCACGGCGGCTTCGATGCCTGGTCCCGCGGGCTTCCCGGTGACCAAGGATGTCCCGACCCCAGCCGCGGCTTCGTTCGCGATCGTGCCTGAAGCCGGCGAGATCCTGATCGATGCGAAGACCATGCTCGCCGCCGTCGGCAAGCCAGGGATCGCGATCCTCGACGTGCGCGACGTCGACGAGTGGATCGGCGACAGCTCGTCTCCTTATGGGAAGGATTTCTGCCCGCGCAAGGGCCGTATTCCCGGCGCGGTGTGGCTGGAATGGTACCGCATGATGAAGCCGACCGGCGAAGGCCCGCGCTTCAAGTCCAAGGACGAGATCCTGGCGGAATGCGCCACCGTCGGCATCTCGCAGACCACGCCGGTCTATCTCTACTGCTTCAAGGGCGCGCGCGCCTCGAACACGTTCCTGGCGCTGAAGAATGCCGGCGTGAAGGACGTGCGGATGTATTTCGGCTCCTGGAACGAGTGGTCGCGCGATCCGTCGCTGCCGATCGAGCAGGGCTTGCCGATTGCAGCTGACGTCACG
The DNA here is from genome assembly GCF_004346455.1 of Bradyrhizobium sp. R2.2-H. Taxonomy (NCBI): domain Bacteria; kingdom Pseudomonadati; phylum Pseudomonadota; class Alphaproteobacteria; order Hyphomicrobiales; family Nitrobacteraceae; genus Bradyrhizobium; species Bradyrhizobium sp. R2.2-H. Next base: position 60,162 of record NZ_SMBR01000009.1, read on the forward strand.
ACCAAGGCGGCGTGAGTGTTGCGCGTCGACCGTAGGCTGGCTTCACCTCTCCCCGACGGGGAGAGGTCGGATTGCGCTTGGCGATGCGCAGCATCGTCCAGAGCAATCCGGGTGAGGGGCCGCAGCGTTCGGTGAGCCTGTAACCCTTCACCCGGACCGCATCTTTCGATGCGATCCGAGCTCTCCCTACGGGAGAGGTGTCGCCTCGGCTCGCATCGATTCAACCAAAGCTCAACCTTGATCAACTGTTCAAGCCTGGTCGCGGACGAGGCGCAATCCCGAGCGCCTTGATCCGCGAGGCCAGCGTGGTCGGCTTGATATCGAGCAATTCGGCCGCGCCGCCGGGGCCAAAGACTTTTCCCGCGCAGGCCTCGAGCGCGGCGAGAATGTTGGCGCGCTCGTGCTCGCGCATCTCGGATGAGGTCAAGACCGCCGGGCGCGCATCGGCCTTCGGGCGTGCGGCGCCGGTCAGAACCTGCGCGCCGGAGCCGTCAGGCAGATCGATGCGCAGACGGCCGTTCTGGGACAGAATGGCAGCGCGCTCGATCACGTTCTGCAATTCGCGGACATTGCCGGGCCAGTCGTAGCGGGTCAGTCGCCGCGCATCGCCCTCGGACAGACGCAGGTTCGACTTCAGCGCCTTGCCCTCGCGCGTCAGGAAGTGCTGGGCGAGCAACGGAATATCCTCGCGCCGTTCGCGCAAGGGGACGGTCTCGATCGGGAACACGTTGAGGCGGAAATAGAGGTCCTCGCGGAAGCGGCCGCGCTGCACCTCCTGCTTGAGGTCGCGATTGGTCGCGGCGATGACGCGGACGTCGACCGCGCGCGTGCGTTCTTGTCCCACGCGCTCGAAATGGCCTTCCTGCAACACGCGCAGCAGCTTGCCCTGGAGCTCGATCGGGATTTCGCCGACCTCGTCGAGAAACAGCGTGCCGCCGTCGGCCAATTCGAAGCGGCCGATGCGGTCGCGCATTGCGCCGGTGAAGGCGCCGCGGACATGGCCGAAGAACTCGCTCTCGAACAACTCGCGCGGGATTGCGGCGCAGTTGACACGGATCAGCGGCCGGTCGCTGCGGGTCGAGTCCTCGTGGATGGCGCGCGCGATCAGCTCCTTGCCGGTGCCGGATTCGCCGGTGATCATCACCGCAGCCGTGGTCGGCGCCACCAGCTTGACCTGGCGCAGCGTCTTCTGGATCGCCTCGCTTCCACCGATGATGCCGCGCGGATTGGTCTCGATGCGGATCTCCTCCTGCAGGTATGCATTTTCCAGTTCGAGCCGCTCGCGCAGACGGTCGACTTCGGCAAGCGCCGCATGCAGCTTCTCGTCGGCCTCGCGGCGCTGGCTGACGTCGCGAAACACGACGACCGCGCCGACGACCACGCCGCGGTCGCGGATCGGGGTCGAGGTGTATTCGACCCAGGCCGGCGAGCCGTCCTTGCGCCAGAACACCTCGCCGTCGACCTGATGCACGGCGCCGTCGCGGAACGCCGCATAGATCGGGCAGTCGTGATCGGGATAATGGCGGCCGTCGTGATGGGTGTGGTGCACGATCGGGTGGATTTCCTTGCCGACCAGCTCTTCGGCGGTCCAGCCCAGCATCCGCTCCGCCGCGGGGTTCACGAAGGTGGTCTTTCCTTCCGCGTTGACGCCATAGATGCCTTCGCCGGCGGCGCGCAGGATCAGCTGGTTCTCGCGCTCGATGTCCTGAAAGACGCGCTCGACCCGCTGCCAGGTCGATATGCCGCTGCGCATGTGATCCTCGGCGGCGGCATCGACATTGCGCCGGCGGCGCGCGTCGAGATCGGTCAGCGTGAGCAGCAGCAGCGTGCGGCCGTCATGCGGCAGCACGCAGCCTGCATATTCGAGCTGGAGATCTTGCCCCGTCGCGTGGCGGGGCGTGAGTGCCGTGGTCCAGTAGGCGCCCTTGTGCAGGACGGCCTGGGTGAAGACGGTGAGGGCCGGAAGCTCGCCGGCGTGGAGTGTGCTGGGCCTGGTCTGCCGCAGCAACGCGCGGTCATAGCCGAGCAGGGAGCAGGCGGCGGGATTGGCATCGACGATCTGGTCGCTGAAGGGATCGACCAGCAGTGTCGCCTCGACCGAGGATTCGAACGCTGCGATGCGCGGATCGATCGGGGGAGCCACGTCGTCGTGGACGGGCATTGGCGTCGTTGCCATTGCGAAATCTCGTAATTGAACTACGAAATCTCGTTTATCACGAATTTTCGTAGTGACCAAGCTCGATCGAAAGTGCTGCGTCGTCAAGGCGCTGGCCGATCTGGAGGCCGTGGCATGCTCCTTGCGTAATTCTTCCTCGCAACGACGCGCAGGAGGGCTGATGTCCACGTTCGACAATCCGTTTGATCCCGACCGCAACCTTCGGGCCGGCTGTGCCTGTGGCCAGCACCGATCCGCGGCAGAGCATGACCAGGCAGCCACGGCGCTGCGTTGCGAACCCATCGAAAGCGAGGAGAAGCGCTACGAGGGCGTCGTCGCCTCCGCCGTGATGCGCGCGATGTTTCCGCAGGACGTGGCGCGCCGCGCCTTCCTGAAATCTGTCGGTGCGTCGACCGCGCTCGCGGCGCTGTCGCAATTCTTCCCGCTCAAGACGGCGACGGAGGTCTTCGCCGCGACCGGCGCGCCCGAGAAGAAGGACCTCAAAGTCGGCTTCATTCCCATTACCTGCGCAACGCCGATCATCATGGCGGCTCCGCTCGGCTTCTATTCCAAGCACGGCCTCAATGTCGAAGTAGTGAAGACGGCAGGCTGGGCCGTGGTTCGCGACAAGACCATCAACAAGGAATACGACGCCGCGCATATGCTGGCTCCGATGCCGATCGCGATCTCGCTCGGCCTGGGTGCCAATGCCATTCCGTTCGCGGTGCCTGCGATCGAGAACATCAACGGGCAAGGCATCACGCTTGCGATGAAGCACAAGGACAAGCGCGACCCGAAGGACTGGAAGGGCATGAAGTTCGCCATTCCCTTCGACTATTCCATGCACAATTATCTGCTGCGCTATTATCTCGCCGAGCACGGCCTCGACCCCGATACCGACGTGCAGCTGCGCTCGGTGCCGCCGCCGGAAATGGTGGCGAATCTGCGCGCCGACAACATCGACGGCTTCCTCGCGCCCGACAACATCTGCCAGCGCGCGATTTATGACGGCGTCGGCTTCATGCACATCCTGTCGAAGGAGATCTGGGACGGTCATCCCTGCTGCAGCTTCGCCGCCAGCCGCGAATTCATCACGACGGCGCCGAACAGCTTTGCGGCGCTGACGCGGGCCATCGTCGATGCCACCGCCTATGCGTCGAAGGCGGAGAACCGCAAGCAGATCGCGGAGGCGATCGCGCCGGCCAACTACATCAACGCGCCGGTCACGGTGCTGGAGCAGGTCCTGACCGGCACCTATGCCGACGGCCTCGGCGGGGTGAAGACCGATCCCAAGCGGGTCGATTTCGATCCATTTCCCTGGCAGTCCTTCGCGGTGTGGATGCTGACGCAGATGAAGCGCTGGGGCCAGATCAAGGGCGACGTCGACTACAAGGCGATCGCCGAGCAGGTCTATCTCGCCACCGACACCAAGAAGCTGATGACCGAGATGGGCCTGTCGCCGCCGGCAACCGCCTACAAATCCTTCGCGGTGATGGGTAAGACGTTCGACCCGGCCAAGCCCGAGGACTATCTGGCCAGCTTCAAGATCAGGAAGCAGTCGTGAGGAAGGGCCGCGCTCTGTCTTCACCTCGCCCCGCTTGCGGGGAGAGGTCGGATCGCTCTTGCGATCCGGGTGAGGGGGTACAGGTCCCTCGACGATCTCACGTGTGGAGAGAGGCCCCTCACCCCAACCCTCTCCCCGTAAGAACGGGGAGAGGGAGATGAACAACACCTCCCTCCGTCTCCGCGCCGGCCTCGTCTCCATCGTGCTGCTCGCCGCCTTTCTCGGCATCTGGCATCTCGCCACGCGCTCGACCGGCACGACGGCGACGATGAGCCCCGAATACGCCAAGCTGATGGGCCTGACCGCAACGCAAGGCAAATCGGCGATGCCCGGACCGCTCGACGTCGGGGCCAAGCTCTGGGAGCATATGAAGCGGCCGTTCTACGACAACGGGCCGAACGACAAGGGGCTCGGCATCCAGCTCGGCTATTCCATCGCGCGGGTCGGCATCGGCTATCTGCTGGCCGTGCTGGTCGCGATTCCGCTCGGCTTCCTGATCGGCATGTCGCCGCTGCTCAGCAAGGCGCTCGATCCCTTCATCCAGGTGCTGAAGCCGATCTCGCCGCTGGCCTGGATGCCGCTCGCGCTCTACACCATCAAGGATTCCTCGGTCTCGGCGATCTTCGTCATCTTCATCTGCTCGATCTGGCCGATGCTGCTCAACACCGTCTTCGGCGTTGCCAGCGTGCGCAAGGAATGGATCAACGTCGCGCGGACGCTGGAGGTCGGGACCGTCAGGCGCGCCTTCACGGTGATCCTGCCCGCGGCGGCGCCGACGATCCTGACCGGCATGCGCATCTCGATCGGCATCGCCTGGCTCGTGATCGTTGCCGCCGAGATGCTCGTCGGCGGCACCGGCATCGGCTACTTCGTCTGGAACGAGTGGAACAACCTCTCGATCACCAACGTCATCATCGCGATCCTGCTGATCGGGGTCGTCGGCATGCTGCTCGACCAGATTCTCGCGCGCTTCACGCGCATGGTCACGTTTCCGGAGTAGGGCAAGTGACCAACAAATTCGTTTCCATCGAAGGCATCGCCAAGCGTTATCCCGGTGCGGGCGGCGCGACGACAACGGTGTTCGAAAACCTGTGGCTTTCGATGGCGCGCGGCGAGTTCTGTTGCGTGATCGGCCATTCCGGCTGCGGCAAGACCACCGTGCTCAACATCCTCGCCGGCCTCGATGCGCCGAGCGAGGGCGCCGTCATCGTCGACGGCCAGGCGATCTCGGGCACCAGCCTCGACCGCGCCGTGATCTTCCAGAGCCACGCGCTTCTGCCCTGGCGCACCGTGCTCGGCAACGTCGCCTATGCCGTCAGCTCGAAATGGCGGAGGTGGGATCGCGCCAAGGTGAGGGCGCATGCGCAGACCTTCATCGATCTCGTCGGTCTCACAGGCTCCGAGCACAAGCGGCCGTCGGAGCTGTCGGGCGGCATGAAGCAGCGCGTCGGCATCGCGCGGGCGCTGTCGATCACGCCGAAGATGATGCTGATGGACGAGCCGTTCTCGGCGCTGGATGCGCTGACGCGCGGCACGCTCCAGGACGAGGTGCGGCGCATCTGCCTGGAGACCGGGCAGACCGCGTTCATGATCACCCATGACGTCGACGAGGCGATCTATCTCGCCGACAAGATCTTCCTGATGACCAACGGTCCCGGCGCGGTGCTGGCCGAGGTCGTCGAGAACCCGCTGCCGCGGGATCGCGGCCGCACCGATCTGCACCGCCATCCGCTCTACTACGCCTTGCGCAACCACATCATCGATTTCCTGGTGACGCGCAGCAAGACCTTCGTCGCCGAGACCCCCGATCACGATCCACGCAACGTGCCGATGGTGCAGATCGGCAAGCCTGGATTGACGATCGCCTCGAACGGCGAAGAGCAACGACAGACCTGGACCTCCGGGACCAGTCCCGGACTGACTGCCTGACACGGAGACCCCTGATGAAACGCGAAGACCTCATCGAAAAACTGCTCGACATCAAGCGCGAGAAGGGCTGGAGCTGGAAGCACATCTGCGAGCAGATCGGCGGCTATTCCGAAGTGCTGATCGTCGGCGCGATCCTCGGCCAGATGAAATTGACGAAGCCGCAGGCCGCCAATGCTGGCGAGCTGTTCGGCCTGTCGAAGGCCGAAGTTGCCATGCTGAACGAGACGCCGATGCGCGGCATGCCGATGCCGCCGACCGACCCTCTGATCTACCGCTTCTATGAGCTGGTGATGGTCAACGGCCCCGCATGGAAGGCGCTGATCGAGGAGGAGTACGGCGACGGCATCATGTCGGCGATCGATTTCGACATGGTGATGGAGCGCCTGCCGAACCCGAAGGGCGATCGCGTCAAGATCACCATGAGCGGCAAGTTCCTGCCGTACAAATATTACGGCGCCAGCGGCAACGTGCCGGAATACGGCTTCAAGGAAGAGTGAGGTTTGGGGTCATTCCGGACGCCGCGTCAGCGGCGATCCGGAATCTCGAGATTCTCAGGTGCGCAGTTGCGCACCAGAGTTCGCGCTGGCGCGCGCCCCGGAATGACGGTGCGTGGGGGAGACGTACGGGCGCTTATTTCCCCGCCTTCACCTCGGCAGCCGCCACTGCGAGCAGTTCGCTCATCTTGGCGCGAATCGCCTGCTCGGTGACCGCGACGTTCTTGGCGGCGAAATCGGCCGTCAGCTTGCGCAGGACGTCGGCATCGCCGGCCTCCTCGAAATCCGACGCGACCACCTCCTTGGCATAAGCGGTGGCGGCGTCACCGGTAATGCCGAGCTTTTCGGCCGCCCACAGGCCGAGCAGCCGGTTGCGGCGGGCCTCCGCCTTGAACTTCTGCTCCTCGTCGAGGGCATACTTCTTCTCGAAGCCTTCCTGGCGCTTGTCGAACTCGCTCATGCCTGTTCCAAATCTCCTGCTGAATGGCGCGGGAGCCTTCCGTTGCGGCGACCCGGCTGCATGCCTACATAGATAGCACGAATCGGCAAAACAACGGGCCGTTAAGCCGCAGGCAAGATGGTATAAGTTGGCGCCGGACGGCCGGATCGATTGTGCTCGGACAGCCAATCGGATAGGTTGCCTGAAGGCTTGGTTCCCGTTCTGTTTCCAAGGGTTTATGGATGGGTTCCCAGCCGTTCACGGCAGCTCCGCTGTGGGTCGTAATCCTAATCAACCGGAGCACACCAAATTCATGGATTTCAACAAAACACGGTACATCCCCATGAGCCGTCGGCGTCGCATTTATGAAGGCAAGGCAAAGGTTCTTTACGAAGGCCCCGAGCCCGGTACCCTGATCCAGCACTTCAAGGATGACGCCACCGCGTTCAATGCGAAAAAGCATCAGGTGATCGAGGGCAAGGGTGTCCTCAACAACCGGATCTCGGAGTACCTGTTTCAGCACCTCAACGACATCGGGGTGCCGACCCATTTCATCCGCCGGCTCAACATGCGCGAGCAGCTGATTCGCGAGGTCGAGATTGTGCCGCTCGAGGTGGTGGTGCGGAACGTCGCCGCCGGTTCGCTGTCGCAGCGCCTGGGCATCGAGGAGGGCACGCAGCTGCCCCGTTCGATCATCGAATTCTACTACAAGAACGACCAGCTCAACGACCCCATGGTGTCGGAAGAGCACATCACCGCCTTCGGCTGGGCGACGCCGCAGGAGATCGACGACATCATGGCGCTCGCGATCCGCGTCAATGATTTCCTCACCGGCCTCTTCCTCGGCATCGGCATCCGCCTCGTCGACTTCAAGATGGAGTGCGGGCGCCTGTTCGAGAACGAGATGATGCGCATCATCGTCGCCGACGAGATCTCGCCGGATAGCTGCCGTCTGTGGGACATCAAGTCGAACGAGAAGCTCGACAAGGATCGTTTCCGCAGGGATCTCGGCGGCCTGCTCGAGGCCTATACCGAGGTCGCAAAGCGTCTCGGCATCCTCATGGAGAACGAGCGTCCGCAGGGCTCCGGCCCGGTGCTGGTGAAGAGCTGAGAGAGGTTTTTGACGTGAAGGCACGCGTTACCGTTACCTTGAAGACGGGCATCCTCGATCCGCAAGGCAAGGCCATCGAAGGCGCGCTGAAGTCGCTTGGCGTCGACGGCGTCGCCAGCGTGCGCCAGGGCAAGGTGTTCGACATCGAGCTCGCCGGCGCCGACAAGGCCAAGGCCGAAGCCGCGCTGAAGGAGGCCGCCGACAAGCTGCTGGCGAATACCGTGATCGAGAATTATCGGGTCGAGCTGCTCGGGTGAGCAGGATGGCTCACAGCCATCCGACGCTGCGAAAACGCCAGTACAGCGAGCCGCATGCCGTCAGCATCACGCCGAGCAGCATGTAGTAGCCGTACTCCCATTCCAGCTCCGGCATGTACTTGAAGTTCATGCCGTAGATGCCGGCGAGCGCGGTCGGGATCGCGATGATCGCGAGCCACGAGGCGAGCTTCTTGGATACCGCCGTCTCCTGGGCCTGGCCGACCAGCAGGCTGGCCTCGAAGGCGAAGGCCAGCACCTCGCGCATGGAATCGATGCGCTCCTGGATGTTGCGGACGTGGTCGGTGACGTCGCGAAACAGCGGCTGCATGGCCTGCCGCACCATCGACAGCTCGTCATGCTCGAGCCGGCGGCAGACCTCCACCAGCGGGCCGATCGCGGTCCTGAGCCGCAGCAGGTCGCGGCGCAGCATGTAGAGCCGCTCGATCTGCGCCTTGCTGAGGGGCTTGGAGAGCACGTCGTCCTCGATGCCCTCGACCTCCTCGTGAATGCTCTCGAGCACGGGCGAGTAATTGTCGACGATGAAATCGAGGATGGCGTAGAGGATGTAGTCCTCGCCGCGGGCGAGCGCCCGCGGGCAGCTCTCGCAGCGTTCGCGCACCGGTGTGTAGGACGTCGAGGCGCCGTGGCGCACCGAGACCAGATAGCCTTCGCCCACGAAGATGTGCGTCTCGCCGAAGGCGATCCGGCCCTCGATCAATTGCGCGGTGCGCGCCACGATGAACAGGGCCTCGCCATATTGCTCGATCTTGGGTCGCTGATGGGCGTGGTTGGCGTCCTCGATCGCGAGCTCGTGCAGGTCGAACTGCTTCTGGACCGCGCCGAGCAGCGTCATGTCCGGCTCGTGCAGGCCGATCCAGACCACGTGGCCGGGCTTGGCCCGCCAGCTCGAGGCCTCGCTAATGGCGATATTGGCGACGCGCCGGCCGTCGACATAGGCGCCGGCGGCGACGACGCCCTCGGTGGGCACCGGCTCGGAGGGGGATGCGGGCAGCGACGGGACGTTCATGGCTTCAATCCCGGGCGAAACGACTGGCCGATCGGCATGCGACTATCGGCTGTGTACAAGGCGCTCAACCAAGGCTAGCACTGGTAAAATCCCCGTCAAATGGTTATGTCTCTTCACGAATTGGCCCTTTGGCCAGCCCCGATTCCCGCCCACCGTCGGAACCTCTGTCATGAAAGCCGCCATCCTCGTCTTTCCCGGAATCAACCGCGAGCGCGACATGGCGCGTGCCTTGAGGCTGATCTCGGGCAGCGAGCCGGCGATGGTCTGGCACGCCGAGACGTCATTGCCTGCGGGCACCGATCTCGTGGTGGTGCCGGGCGGCTTCTCCTATGGCGATTATTTGCGCTGTGGCGCGATCGCGGCGCGGGCCCCGGTGATGGACGCGGTGCGCGACTATGCGGCCAAGGGCGGGCTCGTGCTCGGCGTCTGCAACGGTTTTCAGATCCTCTGTGAATCCGGCCTGCTGCCGGGCGTCCTGATGCGCAATGCGCGGCTGAAATTCATCTGCCATGACGTGCATCTGCGCGTCGAGCGTTCCGACACGCCGTTCACCCGCGGCTACAATGCCGGGCAGGTGATCCGCGTGCCCGTCGCGCACGGCGAGGGCAATTACGAGGCGGACGAAGAGACCATCAAGCGGCTCGAAGGCGAGGGGCGGGTGCTCTACCGCTACTGCTCCGCCGACGGCGTGGTCGACGAGGCCGCCAATATCAACGGCGCGGCGCATTCCATCGCAGGCATCGTCAACGACAGAGGCAACGTGCTCGGCATGATGCCGCATCCGGAAAACCACGTCGAAGACATCATGGGCTGCACCGACGGCCGCGGCCTGTTCGCCGGCCTCGTCCAGCACCTGGAAAAGGCTGCGTGATCCTGCCGGTGTTGAAGCGGCCGCTCGCCGCGATTGCGGCGGTGTCGTTCGCGACCGCTGCGAAGGCCATTCCGCTTTAGTCAGCCGGGATAAACCGGAGCGTGCCTGCTCGACGCGTTGGCTTGCCGGTATCGTTGGTGTGATTGACGCCGTCCATGACGGGCACCTCGGCAAAGTCGAATGGGCTTACCCCGTCCAGGCAGGCCACGTTGACGGCATATGATGTCGTGTCAGATCGCCGTTGATGATGCGTGTATATTCCGCAGCGAGAACAGAAGAAATGTTGCGCCGATCCGGTATGGAAGCGGTAGGTTGTGAGCGCGTCCTCGCCCTGCAGGAACTTGATCCCACCCATTTCCGCCATGACAACGACGGCGCCTCGCATCCGGCAGTAAGAGCAAGTGCAGCGGCGGATCGAATTGAAGCCGTCGCTGAGCGTCGCCTCGAAGCGCACCGCACCGCAATGGCACTGGCCGGCCCAAACGTTCGTGTCGCTCACCATGTTGTCTGTTTCTCCTGTTCAGATTGCTTCTACGGCCACAGCTTTGCTGAGGCCAGACCCTAGTGCAGCTTGAGCTTCTCCGCCGGCACCGTCATCGCGGCGACGCCGGCCATCACCAGCAGCAGCCCCAGCGCGAGGTTCGACGGCACGCTCTCGCCGAGCAGCAGCACGGACAGGCCGACGCCGATCGGGATGCGCAGATAGCCTTGCGCATTCGTGGTCAGCGTGCCGAGCCGGCCGAGGCAGACATAGAACAGCATCAAGCCCAAGGCACTGGAGACGATGCCCATGACGATGGTGGCGACGATCGCCGTCGGCGTCGGCTGCAGCGTCCAGGGCTGGTCGATGAGGAGCGAGGGCGGCAGCAGAATGATGCCGCCGAACAGCAGTGAGCCGGCCGCCACCACCATCGGGTCGTACTCGGACAGCCTGAGGCCGAAGATCGTTGCGCAGGCAAAGGAGATCGTGGCGAGCAGGATTGCGATCTCTGCGATGATCTCGCTACTGAGGCCGCGCAGCGCATCGAGGCCGACGATAACGATGGTTCCGGCAAGGCCGAGGATCGCGCCGGCGAGCTTGAGCAGCGTCGCCGGCTCGTGCCGCGTGATCAGCGAGGTGATCAGGAAGGCGAAGATCGGCGTCGTCGAGGCCAGCACCACCGTGTTCGACGCCGGCACATATTGCTGCGACCAGGTGATGATCAGGAACGGGAAGGTCGAGTTGATCAATTGCTGGGTCGCGAACAGCTTCCAGGCCTTCGCGTCTGTCGGAATCCTGATCCCGCGCATCCACAGGATCGCGAACAGGAAGGCGGCTGCGATCAGCGAGCGCGCCGAGATGAAGGTGATGGGCGGGATGGTGGGAAGCGCCAGCTTGGTCAGCGGATAGGTCGAGCTCCAGCAGCAGGCGAGCGCGAGCAGCAGCGCATAGTCGCGCCAGTCGCGTGCGCCGGTGGCGATGGACGGCAACGGCGTTGATGCGGACGCCGCCGTGCGACCCGCCTCCGATGTGCTCTGCGGCACCTTTTGCTTGCTCCCCGGCGCGAACGCGCTTGCCGGGAAGTCTGGGCGAGGGCGCGCGAAAAGGGAAGCCGCCGAGCTATGCGTTTGGCTGAGGGAGCGCCTTCCGCTTCATCCGCTTGATCGTGCCGGAAAAGGTGAGCAGCACGCGCGTCCCGGACGTCATCTTGCCGCGCAGGAAGATCAGCGAGCCGCCGGCGCGGGTGACCTCGCCGGTGCATTCGATCAGCTCGCCCTCGCGTGCCGCGTCGAGGAATTCGCAGGCGAAGTTGGTCGTCACCGCCCGGCTGTCCAGGACATGGGTGGCGATCGCAAACAGGGAGTAGTCGGCAAAGGCCATGAAGCAGCCGCCATGGACGTTCCCGGAGCCGTTGAGGTGCTTTTTCTCGACCCGGAACGCGCAGCTGACGCTGCCGTCCGCCTCGATCCGGTGCCAGAAGGGGCCGACATGGGACTCAAAACTGTCGCGAATCCAGGTCCGCCAGCCCACAAATTCGCCCTCTGTGGCGACGTGGAGGTCGGGGCGGCGAGGCGGGGGCGCTGCGGTCAATTCGTGCAAGGAAATAGGCCTTCAATTGCGGGTGTGGAGCCCTTAAATCCGATCCGTCCGCGCCGTGCAATTCCTGTTCCCGCCGGCCTCGCCTGCAAAACGTGGGACAGCGGGAAAATGCGCCATAAAGGGCTTTTCGAAGCCGTCCGATGTTCCTAAGAACGGCCAAACCGCCGCCGAAAGCCTCGAATCCATGAAGAACGAACCCAAGATCACCCCCGAACTGGTTGCCGCCCACGGGCTCAAGCCCGACGAGTATGAGCGCATCCTGAAGCTGATCGGGCGGGAGCCGACCTTCACCGAGCTCGGCATCTTCTCGGCGATGTGGAACGAGCACTGCTCATACAAGTCCTCGCGCATCCATTTGCGTGGCCTGCCGACCAAGGCGCCCTGGGTGATCCAGGGCCCGGGCGAGAACGCCGGCGTGATCGACATCGGCGACGGACAGGCCGTGGTCTTCAAGATGGAGAGCCACAACCACCCGAGCTACATCGAGCCGTACCAGGGTGCGACCACCGGCGTCGGCGGCATCCTGCGTGACGTCTTCACCATGGGCGCGCGTCCGATCGCCTGCCTCAATGCGCTGAGCTTCGGCGCGCCCGAGCACCCGAAGACGCGGCATCTCGTGTCCGGCGTCGTGGCGGGGGTCGGCGGCTACGGCAATTCCTTCGGCGTGCCGACGGTGGGAGGGCAAGTCCGCTTCCACACCCGCTATGACGGCAACATCCTCGTCAACGCGATGGCGGTGGGCCTCGCCGATGCCGACAAGATCTTCTATGCGGCGGCCTCCGGCGTGAACATGCCGATCGTCTATCTGGGCTCCAAGACCGGGCGCGACGGCATCCACGGCGCATCGATGGCCTCGGCCGAGTTCGACGACAAGTCCGAGGAGAAGCGCCCGACCGTGCAGGTCGGCGATCCCTTCGCCGAGAAGCTGCTGCTCGAGGCCTGTCTTGAAATCATGGAGAAGGGCTGCGTCATCGCGATCCAGGACATGGGCGCGGCGGGCCTCACCTGTTCGGCGGTGGAGATGGGCGCCAAGGGCGATCTCGGCGTCGACCTCGATCTCGATGCGGTGCCGACCCGCGAGACCGGCATGAGCGCCTACGAGATGATGCTCTCGGAGAGCCAGGAGCGCATGCTCATGGTGCTCAAGCCCGAGAAGGAAAAGGAAGCTGAGGCGATCTTCAGGAAATGGGGCCTCGACTTCGCGGTGGTCGGCTACACCACGCCGAGCAAGCGCTTCGTAGTCAAGCATGGCGGCGACGTGATGGCCGATCTGCCGATCAAGGAACTCGGCGACGAGGCGCCGGTCTATGACCGCCCGCATGTCCCCTCCGACGCGCTGCCGGTCGTGCACGCCCGCGACGTGCCGGCGCCGATGGGCCTCGGGCCCGCGCTGGAGAAGCTGATCGGAACGCCCGACATGTGCTCCAAGCGCTGGGTCTGGGAGCAGTACGACCACGTTATCCTCGGCAACACCATGCAGCGTCCGGGCGGCGATGCCGCCGTGGTGCGCGTTGAGGACGGGCCGAAGGGCCTCGCGCTGACCGTCGACGTCACGCCGCGCTATTGCGAGGCCGACCCGTTCGAGGGCGGCAAGCAGGCGGTGGCGGAAGCCTGGCGCAACATCACCGCGGTCGGCGGCAAGCCGCTCGCGATCACCGACAATCTCAACTTCGGCAATCCTGAAAGGCCCGAGATCATGGGCCAGTTCGTCGGCTGCCTGAAAGGCATCTCGGAAGCCTGCCGCACGCTCGACTTCCCGGTCGTCTCCGGCAACGTCTCGCTCTACAACGAGACCAACGGCCGCGCGATCCTGCCGACGCCCTCGATCGGCGGCGTCGGCCTGCTCGACGATTTCACCAAGTCGGCTTCGCTCGCCTTCAAGGCCGAGGGCGAGGCGATCCTGCTGGTCGGCGAGACCCATGGCTGGCTCGGCCAGTCCGTCTACCTGCGCGACATCTGCGGCCGCGAGGAGGGCGCGCCGCCGCCGGTGGATCTCGCCGCCGAGAAGCGCAACGGCGATTGCGTGCGCGGCATGATCCATGCGGGCACCGCGACCGCCGTGCACGACCTTTCCGACGGTGGCCTCCTGATCGCCCTTGCCGAGATGGCGATGGCGGGCGGTATCGGCGCAAAACTGCTCGCTGCACCGACCGCGCTGGTGCCGCACGCCTATTGGTTCGGCGAGGACCAGGCGCGCTACCTCGTCACGGTGCCCGAAACCGAAGCCGGCCGCGTGCTCGCCAAGATGCGTGGCTGCGAAGTGCCGTGCGTGCGGATCGGCACCACCGGGGGCGATGCGATCGCGATCGCCGGTGAGGCGCCGGTGTCGATCGACAGCTTGAGCAAATCGTTCGAGCGCTGGCTGCCGGAGTATATGGGCGGGAAGGTGGCGTAAGTCGCTCCCGCGGACCCAGACTCGTAGCCCGGATGGAGCGATAAGCGTAATCCGGGACCGCTATTGCTTGTGGCAAGACCCCGGATTGCGCTGCGCTCCATCCGGGCTACGGATTTCACAGTGACGAGAGGCCATGCCTCACAATACGCGCGAGGCGCCCGGGATCTGCCGCAACGCTCGCGTGAGCGCCCAACTCGCCGCGACTGTCAGTACAAAGCCGATCGTGGCCTTGACGATCGCCGGCAGGTCATAGTCGAACAGCCAGTATTGCAGCCACAGTGCGAATGGATAGTGCAGCAGGAACATGCCGTACGCGTCGCTCTGCATTGGATCGAGCAGCTTGGCTGAGCCTGATTGCTTGAACCTCTGGAAAAAGGCCAGGATCAGAAACATGATGGCCACGCTGAAGACAGTGAAGCAGATGGCATAGAGCGCTTCATACCAGTCCGGCAACGGCGACGGATTGCCCAGTATTTCGCGCTTGATGAAGATCAGCACCCACAAGAGGCAATACGGAACGATCGCCAGCACCATCCACTCCCAGCTGACCTTTGCCATGCGGCCGTCGACAGCTAGCAGCCCGCGATCCATTTGCGCAACGCCGATGCCGGCCCCGAAAAAGAAGTAGCTCGCATAGAGCATCACGCGTCCGTGCTGGACCGAGAATGGGCCGAATTCGAACCAGCTGCTTTGGCCATAACGCATCAGCCCGGGAACATAGAACGCCGTGGTGACGGCGAGCATGACTGCGAAGAACACCGCGGGCCGGCGGCGGCCGTGCAGCGAGAGCCGATTGATCGGATCGAGTAGATTGGGCGACAGCCGGTACAGCAAGCAGGCAATCAGGTCGAAGCCGAGCAAGACCCAGAGAAACCAGATCGGCCCGCTCGGCCACGGGCCCTTCGTGATCATATTCCAATAGTATTCCGAAAAGCTGATCTCGGGATGGTGCCGGAGGGAGATGGCGTAATAGGCGAGCGGAATGACCGTGAATGCGCAGATCGCGAAGGGTAGGCCAAGCCGAAGCAGGCGATCTGCCAAATAGCTCCGCACTCCCTTCCGGGCGATGCCAGACCAGGCAAATAGTCCCGACAGGAAGAAGAACATCGCCATGAAGAAACTGTCGGTGGCGAGTACGATCATGTCGAAACCGAAGAAGTACTTCGGATCGGTGTGACCAAAATAGGTATAGGGGATCACCGCGTGATGCAGCAGCACCACGAGGGTCAGGAAGGTGCGGGCGCGATCAATCGCCATATTGCGCACCTTGCTCGTGGGCGCGGCATGCACGTCCGCGCCGATCGTCGCTGAATGTGACATCGTCATCATGGCCGCCCCACACTTTCTGTCTCGGTCGGACTCTGCCGCCGGGAACCTGATTCAGCAAGAGTGAGAGCCGCCGCGGGCTCTGATGCGGTTAGGAACCGGTTCAGCATAGCGCAGTTAGCACCCGCGAAAAGAGCTTGAGGGGCCGCAAGAGGCGGCAGCAATTTCGGAGCTGGCGATGACGATCCTGAAATGGGCGCTGATCTTCCTGCTTGTCTCGATCGTGGCCGGCGTGCTCGGCTTCACCGGCATCTCGGCCGCGTCGGCCGACATCGCCCGCTTCCTGTTCTACGTCTTCGTCGTGATCTTCCTGGTGCTGCTGATATTGGGACTGACGATCTTCAGGGCGTAGCCGTTGTCCTTTGGTCATTCCGGGATGGTGCGCAGCACCAGACCCGGAATCTCGAGATTCCGGGTTCGGTCCTGCGGACCGCCCCGGAACGACAGGATCAAGAACTACCCCACTTCCTCGATCTTCACCTTGTCCGGATAGAAGGCGAGATGGCCGGTAATCTCCGTCATGGCGGGGAAGGGCGTCTCATAGGTCCAGATTGCGTTATCCAGCATCTTGCCGCTGGCCTTGACGCTGAAATAGCTCGCGTCCCCCTTGTACGGGCAGTGGGTGACACGGTCGGTGCGCTCCAGCAGGGCCATGTTGGTGTCCTCTCGTGGCACATATTGCACCGCCGGATATCTGGCCTCCTTCAGGGTCAGCGCCTTGCTGGTCTCGGCGATGACGATGTCGCCTGCGGTCACCCGGACGCGCCGGGGATTTGGGGTGATGGTGATGGGGTGGTCGGGCCCTGGAAGCTTCATGATTTCACGCCTTTTCGATCAATCTGCCGCGCGCGGCACTTTGTCGTGCCTTTATCCTGATGGGATCACGGATATAGTGCCGGAAGGCGTGACGGAGAAGGCCGTTCACGCTAAGTTTGCGCTTGCCGGCGAGGGGACCCCGGCAGCGATTTGAACGCTTGGACCAGAAGACGCTTAGACCGGAAGACGCTTGGACCAGATACGCTTGGACCAGAAGGAGCGAGACCAGAATGCCCATGGACGCCCACGATATCGAGGCGATGATCAAGGCAGCGATCCCCGATGCCGAGGTGACCATCCGTGACCTCGCCGGCGACGGCGACCACTATGCCGCGACCGTGATCTCGGAATCCTTCCGCGGCAAGTCGCGCGTCCAGCAGCACCAGATCGTCTATCAGTCCCTGCAGGGCCAGATGGGGGGCGTCCTGCACGCGCTGGCGCTGCAAACCGGCGTGCCCGGCACCTGACCTGATCGTGCCACGGGGGCGATGATGGCTGCGGACAATCCTCGCGGCGCGATGTTTCGCGTTATCGTGCCGAACCAGCACAGCCGCGTCACCTTTGTCGAGCTGTTCTTCGACCTCGTCTTCGTCTTTGCCATCACGCAAATCTCGCACTCGCTGCTGCATCATTTCACGCCGCTCGGCGCGGTACACGTGGCGGTGCTGTTTCTCGCGGTGTGGTGGGTCTGGGTCTTCACCGCCTGGGTCACCAACTGGCTCAATCCCGAACTGACGCCGGTCCGCCTCCTGCTCTTTGCGATGATGCTGGGCGGCCTCGTGCTGTCGACCACGATCCCGACCGCGTTCGAGGGGCGCGGCCTGTGGTTCGCGATTGCCTACGCGACCATGCAGGTCGGACGTACCGCGTTCTGGCTGCTCGCAACGCCGCGGCATCGAACGGCCGTGCGGCACAACGCGATCCGCATCCTGACCTGGTTGTCGATCTCCGCGGTCCTGTGGATCGCAGGCGGCCTGTCCGAGGGAGATACGCGGCTGTGGCTGTGGATGGCGGCGGTGACCTGGGAATACATCTCGCCGGCGGCACGCTTCTGGGTCCCGAAGCTCGGGTTCTCCTCGCTCGAGGCGTGGGCCGTCGAAGGCGGCCATATGGCCGAGCGTTGCGGTCTGTTCGTCATCATCGCGCTTGGCGAGGCCATCGTCGTCAACGGCGCAACCTTCGCTGAACTGGAGTGGACCGCGAGCAATATTCTCGCCTTCGTCTCGGCGCTGGTCGGCGCCATCGCGATGTGGTGGATCTATTTTCACAAGGGCGAGGAGGCCGGAGCCAAGCGCATCTCGAAGTCCGCCGAATCCGGCCGCCTGGCCCGGCTCGCCTACACCTATCTGCACACGCCGATCGTGGCCGGCATCATCCTGACCGCGGTCTCGGACGAATTGGTGCTGAAGCACCCGAGCGGCCATTCCGACACCCGCACCATCGTGAGCACGGTTGGCGGCCCCCTGGTGTTCCTGGTCGGCACTATCCTTTTCAAGTACGCGATCCGCGGCTTCCTCCAGCTCTCTCACGGCATCGGCATCACCCTGCTGCTGGTGCTATGGTGGTTCGCAGCCGACCTCTCGCCGCTCTGGCTGTCGGTCGCCACCACGACGATCATGATCGTCGTGGCGGTGTGGGAGTCGGTGTCGCTGGGATCCGAGCCGGAAGAAGCGGCGGAGCATTGAGCCCCGGCGCTACTCCGCCACCTCGAGCGCGTGCACCGAGAACATGCTCGCCGCGTCCGTCCAGCTCTCGCGGACGCGCCAGCCCGCGCCCTGCGCCAGCGCGGCGAAACGCTCGATACTGTATTTGTAGCTGTTCTCGGTGTGGATGCTCTCGCCCGGGCGGAACGAGAAGCTGGTGCCGAGCAGCCGCACGGTCTGGTTCTTCTTGCTGATCAGGTGCATCTCGATCCGGTGCCGCTCGCGATTGTAGATCGCGCGATGGGTGAAGGCGGAGAGATCGAAATTGCCGCCGAGCTCGCGATTGATGCGCACCAGCACATTCAGGTTGAAGCGCGCGGTGACGCCGGCGGCGTCGTTGTAGGCGTCAAAGAGGATCCGCTCGTCCTTTTCCAGATCGGCGCCGATGATCATCTGCGCGCCCTTGCCGAGAATCTTGCGGGCGCTCCTCAGGAAGGCCCGGGCCTCTTGCGGCTCGAAATTGCCGATGGTCGAACCGGGGAAGAAGCCGACCTTCGGCATGGACGCGACCTGCTTGGGCAGCTCGAACGGCGTGGTGAAGTCGGCGGCGACCGGATAGATGCCGAGCGTCGGGAAGTCCCGCTTCAGCCCGTTCGCCTGCGCCTTCAGGAAGTCGCCGGAAATATCGACGGGGACATAGGCCGCGAACCTGCAATGATCGAGCAGCAGGCGGACCTTCGTGGTCGCGCCGGCGCCGAATTCGACGAGCGCCGCGTGCTCCGGAATGATGTTTGCGATATCGCCCCCGCGCTCTCTCAGGATCGCAAGCTCTGTGCGCGTCGGATAATATTCCGGCAGGCGCGTGATCGCCTCGAACAGCTCTGATCCCGTCGCGTCATAAAAGTATTTCGGCGACAGTTTTTTCGGCTGCTGCGAGAGGTCCTCGATGGCCTCGCGGGCAAAGGCGGTAGTCTGCTCGTCGGGAAGATGGGCTTCGGCCAAAGCGCTGGCGTGCACATTCATGATACTCTCCTGAACGCGCTGTCCGGCGCGCATTGATCGTCGGAAAATTTAGTCGTAATCGGCGAGCCGCAGTCCGGTGAACTGCCAGCGATGGTGCGGATAGAAGAAGTTGCGATAGGTGATACGGCTGTGGCCTTCTGGAGTTGCGAGCGAGGAGCCGCGCAGCACCAGCTGGTTGACCATGAACTTGCCGTTGTACTCGCCGAGCGCGCCCTCGACGGCGCGGTAACCGGGATAGGGTGAATAGGAGCTGCGGGTCCATTGCCAGACGATGCCGAAGGCGTCGTTGAGCTGGCCGGCGCGGGCCGCGACCTCCCATTCCATCTCGGTCGGCAGGTGTTTTCCGGACCAGCGCGCGAAGGCGTCGGCCTCATAGTAGCTGATGTGGCAGACGGGTGCGTCCGGATCGACCGGCTTGAGGCCGGCCAGCGTCATTACGTGCCACTGGCCGTCGATCTCGCGCCAGTAGCCAGGGGCCTGCCAGTCTTCCTTGCTGGCCGCGGCAAAGCCGTCCATCAGCCACAGCGTTGCCGTTCGATAGCCGCCAGCCTGCATGAAGGCGAGCCACTCGGCATTGGTGACCAGATTGCGGGCGATCTTGACCGGACCGACGAGGGCGCGATGGGCGGGCTTCTCGTTGTCGAAATGGAAGCTGTCGCCGACATGGCCGACGGTGTGGATGCCTTCGTTGAACGCCAGCCAATCCTCGCCGTTGCGCGTTGCGGCCGGGAAGCGCCAGTCCGGATCGTAGGCCGGATAGATCGGGTTTTGCGCAAAGGCATGCAGGATGTCGGTGAACATCAGCTCCTGATGCTGCTGCTCATGATTAAGTCCCACCTCGACCAGCGACGCGATTGCACGGAGCTTGTCCTCGCGAGCCTCGCGGAAGAATTTGACGATGGCGGCATCGACGTAATTGCGATAGGCGCCGACCTGGTCGGCGCTCGGCCGGGTGATGTCGCCGCGATGATTGCGGGCATGTCGCGGGCCGGCGCTGACGTAATAGGAATTGAACAGGAACGCGAAATCGGGGTGGAAGGGCCGGTAGCCCGCCGCGTGCTCGCCGAGCAGGAATTGCTCCCAGAACCAAGTGGTATGGGCCCGATGCCATTTGGTCGGGCTGGCATCCGGCATGGACTGGATCTGCTGGTCCTCCGGTGACAGCGGCGCTGCCCGCCGTTCGGTCTCATTGCGGACGGTGAGAAACGCCTCTCCCAGCCGCTGGGCGAGGTCGTCCGGGTGGGAGGACGGTGACGAAAGCTGGGGGGCGGCCGTAGCTGAGGCTTGTTTCGTCACGTTTTTCTCCAGACAGGACAAGAGAACGTTGTTTGCGCGACCCGGTTCCATAACGAGGGTTCGTCCTAGATAGGGGCTCCGTTACGGTATGAAAGTCCTCTCCGGCGATGATATTGATGTCATCAGCCTATGGACCTGTTGGGCTCTGCACTGTCGCCAGGGGCTCGTCGCCGCCATTTTACTTTGGATGCACAACGGTTTGGGCTACATATATGGGTAGGTATCGGGTTAAATCGGTCGAGCCGGCCCGAAAAGATTGGTGAGGGCTCGGCCCAGAAGGACATAGATATGAGCATCGAGGAATTCATCGCCAACGAAGTGAAGTCGAACGACGTGGTTCTGTTCATGAAGGGCACGCCGCAATTTCCGCAGTGCGGTTTCTCCGGCCAGGTCGTCCAGATCCTCGATCATCTCGGCGTCGGCTATAAGGGGCTCAACGTCCTCGAATCCGCCGAACTGCGCAACGGCATCAAGACCTTCTCCAACTGGCCGACCATTCCGCAGCTCTATGTGAAGGGCGAGTTCGTCGGCGGTTGCGACATCGTCCGCGAGATGTTCCAGGCCGGCGAATTGCAGCAGCTCTTCTCCGAAAAGGGGGTCGTCGTCGCGGCCTGATACGTGACCGTGCTGACGCGCCGGATCGGCGGCGCCAGGCTTGAGGTCATCATTGCCGACATCACGACACTCGGCGTCGACGCCATCGTCAACGCCGCCAACACGTCGCTCCTTGGCGGGGGCGGCGTGGACGGTGCGATCCATCGGGCTGCCGGGCCCGATCTCGTCGCCGAATGCCGCATGCTCCACGGCTGCAAGACGGGTGACGCGAAGATCACCAGGGGTTATCGGCTCAGGGCTGCACATGTGATCCACACCGTCGGTCCGGTATGGAATGGCGGCACGCTCGGCGAGGACGATCTGCTCGCCTCCTGTTATCGCCGATCGATGGAGCTGTGCGGTCGGCACGAGCTGACCTCAGTGGCATTCCCCGCGATTTCGACCGGAATTTTCCGCTTTCCTGCCGACCGGGCGGCCGATATCGCGGTGCGCACGACGATCGAAGCGCTCGCCGCTGCGCCGTCCGTTGCTCACGTGGTGTTCTGCTGCTTCGCCGAGTCAGGCGCCGAACTCCATGCCGAGGCGCTTGCGCGACACGGCGGCCCCGGCAAGATCGGCGGTGCTGTTTCGTGATCGATCCGAGGCAGGAAAAGTTCCTCGTCCTCCTGGCAGATCCCGACCGAGTGCGGGGCGCGTGCAGCGAACATTGAAGCAGTCGGTTTATGAAGCCATGGAGAAATGACATGCGTGGGCGCTGCGCGTTCATCGTGGGGCTCGTTCTCCTCGTTGCCGTCGTCGGTGCGAAGGCCGGCGCCGAGGGACGCGCTGCCCGCACGCTCTCCACGGAAGGGCTGGCGAAGGTTTCCGACTACATCCGGAATGAGGTTGCCACCGGCAAGATCCCCGGCGCCATCCTGCTGCTCCAGCAACACGGCAAGCCGGTCTACCACGAGAATTTCGGCGTCCGCGATGTCGCCACCCAGATATCGATGAGCGCGGATACGATCTTCCGCCTCTATTCGATGTCGAAGCCGATCACATCCGTCGTGGCGATGATGCTGGTCGAGGAAGGCAGGCTTTCGCTCGACGATCCCGTGTCAAAATACATTCCGGCCTTTGCCGGCATGAAGGTGGGCATCGAAAGGAAAGCAGCAGACGGCAAGGTTTCGCTGATGCTGGAGCCGCAGCAGCGTCTGATCACGATCAAGGACCTCTTGCGCCACACCGCGGGGCTGCCTTACGGTTTTCGTGGCGGTGGACTGGTGCGCGAGCTCCATGCCGCGGCGGACCTCTTCAACAGCGATCTTTCCAATGCCGAGTTCGTTGCGAAGCTCGCCACGCTGCCGCTGGCCGAGCAGCCCGGCACGATGTGGACCTACGGTTTTGCCACCGATGTGCTCGGCCGCGTCGTCGAGGTGGTCTCGGGCAAGACGCTGCTCCAGTTCGAGAAGGAGCGGCTGCTCGATCCGCTCGGCATGACCGAGACTGCGTTCTACGTTGCCGATCCCGCCAGGTTTGCACGGATCGCCGAACCGATGCCGGAGGACCGCAGCATCAGCCCGACGACTGAAGTCCGCGACATCAGGCGGCCCGTGAGATGGGAATCGGGCGGCGCCGGCATGGTCGGCACGATCGGCGATTACGCCCGCTTCGCGCAGATGCTGCTGAATGGCGGCACTTATGAGGGCCGTCGCTATCTGAAGTCCGAGACCATTGCGCTGATGGTTTCGGACCACATCGGACCCGAGACGAAGATCGTACGCGACCAGATGTACTATCCGGGTGGGGGCTCGGGCTTCGGCCTCGGCTTCGCGGTGCGCACCTCGGTGCCTCCGGGCACGTCCTGGCCTACAGGTGAATATCGCTGGGACGGGGTCGCCGGCACGTTCTTCTTCGTCGATCCCGAGGACGATCTTCTCGGGATATTCATGGCGCAGGCGCCGTCGCAGCGCGGCCGGATTCAACGTGAGCTGAAGACGCTGATCTATCAGGCGATGGGGAGGTGATCAGGCGCCGCGCACGATCTCGCGGACGTATCCGATCGTCTCCTCGATCTGGCTCGCATTGACGTCGAGATGGGTGCAGGCGCGGATGCGGCCGTCCATCATCGCAAGCGTCACGCCGCGTTGACGGAGTGCGGCGACCATCTTGTCGCCGGGAATGCCGGCGCCGTCCGGCTTGAAGAACACGAGATTGGTCTCGGGCTCCTGCACCTCGATGCCTGAGATCTGCGACAGTCCGCGGGCGAGCGCCCGCGCATTGGCGTGGTCGTCGGCGAGGCGCTCGACGTGATGGTCGAGCGCGTAGATGCAGGCCGCCGCGCAGATCCCGGCCTGCCGCATCGAGCCGCCGAGGCGCTGCTTCCACTGCCAGACCGCGTCGATGAAGGCACGCGAGCCTGCGAGCACGCCGCCGATCGGCGCACCGAGGCCCTTCGAGAAGTCGATCCAGGCCGAATCCCAGCCCGCGGTCATGTCGCGCGGGGAGATGCCGCTTGCCACGGTGGCGTTGAGCAGGCGTGCGCCATCCATGTGGGTGACGAGGCCGTGTTGCTTGGCGATCGCGACGATCTCGTCCAGCGCGGTCTTCTTCCAGATCGTGCCGCCGCCGATATTGGCGGTCTGCTCGACGCTGACGACGGTCTGCGGCGGCTGGTAGCGCGTGCGCGGATGCAGTGCCTTGCGAAGAGTCTCCGGTGTGAACTGGCCGCCCTCGCCCTTGAGCTGGGTGACCTGGAAGCCGCCGATCGCGGCATGCGCGCCGCCTTCGCGCGCGATGATGTGCGCGGTCTCATGCGCCAGGATCTCGTCGCCGGGGCGGCAATGCACCAACGTCGCGGTGACGTTGCACATCGTGCCCGAAGGCATGTAGACCGCAGCTTCCTTGCCCAGCAGATCCGCGACGCGCTCGCACAGCGCATTGACGGTCGGGTCGTCGCCGACCTGCTCGTCGCCGACCTCAGCCCGCGCCATCGCCTCGCGCATCGCGGCCGTCGGCCTGGTCTGCGTGTCCGAGAGCAGGTTGATTCGGACAGGTGGCGCCTTGGGATCGATCGGGGGAGGGGTGTAGAGCATGGCTGGTCTCGTCTAGTCGAACAGTTGCGGCCTGATGTCTAGCGCACCGTGGAGAATGGCGCGGATTTCGACGTGGTTGGATTGCACCGTGTAGAAAATCAGATGTGATTGGAAGCGGAAACGCCGATAGCCAGCCGCGAGTTCATCCACCTGTTGGCCAATGAGAGGGAAATCGGCGAGAAGCCCGAAGGAGCGGATCAGACCTGCATAGTAAGCCTCGGCCTGATATTTGCCGAACCGGCTCTCGGTGAAGTCGTAGATGTCGATCAAATCGGCTCGGGTACGCTCCGATAGCCGGTACTCAGCCATTGCGGCGCTGGACGACGCGTTGGCGCGCGGCTGCGAGGATGTCGTCCGGGGTGTCCGATGTGAAGTTGTTGCAATCCGGCTGAGCGAACAGCGCTTGATAGCGACGGACCTGTTCGTCTCGGGGCAGCTTGGCCCATGCTTCAAGCTCCGCCTCGGAAGGCGTCGCTGAGGGCGTAATGTTGGCGAACTGGTCGGTCGTCTGGGACATCGAAAGCAGGATACCACAACAAAAAGGCCCCGGAAACCGGGGCCTTTGAGCGATGGATCGCGGAGATATCAGCGCGAATAGAATTCGACGACCAGATGCGGCTCCATCTGCACCGGGAACGGCACGTCGGAGAGGCCGGGAATACGGCTGTACTTCGCGGTCATCTTGCCGTGGTCGACTTCGAGATAGTCGGGGACCTCGCGCTCAGGGAGCTGGCTGGCTTCGAGCACGTGGGCGAGCTGCTTGGAGGCTTCCTTGACCTCGATCACGTCGCCGACCTTGAGCTGGTAGCTCGAAATGTTGACCTTGCGGCCGTTCACCTTGACGTGGCCGTGGTTGATGAACTGGCGGGCGGCGAAGATGGTGGAGACGAACTTGGCGCGGTACACGACCGCGTCGAGACGACGCTCGAGCAGGCCGATCAGGTTCTCGCCGGTGTCGCCCTTGAGGCGGCTCGCCTCGACATAGATGCCGTGGAACTGACGCTCGCTGATGTTGGCGTAGTAGCCCTTCAGCTTCTGCTTGGCGCGCAGCTGCACGCCGAAGTCGGAGAGCTTGCCCTTGCGGCGCTGGCCGTGCTGGCCGGGGCCATATTCGCGGCGGTTCACGGGGCTCTTCGGGCGGCCCCAGATGTTCTGGCCCATACGGCGATCGATCTTGTACTTCGCCTCACTGCGCTTAGTCATCGCGTCCTCTTCGGTTGCATGGTTTGAGGAAACGCGCCCTCCTGTGTGACGGGCCAGGCCCGGCACCGACAGGTCCGATCCCCAAAGCTTAAGGGATTTGACCACGGGTCGCGAAACGCTTCGCGGGCCGAAATCGGCCCGCGAGCAGGCGGCTTTTAGGGGAGTTTGGGGCCGGCTGTCAATTCATTAGCCTGTCTCTCTCCGGGGCGATGCGCAGCATCGAACCCGGAATCTCGAGGTTCCGAGTTCGGCTCTTCGAGCCGCCGCCCCGGAACGACGGTATCTTCTACGTCCCGACCGCGCGGATCGGCTTGGGGCCGGCCGCCCGCAATTCCGCAGCGATTTCAGTGTTCAGGACCTGCTCCAGCCGGGTCAGGACCCGGGCAATCGGGGCGGCGTCGGTGACCCGGTGGTCCCAGCGGATCACGACATGGATGGTCTGGACGGGCTCGACGCGCCCATAGCTGACGATATAGGGGCCCGGCGTGATGGGGTGGAGCTCGCCGCCGCCATAGGCGGCCACCGAACTCACCGCGAAGCTGCCGAACCAATTGCCCCGCTGGCGGCCGAAATTCAGACCGATGGCCCATGACAGCCGCCGGAGCGGCAACGGCAGCCGGGTCGCCCGCATGATCTTGCGGAACATGGGGACGTCAGCGATCGGTGCTGTCTTGCCGCGTCGAATCTCGGCATCGATTGCCGCCAGCGACAGGGCCTCCGGGGCTGCGATTCGCTGCGGCATCACGCATTCCTCGCCGGCCTCGACCCGAGCGATCGCCACCAGCGCCACGCTCTTCGGCAGCTCATAAAAGGCCGGCCACGGCCATTTGACGTAGACGGTGCGCAGGATCGGCTCGTCTCGGGCAACCAGGGCGAAAGCCTTGACGAACATCGCGGCCCAGCCGGCGGGCGCCGTTGTACCTGCGCGGGCGTCCAGCAGGGGGCGGATACTGAGCGAACGGGAGAGCGAAACGAAGGGCACGCCCATCGAGGCGTGCATGAGGTCGCAAATCAGGCGGCGCCGCAGCGAAATGGTCTTGGGCGTCCCGCGCATTGGTCTCCGGTTCCTGGGATAAGGCCAAAATATGTGCAACGAGCGCGTCGACCGCTCGTCGCGTGCTTAGCATGAACCAACCGGCTTGGGGCCCCTGGGTTCGTCGCTTTCAGCGCGCCGGCAAGCCAAGTGGCTTGGTCTTGTTGGCGGCTCAAATACCTTAATGAGTTCAATTATTTGTCGCCAGAGGCAAGACCTGTTGAGGCGAGGCAGGCAAATAACAGCGCGAGCAAAGTCTCCTTGAGCACGTTTCCCCCTGAACCGCGGAACCCAGCAGCGCCGCGGTTCCCGGTGAGGCCGGCCACACGCGTTGCGGCGATTCAGCGCTTAATCCCCTCGAAGGCCGCCATGATGCCGCGCTGGAACAGCGACCAGTCGAAGCCGAGCGCGATCGCGCGGTAGCCGCGGTCGATCAGGGCGTTGGCCTGGTCGGCGGTGCGGGCCACGCCCCCGATCGGCACGCCGCTTCTGAGGATGCCGGCCTCGGCGCGCGCGATCAGTTCGAGCAACTCCGGATCGTCCATCCGGCCGCGCTTGTTGATGGAGGTGGCGAGATCGCCGGGGCCGATCACGGCGACGTCGATGCCCGGCGTCGCCATGATCTCGTCGATGCGGTTGACCGCGTCGACATGCTCGATGGTGATCATGCAGATCATCTCGTCGTCGGCGCTCGCCATGTAGTCCGGCATCGACTGGCCCCAACGGAACGGGGCGTGGAACGGACCCCAGAGCCGGTCGCCACGCGGCGGGTAGCGCACGCTACGGACCGCCTTCTCGGCTTCGGCGGGCGTGGTGATCATGGGGAAGTTGATGCCGAAGGCGCCGATGTCCATCGGGGCCTTGGCAAGCCAGGGCTCGTTCGCCGCGATCCGAACCAAGGGGGTGCAGGGCGTGCCGGTCGTCGCAGCGATCATCGCATGCGCTTCGGTCAATCCGATCGGGCCGTGTTCGAGATCGACGATGATCCAGTCGAGCGAGCGCGCCATGATCTGCACGGTCTGCACGCTTGGGATCGTCGCAATGGCGCCGAAGGCGGGGCGGCCCTCGCGCCACAATTGGCGGAGGCGGCTGAGCGGCGTGGACGGGACCGACATGGAAATGGCCTGCGGGAAAGATGACGACGGCGGAGCCTAGCAGCGGCTCGTTGCCGCGCAAAGTCAGGCCAGCGCGCGCCCGCCGAAGAACGGCGTCAGCGTGGCCGACAGGCCGTGTGCGCGGTTCGATGTGAAGATCATCTCAGCGCCCGACTGCGCGAGTGCGCCGATCCGCGGGCCAAGCAGATCGGAGACGCGGCGGGCGATCGCCGGGGCCGGATCGATCCAGTCGACCGGCCAGGGTGCGAGCCGCCTCAGCCGGTCGAGCAGCAGCGGATAATGCGTGCAGGCGAGTACCACCGTGTCGGTGCGCGATGTCGCGTCGGCGGGATCGCCGACGAAGCACGGCGCGAGTTCGGCGGCGAGGGCCTCGTCGCTGACCGGTGCGCCGCGGAGCTCGGCTTCGGCCAGCGACGCAAGCTCGGGCGAGCCGACCAGCGTCACCTCGCAGCCTTGCGCGAAATCGCGGATCAGCGCCTTGGTGTATTCCCGCTTCACCGTTCCCTTGGTGCCGAGCACCGAGACGCGGCGGGTTCTCGACTGCGCGCAGGCCGGCTTGATCGCCGGCACCGTGCCGACGAACGGCACGGAATACGCGGCGCGCAAGTGAGACAGGACCAGGGTGGAGGCCGTGTTGCAGGCGATGACGACGAGGTCGGGATCATGCGTGCCGATCAGCTCCCCCATCAGCGGCACCACGCGAGCGATGATCTCAGCCTCGTCGTGGTGCCCGTAGGGGAAGAAGGCGTCGTCGGCGACATAGACGTAATGCGCAGCCGGGCGCGCGGCCACGACCTCACGGAGCACCGTGAGCCCGCCAAGGCCGGAATCGAACACCAGGATGGTCTCAGAATTGGTCACTACGATACCCTAGCCCGTCATGGTTACCATTCGGTTTTTAGGGCGATTTTGCGGCGGGACCCCGCGACGTCCCGGACGGAGGGCGACGCCACGTGGCCCGCGCGACGGTCACGCGATCCTGTTCGTCGTCGCCGCGCGCTCCGCCGCCAGCTGCTTCTGCAGGCGATCGATGTTTTGCAGGAGGCGCTGGCTGGTCAGCACCAGGAAATAATAGCCGAACTGCGGGTCCTGGAAGTAGATCTCGAGCAGCCGGTCATAGGTGATCGTCAGCACCTGGCCGTCTTCGATGCATTGAATCGTTCCGGTGCGCCGGTTGTCAGGTGTGAGGAAGCCGAGCTCGCCCATCAGCGCCCCGGGCCCAATCTCGACGTTGATCTCCTTGACCAGGAACTTGCCGGTGACCGTGAGGAGCATTTCCTTTGCGGGATCGCCCAGCTTGAACAGCGTGTCGCCGCGGCGGTATTTGCGCTCGGTCATGAACGGCTTGAGCCATTCGATCGACATGTCGCCTTCGGCCGCATGGCGCGCCTTCTTGACCAGCTTGAGCATTTGCCGCAGGCGCAGGGCGTTGATCGGAAGCAGCAGGAGATACAGCAGGAACGTCGCGACATTGGCGGAGAGCGCACCGAAAACGGTGAAGAACGCGCAGCCGATCATATTGGCGACGCGCAGCGGCACCATCGTCCGCATCAAGAGGGTGGCGACGAAGAAGCCGGCGCCAACCGCGGCGAACAGATTGGCCAGCGTGATGTTGTGGACAAAGATCTCCAGCAGCCGATTGAAGATCGCGTCGTAGGTGACGTTGTTCGGGTCGAGGCCCATCTGGACCAGGATCTTGGCGATCCTGAGGTTGTCGGTTGCCGCATCGAGAATGCGGTCGAGGATCGACGAAATGTCTGCGCTGCCGGACGGCATGATCTGGTCCTCGCGTAAGGCCTTCAATCCTGGTCGGCACCCGTATAGCCGAAATCGAATGACGACCGCTTGAATGACGCTTCCGGCCGTCATGCTGCAAGAGGCAAATTTTAGCGTGGTCGGGCGTTTCGGCAATTACCCCTTGGTTGCCCGACTGGCCACGGCGCGGGGCGTGATTCGGGGCAGCCGGTGCGGGCTGCGGCGTCGCGGACCGGCCGGGATGCCGGTGCGGCCGGGGCGTGGCGCGACCTGTCGCTTAAGGCTTGGTGGCGGGCTGCACGACCTGCTGCTCGACGAGGCCGAGGCGGCCTGGCAGCGAGCCGGCGCGCAGCAGCATCGCGACGCTGTTGGCCTCTTCCAGGGTGAAGTTGCCGGCGATCTGGCCCGAGCCGCCGGTGATGGGCTCGCGGATCACGGGAGCGGAGATCACCTTGTCGTCGAGCACGATGGCAAAGGGCTTCCCGACGTTCTCTGCGGTGATGTGGGCGAAGCGCCGTGTGCCGCGGCCGTTGAAGCGGAACGAGGCGATCGGCTCCTTGCCGTCTGCGCCGAATCCCGGGCCGGCATAGCTGATGTCGCCGCCCTCGATCGCGCTGTCCTTGGCGACGAGATAAGGAATCCTGTCCTTGAAGCCGAGCAGGACTTCGGTGCCTGCCGGAGGCGCGCCGGATTGCGCCTGCTCCGCGGACATCGAGAGATCGATCAGGCGGAATCCGACCTTGACCTTCCTGGCGAAGATCGCGGTGACATGCTCGGGCTCCATCACGCCGGGCAGGAAGATGCGGATGCGGTCCGTCCCGTCGACTTGAACGATGGCAAGCTTGACGCCGGCGTCCTTGAGGCGCTGCTCGATCATGGCGATGGAATCTTCGACGAGGTCGCGCAGCCGCTCGGCGGATGCGGCATCGGTCGGTGCAAGCCTGATCAGACCGTCTCCGCCATCAGTCACGGTGAACGCATGCGTCGGCAGTCCCTCGGCCGCCGATGCGAGTTTGCGCGTGAGCTGTTCGCGGCCCTTCGCGTCCGCGATCTTAACGTCGACGCCGGCGTCGCGGATCGCAAGGCCGGAGAAGGCGATCCGACCCTCGCGCAGGGTCTTGTAGACGTCGTCGCGCAGGTCCGTGACGGCCGCCGCCCGCAAGCCATCAATGTCTACCTTGTAGACGATGCGGGACCCGCCCAGCTTCTCCATCTTGTCGGTGACGAAGGCTGCGACCTTGGCGCGCATCTTGTCGAACTGGGTGTCCGCGCCGAGAGTGGCAGAGGGCAGAGCGATTGCGAATACCGTCGCGAACGCGGCGATCAGCCGCGTGATGCGATTCCGCAGGGGCATCGTCATGATCACCTCAAGTCTTGCGGCAGGACGCTGACGAGCGAATTCAGTGCCAGTTCTTGGTCCCCGCATCAGCCGCAGAGGTTCAAGCGCCACAGCCGGTAGGCAATGGACGAACGCTCAATCATCCATCATTCTGGTCCGGCTCGGCCGGGCGCTCGGCCGGGGCCTCGCCGAACCAAGATGTCAGAAGATACGCGGGCGGGGACATGCATCTGAGGGAGGACGGAAATTCATGGCGGGTATCCACGCGCTCGATCGGTTGATCGGCAACGACTATCCGGATCTGTTGACGGACGAGGAGGTCCGGGCGTTCGAGCAGATCCCTTACGCCGACCGCGTCGCGGCCGAGAGCACCTATGATGCGATCAGGCTAGGTGCGGCGCGCAATCCTGACGGCGCGGCGATCCAGTTCCTGCAAAATGCCGATCCTGCCGACACACCGCTGGTCGTCACGCACCGCGATTTCATCGCGCGCGTCACCCAGGCCGCCAACATGTTTCACGCGCTTGGCGCCGAGAAGGGCGACGTCATCAGCTTCATGCTGCCGCTGGTGCCCGATGCCTTCGTCACGATGTTCGGCGCGGAGGCCGCCGGCATCGCCAATCCCGTCAACCCGCTGCTCGAGCCACACCAGATCGCCGAGATCCTGGAGGCCGCGAACACCAAGATCCTGGTGGCGCTCGCACCGATGCCGGGTACCGACATCTGGCAGAAGGTCGAGCAGATCCGCCCGCAGCTCAAGAATCTAAAGGCCATCGTGCAGGTGTTCGGCGGCGGCGATCCGGCCAAGGGCATCTTCGCCTTCAGCGACCTAATCAAGCAGCACCCGGCGGACCGGCTGGTCAGCGGACGCAAGATCTCGGGTGCCGACATAGCAGCTTATTTCCACACCGGCGGCACCACGGGCACGCCGAAGCTGGTGCGGCACACCCATGCCAACCAGGTCTATCAGGCCTGGGCGCTCAATCTGCTGTTGAAGGGCAAGCCCGGCGCCAATCTGCTGTTCGGCATGCCGCTGTTTCACGTCGGTGGATCGCTGACGCAGGTGCTGACGACGCTGTCGAGCGGCGGCTCGCTGGTCGTGCTGTCGCCGAGCGGCTGGCGCAACCCGAATGCGGTGAAGAACATCTGGCAACTCGCCGAGCGGTTCAAGCCCGAAGCGCTGTCGAGCGTGCCGACGGTGCTTGCCGCCACGCTCGCGGTGCCGCCGGGCAACGCGGATATCTCAAGCCTGAAATATGCGGCAGGTGGCGGCTCGGCGATTCCGGTCGCGGTCGGCTCGGCGATCCAGGAGAAACTGAATCTGCCGGTGGTCGAGGTCTACGGCATGACCGAGACCTCGAGCGTGCATACGCTCGCCTATCCGGGCCGGCCGATCCGGCTCGGCTCGGTCGGCCTTCCCATGCCTTATGCGCGCGTGCGCATCGTGCAGCTCGATGCCGAGGGACGCCTGATCCGCGACTGCAAGCCGGACGAGATCGGGGTCGTCATCATGGCCGGGCCCGGTGTGTTCGGCGGCTATCTCAACGACGAGCACAACAGGGGTGCCTTCGTCGACGAGGTCTGGGTCAACTCCGGCGATCTCGGCCGGCTCGATGCCGACGGCTATCTCTGGATCACCGGTCGTGCCAAGGACCTCGTGATCCGCGGTGGCCACAACATCGATCCGGCACCGATCGAGGAGATCATGTTCGGTCACCCCGCGGTCGGCTTCGCCGCGGTGGTTGGCCAACCCGATGCCTATGCCGGCGAGCTGCCGGTGGGCTACGTGCAGTTGAAGCCGGGCGCCAAGGTCGAGCCGGGCGAGCTGGAAGCGTGGGTGCGCGAGCGCACGCCGGAGCGCGCTGCCGTCCCGGTGCAGGTCATCCCGATCGATCCGATGCCGGTGACCGGTGTCGGAAAAGTGTTCAAGCCGCAGCTGCGCTGGGACGCGGCCGAGCGCGTGTTCACCAAGGTGCTGGCGCCGCTGGTCGAGCGCGGCATCGATTGCAGGGTGAAGGTCGGTCCGCACGGCAGCCACGGCTCGATCGCGACCGTGACGCTGACGGGGGTGCCGGAGGACCGGCGTGAGATGGCCGCTGGCGAGGTTCAAAAGCTGCTTGCACCGTTCGTGATGCGCCATGAGGTGGTGCACGCGTAGGTGAAGGGCGCTTCGCACTCGTAGGATGGGCAAAGGCGCAAAGCGCCATGCCCACCTTATTCGACGTGAGAGCGTAGGGTGGGTTAGCCCTGCAGATGCGCAAAGCGCATCTGCTCGGCGTAACCCACCTCTTTCGTCTCCGCGGCAACAGAAGTGGTGGGTTACGCCTTCGGCTAACCCACCCTACGAGGCTCTATCCCGCCGGCATCCGCGTTTCGACGAGGCGCGCCCAGAACGAGGCGCCGTGACCCAGAATGTTGTCGTTGAACACGTAGGCGGGGTGGTGACACTCGTTGCCGTCGCCCATGCCGACAAGCACCATTGCGCCGGGCCGCGCCTCCAGCATGAAGGAGAAATCCTCGGCGCCCATCATCGGGACGAACTTGTCGTTGACGCGCTCAGTGCCGACGATGTCGCGGGCGACGTCGGCGGCAAGGCCGGCCTCGCGGGCATGGTTCATCGTCACCGGATACATCCGCGTGTACTTCGTCTCGGCCGAGCCGCCATAGGCGCGGGCGATGCTGTCGGCGACTTCGCCGATGCGGCGCTCGACGAGATCGCGCACCTCGGGGTCGAGCGTGCGCACGGTGCCGCCGAGTTCGGCGACCTCCGGGATGATGTTGAACG
Organism: Bradyrhizobium sp. R2.2-H; assembly: GCF_004346455.1. NCBI lineage: Bacteria > Pseudomonadati > Pseudomonadota > Alphaproteobacteria > Hyphomicrobiales > Nitrobacteraceae > Bradyrhizobium > Bradyrhizobium sp. R2.2-H. Next base: position 93,447 of record NZ_SMBR01000009.1, read on the forward strand.
CGGTGCCGGAATGGAATTGCGTGATCGAGATGACCGCTGACTTCAGCGGGTCGACGTTGCGGGCGACGATCGATTGCAGCGCATTCACGATCTGCGAGCCGATCAGCACGCTGTCGACGGATTTGTGCGGACCTGCGCCGGCATGGCCGCCCTTGCCACGGACGGTGATCTGGATGTTGTCGGAGGACGCGAGCATCGGGCCGGGCGTGGTTGCGAAATGACCCTCGGGCAGGCCCGGCATGTTGTGCATGCCGTAGACCTCCTGGATGTTCCAGCGCGTCATCAGCCCGTCCTCGACCATGGCCTTGCCGCCGCCGCCGCCTTCTTCGGCGGGCTGGAAGATCACCACGGCCGTGCCGTCGAAATTGCGCGTCTCCGTGAGATATTTGGCCGCGCCCAGCAGCATGGCGGTGTGGCCGTCATGTCCGCAGGCGTGCATCTTGCCGGGGACCTTCGAGGCATAGGGCACGCCCGACGTCTCCATGATCGGCAGCGCGTCCATGTCGGCGCGGAGCCCGATGGCCTTGCCGGAGGCGGACTTGCGGCCGCGGATCACGCCGACCACGCCGGTGCGGCCGATGCCCGTCACCACCTCGTCACAGCCGAACTCGCGAAGCTTGTCCGCGACGATGCCGGCAGTGCGGTGGACTTCGTAGAGCAGCTCTGGGTTCTCGTGGAAGTCATGGCGCCAGGCGGCCATTTCGTCGGAGAGGGCGGCAACGCGGTTGACGATGGGCATGGGGGGATCCGTTTTCTGTCGTCGTTTGTAGGGTGGTTAGCCCTGCAGATGCGCATAGCGCATCTGCGCGGCGTAACCCACCACTGTTTGTCTCAGCGGGAGCGAAAAGAGGTGGGTTACGCCCAGCGGACTGCGCTGCGCGCAGGCCGCAAGGCTAACCCACCCTACGATCTACGCTTCCCCGAACACGCGCTTGAAAATCGTGTCGACGTGCTTGAGGTGATAGCCGAGGTCGAACTGTTCCTCGATCTCGGCGTCGGTGAGATACTTCTTCACCTCGGTGTCCTTCTTCAGAAGCTGGAGGAAGTCGCCTTCGCCACGCCAGACCGGCATGGCGTTGCGCTGCACGAGCTTGTAGGCATCCTCGCGGCTCGCGCCCTTCTGCGTCAGCGCCAGCAGCACGCGCTGCGAATGCACGAGGCCGCCGAGGCGGTCGAGGTTCTTCTGCATGTTGGCGGGGTACACCAGGAGCTTGTCGATCAGCCCGGCGAGGCGCACCAGCGCGAAGTCGAGTGTCACGGTGGCGTCGGGGCCCATCATCCGCTCGGCCGAGGAATGCGAGATGTCGCGCTCGTGCCAGAGCACGACGTTCTCCAGGGCCGGCGTCACATAGGCCCGTACCATGCGCGAGAGGCCGGTGAGGTTCTCCGACAGCACCGGATTGCGCTTGTGCGGCATCGCGGACGAGCCCTTCTGCCCCTCCGAGAAGAACTCTTCGGCCTCCAGCACCTCGGTGCGCTGCATGTGTCGGATTTCCACGGCGAGGCGCTCGATCGAGGAGGCGATCACGCCGAGCGTCGAGAAATACATGGCGTGACGGTCGCGCGGGATCACCTGGGTCGAGATCGGCTCGGGGACGAGGCCCATGGCCTTTGCGACATGCTCTTCGACGCGGGGATCGATCTGCGCAAAGGTGCCGACGGCGCCGGAGATGGCGCAGGTCGCGACTTCCTTGCGTGCCGCGATCAGGCGCTCCTTGGCGCGCGTGAATTCGGCATAGGCATAAGCGAGCTTGAGGCCGAAGGTGACGGGCTCGGCATGGATGCCGTGGCTGCGGCCGATGGTCGGCGTCATCTTGTGCTCGAAGGCGCGCTTCTTGAGCGCGGCCAGCACCTTGTCGAGGTCGGCGAGCAACAGGTCGGCGGCGCGGGTGAGCTGGACGTTGAGGCAGGTATCGAGCACGTCGGAGGAGGTCATGCCCTGGTGCACGAAGCGCGCCTCGGGACCGACGATCTCGGCGAGGTGGGTGAGGAAGGCGATGACGTCGTGCTTGGTCTCGCGCTCGATCTCGTCGATGCGGGCGACGTCGAATGTGGCGTCCTTGGCCTTGGCCCAGACCGTTTTGGCGGCCTCCTTGGGGATGGTTCCGAGTTCGGCGAGCGCGTCCGCCGCATGCGCCTCGATCTCAAACCAGATCTTGAACCGGGTCTGCGGCTCCCAGATCGAGGCCATTTCCGGGCGGGTGTAGCGGGGGATCATCTGAAGGCTCCAGCAAGGTAGGCGGGCGGCCCAAGGGGGCTGTGCCGGCCAAAATGTTTTTTACGCCGTGATTTAGCAGAGCGGGGAGGGCTAAACAAACGGCGGGCGCAAGCTAGCGGGGGATGATTGGACCGAGCAGGCAGCCAGCGCCAAGGCTCGGCTGGCAGCGGTATCTGGCGAGGGGGCGGCCCGGCCGCAGAAATCAGCGGTCAATCACGGATCATTGACTGACAGATGTTGAAATCTGTCAGCGAGACGTGTATATCCGTTCCCGGACGCTCCGATTGGGCGTCCCGCGACAACCCCGGAGAGCCCGACATCCGAAACAAACTCGGATCGTAGGGCGAATTGAAGAACGGGGACCGCGGACGAATGGAGACTTACGACAATGACGACCGAAATCCTCAATCTCACCGGGGTGATTGGGCATTGGCTCAATTTGCTGGTGGCGCGCCAGATCGCGGCGCAGGCTGCAAAACTGCCTCATTAAGGCATAGGCTTTCCGAACGACCGGCAAGGGCGCTTCGGAAACAGCCCTACTGCCGGGTAACTGAGCCCCAAACGGGAACATGGTGCTGGCATGAATGAAGCCGTTGTCTTGACGCCGGAGCGGATCCTCGAAGTCACCGAGGACGTACTCAGGCGCTACGGACTTGCCAAGGCCACCGTGGTCGACGTTGCCCGTGCGCTCGATGTGAGCCACGGCAGCGTCTATCGCCATTTCCCCAGCAAGGCCTCGCTGCGCGAGGCCGTTGCAAAACGCTGGCTGGACCGCATCGACGCGCCGTTGCTGGCGATCGCCAACGAGCAGGGGCCGGCGCCCGACAGGCTCGACCGCTGGCTGCGCACGCTGTTCGCAGCCAAGTGTTCGCGTGTGCTCGACGATCCCGAAATGTTCGAGACCTACCTGACGCTGGCACGCGAGGCCTGTGCGGCCGTCAAATGCCACAAGGACACCATGATCGACCAGATCGCGGCGATCCTGACCGATGGCGTGAAGCGGGGCGAATTCGCCGTGGGCGACGTCAAGGCAACCGCGCGCGCGATCTTCGATGCGACCGTCCGCTTCCATCATCCGGCCCATGCCGACGAGTGGAAGGACGCCGATCTCTCCGCGCGCGTCGATGCGACGCTCGCTCTGCTGCTGCGCGGGCTGAGGACGGCCTAACCGCGGCAGACTTATCCCGATCATGCTCCAGGGCCGCAGGGCCCATTCAGGCTGGGCTCATCAACCTCGCGTCTTCTGGAGAGCGGCGCCGTCGCGAAGCGAGGGCGAGGATGCCGATTGTCTTCGCGCTTGGAAGGCATGATCGGGCGACGGCACGACGGGCGGACTGTCCGGATATGCGTTGACGGCGATTTCGACGGCGTCCTTTGACCGCTTTCGAAGGCGGTAGAACGTCAGCTCCTGATCGAACATGGGGCAGCGAAAGTGGACGACGGCCGTGTCCGGCAGACGGCAAAGTTCGTCGATGAGCTCGCCTACCGTGATGATCGGGGGATGGTCGACTGCCTTGTGGTGACCCTTACTCATGACCCTTTACTCCTTCTCTGGCGTACTAACAGGAGCCGGATCGGCTCCGTTCCAATTTCGTTCAGCAGATTGAGAAGCTTCGGGAGATAAGGCAGTGCGGCAGCCTGGCTGCTAGATCCTGGTCAGCCCACAGGTCGCGGCCAGCCGCACGAGTTGCGCATCCGTGCGCGCTCCGGTCTTGGTCTTGATCAGATAGTGATAGTTCTGCACCGTCTTGACGCTGAGATTGAGATGCGTCGCGATCTGCTCGGTGGTGGCGCCGCCGGCGAATTGACGCAGGATCTCGATCTCGCGCTCACCCAGCTGGTCCAGCGCCGAACCCCCCGGCGACAGGCTGTCCTCGGCCAGAACATGTGCGATGTCGTCGCTCATGGCGCGCTCGCCGCGGGCGATGCTGCGAATCGCGGTCACGACGGCAGAGGGCTCGCTGCTCTTGGTGACGAACCCGCTGGCGCCCGCGCCAAAGGCGGCCTTCACCAGCACGGCTTCGTTGTGCATGGTGAAGACGAGGATCCGCGCCCGCGGGCTGCGCGCGCGGATGTTGCGGATCGCCTCCAGCCCGCTCGCGCCGGGCATCGAGATATCGAGCACGACGACGTCTGGGTCATGCGCCTTGAACGCGCTGTAGGCGTCCGCGGCGTTGTCGGCCTCCGCCACGACGTGCAGATCGCCCTGGCTTTCCAGCACGCGCCGGTAGCCTTGCCGGACGATCGGGTGGTCGTCGACCAGCAGCACGGAGATGCCTGTTGCTGCAACCTCGCTCATGCCGGCCTCACGCGGCGAGCGGGATGGTGGCGGCAACGCTGAGGCCGCCGCGGGCCGGCAGGATCGACAGCGATCCGCCGGCTGCCGTGACGCGCTCGCGGATGCCGGTCAGACCGAAACCGGCCGACTGCGCGACACGGGCTGCGTCGCCGCCGCCGTCGTCCTCGACGCGGATCAGCAGCGCGTTGTCATCGCCGGCACGGCGTTCAACGCGCAGGCTGATCTCGCGTGCCACGCCGTGGCGCAGCGCGTTGGTCAGGCATTCCTGTGCCACGCGATAGGCCGTGGTGGCGGCCTGACCGCTGATGTCGGTGAGGTCACCCCTGAGATCGAGCTGGATCGTCGGCCGCGCCGCGCTCTGCGAGCGCCAGCTGTCGACGAGATTGACGAGGCTTGCCTCGAGCCCGAGCTCCTCGGGCAGCGGATTGCGCAGACGCTTCAGTGCATCGCGGAGCGAGGCCATCAGATGATGGGTGGCCTGCGAGATCATGCGCGCATCCTGAGCGATTCCGGTGCTGCAGTCCTTCGTGCTCGCTGTCTCGATTGTGTTGGCGAAGGCGAGAATGGCGGAGAGATTCTGCCCGAACTCGTCGTGCAACTCGCGGGCGAGGGCGCGACGCTCGTCGTCGCGGATTTCGATCAGGCGCCGCGTCAGGGCGGCGCGCTGCTCGGTAGCTTCCTCCAGCCGGTTGCCGAGCGCGCCGACGGCGCTGCCGATCATCGCCAGCTCCATCGAGCGGAAGCGCGGCAGCTTCGTGCGATATTGACCGCGCGCCATGCGCTGCAAGGCGGTCACGATCGTGCGCGCCGGCGCCAGCGCATGTGCGATCGCGAGCGAGGCCAGCAGCGCAATTGCCGCCGCCATGAGCAGCGCGACATCGATCACATTGAGGATGTACTCCCAGGCCAGCGAGATGGCCGCCGCGCCGTCCGGCGTCGCAACCACCGTGCCGGCAGCCGCCGCGCGGGGGCTGACGGGCCGGATGACCTCGGCGTGGCTGCCGAGGAAGGTGGGCACAATGGCGGCGAACCAGCGCGGCGCCGCCTTGCCCAGCCCCTCGCTCTGGCCGCAGAGCGGCTTCTCGAATGCCACAGCCGGCTGGAACTCGACGCAGACGCCGGGCGAGATCAGCTTCATCGTCTCCAGCGTGCGCCAGTCCGGAACCGGCAGGAGATGCTCGCGCGCTCTGCTGCTGCGCAACAAAAGCTCGCGCCAATACAGTGCCTGGAGCGCTTGGGCGACCCGCTGCGCCGAGGCTGCGGTCGCCCGATCGATGCTGCGATAGGCGTCGAAGGTGGCCCATACGGTCGCGGCTCCGAGGCAGAGCACGACGATGAGCAGCAGACGGGCGACAAGCTGAAGCACGAGGCGCATGCGATCACCCCCGACGTTTGGTAAGGTCAGCCTAACAACGCCGCCGCGTCTTGCCAATTGTGGTGGTTGGGGTGGATTGCAGCTTGGGCAAATTTCCCAAGCCGGATTGGGCATGCGTCTTTGGACCTGAAACGGCGGCTTTGATCTAATCGGTGGGGACACGCTGCAGGCAGTGCCTGCAATCCGGGAGCGGTGCAGCATGAGCTCGATCACGATTGGACCGATCGCGGGGACTGCGACCGACCCGTCCGAGCGCAGTGCGCTGCTGTTCTGGATGATCTTCACCGGGCTCTCGATCTTCGCCGTCGTGCTGCTGTGGCGCTTCGGCCTGATCCACCTGATGCTGACCTCGGACCGCACCTACATCTCGAGCGTGATCGCGGCGCTCTATGTCCTCACCTGCGGCCATTGCTTCCTGCGCACGCGGGCGATTGCGCGTGAAGGCGCGGCGGCGCGGCGCTGCCGGGCGGTGCTGGCGGCGCCGGACGGCAGCAAGGCGCTGGATGCGAGCGCGGCGGTGCTGCCGCGCGGCCTCGTGCGCGACCACATCCAGAGCCTGGTGACGAAAGCCGCCGCGCAGGACTACCGGCCGGTCGACCAGACGCTGCTGTTGCGAAACCTCGCCGATCGCCTGCGCGGCTCCAATGGCTTCGGTGCTTTCGTCTCCGACACGCTGATGAAGCTCGGCCTGCTCGGCACCATCATCGGCTTCATCATCATGCTGGCGCCGATCGCGGGGCTGGATGCCGCCGACAAGGTCGCGATGCGCTCCTCGATGGGCCTGATGAGCGACGGCATGGCGGTCGCGATGTACACGACGCTCGCCGGCCTCGTCGGCTCGATCCTGGTCCGCATCCAGTACTACATGCTGGACGCCGCGACCCAGCGGGTGTTCTCGGATGCGGTGCTGCTGACGGAGACCTATGTGACGCCGGTGCTGGAGCGCAAAGGTTCCGGTGCGCCGTCATGATGGATGATTTCGGTCTCTATCCGCGCGAGGAGCCGTTCGATCCGCTCGGCGTGATGCTGTTCAAGGCGCTCCAGGTGATCGCGTTCCTGTTCTTCCTGGCGCTACTCGCTGTCTCGCCGGACGCCAAGGAGGGCAAGATCGACTCCAAGGCGGAGTTCATCATTACGATGGATTGGCCGGACAATCATCCTGATGATCTCGACCTCTTCGTGCAGGATCCGGCCGGCAACATCGCCTGGTATCGCCACCGGGAGGCCGGCTTCCTGACGCTCGACCGCGACGATCGCGGCGGAGCCAATGACTTCATCATCGTCAACGGCAAGAAGATCGCCTCGCCCATCCGAGAGGAGATCGTCACCGTGCGCGGCATCGTCGCCGGCGAGTACACCGTCAACGTCTCGCATTTCGTCGCCACCACCGGCGAGCCTGTGACCGCCAGTGTGAAGGTGCAGAAGCTCAATCCGACCGCGCAGGTGATCTTCGATAACAAGTTCACGCTCGACCACACCGGCGACGAAAAGACCGCGGTCCGATTCCGGATCGATGCGGAAGGCAAGGTCGTCGATGTCGATCAGCGGCCGAAATCGCTGCTGGAGACGTTCCGCAGCAGCTGGCGCAACGGCGGCGATCTCGATCCCAGGACCGGCGTGAGCAGGAACGCTACGAGGGTCCGCCGTGACTAGCCTGCAAACGGTCATCCTGACGCTGTCGGTCGCTTATGCCGTCATCGGCGCGCTGCTGCTGGTCGTTCTGGTCTATGCACGGCTGCACTGGTCACTCAAGGCGGTCGCGGTGGTCGTGACCAGCACCTTCTACATCGTCAGCTTCACCGAAATGCGCGGCCTGCTCGGCTGGGCCAGCACGGACCGGCTGCCGGCCACGTTCAAGCTCCTGAAGGCCCGCATCGTCGAGCCGCATTCGCTTCAGGGCGATCCCGGCTCGATCTACCTCTGGGTCGAGGCGCTGGACGAGGACAATCGCCCGAGCGGCATCCCGCGCGCCTTCCGTGTGCCCTACAATGACCGGCTGGCCGACAAGACCCACGCCGCCGAGAACGAGATCGCGGCCGGTCATCCGCAAGGAGGGCGCGCGGCCGATTTCGGCGGCGGCGACGGCAGCCTGATCGACATGGTTCGGGAATATGTGACCCCGAAGACCATCCTGGAGACCAGCGGCGGCGATTCCTCAACCGGCGAGTTCAATGTCCCGCCCGCCGGCGCGGAAGGCGCGGTGTTCACCCCGATTCCACCGCCCCGAATGCCGCCAAAGGATGAGCAATAGGCCCTTCACCATCACTGCAGAGCAGTGCTGGCAAAGGGCCCAATGTTGGCGCATCCTGTTGACCTCCCTCAATTTGGCCTCATCGGCCTCGAATAAGAATTTGAGGGTGGAGGGTGCGTGCTTCTCGCTGTCTTCTCGGATATCCACGGCAACCGGCAGGCGTTTGAAGCTTGCTTGAAGATCGCCCGTGCGAAGGGTGCGGAGCGTTTCGTCCTGCTCGGCGATTTCGTCGGTTATGGCGCCGATCCGGAATGGGTGGTGGACACCGCGATGGAGCTCGTTGCGCAGGGCGCCGTCGCCGTTCGCGGCAATCACGACCAGGCGGTCAATTCCTCGGCCGAGACCATGAACGCCGAGGCGCAGATCGCGATCGAATGGACCCGCGGCCGGCTCGACACCGCGCAGCGGCGGTTTCTGGCTGAGTTGCCGATGCTGGTGGAGGACGAGGGCCGCCTGTTCGTGCACTCCGAAGCCTCTCATCCCCAGCGCTGGCACTATGTCCGCTCGACGGTGGACGCCGCCAAGAGCCTGATCGCGACGCCCGCCCATGTCACGTTCTGCGGCCACATCCATCGCCCCGCGCTCTATTCGATGTCGGTGACGGCCAAGATGACGAGCTTCGTGCCGAAGACCGATGTCCCCGTGCAGCTCTTGCGCGGACGGCAATGGCTCGCCGTGCTCGGCTCGGTCGGCCAGCCCCGCGACGGCGATCCCTCGGCGTCCTTCGCGCTGTTCGACACGGTCTCATGCCAGATCACCTATTGCCGCGCACCCTATGACATTGCGACCGCGGCAAGCAGGATCCGCGACAACGGACTGCCGCCCTGGCTGGCCGACAGGCTGTCGCAGGGGCGCTGACCGCGATGCCGAAACCCCTGGTCAAGTCAGGCGCGGAGATCGACGGCTACACCATCGGTGAATGCGTGCATGCCGGCGGCATGGCGACGCTGTGGGCCGTCACCCATCCGGGCATCGACGCGCCCTTGCTGATGAAGATCCCGCGGGTGTCGGAGGGCGAGGACCCCGCCGCGATCGTCTCCTTCGAGATGGAGATGATGATCCTGCCGCGGCTCGCAGGTCCGCACGTGCCGGCCTGCTTCGGCACCGGTGATTTCGCCCACCAGGCCTATGTCGTGATCGAGCGCATCCCAGGCGCCACGCTCTACAAGCGGCTCCCTGAGCTGCCGTTGCCCTATGACGAGGCGCGGCAGCTCGTCGCCAAGATCGCAACTGCGCTCGCTGATTTGCACCGGCAGAACGTGATCCATCACGATATCAAGCCGAGCAGCATCATGTTCCGCGATTCCGGCGAGGCGGTGCTGATCGACTACGGGCTGTCGCATCACAACCACCTGCCGGATCTCCTGCAGGAGGAATTCCGCCTGCCTTACGGCACCGCGCCCTATATGGCACCCGAGCGGCTATTAGGGGTACGCGACGATCCGCGCAGCGACCTGTTCTCGCTCGGCGTGCTGCTCTATTTCTTCACGACCGGCGAGCGGCCGTTCGGAGAGGGCGAGACGTTGCGCGCGATGCGGCGCCGGCTCTGGCGCGACCCGCATCCGCCGCGCAAGATCCGCGCGGATTATCCGCCCTGGCTTCAGGAGGTGGTGTTGCGGTGTCTCGAGATCGAGCCGGTGTGGCGCTACCCGACGGCGTCCCAGCTCGCCTTCGATCTCGCCCATCCGGACCAGGTCAAGCTCACCGCGCGCTCGGAGCGGGTGAAACGTGATCCGCTCAGCGTCGCCTGGCGGCGTCGTTTCAACCTTGGCGTCATGGTGCCGCGCGCGAAATCGGATGTCGCCGCCCAGATCGCATCGAGCCCGATCCTCGCTGTCGCGCTCGACACCGTGGAGGGCGCACCGGAGCTGAACGAGGCGTTGCGCGTGACCACCGAGCGCATCCTCGCCACCTTGCCGTCGGCGCGGCTCGCCTGCGTCAACGTGCTCAAGCTGAACCGGATCGCGATCGACCGGACGCTGGACGAGCAGGGCTCCAACAAGCATATCGACCGCTTGGTCGCGCTCAGGCATTGGGCGACGCCGCTCAAGCTGGATGAGAGCCGGCTGACGGCTCATGTGCTGGAGTCGGTCGATCCCGCCGCCGCGATCCTGGAATTCGCCGAGGCCAACCAGGTCGACCACGTCATCATCGGCGCACGGCAGAGCTCGTTCAGGCGCACGCTGCTCGGCAGTGTCTCGGCCAAGGTGGCCGCGGAAGCGAGCTGCACCGTGACCGTGGTGCGGCCGCAGCGACTGGCTGGCAATGTCGGCGGCTCAGATTCCGGCGACAGGCCGGGATAGCCCGCCTGGCGTCCTGCAGGTTTGGATCAGGCCGCGTGGGCGGAGCGCTTGCGGCGGATGGGCCAGGAGAATTCCGGGCCGGGTTCGCCGTGATCCGCGCCGCCGCCGAAATACTGGATGATCTCGCGGCAAGGCTCGCAACTGAACAGGTTACGCGACGCGGACGCCTTGGTCATTTCCTTCAGGCAGTTCGGGCAATGCGGCTTCATCAGTATCGAGTCCAATCCAGAATCTTCAATGCCGGTTCGGCGACCGGAGCGGGTAGTCCAGATCTGCCGTTTCCTCTCCCGGATCGTCCCGCATCTCGCCTTCGGCGAGTTCGAGCCGACCGAAGAAGAAGTCGAGGCCCGGATGCGGACGACGCGGGATACGGCACCTGCGCTTCGGCTGGCGCTTCACGAGCGCGAATTGCACGGCGTCAGATCCGGTTGCGACGGACGCTGCGCGCCGAACGTACCGGGACCTGCACCGGTCCGGCCGAAGGGCCGAACAGAACAAACGCACTGAAACCAATCCACAACGCCACGCCAGTCCAGACCAGGGTCGTCGTCATGATGTGCTCCCGTGAAAAACAGGCAAGAACCACTAGCAGTGATTTGCGCGAATCAGGGAAGTCCGGAGGAGTACGGAACGAGGTTGCAATTTTCAGCAATTGCCCACTGCAGCGCCTGGAGGCGCTCCGGTTTATTGCGCGGGCGACCGCCGCACCTTTCCGGCGCGTGCGCCCTCGAGGATATCCCGGACGCGCGGAGCGTTTCGAACACAGCGAAACCCGTAGCGGCCGGTGTGGTCGGTATCGGGCGAACGGGTCGATCGCCCTGACGCGAAGTTCAGATGGCCGGTGCCGCTGCCGATGTCGAGAATTTCGAACGCAGTGTCCATCGCCCGGAACGGCGTCTGGCTGACGGTCCGTCTGCCCCAGGCCGTTCGCAGGATCAGCGCGCGGCGATCGGTGATCACATAGAGCGTCTGCAGGTCGTGCAGCAGCATCACCAGCGGAGCGGCAGCCATCGCAACGCCGAGCATCATGAGAGGTTGGGCCGCTTGGTCGATCCAATCGTTCCTGACGGCGACGGCGGTCAGCAACAGCCAGGGGACGCCGATCCACCACAGAAATCGCCACATGATCATCCGGGCAACGCCGTCGGGCTGGCCCTGCCAGACCACCTGCTCGCCGTCCTGCAAGGTCTCGGCGAGCAGGCGCCTCAAGCCTGCCAGGAAGGGAGTGGCGCGGATCTCATCCATTCCCGTTGGTCGCTGCGGCCATAAGGCCGGTTCGGCGCGCGAATGGAGGTCAGATGGCCTCGCCGCGGGCCCCCAGCGCCGCGTTGCGGATCGCGGCGATGTTGGCCTTGTAGGCGTCCTGCGTGCCGCCCCTGAACACGGACGTGCCGGCGACAAAGGCGTTGGCGCCGGCCGCTGCGAGCGCGCCGGCAACGTCGGGGCCGACGCCGCCGTCGACCTCGATGTCGATCGGACGGCCCGCCGTCATCGCGCGGATGTCGCGGATCTTGCCGATCGCGGAGGGGATGAAAGCCTGGCCGCCGAAGCCGGGATTGACCGACATCACCAGCACGAGGTCGACGAGGTCGAGGACGTATTCGAGCGCGCTGATCGGCGTTGCCGGATTGAGCGAGACGCCGGCCTTCTTGCCGAGCGCGCGGATCGCCTGCAGCGAGCGGTGCAGGTGGGGACCTGCCTCCGCATGCACGGTGATGTGGTCGCAGCCGGCTTTCGCGAAGGCCTCGAGATAGGGATCGCAGGGCGAGATCATCAGGTGCGCGTCGAAGATCTTCCTGGTGTGCGGACGCATCGCCTTGATGAGATCGGGGCCGTAGGAGATGTTCGGAACGAAGTGCCCGTCCATCACGTCGAGATGGATCCAGTCGGCGCCGGCGGCATCCACCGCGCGCACCTCCTCGCCGAGCTTGGAGAAGTCCGAGGCCAGGATCGAGGGCGCGATGGCCAGGGGGCGGGGGGCGAAGGCTTGGGTCATGGCGCGTTTTCCCGTGGCGGCCGTGAAAGATGGCCTCGCCTAACATGGGCCTCCGTGGCGGGCAATGCAGGGAAGCCGCGCTTCCTGTGGGCGGAAATTTCTGCCGCGACCGGCACGAATTGCCGGTGTTCCCCGGCGGTGCCGAGCGCGGCGGAGGCGGATTTCATTGGGCTTTTCACGATGGCACGACGCTTGCTGACGTCAGTCCGGAACATTGGCCGCGGCATGCCGCATCGGTTGGAGTTGTGCAATGTTGTTCGCCCTTGGTGCAGTATCGAGTGCGCTCGGCGCGATCCAGTCGCTGACGAACTCGAAATCGTCCTCATCGACGCAGAAGACGGGATCGACGCAAGGCGCGACCAACCCGTTCGCAATCGACAGCGGCAGCAGCACGACCACTGGCGCCACCTCGTCGGTCAATTCGGGCAGATATCCGCAGATATCGCCGGAGACGATGAACGCGCTGTTCGCGGCGCGGGGCCAGTCGACGGACACGAGCGGCGCGACCAGCTCATCCTCGACTGGGGCGGCGTCTTCGGCATCGAAGAGTCCCGAGGATGCGCTGAAGGACCTGTTCTCGCAGATCGATGGCGACGGTGACGGCAAGATCACCAAGTCCGAGTTCGAGGACGCCCTCGGTGCGGGCGGCACCAATCTGGCCAAGGCCGACGACGTGTTCTCGAAGATGGACGCTAATGCGGATGGCGACGTCAATCTCGGCGAGATGACGAAGGCGCTGCGGGGCGGCCACGGCGATCAGGCGCAGGGCGCCGGCGGCTCGGGCGGTGGTTCGGACTCCTCGTCGCAATCCGGCGGCGGCTCGACGTCGACCACGACGACCAATGCCGATGGCTCGACCACCACCACCGTCACCTATGCCGACGGCTTCAAGATGTCGACCACCGTGCCTGGCGCTTCCAGCAGTTCGAATGCCAACGGCGGCGGCAATTCGCCTTATGACTGGTTCGGGCAGATGATGCAGCGTCAGGCGCAGGCTTCGGCGGGGGCGGCTTCATCAATGTCGATGAGCGTGTAAGCGCGCTCCAAGGCTAACCCGCATATTCGTGCGTGATGTCACGATAGACGTAACGGTCGCGGATCTCGCGATTGAAGAACGTCCCTTTTGAGCGCGCTTGACTGAATGCAGCGGCGGCCTCGGGCGGAACGTCCTCGTAGAGGTAGATCCTTCCGCTGACGAAAGTGACCTTCAGCTCGCGCGTTCCCGGCGCGTATCGAAAGAAGCGGATCACGGACGACGGCATGGCGGAACACCTCGGTCCGCCGGGACAACGCCGTGTCCTCCGCTTCGTTTCCCGCCTAGCCGAACTTGTCCTTCCACGCCGGCAGTGCACCGGGGAACGGCAGCGCGGTCGCGCTGTACACGCCGCTTGCGATCGCGCGTGCGACCACGTTGGCGGCGACCATGCCGAGCTCGGTGAGCTCCACCAGCGGCTCGATCGGCTTCTCGCAGGTGGCCGCGGCAAACAGCACGTCGCCGTCGAGCGGAGCGTGCACCGGATAGATCGCGCGGGCAAATCCGGTCTGCGCAATCATCGCGAGCCGCTTGGCCTGCGCCTTGCTCAGGATCGCGTCGGTGACGACGAGGCCGATCGTGGTGTTCTCGCGCTCACTTGCGGCCGGCCCGCCCTTGATGCGCATCGCCAGCATGTCGGGCGTGAACGCAGGCGGCAGGCCCCGTCCGCCGAACTCTCCGTTCTCCTCGAACGGCGCGGCCCAGAACCAGGGACCGTTGCCGACGGTGACGCTGCCGACCGCGTTCACCACCATGATCGCGGCGACCTTGACGCCGTTCGTCGTGACGGCCGACGCCGAGCCGATCCCGCCCTTGAAGGTGGCGGTGGTCGCACCCAGGCCCGCACCGACGCTGCCGAGCGCGAAGTCGGTGGCGGCGGCGGCGGCGGCGGCATAGCCGAGATCGCGATAGGGCGAGAAGCGGCCCCAGGCCTTGTTGCCGCCGTTGAGCAGGTCGAACACGATCGCGCCCGGAACGAGGGGGACCACGGCGTCCCGGACCTTGAAGCCGCGCCCCTGTTCGGCGAGCCAGGCCTGCACGCCGCCGCCGGCATCGAGGCCGAAGGCGGAGCCGCCGGAAAGCGCGATCGCATCGACCCGCTCGACGGTATTGGCGACGTCGAGCGTCGAGGCCTCGCGCGTACCTGGGCCGCCGCCGCGGACGTCGATCGCCGCGACGGCCGGCTGGTCGAAAATGATGGCGGTCGTGCCGGAGGCCACTTCCGTATTCTCGGCATGGCCGACCCGGACGCCGGCGATATCGGTGAGAAGGTTTTTCAAGACGGCCTCGTCGTTGAGAGCATTTCGCGGTCTGCGATAGCGCAGCGATGCCGCAGGCTCAACCGGCGAGCGCGGTCCTGAGCATCTTGGCGAGCTCGGATTTGCGGTAGGGCTTGGCCAGCAGCAGCACGCCGGAATCGAGCCGGCCATGATGGACGATGGCATTTTCGGTGTAGCCCGAGGTGAACAATGTCTTCAAGTCGGGGCGGCGCCGGGCCGCTTCGTCGGCAAGCTGGCGTCCGTTCATGTTGCCGGGCATGATGATGTCGGTGAAGAGCAGGTCGATGGTCTCGTCGCTGTCGATGATATTGAGGGCCTCGGTGCCGTTGGCGGCCTCGAGCGCGGTATAGCCGAGGCTCTTGACCTGCGTCACGACATACTGCCGCACCAGCGCATCGTCCTCGACGATCAGGATCTTCTCGTCGCCGCCGGCGATGGGCGCGTTCTGGAGCGCCTCGAACTCGGTATCCTGCATCCCGCTCGAGCGCGGCAGATAGATCTTCACGCTCGTGCCGTGGCCTTCCTCGCTGTAGATCTTGATGTGGCCGCCCGACTGCTTGACGAAGCCGAACACCATGCTCAAGCCGAGGCCGGTGCCCTTGCCGACCTCCTTGGTGGTGAAGAAGGGATCGAATACCCGGTCGATCAGCTCCGCGGGGATCCCGCTGCCGGTGTCGCTGACCGCGATCATCACATAATTGCCGGCAGCGACGTCGGGATTCATGCTGGCATAGCCGTCGTCGAGGAAAATGTTGCGGGTCTCCAGCACCAGGGTGCCGCCGTCGGGCATGGCGTCTCGCGCATTCAGCGCGAGATTGAGGATCGCGGTGGACAGCTGGCCGGGGTCGACCAGCGTCGGCCAGGCATCCTCGGTGAGCTGCGGCATGATGGTGATCTGCTCGCCGAGCGTCGGATGCAGCAGCTTGGCGGCTTCGAGCGCCAGCGCATTGACGTCGATCTCGCGTGGCTGCAGCGGCTGCTTGCGGGCGAAGGCGAGCAGATGCCTGGTCAGCTGCGCGCCGCGCTCGGCGGCGTCGTCGATCAGCTTGGTGATGGCGGCAAGCTCGGGCCGGTCCGCGACTGCGTCGCCGAGAATGCCGATCGTGCCCGTGATGACGGTCAGCACGTTGTTGAAGTCGTGGGCGACGCCGCCGGTCAATTGCCCGATCGAGTCCATCTTCTGGATCTGCCTGAGCTGGGCTTCGGCGGCCTGCTTGTCGGTGAGGTCGCGGCCGATGAAGTAATGGCGCTTCACCGGCTCGGACCAGGTGCCCATCCAGTTCAGCGTGACCTCGTGACCGTCGTAATGGTAGTAGCGCGCCTCGAAGCTGCGCTTGACCGCACCACGACGGGCTGCGCGCATCTCATTCCGCGTCTTATCGAGATCGTCGGGATGGATGAACTCGGTCGCGCTGTGACCGACCATGTCCTCGGGGTCGTAGCCGAGAATGTTCTTCACGCTCGGGCTGACCTGGACGAAATTGCCATAGCCGTCGGTGACCAGGATCAGGTCCTGCGACGTCTCGAAGATGCGCTGGCGTTCTTCGGTCTCCCGGCGCAGCTTCTCTCTCGCCTGCTTCTCTTCGGTAATGTCGTGGGCGATCTTGGAGGCGCCGATGATCTCGCCCTCATCGGTCCGCAGCGGTGTAACGTTGAGGACGACGTCGAGCGGGCTTCCGTCTTTCCGGATCCGGATCGTCTCGTGCTGGGCGATCGACTCATTGCCGGCGATCCGGTTGAGGATGCTCCTGACCTCGCCCTTGAGATCCGGCGGCACGATGATGTCGATCGGCTTGCCGATGGCCTCGGCAGCGGAATAGCCGAAAAGATGTTCGGCGGCCTTGTTCCAGCCGGTGATGATGCCATCGAGCGATTTCGTGATGATGGCATCGTTGGACGACTCGACGACCGCGCCGTACAGCGCGAGCCGCTTGCCGTAATAGTCGCGTTCCGAGGCCGATTGCTGCCGCAGCCTGCCGACGAGGCCGACCGTATGTGCCTGGAGGCGGACATTCTCGATGAGAAGCACTGCGAGCACGAAGGTCGCCGCAGCGAGGCCGTAGAGTCGTCCGGCATAGAAGCCGAGATCGAAGCGTGCGACGTTGACGATCGCCGACAGCGCGATGTCGAACAGCCAGGCGCACATGACCACCATGAGCCAGACGTCGATCACCGTGTGCGGCTTGCGGAACCAGAGCGAGACCAGTGCGGCGAAGCTCAGCGACCACACGAAGGACACGACGCCGATCATGGTTGGGGTGTACCGGCCGTCGCGCAACAGGACCGGCAGCATATCGTGCTGCGCGGTCACGATCCAGGTGAAGACCGCCATCGCGGCGATGACGCCGAGCACGCTGGCGTAGATCGCCCGGCTTGCCGTGCCGCGAATCCGGGGGCCACCGTCCTTTTCTTTCAGCCAGGCATAACCCATCACGCACAGCGGAAAGACGGCGTGCCAGATCATGTAGAGCCAGACCGTGGTCTGCCGGCCCGCGCCGAGGAGCCCGGCGGGTGCGAACAGTCCGGGGAAGGTGAGGGCATGAACCAGCGCCGCCGCAGCGGTGAAGAGATAGCCGGTCGCGAGCCACAGCAGCGCGCGGGTCCGCAAGACCGCAAACTGCGACAGCAGCAGCACGGCCGTGACGATGTCGCTTACGGCGAGCGCCGATTGATAACTCGCGACGAAGGCCGGCACCGGCAGGAGCGGGGTACCCGCGAAGGGCACGGCCGCTGCGAACAGGAGCGAGGATACGCCGACGATCGTCGACGCTGCGGTGCGGTCGGCCGAAGTGGCCGGCAGGGTCGAGAGAAATGTGCTCCGGTCGACCGTCGCAGGTACATCCACCTCTCGCGGGTCGGTCTTGAGCTGGTCGGGTCTGAGCATCTCCGCAGGTCTCATTCGGCCGGCAGTCCGTTCATGGTAGCGGTTCTGGGCGCGGATCGTGAACAGGACCGGCCACGACTCAACCGAAGGTTACAGCTTTCTTAATCTCGGTGGGAACACGGAATAGGGCTTGGGTAAGGTGCCCTTTACCGGGGCGATGCCACAATGCCGCTCCGCCGCGGCGGGTTCCAGGTTCGAACCTGGCGATTCTGATCTCGATATCGGGAGTTGTTCCCCCATGCCCCGCGTTCTCATCATCGACGACCAGAAGGACGTCCGTGCGATGGTCGCGATCGTGCTTCGGGTCAATCATTTCGAGGTCGCGGAGGCCGAAAGCGGCGCGGCGGGGCTGAAGGCCTTCGCGGAAAGCCCCTTCGACGCGGCGATCGTCGACATTTTTCTCGGCGACACCAGCGGCGCCGACGTCATCGCGACCCTGCGCGAGCGTGCACCGACGCTCCCCATCATTGCGGTCTCCGGGATGACGGCGCTCGACTTCGTAGACCAATCTCCCCACCTCGCCAACGTGGTGTGCCTGCAAAAGCCGTTTCGGCCGAACGACCTGCTGCAGGCCTTGCGGAAGGCCCGCGCTGCGGCCGACGGCAAGCTGACCGCAGCCGTCTGATCCTGCCGCAAGAAGAAACGCCCCGGGCCAAGCCGGGGCGCGATGATGATTGGATGGCGGCCCAAAGGCCCGGCAGGCGCGCTCAGGTGCCGTTGCCGCTGATCTCGGCGTAGCCGCCCTTGGCGTCCCATTTGTAGACGACGTAGTCGATCTGCTTGATGTCGCCTTTGGAGTCATATTCGACCGGGCCGATCACGGTGTCCCACTTGCCGGCCTTCATCGCCGCCATGACCTTCTTGGCGTCGGTGGTGCCGGCCTTCTTGGCCGCCTGCGACCACACCTGCATCGCCGCGTAGGTGTAGAGGGTATAGCCCTCGGGGTCGATGTTCTTGGCCTTGAATGCCTCGACGATCTTCTTGGCGGTCGGCTTGTTGCGCGGGTCGGGGCCGAAGGTGAACAGCGTGCCTTCGCCGGCGGGGCCGGTGATGGAGGCGTACTCCTTGTCGGCGAGCGCGTCGCCGGCCATCAGCACGGTCTTGAGGCCCTGGTCACGCATCTGGCGCAGGATCAGGCCGCTTTCCTGATGATAGCCGCCGACATAGACGAGGTCGATGTTGTCGCGCTTCAGGCGGGAGACGATCGCGTTGAAGTCCTTGTCGCCCTTGTTGTAGGACTCGTACATCTTCTCGGTGATGCCGGCCTTGTTCAGCGCCTTCTTGGTCTCGTCGGCAAGACCCTTGCCGTATGTGGTCTTGTCGTTGAGAATCGCGATGTTCTTGCCCTTGAAGTTCTTGGCGATGTACTGAGCGGCGATCAGGCCCTGCTGATCGTCACGGCCGCAGACGCGCGCCACGTTCCAGAGCTTGCGCTCGGTGAACAGCGGGTTGGTCGAGGCCGGCGTGATCTGGAGCACGTTGCCGTCGGCATAGGCTTCCGAAGCCGGGATCGACGATGACGAGCAATAGTGCCCGGCCACGAACGGGATCTTTGCGCCGGCGATCTTTTCGGCGATCGAGCGCGCCTGTTTCGGATCGCAGGCGTCGTCCTCGACGGAGAGCGCGAGCTTCTTGCCGTTGACGCCGCCGGCGGCGTTGATATCGGCCACGGCCATCTCGGCGCCGTTCTTCATCTGGCGGCCGAAGGCGGACTCGCCGCCGGTCATCGGGCCTGCGACTGCGACGGTGACATCCTGCGCGAATGTCGCGCTCGACAGCGCGATCGATGCGCCGAATGCCAGACCGATGAGCTTCAGTGATTTCATGAGATACCTCGCGGGTGGTCGCCTGTGGAAGTTGCCGGGAATGCCGGTTCAAACCGCGGCCATTCTTGAATGAATTCGAGGAGAAGTCACCGGCAAAATACGGGCATTTGCGGAGATATCTCGCCACATTCGGCCGCACTTGTCGGCCTGGCTCGGTCAGCCGTGCCGGCCGCCTTCCAGATAGGCGGCGCGAATCTCCGGGCGCTGCAGCAATTCGGTGCCGGTCCCGGCCAAGGTGATCAGGCCATTGACCATGACGTAACCGCGATGGGCGAGCTTGAGCGCATGGTTGGCGTTCTGCTCGACGATCAGGACGGTCAGACCGTCCTGCCGGTTCAGGGTCCGGATCGCATCGAAGATCTGGCGTGCGATCAGCGGTGCGAGGCCGAGCGAGGGCTCGTCGAGCAGGAGCAGGCGGGGGCGGCTCATCAGCGCGCGCCCGATGGCCAGCATCTGCTGCTCGCCGCCGGAGAGAGTTCCTCCGCGCTGGGCGTAGCGTTCCTTCAGCCGCGGAAACAGCGTGAAGACGCGTTGCAGCGTCGCCTCGCGTTCAGCCTCCGTGCAGTCGGTGGCGTCCGCCCCCATCTGGAGGTTTTCCGCCACGCTCATGCGCGGGAAGATGCGGCGTCCCTCCGGCGACTGCGCGATGCGCAGATGCGCGATCTCGTGGGTGGGCACGGCGGTGATGTCGCGGCCTTCGAAGAGGATCTGCCCGGCGCGGGCCCGCGGCTTGCCGAAGATCGTCATCATCAGCGTCGACTTGCCGGCGCCGTTGGCGCCGATCAGCGCCACGATCTCGCCGGCATTGATCTCGACGTCGACGCCCTTCAGCGCTTCGATCTTGCCGTAGGCGGCGCGAAGACCGCGGATCGCGAGCAGGGGCGACGTCACGTCCCGCTCTCCATCACGGCCACGGCCTCGTCCTCATCCGCGCCGAGATAGGCGGCGATCACCTTGGGGTCGTCGCGAACCTCGCGCGGCGTGCCTTCGGCGATCTTCACGCCATGGTCCATGACCACGATGTGGTCGGAGATCTCCATCACCACCGACATGTCGTGCTCGATCAAGAGGATCGAGGTGCCGAGTTCGTCCCGGATCGAGAGCAGGAGCTCGCTCAGGGCCGCGCTCTCGCGCGCATTGAGACCGGCCGCGGGTTCGTCCAGGCACAACAGGGCGGGCTCGGTGCACATTGCGCGGGCGATTTCCAGCCGGCGCTGGTCGCCATAGGCGAAATTGCCGGCGGCGTCGTCGGCGCGGTCGAGCAAATTGACCCGCTTCAGCCAGTCGGTGGCCAGATCGATCGCACGCTTTTCGGCGTCACGGTAGGCGGGAACGCCGAGGAGACCGAGAAGGGTGTAGCCGGAGGCGCGCATCAGCGCGTTGTGCTGCGCCACCATCAGGTTCTCCAGCGCGGTCATGCCGGGAAACAGGCGGATGTTCTGGAAGGTGCGCGCAACCTTGGCCTGCTTGGCGATGCGGAAGTCGTTCAGCCGCTCCAGCGCCATCACCCTGCCGTCGTCGTGGGTGAGGCGAATGGTGCCGCCGGTCGGCTTGTAGAACCCGGTAATGCAGTTGAAGACCGTGGTCTTGCCGGCGCCGTTCGGCCCGATCAGCGCGGTGATCTTCTTTCGCTCGGCGGCGAACGACAGGTCCTGCACGGCGACGATGCCGCCGAAGCGCATGGTGAGCCGCTCGACGCTGAGAATGGTGTCGCCGCTCATCCGTGCCCTTCCTTGACGAGGTCGGAGGAGATTGCTTTCGCCTTGGTCAGATACACAGTGGGTGCGCGGTGGCCGACCAGGCCGCGCGGCCGCCAGATCATGATCAGCACCATCGACATGCCGAACACCAGCATGCGATAGTTCTCGAGGCCGCGGAACAGCTCGAAGCCGCCGATCATGGCGAGAGCTGCGAGCGCGACGCCGAGCTGCGAGCCCATGCCGCCGAGAACGACGATGGCGAGCACCAGCGCCGATTCCTGGAAGGTGAAGGATTCCGGGCTGATGAAGCCCTGGCGGGTGGCGAAGAACGCGCCGGCGAAGCCGCCGAACATGGCGCCGGTCGCGAACGCCGTGAGCTTGGTGGTCGTGGTGTTGATGCCGAGCGCGCGACAGGCGACCTCGTCCTCGCGCAGGGCTTCCCAGGCCCGGCCGATCGGCAGGCGGCGCAGGCGGATCGTCACCCAATTGGTCAGCAGCGCAAGCGCCAGGATGAGGTAGAACAGGAAGACGATGCGGTGGGTCGCCGAATATTCGATGCCGAGCCTCGCGGCGAGCCCGTCATCGCTGTTGTCGAGCGGAATACCGAAGAAGGAGGGCCGCGGAATGCCGGAGACGCCGTTGGGGCCGCCCGTCAGATCCTGCCAGTTGATGATGACGAGACGGATGATCTCGCCGAATGCGAGCGTCACGATGGCGAGATAGTCGCCGCGCAGGCGGAGCACGGGGAAGCCGAGCAGCACGCCCCAGAACGCGGCGAGAATGCCGGCGAGCGGCAGGCAGATCCAGAACGACCAGCCGAAATTGGTGGCGAGCAGTCCGTAGGAATAGGCGCCGACCGCATAGAAGGCGACGTAGCCGAGGTCGAGCAGGCCGGCGAGCCCGACCACGACGTTCAATCCCCAGCCCAGCATCACGTAAGTGAGCACGAGGATCGCAAGGTCGAGGATGTAGCGCTGGTTATAGAAGATCACGGGCACCAGCACCGTGAAGATCAGCAGCGCCGGCGCGAGATAGCGGCCGACCAGGGACATGCCGCTCTGCACGGCCGGCGGCACCAGCTTCTCGGCGCCGGTCGTCCCGATCCATTGCCGCAGCAGCTCGATCACGATCGAGCCGCCGAAGACCGCGGCAACGAGCGACGCCAGCTCGCCGAACCGCGTCCAGTAGGTGAGCTGACCGTCCGAGCCCGCCTCGGTACGGATGCCGACCATCAGCGAGAACAGCACCAGCGCGATGAGCGCGTTGATGAAGGCGGTCTTGAGGAGGGAGGTGATGCCTGTTGCGGGTTTTGCCGTCATGGTCGAGGGAGCTGCCACGCGTGACCGTCAGACTTTTTCGACTTCGGGACGACCGAGCAGGCCGGTCGGCATGAAGATCAGCACGACGATCAGGATCGAGAACGCCGCGACGTCCTTGTACTCGACCGAGAAATAGGCCGACCAGAACGTCTCGATCAGGCCGATCGCAAGCCCTCCGAGCATGGCGCCGGGCAATGAGCCGATGCCGCCGAGCACGGCAGCGGTGAACGCCTTGATGCCGGCGACGAAGCCCATGAAGAAGTCGACGAGGCCGTAATAGAGCAGGTACATCAGGCCCGCGACCGCGGCGAGCGCGGCGCCGATCACGAAGGTCATGGAGATGGTGCGGTCGACATTGACGCCGAGCAGCGCCGCCATGGTCTGGTCCTGCTCGCAGGCGCGCATGTCGCGGCCGAGGCGGGTGCTCGACACCAGCCAGGTGAAGATCGCCAGCAGCACGATGGTCGTGACGACCACCATGATCTGGATGTTGGAGAGCTGGATCACGAAACCGTCCGCGCTCTCGTGCAGCGTGTAGCCGCCGGTGATGAAGGGTGGGATCGGCTTGACGCGCGCGCCTTGCGCCACCTGCGAATAGTTGGTGAGCACGAAGGACATGCCGATCGCCGACAGCATCGGGGCGAGACGGAAGGAATGGCGCAGCGGCCGGTAGGCGATGCGCTCGATGGTCCAGCCATAGAGCGCGGTGATCGCCATCGAGACCAGCAGCACGACGAGCAGGATCACGGGGATGGCGGTCAGCCCGAGCGAGATCAGGATCACGAAGGTGATGAGCGCGATGAAGCCGCCGATCATGAAGACGTCGCCATGGGCGAAGTTGATCATGCCGACGATGCCGTAGACCATCGTGTAACCGATCGCGATCAGGCCGTAGATCGAGCCCAGGACGAGACCGTTGATGAGCTGCTGGGCGAAATAATCCATGGGCTGCCGTTTACCAAACCTGACGCCGCTCAAAGGGAGCTATTCGAGAGAGAGTCTTGAGTTTCTTCTCGGGCCCCGGCAGCCCTTGAGCCTTCTTCAGGTTTTGTAACAGGAGGGAACTGGCGGCTGCAACTAGCGAAGCCGCGGCAGACGGGCTTGTACAATGGTCATTTCGTTACGACTGTCGTCTTTTCCGGTTCCGCTGCTGCGAGGAACCGGGTTCCCTCAGGCAACCAAAGCGGATGCCCGTCGTTGTCTCAGCTCTGACGTCCAACAAGGGAGTTTCCCGAAATGACGAAGCAGCAGAACCAGAATCCGGGCCAGCAGAGTCAAAACCCCGGCCAGCAGCGCCCCAGTCAACAGCCCGGGCAGCAGCAGGGCGGCGGCCAGAAACCCGGACAGCAGCAGCAGAACGACCCGATGCGCCAGGGCGAGCGTCCAGGCCAGCAACAGGGCGGCCAGCGCGGTCAGGAATAGCGAGTTTGGGAGCCCAGGAGTGAGGAGGCCCCGCCGAGAGGCGGGGCTTTCCTTTTGGCGCCCGGTCCCTGGGACAGTTCCCCGTCCCCAGGGCAGTTAAGGTAAACAAAGAGTTTAAATTGCCGCCACGGTCTGAGGCGAGTTACCTCGGCGAAGCCGCGGCCTTTTTCGACGAAGGCCGGCAAACAGGCGGGAAGCGGCATGTTCGGGAATTGGCGGATCGGTTCGGTCAACGGCGCGCTGCTGGCGGCCTATTTCATTCCGGCCTGGGCGATGGTTGCCTTCAACATCATTGTCGCCCCGGTGCACGGCCTCTACGAGCGCCCGAGCGTTGCGGTCGCGCTGTTCCTGAGCGACCATCTCCAGATGGCGGGGATGGACACGGTGCGCGCCGCCTGGCTGCTTGCGCTGGGCCGCCTGACGGCCGTGGCGTTCTTTGCGTTCTTCCTCGTGCTGCTGTGCATTCCCCGAATCCGCAAGAACGGCGGCAGCGACGAGGCGCTCGGCATCGCGCTGGCGATCGGCAGCCTGATCTCGTTTGCCAGCATGGTGATGGCCTCGAAGGTCGGCGAGATGGCTGCGCTCCGGCTGCATGCCACCGAGCTCCTGCTCTTGCTCGGCGCCGCGATCGTGGTGGTGATCGAGAAGCCGGCGCCAGCGCCGAAGACGTCGGAGATCGCCGCGCCGCCAAGCCTTAAGCCGCCAAGCCTTGAGCCGCTAGGCCTTGAGCAGGCCGAGCTCCTGCACAATCGCTGAGGCTTCCTTGACGGCGTGGTTCACCGCCGGCACGCCGCAATAGATCGCCTGTTGCAGCAGGATTTCCTTGATGTCGTCAGGCGTGAAGCCACCCTCGGCGAGCGCGGCACGCACGTGCAGGCGAAACTCGTCCCATTGCCCGAGCGCCACCATGGTGCCGATCACCAGCACGCGACGCGTGCGCTCGTCGAAATGCGGCCGCGTCCAGATCTCGCCCCAGGCATAGCGCGTGATCATGTCCTGGAAGTCGGTGTTGAAGGCGTTGCGGTTCGCGATCGACTTGTCGACCCAGGCATTGCCGAGCACTTTCCGGCGCACGTTCATGCCGGCATCGCGGCGCTTCTGGTCGTCCATGGTGTCTCTCCGGATCAGTCATTCCGGGGCGATGCGAAGCATCGAACCCGGAATCTCGAGATTCCGGGTTCGCCTCTTCGAGGCGCCCCGGAATGACGGTGATAACAACTAGCGCTGCATCAAAAATCCCACCACCGCATCGGTGAATGCGTGCGGCTGCTCGACGTTGGAAATGTGGGCGGCGTCGATGATGGTCATGCTCGCGCCCGGAATGTTGGAGCGGATCAACTCGGCCGCCGAGATCGGCGTCGCCATGTCGTGGCGGCCGGCGATCACCAGCGTCGGGCTCTTGATCCTGGGCAGCAGCGCGCGTTGGTCGAGTGTCGACAGCGCCTCGCAGCAGGCGAGATAGCCCTCGACAGGGGAGGCGAGCAGCATCGACTTCATCTTCGCCGTGATCTCAGGCTCGCGCTCGCGGAAATCTTGCGTCAGCCAGCCCGCGATCACGGCGTCGGCAACCGCCGCGATGCCGCCCTCCTTCACCGCCTTGATGCGGTTGTGCCAGTTCGTTGGATCGGGATAGTAGCAGGAGGTGTTGGCGAGGATGAGCTTGCCCATGCGCTCCGGCGCGTTGGCGCCCAGCCATTGCCCGACCATGCCGCCCATCGACAGGCCGCACCAATGCACCTTCTCGATGTTGAGATCGTCGAGGATCGCCAGTACGTCGCGGCCGAAACGCTCCATCGAGTAAGGACCCGGGGGAACGTTGGACTTGCCGTGGCCGCGGCGGTCGTAGCGGATGACGCGGAACACCTGCGTCAGCGCCTTCATCTGCGGCTCCCACATCTGGAGCGTGCAGCCCAGCGAGTTGGAGAGCATCAGGGTGGGCCCGCCGTCGCGGCCCTCGACGGAGACGTTGAGCAGGCAACCGTCGGCATCGATCATGGGCATGCGGCGTCTCCGTCGTATTTGCGGTTCTTATTCGCGGTCGAGGCTGTCGAGCAGCCGGTCGATCAGGGCTTGGGAGGCTCCTTGATAGGCCATCGGCTCGAACAATGCCGCAATTTTTTCCGGAGAAAGGTGCGTGTTGACCTGCGAATCGGCCGACAGCACCTCGCGCAGATGCTTCCTCTCCGCGACCGCGCGCTTGCTGGCCGCCTCGATCAGATGACGCGCATCGCCCTTGCCGATCTTTTCGGCCAGCGCGAAGGTGACCGCTTCGGCCATGATCAGCCCCTGCGTCGCATCGAGATTGCTGCGCATGCGCACCGCATCGACCTCGAGTCCCTCGGCGATGTCGACGATGGCCGCAAGCGCGCCTGATGTGACCAGCATCAGTTGCGGCAGCGTCGGCCACTCCGCGTGCCAGGGACCGGCGCTGCGCTCGTGGTCCTGCACCTGCGCGGCCAAGATCGTGGCGGCGAGCTGCGGGGCCATGGTGGCGGCGCCCAGCGCGCTCGCCGCGGCGACCGGGTTGCGTTTGTGCGGCATGGTCGAGGAGCCGCCGCGGCCTTCGCCGGCGGGCTCGAACGCTTCGGCGACGTCGGTCTGCATCAGCAGCGAGACGTCGCGCGCGATCTTGCCGCAGCTGCCGGCGAGAATTGCGAGGCAGGATGCAGCCTCGGCGATGCGGTCGCGATGGGTGTGCCAGGGCGCCTCCGGCAGCGGCAGACCGAGCTCCTGCGCCAGCCGTTCGGCCACCGCGATCCCCTTGTCGCCGAGCGCGGCGAGCGTGCCGGCGGCACCGCCGAATTGCAGCGCCAGGCCCTCGCGGCGGAGTCGCCGCAGGCGGCAGCGGGCGCGGGCAAGGCTTGCGGCATATTCGGCCGCCTTCAGCCCGAACGGCATCGGCAGCGCATGCTGCAGCCAGGTCCGCGCCACCATCGCGGTGTTGCGATGGCTGCGCGCCAGTGCGGCAAAGCCCTTGATGGCGCGGCTGAGGTCGACATCCAATGCATCGATGCCGGCACGAAGCGTCAGCATCGTCGCGGTGTCGATGACGTCCTGGCTGGTCGCGCCCCAATGCACGTAGCGCGCGGCCTCCGTGTCGGACTTGCCGACATGGGCGGTCAGCATCTTGACCAGGGGAATTGCGAGATTGCCCGATCGCGTCGCGGCCTCGGCCAGTGCGGCCATGTCGAAGGAATCGGCCTTGCACGCGGCCTCGATCGGCCCCACCGCGGACGCCGGAATCACGTCCGTGGCGGCCTCGGCGCGCGCCAGGGCTGCCTCGAAATCGAGCATGTTCTGCAGGGTGGACCGGTCGTCGCAGACCGCGCGCATGGCTGGGCTCGACAGCATCGGCGCGAGCAGGGGGGAGAGGGATGTGCTCATCTTGCGCGCGACCTAATCATCACGGCCCGGCTGTGCCAATCCCCAACCGCCCACACACGTCTTTTTGCAGTTGCGAATATGCATTGCACGTGACCCGGCCCCGCCCTTTCCTTTGCCGCGCCGCTGCGTTACTTGATCAGCACTATAGTTGTCCGATCCGGGAGGCACCTCATGGCCATGACGATGAACGGCGAAGTCGAGCTTGCGGCGCCGCGCGAGGCCGTGTGGGCCAAGCTCAACGACCCCGAGGTGCTGAAGGCCTGCATCCCCGGCTGCGAGGAGCTGGAGAAGACCGACGATGGCGGCTTCCGCGCAACGGCTAAAATGAAGGTCGGCCCGGTGTCGGCGCGCTTCAAGGGCAAGGTCACGCTGTCCGATCTCGACCCGCCGAATGGCTACAAGATCTCAGGTGAGGGCGAGGGCGGGGTGGCCGGATTCGCGAAGGGCGGTGCGGTGGTCAAGCTCGCGGAGAAGGACGGCGGCACGCTGCTGTCGTACGACGTCGAGGCGCAGATCGGCGGCAAGTTGGCGCAGCTCGGCCAGCGCCTCATCAACGGCGCCGCCAAGAAACTGGCCGACGAATTTTTCGCGAACTTCGCCAAAGCTGTACAGGGCTAGCGGTACAAGGCTGACACCTATCGCTTTCGGCATGGCGCCTTGCGTTCCGGGCGATGTTGCCCCCGGGCATATTGGCCCATATGATGGGTTGGAATAATTATAAGAACCGCTTCGACGGGACCCGTCGGGGCGCTGATAGAGAGTGCTTATGGCAAAAATCTCCCTCATCGTGAACGGCAATCCTGTCACGGCCAATGTCGATCCCCGCACGCTTCTGGTGCAGTTTCTGCGCGAGAATCTGAAGCTGACGGGCACCCATGTCGGCTGCGACACCTCGCAGTGCGGCGCCTGCGTCGTGCATCTCGACGGCAAGGCCGTGAAGTCCTGCACCACGCTTGCGGTGATGGCCGATGGCCACGAGGTCAAGACGATCGAGGGGCTGGCCGCCGACGGCGCGCCGCTGCATCCGATGCAGGAGGCCTTCCGCGAACACCATGGCCTGCAGTGCGGCTTCTGCACGCCCGGCATGATCATGACCGCGATCGACATCGTGCATCGCAAGGGCCACGAACTCGACGACCACACGATTCGCGAGGAGCTCGAAGGCAATCTCTGCCGCTGCACGGGCTATCAGAACATCGTCGCTTCGATCTCCGCCGGCGCGAAGGCGATGGCGAAATCCGACCTCGCGTAACGCGCATCCCGCGATCAGGACATCCAGATGTACGAATTCAAATATCATCGCCCTGGGACGGTTCGCCAGGCGGCCAACCTCCTGGTGAAGAACGAAGACGCCAAGGTGATCGCCGGCGGCCACACGCTGATTCCCGTCATGAAGCAGCGCCTCGCAAGCCCTCCGCATCTGGTCGATCTCTCCCATATCGAGGGGCTCAACGCGATCGAGATGAAGGGCCGCGCGCTTGTGATCGGCGCCACCGCCAGGCACGCCGAGGTCGCCACCTCCGCGATCGTCGGTGAGGCGATCCCGGCGCTGGCGGATCTCGCCAGCGGAATCGGCGATCCGGCCGTGCGTCACAAGGGCACGATCGGCGGCTCGCTCGCCAACAACGATCCGACCGCCGACTATCCGGCCGCGGTGCTGGCGCTGGGCGCCACCATCGTCACCAACAAGCGCCGCCTGAAGGCCGAAGAGTTCTTCCAGGGCCTGTTCACCACGGCGCTCGAAGCCGATGAGATCATCACCAAGGTGATGTTTCCGCTGCCGAAAAAGGCGGCCTACATCAAGTTCCGCAACCAGGCCTCTCGTTATGCGCTGGTCGGCGTGTTCGTGGCGCGGCGTCCTTCGGACGTGCGCGTTGCCGTCACCGGCGCCGGCTCCGAAGGCGTGTTCCGCGTCACCGCATTCGAGGAGGCCCTGAAGAAGCGCTTCGCCTCGAAGGCGCTGGAAGGCATCGCGGTGCCGGCGGAAGGTCTCAACAGCGATATCCACGGCAGCGCCGAATACCGCGCGCACCTCATCGGGGTGCTGACGCGGCGTGCCGTCGATGCCGCCAACGCCAAGGCGTGAGGTGACCTCACGCCTCGGCCCCGAACATGTCCCGATGAGGGCGTAGTAAGACTGGCTTTCTCATGACTTCAACGCCCAATTCGTCCGGTGCTTTGCCGGCATCGGTCGATGCGATGCTCGAACTTCTGACGTCGCGGGGCTACCTCGCCGAGCGGTCGCTTGCGACGGTGACCTACCTCTCCCTGCGCATGGGCCGGCCGCTGTTCCTGGAGGGCGAGGCCGGCGTCGGCAAGACCGAGATCGCCAAGGTGCTCTCCGCGGCGCTGGGGCGGAAGCTGATCCGCCTCCAATGCTATGAAGGCCTCGACGTTTCCTCCGCGGTCTACGAGTGGAACAGCGCCGCGCAGATGATCGCGATCCGGATGGCGGAAGCCGCCGGCGACACCGATCGCGACCAGCTCTCGAGCGATATCTTCGCCGACCGCTACATGATCAAGCGGCCGCTGCTTCAGGCGCTGGAGCCCGACGTCGCCGGTCCGCCGGTGCTGCTGATCGACGAGCTCGACCGCGCCGACGAGGCGTTCGAGGCCTACCTGCTCGAGATCCTCAGCGACTTCCAGGTGACCATCCCCGAATTCGGCACCGTGAAGGCGCCGCATCCGCCGATCGTCATCATCACGTCCAACCGCACCCGTGAGATCCATGACGCCCTGAAGCGGCGCTGCCTCTATCACTGGGTGGATTATCCTGCCGCCGAGCGTGAGCTTGCGATCGTCAAGACGCGCGTGCCCGGCATCTCCGCCAAGCTGTCGCAGCAGGTGGTGCGCTTCGTGCAGGCGCTGCGCAACCAGGATTTCTACAAGTCGCCGGGTGTCGCCGAGACGATCGACTGGGCCACCGCCCTGTCCGAGCTCGATGCCCGGTCGCTGACCCCGCAAGTGGTCGGCGACACGCTGGGTGCGCTGCTCAAATATCAGGACGACATCACCCGGATGCAGGGCGATGCCTTGCAGAAGGTGCTGAAGGAAGCGACGAGCGAGAATTGACGCGCGTGCGTCATAACTAACTCGTCATTCCGGGGCGCGCGTCAGCGCGAGCCCGGAATCCATAACCACGATCGGGAGTATGGATTCTCAGGTGCGCAATTGCGCACCGTAGCTCGCGCCAAGAAGCGCGCCCCGGAATGACGACCGAGAGTGTGGACCCATGGCCATCAACCACCTTGCCCCGGAGCAAACCGAGCAGTTCGCCGACAACATCGTTGGCTTTGCCCGCGCGCTGCGTGCCGCCGGCATTCCCGTCGGGCCGGGTGCGGTGATCGATGCCCTGAATGCGCTGGAGGTGATTGACATCGGCAACCGCGCCGACGTCTTCACGACGCTGGAGGCGATCTTCGTCAAGCGTCACGAGCATGCGCTGATCTTCAGGCAGGCCTTCAACCTGTTCTTCCGCGCCTCGGAAGAATGGAAGCACATGCTGGATTCGGTGCCGCTGCCGGAGCAGGCCAAGAAGAAGCCGCAGGCGGGCGCGCGCCGCGTGCAGGAGGCGATGTCGCAGCCGCGGATGACCGAGACGCCGCAGCACCAGGAGCAGGATCTGCGCTTGTCCGTCTCCGACAAGGAGATCCTTCAGAAGAAGGATTTCGCGCAGATGAGCGCGGCCGAGATCACCGAGGCGCTCCGCGCCATCGAGCGGATGCACCTGCCGCAGGCCGAGCTTCTGACGCGCCGGCGCCAGCCCGACCCCCGGGGCCTGCGGCTCGACCTGCGCCGCACGCTCCGCGCCTCGCTCCGCACCGGCGGCGACATCATCGACATCCATCGCCTCGGGCGGATCCAGAAGCCGGCGCCGATCGTCGCGCTGCTCGATATCTCGGGCTCGATGAGCGAGTATACCCGCCTGTTCCTGCACTTCCTCCACGCCATCACCGACGCGCGCAAGCGCGTCTCGGTATTCCTGTTCGGTACCCGTCTGACCAACGTCAGCCGCGCGCTGCGCCAGCGCGACCCCGACGAGGCGCTGGCGAGCTGCTCGGCCTCGGTCGAGGACTGGGCCGGCGGCACCCGGATCTCGGCCTCGCTGCACAACTTCAACAAATTGTGGGCGCGGCGCGTGCTGAGCCAGGGCGCCATCGTGCTGCTGATCTCCGACGGGCTGGAACGGGAGGCCGATTCCAAGCTGGCTTTCGAGATGGACCGGCTGCACCGGTCCTGCCGGCGGCTGATCTGGCTCAACCCGCTGTTGCGGTTCGGCGGTTTCGAGGCCAAGGCGCAGGGCATCAAAATGATGCTTCCCCACGTTGACGAATTCCGCCCGGTACATAATTTGAGTTCGATCCAGGAGCTGATCGCGACGCTCTCCCAGCCGCTGCCGCCGCATCACCGCAGCCTGATCCGCTCCGCAGCTTGAGAGGCACCCATGCTCGATCGCGACGAGGATATCCTGAAGGCGGCGGAGGACTGGCAGAAGGCCGGTCGTGGCGTCGCGCTCGCCACCGTTGTCGAGACCTGGGGCTCGGCCCCGCGTCCGGCGGGCTCGAGCCTCGTCATCAACGACGAAGGCACCTTCCTCGGCTCGGTCTCCGGCGGCTGCGTCGAGGGCGCCGTGGTGACCGAGGCCATGGACGTGATCCAGAGCGGCAAACCGAGAATGCTGGAGTTCGGCGTGGCCGACGAGACCGCCTGGAATGTCGGCCTGTCCTGCGGCGGCACCATCCGCGTCTTCGTCGAGAAGGTCGGTTAATCGTGAAGCTCGAGATCCTGCACGAACTCAATGCCGAGCGCGCCGCGCGCCGGCCGGTGATCCTGGTGACCGACACCGAGAGCGGCGAGCAGCGGCTGGTGAAGGCGAAGGATTTTGCCAGGGATCCGCTGCGCGCCGAGCTGGAAAAGCAGCTTCGCATGGGCAAGAGCGCCAGTGTCGAGGCCGGCGGCAGGAAGCTGTTCCTCAACGTCTACGCGCCGACGGCAAAGCTCGTCATCGTCGGCGCAGTCCATATCAGCCAGGCGCTGGCGCCGCTGGCGCGCTCGCTCGGCTACGACGTGACCGTGGTCGATCCTCGCACGGCCTTTGCAAGCCCGGAGCGCTTCCCGGACATTCCGCTGGTCGCCGAATGGCCCGACACCGCGTTGCCGCCGCTCAATGTCGATGCCTACACCGCGTTCGTCGCGGTGACGCACGATCCGAAGATCGACGATCCCGCGCTGCTGCACGCCTTCGAGCGCAACTGCTTCTACATCGGCGCGCTCGGCTCGCGGAAGACGCATGCCAAGCGCGGCGACCGCTTGCGGGCGCAGGGCGCGAAGGAGAGCGACATCGCGCGCATCCACGCGCCCATTGGCCTTCCGATCGGCGCGGTCTCTCCATCCGAGATCGCGGTGGCGATCATGGCCGAGATTACGGCCGCGCTTCGGCTGCCTCCGAAGGAAAAAGAAGAAGCGGCATGAAATTCGGACCGGCGAGCCCGAGGGATGCGATTGGCGGGGTGACCGTCCACACCCTGCGCCAGGGGCCGCTGGTGCTGAAGAAAGGCACGACGATCGGCGCCGCCGAGGTCGAGGCGCTGGAGCGTGCCGGCATCAAGGACATCGTCGTGGTGCGGATGGAGGCGGGCGACGTCTCCGAGGACGTCGCAGCTGCCAGCATCGCGCTCGCCGTCGGCGGCGAGGGCATTCATGTCGAACGCGCCTTCACCGGGCGCGCCAATCTGTTTGCCGCGCGCCCGGGCGTGCTGGTGATCGACCGCGCTGCGGTCGACCGCATCAACAATGTCGACGAGGCCATCACCTTCGCGACGCTCACCGCCTACAAGCCGGTGGTCGAGGGCGAGATGGTCGGTACCGTCAAGATCATCCCGTTCGGCGTCGAGGGCGCGTTGCGCGATGCGGCGGTGAAGGCGGCCGGCAAGGACGTGCTGAAGGTCGCGCCTTACTTGATCAAGCGCGTCGGCGTCGTCTCGACGCTGCTGCCGGGCCTGTCCTCCAAGGTGATCGAAAAAACGCTGCGCGTCACCGCCGAGCGGCTCGCGCCGGCCGGCGCCGGCATCATCGCCGAGCGGCGTGTCCCGCATGAGGAGCAGGCGCTGTCGGCCGCGATCAAGGAAGTGCTGGGCCTCGGTGCCGAACTCGTCATCGTGTTCGGCGCCTCTGCGATCGCTGATCGCCGCGACGTGATCCCCGCGGCGGTTACTGGCATCGGCGGCGAGATCGAGCATTTCGGCATGCCGGTCGATCCCGGCAATCTGTTGCTGATCGCCCGCGCCGGCGGCGTCCCGGTGCTGGGCGCGCCGGGTTGTGCGCGCTCGCCGGTCGAGAACGGTTTCGACTGGGTCTTGATGCGGCTCCTCGCCGGCATCAAGGTGACGCGGTCCGAGCTGATGGGCATGGGCGTCGGCGGCCTCCTGATGGAGATCGTGACGCGGCCGCAGCCGCGCACACAGCCGGAGACGGAGGGCAATAGCCAGGTCGCGGCCATCGTGCTCGCGGCGGGCCGTTCGACCCGCATGGGCGGCCCGAACAAGCTGCTCGCCGAGCTCGACGGCAAGAAGCTGGTGCGCCTTGCGACCGAGCAGGCGCTGGCCTCGAAGGCATCGGAGGTGATCGTCGTCACGGGGCATCAGGCCGAGCTGGTCGAGCAGGCCCTGCAAGGCCTGAACGTGAAATTCGTCCGCAATCCGGATTTCGCCGGCGGCATCGCCGGCTCGGTCAAGGCGGGCATCGCGGCCGTGCCGGAGACCTGCAGCGGCGCCGTGGTGTGCCTCGGCGACATGCCGCTGATCGATGCCGGCCTGATCGACCGCCTCATCGACGGCTTTGCCCCCGACCGCGGCAATCTCATCGTCGTTCCCGTCAGCGAAGGCCGCCGCGGCAATCCCGTGCTGTGGTCGCGCCGCTTCTTCAAGGAGCTGATGACGCTCGACGGCGACGTCGGCGCGCGGCATCTGATTGCCAAGCACACTGAGGCGGTCGCCGAAGTGCCCGTCGACGGCGAGAGCGCCTTCCTCGACATCGACACCCCGCAGGCGCTGGAGGCGGCAAGGCGGGGATGAAGGTGCGTAGGGCTGATTAGCGAAGCGTAATCCGCCGCTGTGTTTCTCCGCGGAAACAAAAGAGGCGGATTGCGCTTCGCGAATCCGCCCTATGGGACTACGGCATCCTCCAAGCTTGGCGAATTCCACCACCCGTTCACCATCTGGAAACGACCGCGGCTTAGAGTCAGCCGCACCTGCCTTGGGGGGAGGGGATTTTCCATGGTTTCGAACGTCGTCGCGCGCCGTTGCGCGATGTTCTGCTTTGTCTTGTCAGTAGCCATCACGGGTGCCCGCTACATCACCGAAGCCCATGCCGCCGGCGCCTTTGCAGTCGGCAAATGCGGCGCTTATGGCCAGGCCTATGACTATGGCCACGAGCACGAGGCCCGCGCCGCGGCGCAGAAGCAGTGCAAGGGCGATTGCACCACCGTGACGATGAAGCGCGCCTGTGCCGCGATGTCGGTCGATATGACAAATCCCTGCGGCGCCTATGGCTATGCCGTCAAGCCGAAGATCTCGGCCTCGCTCAATGCCGCCACGCGCGAATGCTACAAGTACGGCGGCAAGGAATGCGTGATCCGCGCCTGGGCCTGCGACGCCAAGGGTTGATTCCATCCATCTCTCTTGCTGTCATTCCGGGGCGATGCGTAGCATCGAACCCGGAATCCATTCGTCCATTTGCTCGGTAGCGCGATGGATTCTGAGGTGCGCAATTGCGCACCGTAGCTCGCGCCAAACTGGCGCGCCCCGGAATGACACTGAGGAACCCCATGCAGTTCGACACCAAGATTGCAGTCGTGATCCGCACCGATCTTCAGACCTGGCAGAAGCTCAACGTCGCGTCCTTTCTCACCAGCGGCATCGCTGCGGCATTTCCGGACTGTATCGGCGAAGCCTATGAAGACGCTTCAGGCACGAAATATCACGCTCTGATCGGCCAGCCGATCCTGATCTATGGCGCCGACGGTCCGGCGTTGTCGCGCGCGCTGGACCGCGCCCTCACTCGGAACGTCACGCCGGCGGTCTATACCGAGGACATGTTCAAAACCACGCACGATGCCGCCAACCGCGAGGCGGTGAGGGCGGTCGCGCGCACCGAGCTCAATCTCGTCGGCATAGCCATGCGCGCCGAGCGCAAGGTGATCGACAAGATCGTCGACGGCCTGAAGTTCCATAGCTGATATCCAGCTGCGGAAGTCCTGTCACCGCGCTGTCATGACGGCAGCGCGCTGCGCAACGATTGGGCGGTTTGACCCGGATCAAGTGCCGGCCGCGCGCGGCCGTTACTCTGCCATTCGCAATGCGAAGGAGCAGAGATATGCCGACCATGAAAGCTGCAATCGTCAAGCAATTCGGCAAGCCATTGGTGATCGAGGACGTGCCGGTGCCGCAGCCAGGTCCCGGCGAGGTCCTGGTCAAGGTCAAGGCCTGCGGCGTCTGTCATACCGATCTGCACGCCGCCTCCGGCGACTGGCCGGTCAAGCCGGTGCCGCCCTTCATCCCCGGCCATGAGGCCGCCGGCATCGTCGCCGCGCTCGGGCCCGGCGTGAAGAACCTCAAGGTCGGCGACGCCGTCGGCGTCGCCTGGCTGCATGATGCGTGCATGGCTTGCGAATATTGCGAGACCGGCTGGGAAACATTGTGCGAGCACCAGCACAACACCGGCTACAGCGTGAACGGCGGCTTCGCCGAATATGTCATCGCCTCGGCCGCCTTCGCCGCGAAGCTGCCGGCGACGGTGGACTTTGCTGCCATCGCGCCGATCCTGTGCGCCGGCGTCACCACCTACAAGGGATTGAAGGAGACCGAGGCCAAGCCCGGCGAGTGGGTGGTGATCTCGGGCGTCGGCGGGCTCGGCCATGTCGCGATCCAGTACGCCAAGGCGATGGGGCTCAAGGTCGCCGCGGTCGACATTGCCGAGGACAAGCTCGCGCTTGCACGCGAGGCCGGCGCCGATCTCGCGGTCGACGCGCTCGCAGCCGGCGCTGTTGACAAGGTGCTGGCCGCGACCGGGGGCGGAGCCCACGGCGTGCTGGTGACGGCCGTCTCGACGGCCGCATTTGCGCAAGCGCTCAAGATGGTGCGCCGCAAGGGCACCGTCAGCCTCGTCGGCCTGCCGCCGGGTGAATTCCCGACGCCGATCTTCGACGTCGTGCTCAAGCGCATCACGGTGCGCGGCTCCATCGTCGGTACGAGGCGCGACCTCGACGAAGCCATCGCGTTTGCCGCCGACGGCAAGGTGAAGGCCGAGGTGGCCAAGGTGCCGCTCGCGGAGATCAATGACGTCTTCGATCGGATGAAGGCCGGCAAGATCGAGGGCCGCATGGTGCTCGACTTCGCCTAATCTCTGCCGGGAGCAGGGCATGACCCGGACAACGAAGATCGTCTTCCTCGGCGCCAGCAGCGCGTCCTTTGGCATGAGCATGTTCCGGGACCTGTTCTCGACCCGCGATCTGGCCGGTTCAACACTGGTCCTGGTCGGACGAAACGTCGACCGGCTCGGCCGGTCGACGCGGCTCGCGAAACTGCTCAACGAGAGATCCGGCGCCGGTTATGCCATCGAGGCCACGACGGATTGGCGCGCGGCGTTCGACGGGGCGGAGTTCGTCGTGCATTCCACCGCGATCGATCGCAATCGGCTGTGGCGGCTCGATTTCGAGATTCCGCGCAAATTTGGCGTCCGTCATACGCTGGGCGAGAACGGTGGGCCCGGCGGTTTGTTCTTCACGCTGCGCACCCTGCCGGTGGTCTTCGACTTCGTGCGCGAGATGGAGGTCCGCTGCCCGCGTGCGACCTTCATCAACTTCTCCAATCCGGAAAGCCGCATCATCCTGGCGCTCGGGCGGTACAGCAGGATTCGCAGCGTCGGCCTCTGCCACGGAATATTCCTTGCCCGCGGCGATGTTGCCCGAATCCTGGGAATGCCGGAAAGCCGGGTGGATGTGTGGGGTGCAGGCCTCAATCACTTCCAATGCCTGACCGAAATTCGGGATCGCGAGACGGGCGAGGACCTCTATCCGCTGTTGCGCGAGAAGGAGCGGGATTTCGATCCCACCTTCTCACCCCTGACGCGGAAGCTGTTGCAGGCCTTCGGCTACTGGCTCGGCTGCGGCGACGGTCACGTTGGCGAGTATCTCTCGTTCGGCTGGGAGGCCGGCGAGGGTGGCTACAATTACGACTGGGACGAGAGCGAACGCGCGAAACTGACGCGGCTGATCGATGACGTGCTCGCCGGTCGTGCCGATGTGCCGGACTGGTGGTCGGCGCCGTCGGGGGAGCGCGCGATCAGCATCATCGCCGCCATCGTTCATAACCGGAAGCAACTCGTCGAATCTGCCGTCGTCCACAATCGACAGGTGATCCCGAACCTGCCGGCCGATGCCGCGGTCGAGGTGCCGGTGGTGGCAGATGCCGTGGGCATCCATCCTGTCTCGCTCGGGCCGCTGCCCGACGGCGTGGCCAAGCTGATGACGACCCAGGTTCAGGTTCAGCAGATGGCGGTGGAGGCGGCGATGCATGCCTCGAAGGAAATGGCGCTGCAAGCGCTGCTGCTCGACCCCGTCATCCATTCCGAGCAGGCCGCGCGCGGCCTGCTCGAGGAATTGTGGGAGATCAACCGACCTTACATCCGGCCATGCATCTGAGCGGCCGACCACCCCCAGCGCGCCGTGGCTTACGCCGGCGGCATGCCTGCAAATTTCGCCAGGTCGGGATCAAGACGATCCCAGCCGTGACCGCGCGCAGCGAAAGTGACTGCCTGCGGCCTGTAGCGGGCGGGCTCGTCGAGGCTTGCCGCCCGGATCGTGAAGATTTCGGGCTGTGCTGCGAACGTCATGTAGACAGGCACGCCGCATTGCGTGCAGAAGCCGCGGGTCTTCACCTTGCCGCTGTCGGCGACCATGTCCCAATGCTTCGCTTCGCCGGTCAGCGTGACGCCGGCGCGCGCGAATGTCGCGTACGAGCCGTGGCCGCTGCCGCTCTCCCGCTGGCAGTCCCGGCACTGGCAGTGATTGCTGAACAGCGGCTCGCCGGAAATCGAATAGCGGATCGCGCCGCAGGCGCAGCCGCCGGTATAGGGCTTGTCCATCGCGATATCTCCCATTCACTCTTCGCCGCTGATCTCGTCGAGCTTGCGCACAACCTTCTTCCAGCCGCCGCTCATGACCGTGTAGGCCGACTCGTTCCTCGGCAGGACGAAGCCCGCATGGAGAAGGCGGATCCGCGTGCCGGCTTCGACCGGCGTGAGGGACCACGTCACGATGGTGTCGAGCGGTGCGCCATAGCCGGTGTTGCGCTCATCGCCGCCCTTCCAGGCGTAGACGAGGCGGCGGTTTGGTACGACCTCCAGGACCCGGCAATGGATCACGCCGTCCCAGTTGCCGCCCGGCGTGGTCTGGAACGTGAAGCTGTTGCCTTCGACGGCCTCGAAGCCGGTCGGCTGCATCAACCAGCGCGCGATCAACTGCGCGCTGGTCAGTGCCTTCCAGATCGTCTCGGGCGTGTGAGGGAAGACCTCGTCGATGACGATGTCCCTCGTTTCGGCTTTCAACGCGGCAGCACTCACGGATCGATCTCCTTCAAGAGGTCACGCAGGTTCTGGAAACGCTCGCGCCAGAAGACGCCGTAATGATCCATCCAGGTCACCAGGGGTTCGAGACCTTGCGGTGCGGCGCGGTAATAGACGTTGCGGCCCTCTGCGCGCTCGGCGACGAGACCGGCCTGCTTGAGGGACTTCAGGTGTTGCGAGATCGCGCCCTGAGTGACGCCGCTGCCGCGCGTCAGCTCGGCGACGCTGATCTCCGTGCTCTCGAACAGGCGCTCGAACACGGCGCGCCGTGTCGGGTCGGCGAGGGCGCGCATCACGGTGGTGACGGGGTTTGGGGCGGCTTCGGTCATGCCAATCGATTAGCATTCGCTAATGCATTAGTCAATACTAATCCGATCTCAAAAGGGCAATTGCTCGACGGACTTGACTATGACTGACCAGTCAGTCATTAATATCAAATGACCAGGAAGCCGACCAAAGCCGCCTTGCCGCCAGCAACTCGCGCCAGCGCCAAGGGCCCTGAGCCCGCTCGCAGTGAACGGGCGCCTGCCACGAACCGCGCAACGCGCGCGGCGGAGCGGCGTGCGGCGATCGTCGAAGCGGCGATGGAGGAATTCATCGCGCGGGGGTTTGCGGCGACGCGGCTCGACGACATTGCGAGGCGCGCCGGCGTGGCAAAGGGCACGATCTACCTGCACTTCAAGGACAAGGAATCGATGTTCGAGGAGCTGGTGCGCATCGTCATCGTTCCCGTGGTCGCGCGGCTGACCACGCTGCCGCCGCCGGCGGGCTCGGTGCGCGACCTGATCGAGGCTTTCGCGAGCAACTTCCTGAACGAGGTGATCGGCACGAGGCGCGGCGATCTGGTGCGCCTGATCGTGGCGGAAGGCCCGCGCTTTCCGTCCGTTGCCGACTTCTATTACCGCGAGGTCGTCTCGCGCGGGATCGCCGCCATGCGCGCGCTGATCGAGCTCGGCATCGCCCGCGGCGAGATCCGGCAGAAGGACCTCGCGCGCTATCCGCAGATCCTGGTCGCACCCGCGATGATCGCGGTGATCTGGCAGAGCCTGTTTGCGCGGCACGCGCCGCTGGACGCGCAAGAGATGCTGCGCGTCCATCTCGATCTGATTTTTGGCGAACGGAGCACGACATGACGTCGTCGCAGGCAATTTCAGTTTTGGCATTGGTCGCCGTGCTCGCAACCGGGCTTGCCGGATGCAAGGAAAGGCGCGATCCCGGCTTCCAGGGCTGGGTCGAGGCCGACATGATCTTCGTCAGCCCGGACGAAGCGGGGCGGGTCACCAAGCTCAACGTCCGCGAAGGCGACGAGGTCAAGGTCGGCGATGCCCTCTATTCCGTCGACGACGATCTCCAGCGCGCCGATCTCAATCAGAACAAGGCGACACTGGCGAACGCGCAGCAGACCTACGACCGGGCGGCCTCGCTGAGCAAGACCGGCTCGGGCACGCAGGCCAATCTCGATGCCGCCGTGTCGGCCTTGCGCGTCGC
The DNA here is from genome assembly GCF_004346455.1 of Bradyrhizobium sp. R2.2-H. Classification (NCBI taxonomy): domain Bacteria; kingdom Pseudomonadati; phylum Pseudomonadota; class Alphaproteobacteria; order Hyphomicrobiales; family Nitrobacteraceae; genus Bradyrhizobium; species Bradyrhizobium sp. R2.2-H. Next base: position 133,847 of record NZ_SMBR01000009.1, read on the forward strand.
GGAAGCGCGGGTGGCGACGTCGGAGACGCGGATGGCGCGGCGCAAGGGCTTTGCGCCCGTCGCCGGCACCATTCAGCAGATCTATTTCCGCGAGGGCGAGATGGTGGCGGCGCAGCGTCCGGTGCTGTCGATCATGCCGCCCGGAAACATGAAGCTGCGTTTCTTCGTGCCGGAAGCCGAATTGCCCAAGCTCGCGATCGGCGACACGGTGCGCGTATCGTGCGACAATTGCGCGGCCGACCTCACCGCAAAGATCTACTTCATCGCAACCTCGGCCGAATACACTCCGCCTGTCATCTATAGCCTCGATGAGCGCAACAAGCTGGTCTATCTGATCCAGGCGCGGCCCTCTCGTCCCGATGCCTTGCGTGTAGGACAGCCGATTGACGTCTATCTCAATCCCAAGATTTCTGAGATCAAGACACCCGTGGCGGACAAGCGATGAGCGGCGGCAACGGCATCGCGATCGACGTCAAGGGCCTGACCAAGTCGTTCGGCGGCCGCGAGGTCGTGCACGATCTGTCGATGCAGGTGAAGCGCGGCTCGATCTACGGTTTCCTCGGACCCAACGGCTCGGGCAAGACCACGACCATCCGCATCCTCTGCGGGCTGCTCACGCCCGATAGTGGCGAGGGCACCTGCCTCGGCTACGACATCCGCCGCGATGCCGAGAAGATCAAGCGCCAGGTCGGCTACATGACCCAGCGCTTCAGCCTGTACCAGGACCTGTCGGTGCGCGAGAACCTCGAATTCGTCGCGCGGCTCTATGGCGTCGCTGACGCGCGCGGCGCCGCGCGCGACATGATCAGGCGGCTCGGGCTCTCGGGGCGAGAGGAGCAGCTTGCGGGCGAGCTCTCCGGCGGCTGGAAGCAGCGGCTGGCGCTCGGGGCCTGCACTCTGCCCAATCCGCAACTCCTGCTGCTCGACGAGCCGACCGCCGGCGTCGACCCCAAGGCGCGGCGCGATTTCTGGAACGAGATCCACGCACTCGCAGCCGAAGGCCTCACGGTGCTGGTCTCGACCCATTACATGGACGAGGCCGAGCGCTGCCACGAGATCGCCTACATCGCCTACGGCTATCTGCTGGCGCACGGCACGGTGGAGGAGGTGATCGCGAAATCCGCGCTGACGACCTACACCGTCACCGGCGAAGGCCTGAACGAGCTTGCGACCGCGCTCTCGGGTAAGCCAGGCATCGACATGGTGGCGCCGTTCGGCACCTCGCTGCATGTTTCCGGCCGCGACGTCCCGGCGCTCGAAGCCAGCATCGCGCCCTGGCGCGAGAAGGGCGGACTGCGCTGGCAGCAGTCGCAACCGTCGCTCGAAGACGTGTTCATCGAGCTGATGGGGCGTTCCAAGGACAATTTCCAATGAGCGCCGTCGACCATCCCGCACCGCGGCGCGAGATCCGCGAGCGCTTCGGCTTTCTGCGGCGCTCCTATGCGATGCTGGTCAAGGAGTTCATCCAGCTCAAGCGCGATCGCGTCTCGTTCGCGATGATCGTGATGTTGCCCGTGATGCAGCTGATGCTGTTCGGCTATGCCATCAACACCACGCCGCGCCATCTGCCGAGCGCCGTGTTGCTCCAGGAGGACTCCGATCTCGCCCGCTCGATCCTGAAGGCCCTGGAGAATACCGCCTATTTCCGCTTCCTCTATGAAGTGCACGACGTCGACGACTTCGACAACCTGCTGAAATCCGGCAAGGTGCTGTTCGGGGTCGAGATCCCGCGCGGCTTCGAGCGTGCGGTGCGGCGCGGCGACAGGCCGGCGCTGCTGGTTGCCGCCGACGCCACCGATCCGGTCGCGGCGAGCGCGGCGCTCGGCTCGCTCGGCATGGTCGTGCAGACCGCGCTCAAGCACGATCTCTACATCGGCGATCCCCCCGAGATGCCGTTCGAGATCCGCGCCCACGCGCGCTACAATCCGGCAGCTAGCTCCAGCCTCAACATCGTGCCGGGGCTGGTCGGCACCATCCTGACCATGACCATGCTGATCTTCACCGCGCTGTCGGTCACGCGCGAGGTCGAGCGCGGCACCATGGAGAGCCTGCTGTCGATGCCGATCAAGCCGGTCGAGGTGATGCTCGGCAAGATCATCCCTTACGTGCTGGTCGGCTTCGTCCAGGCTTTCCTGATCATCAGCATCGGCGTCGGCCTGTTCGGCGTACCCGTGCTCGGCAACCTCGTCCTGCTGGCGCTGCTCTCGACGCTGTTCATCACCACCAATCTGTCGATCGGCTACACCATATCGACACTGGTGCAGAACCAGCTCCAGGCGATGCAGATGTCGATGATGTTCTTCCTGCCCAGCATCCTGCTCTCCGGCTTCATGTTCCCGTTCGCGGGCATGCCGGCGTGGGCGCAATATCTCGGCGAAGCCCTGCCGCTGACCCATTATCTGCGCATCGTCCGCGCCATCATGCTGAAGGGCGCGACCATGCAGAACCTGCACTTCGACACCCTGGCGCTGGCGGCCCTGATGCTGCTCGCCATGACCATCGCCGTGACGCGCTTCCGTCGCACGCTGGATTGAGGCAGACTGTCTCGAAGTCATTCCGGGGCGATGCAGAGCATCGAACCCGGAATCTCGAGATTCCGGGTTCGCGACTTCGCCGCGCCCCGGAATGACAAGAGGGCGGAATGGTCAGGTTTGCGAGCAGGAAGACGCGGCACCACGCCGCGTTATCGGAGGAATTCGAGCGCGAGCTGACGCGGGAGGTGCTGCGCACCGAGCTGCTCCGGGTGCGGGCGCTGATCATGACTGGCTGCGTCCTGATGCTGCTGCTCACCGCGATCTATCTGATCGACCCCGCCGTGCTGAACCGGGTCTGGCGCGGAACGGAAGGGCTCGTCGAGGTCTACGGCCTCCTCGGCGGCTTCATCCTGTTCGAGCTCTGGGTCCACACCCAGATCAGGAGGAATCTCCGGCTCGATCGCGATCTGCCGGTGATCCGACGCTATATCGGCACGCTGATCGAGACCTCGCTGCCGACGGTGATCCTGATCCTGCAGACCCGGACCATGGGTCCAAGCCAGGCTCTCGGCTTTGCCGTGCCGCTGATGTATTTCATCTTCATCATCCTCTCGACCCTGCGGCTCGACTTCTGGCTCTCGGCATTCACGGGCATCGTCGCCGCGGCCGGGCTTCTGTCGGTCGCGCTGTACTACAACGCGGCTGACGAGGCCGGCGATCCCCTGATCTATTTCCACGCCGTGCGCAGCGTCGTCATCCTGATCTGCGGGGTGCTTGCGGGTGCCGTCGGCGCGCAATTGCGCCGCCAGTTCGCCGCGAGCATCGCGGCGGCGACCGCGCGCGACCGCGTGACGAACCTGTTCGGCCAGCACGTCTCCCCGCAGGTGGTCGAGCGGCTGATGCAGGCAAGCACCAGCGGCGGCGGCGACGTCCGCCGCGTCGCGGTGATGTTCGTCGATTTCCGCGGCTTTACCGCCGGCGCGCAATCGCGCACGCCGCAAGAGGTGGTCGACCGGCTCGACGGTGCCTTCGCCGTGCTGGTCGACATCCTCGACCGCCACGGCGGCATCGTGAACAAGTTTCTAGGCGATGGTTTCCTCGCGCTGTTCGGGGCGCCGCTGGAGGCTTCCGACGCCGCGCACCGAGCGGTCGCCGCCGGCCGCGAGATGCTGACCGCGATGGACCGCATCAACGCAGAGACCAGTTGGCCGCTTCGCATCGGCATCGGCATCCATTTCGGCGAAGTCGTCGCCGGCAATATCGGCTCACCCCGCCGCAAGGAGTACACGGTGATCGGCGACACCGTGAACTTTGCTTCGCGCCTGGAGGCGTTGAACAAGGAGTTCGGCTCGCAGTTCCTGATCTCGGCATCTGTCCGTGAAGCGCTGGGCGACGACGGCGACGACGCCGTCGCGCTCGGCGAGGTCGAGGTGCGTGGGTACGTGCAGAAGATGCGGGTGTTTCAGCTGGGGTAGCGCGCATCATGCGTCGCTGCACGCAGGTCTCTTCCATCATCGGCGATTGCTCCGATTGCTCCGAATTTTGGGACATGACGAGCGATGTGGCCGGCTTGTAGAGTGCCGCACGATGCGGCCGGTCGCGGCCGCGACTTGCATGAGGAAACGAAAATGCAGCGCCGCTACGTCACCGTCGACGTGTTCACCGATCGCGCCTTCGGCGGCAACCAGCTCGCCGTGGTGCTCGATGCCGGCGGGCTGACGACACAGCAGATGCAGGCGATCGCGACCGAGTTCAACTATTCCGAGACCACCTTCGTGCTGTCGCCGCGCGACAAGGCCAACGACGCCGAGGTGCGCATCTTTACCCCCGTCAGGGAGCTACCCTTTGCGGGCCATCCCAACGTCGGCACGGCCTTCGTGCTGGCGGGAATCGCGAAAGAGCCGAAGCCGCGGCTGCTGTTCGAGGAGAAGGCTGGTCTGGTCCCGGTCGATATCGTGCGGGAGCAGGGCAGGGTGATCAGCGCCGAGCTCACCGCGCCACAGAAACTGGCGAGGCTTGCACAGCTGTCCCCGGCCGACGTCGCCGTCTGCATTTCGCTGGCGGCGGATGACATCAGGACCGATCATCATGCGCCGCAAGTCGTCGGCGTCGGAACGCCGTTCGTGGTGGCGGAGGTGGGATCGCGCGAAGCCGTGCGCAGGGCCAAGCCCGACGCGGCAGCGTTTGCCCGGATGCTCCCGCGCGACGGCGCTTTCTCGGTCTACTTCTACACGCGCGACGTGCCGGCAGCGGAGGTGCCCTGCGAGCGTCAGGCGCGGATGTTCTTTCCCGGCGCAAGCGGCCTGATCGAAGACCCCGCCACCGGCAGCGCGACGGTCGCCGCCGCCGCGCTGTTCGCCGATCTCGATCCCGCGCGCGACGGCGAATTGAAGCTCACCATTGGCCAGGGCTTTGACATGGGACGTCCGAGCATGCTTCTCACCCGCGTGCGCAAGCAGGACGGCAAGATCGTCTCCGCCCATGTCGGCGGGAGCTGCGTTCAGATGATGGAAGGGACGTTCACGCTGGCAGGCGAGGCTTAGCCCGTCATTCCGGGGCGCGCGTAGCGCGAACCCGGAATCCATCGGGCCGCAGTGTCGGTGGGTGCATGGATTCCGGGTTCACGCTACGCGCGCCCCGGAATGACGGCGACGGCTAAACCTGCCGCCCCGCCAGATTCCTCACCGCCACCCCGTCGCGCTCCTCGATGATCTCCGCGATCATCTGGCGATGGCAGTGGGTGTGGTCGCGCTCGTAGCAGAGCAGGCAGACGGGCCCGGCCTTCTTCACCAGCGACGAGAGTTCGTCCATCGCCTCCCTGGCTTCTGGCGCCTTCAGGTGCTTTGAGAAGATCTTCTCCAGCACGTCGTACTGTCCGCTGCGGGCGGCGAGGCGGCCCTCTTTCGGCGTGCCGAGCGCGGCGAGATGGACATAGGCGATGCCGCGCTCGTCGAGGCCAGCCGCAAGCTGCTTCTTGGAAAAGCCGGGCCGGCGCGATGACGTCACCGCGCGTACGTCGACCACGAGCTTGACGCCGGCCGCTTCCAGCTCGTCCAGCACGGCCTTGGGCGGCGTCTGCTCGTAGCCGATGGTGAACAGCTTCCTCGCCTTTGCCATGGGGACTCCTCAGGTCACGACACGTGAGGTCGTCATGCCCGGGCTTGTCCCGGGTATCCACGTTCTTCGTGCCGCGCGGCAGGTCGTGGATGGCCGGGACAAGCCCGGCCATGACGTGAGGAAGCCTTGGTGCTCCCAATTGGCCATAGCCCGCTCACATCACCCGCGCGATCAGTTCCATGGCGCCGGCCGGCGCGCGCACCTTGCCCTCGTGGATGACATAGGCGAACACGTCCCGCGGCTCCTTCTTCGGCTTGCCCTTGTCGACCTTCGGAAGGTCGTCGGGTTCACCGCCCGAAGCCCAATCCTGGAAGCGCTTGGCCCAGGCATCGAGTTGCTTCGGCGGATAGCAGGTCTTGATCTCGTCATTGCCCTTCTGCAGCCTTGCATAGACGAAATCGCCGGCGACATCGGCGATAGCAGGATATTTGCCGTGCTCGGCGAACACGACGGGCGTCTCGAACTCGCGGATCAGCGCGACGAAGTCCGGCGTGCAGAAGCTGTCATGGCGCACTTCCACGACATGGCGCAGCGCGCGCCCTTCGAGCTTGCGCGGCAACAGCTCGAGGAATTTTCCAAAATCGGCGCCGTCGAATTTCTTGGTCGGGGCGAACTGCCACAGCACCGGCCCGAGATGGTCGCCAAGTTCCAGCACGCCGGAATCATAGAACCGCTTGATGGAATCGCCGGCCTCGGCGAGCACGCGGCGGTTGGTGGCGAAGCGCGGTCCCTTCACCGAGAACACGAAGCCATCGGGAACTTCGCTCGCCCATTTGCGAAAGCTCTCCGGCTTTTGCGAGCCGTAATAGGTGCCGTTGATTTCGATCGAGGTGAGCTTCGAGGCGGCGTAGGACAGCTCCTTCGCCTGCGCCAGCTTCTCCGGATAGAACACGCCGCGCCAGGGCTCGAAGGTCCAGCCGCCGATGCCGATGAAGATGTTGCCGGATTTTTTTGACGCGGTTTTTGCTTTGGCCACGGAATTTCTCGCATCGACGGGGAGGGACCCCATCCTAGTCAAACCAGTTGTGATTGGCCAGTTGGCCTGCCCCGTCTAAGCTTGCGCCCGGACCCGCGAAAAAGGGAGAACAAGATGCGGATGCTGTCGGTGGGAGCGGCGCTCTTTATGATGACATCTGCTGCCATGACACGGCCCGCATTGGCCGATGATGACGACGCGAGAAGCGCACAGAAGCTCGCCCAGCAGGGCCGCGACGATTACTGGCATTGCCTGGCGCGGGAATATTCGCGCGACTCCAATCAAGGCCTGTCGGAGCAGGATTTCGGCCGCTCGGTTGCGGGTGCCTGTCCTTCGGAGCGGCAATATTACCGGGTCGCGCTGCTCGACTATCTCACCACGCAGTATCCGAACATCGATGCCGGCGCCCATCTCGCCACCGCGAACAGGGCGGTGGAGGCGGCTCAGAAGGACATCGTGATGGCCTTCGTCAAGCACCGGCCGCCGGCGAAGTAGGGAATGGCGAGTGGCCAATAGCGAATAGGGCGAGAAAGCAGGCCTTCCGCTTCGCTATTCGCCCCGGGGCCTTCCGGCCGCGCGCTCATCCATGGTATCACTCGCCGCGTCTGGAGCAGGGATGGACTTGCATGTCGTCTGAGTCGGTGGGGGGCATTCTGGGGGCGATTGTGGCGGCGATCGTGCTTGCGGCTGCCGTCGTGTTCGGGCCGATCGGCCAGTACGGCAAGCCGCCCAGGCCGGCGAAAGTCGAACCAGCTCCGGAGGCGGCGCCGTCGGCCCCAGCCGCGCCCGCGCCGCGTGGGCCGATAATTCGGGAAGTGCCCAACCAATAGGGCAGGAAAACGAGCTTTCCTGCCCCTTGCGAAGCGCTTCTGCCGTCCCCATCTAGCTTGTAACGGCGACGTTGAGCGAAGAGCTCCGTCGCTGGGACGACCTTGGAATAGCTCAGGCCTGCGCCGGATGTACGCGCGGTCCGCCGTTCCGGGGTCGTTGGCATTTTAGGGCCCCTTTTCGGCCGTTCCCCAGAGCCCCCGGCTTGGCAGCGCAGGACGCGGCGGATATACGCTGCCGTCATGAACGAAGCGATCAGACCCGGCGCCGACATCCCGCCGCAGGCTCAAGAGGGGCCGGAACTGTCGGTCATCGTCCCGACCTTCAACGAGCGCGACAACGTCACGGTGCTGTACCGGCGGCTGGAGGCAACGCTCGCCAATATCGCGTGGGAAGTCGTGTTCGTCGACGACAACTCGCCCGACGGCACCTGGGACGTCGTGCGCGCGCTGGCGCAGCGCGACAGTCGCGTGCGCTGTGTCCGCCGCATCGGCCGTCGCGGCCTCTCGGGCGCCTGCATCGAGGGCATCCTCGCCTCGAGCGCTCCCTATGTGGCCGTGATCGATGCCGACCTCCAGCACGACGAGACGCAGCTGCCGAAGATGCTGCTGCTCCTCGCCAGCGATCAGGCCGACCTCGTCGTCGGCAGCCGCTACATCGAGGGCTACAAGAGCGAAGGCTTCAACAAGCAGCGCGCCGGAGCCAGTGCGCTTGCGACCGAGGTCGCCAGGAAGATGCTGCGGGTCGAGATCGCCGATCCCATGAGCGGCTTCTTCATGATCCGCCGCGACCGTTTCGAGCAGCTCGCGCCCAAGCTCTCCGTGCACGGCTTCAAGATCCTGCTCGACGTCGTCGCGAGCGCGCACGGCAGCTTGCGCGCCGTCGAGATCCCCTACACTTTCGGCGCCCGCCAGCACGGCGAGAGCAAGCTCGATTCCATGGTCGCACTCGACTTCCTGGGTCTCGTGCTGGCCAAGCTGACCAACGACATCGTCTCGCTGCGCTTCATCCTGTTCGCGATGGTCGGCGGCATCGGCCTCGTGGTGCATCTCGCCACGCTGTTCATCGCGCTTCGCGTGTTCAACGCGCCGTTCGCGGAGGCGCAGGCCGCCGGCGCCATCGTCGCCATGACCAGCAATTTCATCCTCAACAACTTCCTCACCTATCGCGACCAGCGGCTGAAGGGCTTTGCGCTGCTGCGCGGCCTGATCGCCTTCTACATCGTGTGTAGCGTCGGCCTGCTCGCCAATGTCGGCGTCGCCTTCTCCGTGTACGACCAGGAGCCGATCTGGTGGCTGGCCGGCATGGCCGGCGCGCTGATGGGCGTGGTGTGGAACTACGCGATGTCCGGCCTGTTCGTCTGGCGCAAGAAATAGCGCGACATGGCCGGAGCTGACGCGCGGATCGTCCGCAACACGGCGCTGGTGATTGTTGCGCTGGTCGTGTTGCGGCTGGTCGCGGCCGCGTTCACGCCGATCACCTTCGACGAAGCCTATTACTGGATGTGGTCGAAGAACCTCGCCGGCGGCTATTACGATCATCCGCCGATGGTGGCCTATGTCATCCGGGCCGGCACCCTGATGGCTGGCGATACCGAGCTCGGCGTTCGCCTCGTGTCGATCCTGCTCGCGCTGCCGATGAGCTATGCGGTCTATCGTTCCGCAGCGATCCTGTTCGGCGGGGTGCGCGTGGCCGCGACCAGCGCTATCCTGCTCAACGTGACGCTGCTGGCTTCCGTCGGCACGCTGATCGTCACGCCCGATGCGCCGCTGCTGGTCGCCTCCAGCTTCGTGCTGTTCTTCCTCGCCAAGGTGCTGGAGACCGGCCGGGGCGCCTGGTGGCTCGCGGTTGGTGCAGCCGTCGGCGCGGCACTGCTGTCGAAATATACCGCGATGTTCTTTGGGCCGGCGATCCTGATCTGGCTCGCTTCCGTGCCGAAGCTGAGGCGCTGGTTTCTCTCGCCCTGGCCCTATCTCGGCGGGCTCGTTGCCTTGGCGCTGTTCTCGCCGGTGATCCTGTGGAATGCGGACCATCAATGGGTCTCGTTCGCAAAGCAGCTCGGCCGCGCCAGGATCGAGGACTTCCGCCCCGTCTTCATTGCCGAGCTGATCCCGACCCAGATCGCGTTCGCGACGCCGCTGGTCTTCATCCTCGGCGCGATGGGCCTGCACGCGCTGACCTGGCGGCGCGCCGGCGCGCTGGCCTCGCGCGTGCTGATCGAGACGATGTTCTGGACCATCGTCGTCTACTTCGTCTGGCATTCGCTGCATGCCCGCGTCGAAGCCAACTGGTTCGCGCCGGTCTATCCGCCTTTCGTCATCGCCGCGGCGGCCGCCGCCAACCTCGTGCAGTGGAAGCCTCGCCAGCGGCGCCTGGTCGATTTCTGCCTGCGCTGGGCGGCGCCAACAGGCATCGTGATGTTTGCAGCGCTGATCGTGCAGGCCAATACCGGCTGGCTGTCCGGATATCGCCGCGATGCCACGGTGCGCAGCGTCGGCGTCGGCTGGCGCGAGCTTGCCGCCGAGATCGAAACGGTGCGCGTACGCAGTGGTGCGACCTGTGTGCTGGCGCAGGACTACGGCACCACGGGCTGGCTCGCGTTCTATCTGCCGCGCGGCACCTGCGTTGCGCAGCAGAGCCAGCGCATTCGCTGGGTCAACATGCCCGAGCCCGATCCCCGGCTGCTCGCCGGCAAGCTGCTCTATGTCGACGAGCTGCGCAGCGAGGGCCATCCCGCCCTCAATGCCCTCTTTGCGCAGGTGACGCAGATCGCGCAATTGCAGCGCAAGCGCGGGCCGCTCGTGGTCGAGACCTATGGCATCGACCTGCTCGAGGGCGCCAAGGGCGAGGTGCTGGATCGCTCGCCGCCGCCGGAAGCGCGGTAGAGCATGATCCGGAAAAGTGCGAAGTGGTTTTCCGGGAAGATCATGCGTTAACAACAATCTAAAGCGCGATGACGATCCCTCCAAATCTCATCGCGCTTTAGCGGGCCTCAGCCGATCATCTCGGCCTTGGTCGAGGCCTGACCCGGCCCATCCCGGTCGCGCCAGAACCAGACCGTCACGATGCCGGCGCGGCCGCGGACCTTGGCGAGCAGGGGGCCGGACAAGACGCCGTCGGGAGCGCCGCTGAAATCGGCAGTGTCGAGCAGCGTATCGCTCAGCGCGAGCTGCGCATCGTTCTGGGCGGCGATCTCCATCAGGCGGCTAGCGACATTGACGGTATCGCCTGTCGCCGTGATGTGCTGATGGCTTTCGCCGAGCCGCGACGCGACGATCGGGCCGCAATGCGCGCCGATCTTGAAACCGAGCTGACCTGCGATCGCCGGCGGCAGCGAAGCGATCCAGCGTTCGAGGCCGCGATGCAGATCGATCGCGCATTTCAGCGCGCGCGCCGCGTCGTCGGGCATCGCGCGCGGCAGCCCGAACAGGATCATGGCGCCGTCGCCGAGAAAACCGGTGATCATGCCGTCGCAAGCGATCGCGGCCTTGTCGATCAGTGCATGAAACGCCTTCAGGAGAGTCCTGAGTTCGTTCGGATCGATCCGCTCGCTCAGTCCGGTGAAGCCGGAAAGATCGACGAAGACCACGGCTGCGTCCTGCCGGACCGGCTTCGACAGGAAGTTCGGATCTCGCGCCAGCCACTCCTGCAGCGCCGGAGCCTGGAATTGCGCAAGCGACCGGCTCTTGGCGGCAAAATATTGCGTGCGGCGGCCTCCAGCCCACAGCTGCACGCCGGCAAAGACCGCAACCGGCGGCATTGCCGCGGCGAGCGTGGTTGCGGCGTTCAGCCAGACACCGTGCGTGAACGCGAACAGGTTGACGCCGGCCCAGGCGATCATCACCGCGGCCGCCGTCATGATGCCCAGCGCGCTGCGCCGCCAGGCGAGCAGCCCGACCAGCAGCATCGGCAGCAGGATCGCAGTGAGCGCGTCGGCAATGCGGACCCTGCGGTCGCGCACCATGGCGTCGCCGGCGACGAGATGCGTGATCGCGGTCGAGACCACCTCGACCCCGGGCATCAGGGAATCGAAGGGCGTCGGATAGAAGTCGCCGCCGCCGGCGACCGAGGCGCCGATCACGACGATCCGGTTCTCGATCGCCGCGCGATCGAGCGTGCCGTCGAAAATGCTCTGTGCGCTGACGGTACGGATCGTGCGGCGCGGGCCGTAATAGGTGATCGGCAATGCCAGATCGCCGTCGGTCGGTACCGCGCGATCGCCCAGCATGAGATGGTCCGGCGCGACCGTCAGCGGCTGGTCGAGCGCGCGGGCCGCGACGCGCAGGGGGAAGGACAGCTCGACCTTGTCGCGCGTCCGGAACAGCATCGGCACCGATAGCGGTGAGCCCGATTGTCCCGTCGCGACGTTGACGACGCCGACCTCGGCGTTTTCGGCAAATGCGGGCAAGGGCCGCAGGAAGCGTTCGGCCTGCGGCAGGACGGCGAGGGGACCTTCGCTGCTCGGATCCACGGTTTCGCTGGCGGAGGGGAAGATCGCCGCGGCGGCGAGCACCATGGGACCGGTGGCGAGCGTGCTGGCGAGCGTGGCATCGCCGATCGCAGCGCTGCGGTCGACGAGCAGGAGATCAATTCCGATGACCTTCGGCTTGAACTGCACGATGGTGTCGACGACACGGGCGAGATCGGCGCGCGGCAGCGGATAGCTGCCGCCGCGCTTCACCACGGTGTCGTCGATCGCGACGATGGTGACGAGATCGGGTGGACGCCGCACGCCGCGGGCTTGCGTCCGCCAATCCGTCAGCGTGGCTTCGAGGCGGTCGAGAAAACGCAGGCGGCCGTTGGCGTGCGCGGCAAAGATGCCCGCGCCCCACAGCGCGGTGAGGACGAGTGCCACCAGGATCTGAACGCGTCGGTTGCGCATGCGCTGGTTCTGCAATCTTCTATCGTCCAAATTTCTTGGGCGAGCGTTGTTGACCCGGTCTTACTGCCCGAGTCTTGCCATGAGCGCGTCGACGCGCGGCTGGCCCCAGGTCTTGACGGTCAACGGGCCGGTTGCCTCGACATCGACGCCTTCGCCGGGTCCAAGCACGACGCCGCGCCCACGAGCCCTTCGGGTCACGCCGACCCGGCCGTCAGCGACGAACACGGAGGTCTTGGCGTCAGCAACATCGACCGCCCATCTGGTGCCGCGCACCGCGGCGATCGCTTGCGGCGTCAGCACCTTGAACGGATTGCCCCGCGGCTTCCGGGGCACCTCGACCAGCAGCGCTTTGCTGCTCAACTCCACGGAGTCTATATGTCCGTCGCGGTTGGCGTCCTTAAGTTCAAATCTGGCGCCATTTTCCGCAACGATGGTGATGCCGTTGTCGCAGCGCCAGGTTTGCGTCCCGGCAGTCGACGGCGATGCCGTACAGCCCAAATTGGAACCAGGCTGCGCAGTCGCAGATCCAATCAACAGAAACGACCCCGCCAGGGCGAAAAACCCGGCGCGCGCGATCCCTCTCATGCCAGCCTCCGTTTGCGTGCACGGCACAGTTCAGGGCAAATCGATACGGTACCGTATGACGCGCAGAGGCTGCTGAAAAGTGCCGAGGTAGGAGCTACTTTCTCGCGGCGGCGATTACCAGAACCGACGTGATCAACTTTCGGTCACGGCGCCGTGCCGCGTGAGGGCGCAGGGCCCGACGGACGCCCGGCCCACCAGCCTCGCGCAACGCTTCCGCGCTACGGTCAGGGCCAGTTGGCGACCACGAAAATGACGTTGTTGAATGTCTCGTGGGTGCGGCCGCAAGCGTCGAAGAACCGACGTGAGCCGGTCGAGAAACATGGTTAACAGATGCGTTTAAGTCCGTAATTTTGCGGGATTTTTCTCAAAACGGGACAGCATTAACGAGTTGCCCCATATCCGCCCGAACTTAATCTGCATTTAACTAAAAGTCGCCTTAATGACGCTCCGACCCTCTGCGAGATGCTGTTCCCGGATCGTGACCAGCGGCACTTTGAAGGGGGACCGAGTGACACCGTCCTGGACGCAAGGCGAATGAGTACGAGTATCGCTGCGCAAAGTATCGCGGCACGGAAGTCCAAAAATCCTGGCAAGAATTCTGTTCGGAAGTCTTCCCGGAAAATGACCACGGCCAATTGGCTGGGCACCGCGGCGATCGGCTGCGTGCTGATGGGCGCCGGCTGGATCATCTACAGCAACATTCTCGGCGCGAGCGTCTACCCCACGGTCGGCAGCATCGGCTACGACGAGCCGGTGGTCAGGCGCGCGCCCAAGGTCGTGCTGCGCGAGGCCGGCGAGGCTATCAGGGAAACCTTCGCGCTGCTGCCCGACCGGCTCCAGGTCGCAGCTCCGATCTCGCGCGAGATGTTCAACGAGCGCTTTGCCGCGGCCGCGACGCAAGGCGTGCCGTCGAATGCGGCGAGCGCAGCGCCCCCGACCCAGGTTGCGCTGGCCAGGGAGACTTCGAAGGACGCCCCGAAGCAGAGCGTGGTCGCGAGGGTCGCCGACGCGCTGAAGCCGGCGGCCAAGACTGCTGACAAGACCAGGCGCGCGCCGGATGCCCAGATGCAGCTGGCCTCGGCCGATCCGGCCCAGATCGTGCCGGCGCCCGAGGCGCAGCCGAAGTCGTTCGCCGATCGCGCCAAGGCCGCGGTAATGTCGATCACCGGGCCGCGTCAGTCGATGGTGGAAAAGCTCTGGGGCAAGCGCGAGCCGTCCGGCGGGCTGCTGGCCTACGCCTCGGCCGATGCCAGCGTGACCGCGTCCATCGCACCGAAGGAGCAGAATCCGATGTTCGGCGGCGCGCCGCCCTATGAGCGCGACACCGCGGTCTACGACATCACCGCCAAGACCGTGTATCTGCCCGACGGCACCAGGCTCGAGGCGCATTCGGGCCTCGGCTCCAATCTCGACGATCCGCGCTCCTCGAAGATCCGCATGCGCGGCGTGACGCCGCCGCACATCTACACGCTGAAGCCGCGCGAGGCGCTGTTCCACGGCGTGCCGGCGTTGCGCCTGACTCCGATCGGCGGCGAGAGCGCGATCCACGGCCGCGACGGCCTGCTCGCGCACACCTTCATGCTCGGGCCGAACGGCGACTCCAACGGCTGCGTGTCGTTCAAGGACTATTACGCGTTCCTCGACGCCTACCGTAACAAGGGCATCCGCAAGCTCGCGGTCCTGGCGCGGGTGGAGTGAGGCGCGCTCACGCCGCCATCGCCTTGCGCAGCGCGATCTCGGTCGCGATCGCGTCCCGCACGGCCGGCCGCGCCTGCATCCGCTCGAGAGAGGCCGACAAGGACGGCCATAGCGCGATGTCGATCCCTGCGGGACGGAGCAGCAGCAAGGCCCAGGTGAGATGGGCATCCGCGACGGTGAAGCCGTTGCCGACGAGGAATTCGCGGTCCGCCAGGTGCGCTGCCGGCACCGACAAGGTCTGCGCGATCCGTTCCCGCGGCTTGGCGAGCGAGCCGTCGTCCTTGTACCAGAAGGTCGGAAACAGGAACGCCTTGTGGATCTCGGCGCCGATGAAGCTCAGCCATTCCTGCAGACGATAGCGATCGACATCGCCGGGCGGCGGCGCAAGACGCGTCTCCGGCTTCACATCGGCGATGTATTGCAGCACTGCTGCGCTCTCGGTCAGCCGCTCGCCGTTCTCCAGCACCAGGACCGGCACCGCGCCTTTCGGCGACAGGTCGCGGAAATCGCTGCCGTCTTTCACGACCTGCTTGGTCCAGATATGGGCGAGGTGATACTGCGCCTCGATACCGGCCTCCATCAGCGCGATGCGGCTCGAGAGCGAGCAGGCCATCGGGAAGAAATAAAGCTGCAGCATCGCACGCTCCATCAAGTCAGTGCTTCGACTTGCGCGATGATCGCAAAGCGGTCCGACAATTCGGCCAGTGCGACCTGATGGATCGTCCGGGCGTCCAGCGTGCCGCCGCGGCCGTCGGGCAGGTCGCGGGTGGCGCAGGCGTCGGCCGCGATCGTCGTGCGCAGGCCGAGGTCGAGCGCGGCGCGGGCGGTCGAACTGACGCACATGTGGGTCATGAAGCCGGCCAGCACGATGTTCTTGAGTCCGGTGGCCGCCAACCTGGCTTGCAGGTCGGTGCCGGCGAAGGCATTCGGCAGCGCCTTCTCGATCACGGGCTCGCCGGCGAACGGCACCAGGCGCTCGACGATCGCGCCGCGCGCGGCCTCGCGGTCGAACAGTCCGCCGGCGCGGCCCTTGTGTGCGACATGGAAGATCGCGGCTCCGCTCCCGCGTGCGCGCGCGAGCAGGCGCGCAGCCGCAGCGATCGCCGGCTGTGCATCGGGCAGGGCCAGCGGACCGGCGCAATATTCGTTCTGGACGTCGATCAGCACGAGGCAGGCCTCGTTGAGCTTGGGCGGATCGAGATCGGCGCCGGCGAGTTCGAGCAGGGTCTTTGGAGCGGTCATGCCGTCAGGCTTTCGTGGATTCGGATGCTTCGATATTAGCGCAGCAGCAGCCTGCCATTGTGCAGGACTATTGCAGCTGATGGCTGCGAATTTGCAGGCAGCGGCGGCGCCTGCTAGGCTCGCCCTGATGAACTGGGACGATCTGCGCATCATCGCCGCGGTCAGGGACGAGGGCACCTATGCCGGCGCCAGCGCGCGGCTGCGCATCGACGAGACCACCGTCGGCCGCAGGCTTGCGCGCATCCAGCGCGATCTCGGCGTGCCGCTGTTCGACGCCGTGGACGGCTTGCGGCGGCCGACGCGCCATTGCGAGGCGGTGCTCGAACATGTCGGCGCGATGGCGGCGCATGCGGCGGCGATCGACCGCATCAAGGACACTCAATCCGGCCCGGTCGGCCGGCTGCGCATCGCCTCGACCAATGCGGTCGCCGAAGAGCTGCTGGCGCCGCATGCGGCCAGCTTCCTGCGCGATCACCCGGGGCTGACGCTGCAATTCCTCACCTCCAGCGGCAACGTCAAGTTCTCGCGCTGGCAGGCCGATCTCGCCATCCGCCTGCGCAAACCGGAGAAGGGCGACTTCACCATCTCCAAGCTCGGCGAGGTCAGGCTGTATTTCTTCGAGCCCGCGGACCGCAGCGGAGCCGAGCCGGTCGCGTGCATCTATCCCGACGAGCTCGACGCGATCCCGGAAGCGCAGTTCCTCCGTGCGAAGCGGCTGACGAACGTGCGCTGCATCACCGACAATATCCGCATCATCCGCACCATGATCCAGTCGCATCAGGCCATCGGCGTGCTGCCCGAGCACAGCTGCGCACCGCTGCTCGCCGACCGCAGCCTCCGCGCCACGCTGCTGCCGAGACGCCGCGACGTCTGGCTCCTGGTGCAGAATCATCTGAAGCGCGATCCGGCGACGCGCGTGACGATCGAGTGGGTACGGCACTGCTTCAGGGATTTGTCGCACGGCTGACCGCTGGCGACGTTCATGGCCTCGCATTGAACGCGGGCCGCGGGACGTGCGACCAAATTCGCAAGTTCGCCGGGGATTGCCCGCGCTCGCAGGTTGCGTAATCTCGCGACGACTACGTCTTTGAACAGGGCAGCTGCATGACCACTCTTGAGCAAACGATCCGTCCCTCGGCACAATCGCGGGAATGGAAGGCGATTGTCATCCTGATCCTGCTGATCCCGGTGCTGTGGTCGCCGCCGTTCCTGTTTCGCTACTTCCTGTACCAGCCGTTCAACATCCCGTCCGGATCGATGACGCCGACGCTGATGGTCGGCGACTACGTCTTTGCGGCGAAATATGCCTATGGCTACGGCCGCTATTCCTTCCCCTTCGCTTCGTCCTGGATCTCGGGCCGCGTCTTTGCCGCCGAGCCCGAGTATGGCGACATGGTCGTGTTCCGAACGCCGAGGGATACTTCCGTCGATTACGTCAAGCGCGTGGTCGGGCTGCCCGGCGACCGCATCCAGATGCAGCAGGGCCGGCTCATCCTCAACGACCGTCCGGTGACGCGCGTTGCGCTGAAGGAGGCACAAGCCGGCGCCGCCTGCGGAGGCGATGACGGAGCGAAGGTCAAGCGCTGGCGCGAGACGCTGCCGAGCGGCGCGAGCTATGTGACCTACGACTGCCTCGACAATGGCTTCCTCGACAACACCAGCGTCTACGCCGTGCCGCCAGGCCATCTCTTCGTGCTCGGCGACAACCGCGACAATTCCACCGACAGCCGCATGGCGTCCGCGATGGGCTTCATTCCGATGGACAATCTCGTCGGCAAGGTGACGCGGATCCTCTGGTCGCTCGATGAGGATGGCGAGCCGCGCTTCGAGCGGTTTGGGAAGTTGGAGTGAAGGGAAGGTCTCTCCTCCCGTCATTCCGGGGCGCGCCCTCTTGGGTGCGAGCCCGGAATCCATAACCACGGGCGGATGTTTTGGCCTACTATGTCTACATCCTCGCGAGTAAGAAGCACGGCACGCTCTATATCGGCGTGACCCGCGATCTCGTGCGCCGTGTGTACGAGCACAAGACAAAGGCCGTTCCTGGCTTCACGAGCAAGTACGGTGTGAACAAGCTGGTCTTGTTCGAGATCTACGACGATCCCGCGACGGCCATTGCCCGCGAGAAGGAGCTCAAGAAATGGCGACGCGATTGGAAGACGCGCCTCATCGAGGAGCAGAACCCGAATTGGGATGATCTTTATCCCGGGATCACCAAATGAGGTTCATCCTGCACTCCTTGTCATTCCGGGGCGGCGCGCAGCGCCGAGCCCGGAATCCATAACCACAGGCGGATGGAATGGCCCGCTGTGCCTGTCGCCCGTAAGAAGGAGTGCAAGAAGTGGCGCCGGGATTGGAAGACTTTAAACCGGGCTGATTTCCATCCCGGGATAGCCAACTGAGGTTCGTGGTTATGGATTCCGGGCTCGCGCCCAAGAGGGCGCGCCCCGGAATGACGACGGGAGGGAGTTTCCCAAAAACAAAAACCCCGGCATCGCTGCCGGGGTTTCGCATTTCTCGACTGTGCCTGAACGGCTGGATCAGAAGTCCATGCCGCCCATACCGCCGCCGGGGGGCATCGCCGGGCCGGCGCCGCCCTTCTTGGGCAGCTCGGCGACCATGGCTTCCGTGGTGATCAGGAGCGCGGCAACGGAGGCAGCGTTCTGGATCGCGGTGCGGACCACCTTGGTCGGGTCGATGATGCCCTTCTTGACGAGGTCGGCATATTCGCCGGTCTGGGAGTCGAAGCCGTAATTGTAGGCCTTGTTCTCCAGGATCTTGCCGACGATCACCGAGCCGTCTTCACCGGCGTTGATCGCGATCTGGCGGGCGGGCGCCGACAGCGCCTTGCGCACGATCTCGACGCCGGTCTTCTGGTCGTCGTTCTTGGTGCGCAGGCCCTTCAGCTGCTCGGAGGCACGGAGCAGGGCGACGCCGCCGCCCGGGACGATGCCTTCCTCGACAGCGGCGCGGGTCGCATGCATCGCGTCATCAACGCGATCCTTGCGCTCCTTCACCTCGACCTCGGTCGCGCCGCCGACGCGGATCACCGCGACGCCGCCCGCGAGCTTGGCGAGACGCTCCTGGAGCTTCTCACGGTCGTAGTCCGAGGTGGTCTCCTCGATCTGCGCCTTGATCTGGGCCACGCGCGCCTCGATGTCGGCCTTCTTGCCGGCGCCGTTGACGATCGTGGTGTTCTCCTTGTCGATCATCACCTTCTTGGCGCGACCGAGCATGTTGAGCGTGACGTTCTCGAGCTTGATGCCGAGATCTTCCGAGATCGCCTGGCCGCCGGTCAGGATCGCGATGTCCTGCAGCATGGCCTTGCGGCGATCGCCGAAGCCCGGAGCCTTGACGGCCGCGACCTTCAGGCCGCCACGCAGGCGGTTCACGACGAGGGTCGCGAGGGCCTCGCCTTCGACGTCCTCGGCGACGATGACCAGCGGCTTGCCGGTCTGCACCACGGCCTCGAGCAGCGGCAGCAGCTCGTTCAGCGAGGAGAGCTTCTTCTCGTTGATGAGGATGTAGGCGTCGTCCATTTCAACGCGCATCTTGTCGGCGTTGGTGACGAAGTAGGGCGAGATGTAGCCGCGGTCGAACTGCATGCCCTCGACGACGTCGAGCTCGGTCTCCAGCGACTTGGCTTCCTCGACGGTGATGACACCCTCGTTGCCGACCTTCTTCATGGCGTCGGAGAGGAACTTGCCGATCTCCTGGTCGCCGTTCGCCGAGATGGTGCCGACCTGGGCGATCTCGTCGTTCGAGGTGACCTTCTTGGAGTTCTTCTGGAGGTCCGCAACGACCGCCTCGACCGCGAGGTCGATGCCGCGCTTGAGGTCCATCGGGTTCATGCCGGCGGCGACCGACTTGGCGCCTTCGCGCACGATCGCCTGGGCCAGCACGGTGGCGGTGGTGGTGCCGTCGCCGGCCGCATCAGCGGACTTGGAGGCGACTTCGCGCACCATCTGGGCGCCCATGTTCTCGAACTTGTCCTCGAGCTCGATCTCCTTGGCGACGGTGACGCCGTCCTTGGTGATGCGGGGAGCGCCGAACGACTTGTCGAGCACGACGTTGCGGCCCTTCGGGCCGAGCGTGACCTTCACCGCGTTGGCGAGAACGTCGACGCCGCGCAGCATCTTGTCGCGCGCATCGACCGAGAATTTGACTTCTTTGGCTGCCATCTGGATTTTTCCTTGGAATGATTTGACTGGAGGGAGAGGGGGCTCTTAGGCCGCCTTCTTCTTGGACTCGCTGACCTCGAGAACGCCCATCACGTCGCTCTCCTTCATGATCAGCAGGTCCTGGCCGTCGATCTTGACCTCGGTGCCGGACCACTTGCCGAACAGCACGCGGTCGCCGACCTTCAGGTCGATCGGGACCAGCTTGCCGGACTCGTCGCGGCCACCCGGGCCAACAGCGACGACTTCGCCCTGGGAGGGCTTTTCCTTGGCAGTGTCGGGAATGATGATGCCGCCAGCGGTCTTCTCTTCTGCGTCGATGCGCTTGACCACGACGCGGTCGTGAAGCGGACGGAATTTCATGCAGTCCTCCTAAGCAATTGCACGTGTTGAGGATTTTGAGATTGTTAGCAGTCGTTGCCCGCGAGTGCTAGCACGGGCGAAGCTGAGATAAGCCAGGAATTTTGCGGGGGCAAGGCCTTCTAGCAGAAAAATTAGCACCCGAAAGCACGGACTGCCAGAATCTCTTTGCCATCGTTAACCGACGCCGGGCCCGTATTAGCACGGAGCTGCATCTGCTGCTAACGCATTGAATTTCAACAGCTTGTTAAACTTTTGGGCTTGAGATGGGTTGTCAGTTTGCGTCACATTTCTCTCATGTGAGCGCATCGATTCCGGGTGGCTCCCGGGGCACCGAGCAAGCCACCCCCGAATGCGCTCCTGCAAAGGAGGTTTGGCATGGGACTGCGGAGTGGGGGCGTTTCCGAGGATTTCCGGAAACAGATGCTAGGCTACGGACTGACGACGGCGCAAATTCTCTATCGGATGCCGGATCATCCTTCGCTGCTCCAGACCTACGTCTGGCAGAACTACGACATGTTTCCGAAATTTCCGGCGCTGAAGGATTTCCTGGCGTTCTGGCAGGAAAAGCTCGATGGCCCCCTCCATTCGGTCACGGTGGCGCATTCCAAGCTGATCAAGCCGGCCGAGCTGCGCGCCGTGGATGGCGTGTTCCGGCTGCATTGAGCCGGAGATCAGACCCCGCCGCTGCAGTAGCGTTTCCACATCGCGCGATAGGCGTCGTCCGCTGCTCGCGCATATGAGACGGGGTTGCCGGCGGCCGCAGCGTTGATCTGTCCGGGCAGTTCGCGGCGCAATCGATCGAGATCGCCGATCCGCGCGGCGCGGCCGACTGCGATCTGGGCATATGCCTCATCGCTGTCTGCGACCCAGTCCGGCAAGCCAAGCGCGGAGAGGATGGCGCCGGCGGCACGGCTGGGCAGACTGTTCCCGAGCTTCGCCACCACGGGCACCCCCATCTGCAGGGCCTCCCATGTGCTGACGCCGCCGTTCTGCGGGAACGGGTCGAGCGCAACGTCGACGCGATTGAACGATGCCAGATGTTCGCTCCGCAAGGTGGCTCCGAGCAGATCGACGCGTTCGGCCGGCAATCGACAAGCCGCAAATCGCGCCAGCAGCTTGTCGCGAACCAGCTGATCGTCCAGCGCAACATCCTTGATCAGCAGTCGCGAGCCAGGGACCCGCGCGAGAATCCTGGACCAGACTTCCGCAGCCTCGTCCGAAATCTTGCTGATGCGGTTGAAGACACCGAACGTGACGAAGCCGTTCGAGAGAGCTGGCGCCTGCGCCCGCGCAATCCCGGCCGGCAGCGGCGCCAGCGTCACGAAGCATGGCAGGTCGACGACGGTCTCCGCAAACAAATGCCGAACCGCGGCAGGAATCGCGACCGGGTCCGAGAACAGATAATCGATCGTCGGCAGTCCGGTGCCGGTGCCGTGGCCCCAGCCGTGCACCTGGATCGGTGCCGGCTTGCGCGCAAACACGCCGAGGCGGTTTCCTCTGGTGTGGCCGGACAGATCGATCAGGATATCGACGCGATCGGCGCGAATCTGAGCGGCGAGGCGATCGTCGGTCCATTGCGCGGCGTCACGCCAGCGGTCGGCGATCCCCTGAAATTCGCTCGTCGTCGCATCCGCTTTCGACGAGCAGGAGTAGCACACGATCTCGAACTGCGCGCGGTCATGGTATTGCAGCACGGGCTTGAAGATGAACGCGGCCGAATGCGCGTTGAAATCCGACGAGACATAGCCAAGCACCAGACGCCGATCCGGATCGCGGCTGTTGTCATGGGGCGCCGCCACCTCTGCAGCGATCTTCGCGCCGATCCGCTCCCACCAGACTTGCCGCGCTTGCTGATGCTGTTCAACGCTGGCGTCGGCCACGAAATCGAGCGTGAATATCTTGCTGGAGATCGCGCTCTGGAGGTCAGGCCGGATGTCGAGAGCTCGGTCGAAGCTGGCGAGGGCTTCGTCGACCCGGCCAAGTCCGGCGAAACAAAGACCCAGCACAAGGTGGGCTTGGTCGGAATCGGGAGCGATCGCGAGAGCCCTCTCGCAATCGGACAATGCCTCGGCAATTTGCTGGGTCTGGAGCAGGACATTGGCGCGCCAGAGCCATCCGTTCACGTCGTCGGGTGCCAGGGCAATTGCCCGATTGCAATCCGCCATGGCCTCGTCAAATCGCTGAAGCTCCCGCAATGCGACGGCGCGGTTCGCCAGTGCCGCGGCATAGTCGGGCTTGATCGAGAGCGCGCGGTTCAGGCTTGTGAGAGCCTCGTCATAGTTGCGCAGACGGCAGAGCGCAGCGCCCCGGCCGTTGTGGGCTTCGGCAAGGTTTCCGTCCAATGCGAGCGCCCGATCGTAGCTCTCGAGCGCTTCGAGGTGCAGATCAAGCGCCGCGCTTGCGTTGCCGAGATTGGACAGGGCCAGGGCGTAGTTGGGCTTTAACGCGAGTGCCTTTCGATGGCTTGCTCGGGCCTCATCGTGGCGCTTCAGCCCGTTGAGCGCGACGCCCAGACCCATGTGAGCTTCGGCAGATCGCGGATCCACGGCAACCGCCCGGCTCAGTAGAATTTCAGCCTGCTGATAGTTCTTGGCATCGGACTCCATGACGCCGAGCATATGCAGCGCGATGAATTGATTGGGCGCGATCTGGAGCAGTTGTCGGTAGGCGGCCCGGGCCTCGGACAGAAGCCCCTTCTTGTGCAACTCGAGTGCGCGCCCGAGCAATGGCAGCACTTCGGCCTTCTGCCGTTTCTGAAGCCGGGCATTTTGAAATGCACGCTGACCGACGCTGCTGCCCATGAATCAATTCCCCCAGGTCTCCCGGCGAGATTAATTCAGCGAGAGAGTGAATACGAGACGATGGCCGCTCGCCACGACAGCCTGGGACAAGCTACGGCCGATTGGGTTCGTCGAGCTCATTGCCCCAGGCCCCGCAATTGCTGCCTCGCCCAAGACTGGGTAATCTGCCTTCGGGTTGGTCCCGTCAGGCGGACGCGGCTCGGATCAGGGAGGCAGACAATGGCCAAGCAAAAGGCATCGAGACCCGCAACGAAGACTGCGGTGAAGAAGCGGAGCGGCGTGAAGGCCGCAGCGCGATCCCCGGCGCGCAAGGCGGTGAAGGCGAAGGCGCGCACCGTCGCTCCGAAGAAGCCCGTGCGGCCGAAGCAGCGTATCGCCGTCAGCCATCACCGCGAGGAAGACTTCAAGGCCGACGGCCTGCGTGCCTATGCCAGCTACCGCGATCTCGGGATCGCCGAGGCGACCCATGGCCTCGCGCAGGCACATGTGATCCGCTTGCAAGGCCCCTGCAATCCGGCCGAGGTATCCAAGCTCCACTATCACGACGTCGAATTCCAGATGGTCTACGTGCTCAAGGGCTGGGTAAAGACCTATATGGACGGCCAGGGCGAGACCCTGATGAAGCAAGGCAGCGCCTGGACCCAGCCGCCGAAGATCAGGCACATGATCCTGGATTATTCCGATGATGTGGAACTGCTGGAGGTGATCCTGCCGGCGGAGTTCAAGACGGTGGAGTTGAAGGCGTGATGTCATTCCGGGGCGCGCGTAGCGCGAACCCGGAATCCATTTCTCCGCTTGTGTCGTGGCGCGATGGATTCCGGGCTCGCGACTTTGTCGCGCCCCGGAATGACGGCGGGAGAGATTACGCCAACACCCCCACCATCGCGCCCATCAAGCACGTCGTCAGCGTGCCCGATACGATCGACTTCAGCCCCAGCGCGTTGATCTCCTCGCGCCGCTCCGGCGCCATCACGCCGAGGCCGCCGATCATGATGCCGAGGCTGGCGAAATTGGCGAAGCCGCACATCGCATAGAGCATGATCAGCCGCGAGCGCGGGTCGAGCGCGTCGGGCGGCAGCTTCGAGAAGTCGACATAGGCGATCAATTCGTTGAGCACGGTCTTGGTGCCCATCAGGCTGCCGGCGGTGATCGCCTGATCCCACGGCAATCCCATCAGCCAGCACACCGGTGCCATGACGAGGCCGAGCAGACGCTGCAGCGAGATCGCGGCACCGCCAATGTGCGGCAGGAGGCCGAGCATGGCGTTGACGAGGTACACCAGCGCCACCAGCACCAGCAGCATGGCGACGATGTTGAGCAATAATTCGAGGCCGGCCGTGGTGCCCTTCACGATCGCATCCATCGTGCTGGACACGTCCATCTCGGGATCCTCCAGCGCGCCGCCGGTGCGCTTGTCGGAGGTCTCGGGCACCATGATCAGGCTGACCAGGATCGCGGCCGGCGCGCCCAGCACGGAGGCGATGACGAAATGCGCGGCGGCGTCGGGGATGAGGGGAGCAAGCAGCGTCGCATAGAGCACCAGCACCGTGCCGGCGATGCCCGCCATGCCGCCGGTCATCACCAGGAACAGCTCGCTGCGGGTCATCTGTGCCAGATAGGGCCGCACGAACAGAGGTGCCTCGACCATACCGAGGAAGACATTGGCGGCGGTCGACAGCCCGACCGCGCCGCCGACGCCGAGCGTGCGCTCGAGCAGCCATGCCAAGCCGCGCACGATCGGTGGCAGCACGCGCCAATAGAACAGCAGCGTCGTCAGCACGCTCATCACCAGAACGATCGGCAGCGCCTGGAACGCCAGGATGAAATCGGCGCCGGGCACCTTCAGATCGAATGGCAGGGCGCCGCCGCCGACATAGCCGAACACAAAGGCGGAGCCGGCGCGGGAGGCCGCCGAGATCGCGCCGACCGCGTCGTTGATGGTGCCGAACGCATGCGCGACGACCGGCAGCTTCAGCAGCACGACCGCGGTGACGAAGGTCGCGGCGAGGCCGATCGCCGCCTGGCGCAGCGAGACCGCGCGACGATTCTCCGCCAGTGCGAAGGCGATCAGCAGCAATGCGAAAATGCCGAATGCCGATTGCAGGCGCAGCATGATGTTCCCAAACCTTCAATGATTATGGCCGGGCAGGCGCTGCAAAGGCAATGCCGGCAAGCGGCAGAGAGCATCCTGCTGTTGACAAGCAGGTCCGCCTCAGCCACGCGGGGCGGCGAGATCAGGGCCCAAACGTTCCAAGGGTGTCCCAAGAGACGATGCCAGAGCAACCAACAGCCGCGGATTCGCCGGTTACGGCCCGCGTGCTCCTGTCCCACCGCGCCTTCCTGTTCTTCCTGCTCTCGCGCAGCCTGTCTCGCTTTTCCAGCCAGATCGCGGCGGTCGCGATCGGCTGGCAGATCTACGATCTCACCGGCTCGGCATTCGACCTCGGCATGGTCGGCCTCGTGCAGTTCCTGCCCACCGCGCTCCTGGTGTTCGTCGCAGGCCACGCCGCCGACCGCTACGAGCGCAAGCGCGTGGTCCAGCTCTGTCAGCTCGTGGAAGCCGCGACCGCGCTTTATCTCGCATTCGCCACCTATTTCGGCGCGGTCGGCGAGGTGCAGATATTCATTGCAACCTTCGTGCTCGGCATTGCCGGCGCATTCGAGAGCCCGACCACGGCGGCGTTGTTGCCGCTGATCGCACCGCAAGGGTCGCTCCAGCGTGCCACGGCCATTTCCAGCGGCGCGGCGCAGGTCGCGACTATCACCGGGCCGGCGCTCGGCGGCTTCGCCTACGCGGTCGCCCCGCATCTGGCCTATGCCGGGATGGTGCTGTTCTGGGTTTTGGGGATGATTCTGACCGGCTTCATCCGGCCGCGCCCGCAAGCGGTGCTCAAGGAGGGGACGAACTCGGACAATATCTTTGCCGGCGTCCGCTTCATCCGCAGCAATCCCGCGATCCTGGGCACCATCTCGCTGGACCTGTTCGCCGTGCTGTTCGGCGGCGTCACGGCATTGCTGCCGATCTATGCCCGCGACATCCTGCAGACCGGCCCGGTTGGGCTCGGCGTGCTGCGCGCGGCGCCCGCGGTCGGCGCGCTGTTGATGACCATGGTGCTGGCGCGTCACGCCATCTCCAGGCATGTGGGCCTGCGGATGTTCCAGGCCGTGATCGTGTTCGGCCTTGCCACCATCGTGTTCGCGCTGTCGTCCTGGATGTGGCTGTCGGTGCTGTCGCTCGCTGCTTTGGGCGCGGCCGATACGATCAGCGTCGTGATCCGCTTCTCGCTGGTGCAGCTCTCTACGCCCGACGAGATGCGCGGGCGGGTCGGCGCGGTGAATTTCCTGTTCATCAACGCCTCGAACCAGCTCGGCCAGTTCGAGAGCGGAGTGGCAGCCGCGCTGCTCGGCGCCATGCCCGCCGCCGTGCTCGGCGGCGTCGCCACCGTCGCAGTGGCGCTGCTCTGGATGAAGCTGTTTCCGGCCCTGCGAAAGGTGGAGAGTTTGGAGTAGGCCTCCGCTCTCTCCTCCGTCATTGCGAGGAGCCCTTGCGATGAAGCAATCGAGAATCTCCCCGCGGAAAGATTCTGGATTGCTTCGCTGCGCTCGCAATGAAAAATGTGGTGGCAGCGCAGGATGTTAGCTCACATTACCCCCGCAGCCCGGCAACAGCAGGCGCCTCTTGACGCCTACTGTGCATGGGGTTGTTTTCGCAGTTTTAGTTCAGCCCCGCCCCACGAACGGCATCTTGGTCGCCATCACCGTCATCGTCAGCACGTTGGCGTCGAGCGGCAGGCTAGCCATGTAGGCGACGGCGTCGCCGACCGCCTTGGCGTCCATGCGCGGCTCGTGCTTGGTGGTGCCGTCGGGCTGCAGCACGCCGGGGCCGTTGACCATACGGTCGGTCATCGGCGTCGCCGCATTGCCGATGTCGACCTGGCCGACCGCGATGTCGTACATGCGGCCGTCGAGATTGCTGGCCTTGGTCAGGCCCGTGATGGCGTGCTTGGTCGAGGTATAGGCGGCCGAGAACGGCCGCGGCGCATGCGCCGAGATCGAGCCGTTGTTGATGATGCGGCCGCCGCGCGGGGTCTGGTCCTTCATGATGCGGAAGGCGTGCTGGGTGCACAGGAACGGGCCGGTGAGGTTGGTGTTCACCACCGCCTGCCACTGCTCGAGGCTGAGGTCCTCGAAGTTCACGGCCGGCGCGCCCATGCCGGCATTGTTGAACAGCACGTCGAGGCGACCATAGGTTGCCTTCACCTTGTCGAACAGCGCGGCGATCTGCTCCGGCTTGGTCATGTCGGCGGTGACGCAGAGACTCTTTCCGGCGGGGCCGAGCTTCGCCGTGTCCTCGAGCATGTCGAGCCGGCGCCCTGCGAGCACCACGGTGAAGCCGGTGTTCATCAGCGCCAGCGACGCTGCGCGCCCGACACCGGTGCCGGCGCCGGTCACCAACGCGATCTTTTTCGCTTCACTCATCGTTTCCTGCCTTTTCTCTTTTGCTGTCAGGTTTTGGGTTCTTTTTCGTTCTTGTAGGGCGGGCGCGGAATGTTCTGGTGCGCGGCGCGCAACGCCGCCGACCAGCGCGAACGCAAATCGTGGAAATAGGGTTCGCCCGCCTCGATGCGGTGGTTGAGATCGGCTTCGCAAGCGTCCGTGCGCACCACCAGCACGTCGATCGGCAGGCCGACGCCGAGATTCGAGCGCATGGTCGAGTCCATCGAGATCAGGCCGGTCTTCAGCGCCTCGTAAAGCTCGACGTCGTAGTGCATGGCGCGGTCGAGCACCGGCTTGCCGTATTTGTGCTCGCCGATCTGCAGGTAGGGCGTATCGGTGGTGCACTCGATGAAATTGCCGGCGGTGTAGACCATGAACAGACGCATGCGCGCGCCCTTGATCTGGCCGCCGAACAGGAAGGAGACGTCGAAGGACACGTCCTCGGATTTCAGCGCCGGTCCTTCGGTCGCATGCACCGCCCGGATCGCCCGGCCGATGCGCTGGGCGGCCTGGAACATGGTCGGCGCGTTCATCAGCGTCTCGATCTCGCCCGTGTTGGGGTCTTCCAGGCCTTCGGTCAGGGTGGAGAGCACCGACTGGCTGATGGCGAGGTTGCCGGCGCTGGCGATCGCCATGATGCGCTCGCCGGGCTTGGAGAAGATGTGCAGCTTGCGGAAGGTCGAGACGTTGTCGAGGCCGGCATTGGTGCGGGTGTCGGCGATCATCACCAGACCGTCCCGAACCAGGATTCCGCAACAATAGGTCATTTCCAGTCCCCGAACGCGTTTGCGCGGAATTACTAGCCAATTTCGGAGGCCGGTCCAACCCCCGATTGGGCCCGTCATTCCGGGGCGCGACGAAGTCGCGAGCCCGGAATCCATTGGGCCGCAGAGTTGGTGGATCAATGGATTCCGGGTTCGCGCTAAGCGCGCCCCGGAATGACGAGGAATCGCGCTCCGCTCCGACCTCAATCCGCCGCGTCCACCAGAAACGCCTCGTCGACGGGCACGCCGAGCGCCGTGACCAGCCGGTTCGTCTCCGCAGCCATGCCGACGATGGCGAGCAGCTCGCCATATTCGGCCTCGGTCATGCCCTTGGCCCGTGCGGCGGCGGTGTGCGAATGAATGCAGTAGCTGCAGCCATGGGCGATCGAAACCGCGACGTAGAGCATTTCCTTGGTCTTGGGGTCGAGCGCACCCGGAGCCATCACTTCCTTGATGCTCTCCCAGGTCCGCCGCAGCGTCTTCGGATCATGCGCCAGCGCCCGCCAGAAATTGTTGACGAAATCCGACTTCCGCACCATCCGGATGTCGTCGAAAACGGCGCGCGCGTCGGCGGAGAGTTCGTCATCCGAAAGCAGTTTTACAGTCGCCATGGGCTACCTCGCTGGTCTGGTCTGATCCCGCGACTGTAGCACGGCGCATGCGCTCGTCCGGCAGCACCTAGCTCTGCCGTTGGGACTGCGATTGCGACTGCCCGCCGCGGCTGGTCTGCTCGACCTTCACGGCCACCGCCAGCGTTTCCGTGCCGCCGCCATAGCGCGTGCCACGCACCGGGGCCGCGCCGAGATAGTCGAGCCCGATCGCAACGCGCACATGGGCGTCGGTGGCGCAGATGCTGTTGGCGGGATCGAAGCCGACCCAGCCGAGATCGGGCACGTAGGCCTCCGCCCAGGCATGGCCGGCCTCCTGGTGCGCCGTGTCGTCCGATCGCAGAAAGTGCCCGGACACGAAGCGCGCCGGCACGCCGCCGGCGCGGGCGCAGGCGATGAAGATGTGCGCGTAATCCTGGCAGACCCCGCGCTTGAGCGCGAACGCCTCCACCGCGGACGTGCCACTGTTGGTGGGGTCTTCGTCGAACGTCATGTGATCGGCAATCTGCGTCATCAGCGTGTGCAGGAAGCCCAGCGTGTCGCTCTCGGCCTCGCTGCGCAACTGGCGCGCAACCGCCGTCATCGCCGGATTGACGGAGGTGAGGTCGGTGGAGCGCAGGAACATCCCAGCCGGGAAGCGCTCGTCCGTGCCGCGCAGCACGCCGCCGGTATCGTGGGTCTCGATCAGCCCTTCTGCCGTGATCTGGATGTCGCCGACCGGTCCGCAGGACAGCACGTGGGTGACGTTGCCGAACGCGTCCTCATGCATGTCGAGCTTGGTGTCGGTGGAGACGTCGATCTGCCATTCCGCGACGTATTGCCCGTCATGGCTGCCCGGCGTCATGCGCAGGATCTGGATCACGCTGGTGGCCGGCGGCTCGTAGCGATAGGTCGTGATGTGCTGGATTCGCAGGCGCATGGTGTTTTGATTCCGTCATTCCGGGATGGCGCGAAGCGCCAGACCCGGAATCTCGAGATTCCGGGTTCGATGCTTTGCATCGCCCCGGAATGACGAAAGGTGAAGGTTTCAGTCTCGGCTAGATCAAATACTGCTTCGTGATGATTTCGCCCAGCCTGGAATTGTCCGTGATGAATTCCTGAATGAATTCATGCACGCCATGCTGGAAAATGTCGTTCATATTGCTGTGTTCCAGCCGGTTGCGGATGCCGCGGGCGTGGCGCTGGGCCGGGCCCTGGCGGCCATAGGCGACGCCGATCTGGTCGAGGTTGCGCACGAGGTTGCCGTAGCAGCTGGCGAGCGAGCGCGGCAGCGTGTCGTTGAGGATGAGCAGATCCGCGATCAGCCACGGCTTCAGCGTCTCGCGATAGACCCAGTGATAGGCGGTCAGCGCCGAGACCGAGCGCAGGATTGAGCTCCATTGATAGAAGTCGAGCGGGCCGCCGACATGCTCCTCCTCGGGCAACAGCACATGATATTTTACGTCGAGAATGCGCGCGGTGTTGTCGGCGCGCTCCAGATGCACGCCCATGCGCGAGAACCAGTAGGCGTCGTTGCGCAGCATGGTCCGGTAGGCCGAGCCGTCGAAGCGCAGCGAGGTCTCCTGCACGAAGCGGAGGAATTTGGCGAGGTCCTCGCGCGTCGAGGCGCCCTTGCTCCACACCGCCTGAAGCTCGATCCAGGCCGAGTTGATGGTGTCCCACATCTCGCTGGTGAGCGCGGTGCGCACCGAGCGCGAGTTCAGCCGCGCCGCCTCGATGCAGTTCCTGATCGAGGACGGATTGTTCGGCGAGAACGAGAGATACTCGACGACGTTGTGCTCGTTGGCTTCCTCGTAGGTCTGATAGAAGCTGGCGGCGACCCCGGCGGTGAGCAGCGCCGAATCCCATTCATTGGTCTTGCCGATATAGGCGGCGGGAAGCGCGGTGACGCGCAGCGTCGCATCGATGGTGCGCGCGAGATATTCGGCCCGTTCGACGTAGCGGGCGAGCCAGTAGAGGTTTTCGGCGGTACGCGACAGCATCTCTCTACTCGTCCAGGATCCAGGTGTCTTTGGTGCCGCCGCCCTGGCTCGAATTCACCACCAGGGAGCCTTCCTTGAGCGCGACGCGGGTGAGGCCGCCCGGCACGATCGTGGTGCTCTTGCTGCCCGTCAGCACGAAGGGGCGCAAGTCGACATGGCGCGGGGCAAGGCCCGATGCGGTGCAGGTCGGGCAGGTCGAGAGCGCCAGCGTCGGCTGCGCGATGAAACCTTCCGGCTCGCGCTTGAGCTTGTCGCGGAAGGCTTCGATCGTCGCCTTGGTCGCAGCGGGGCCGATCAGCATGCCGTAGCCGCCGGAGCCGTGCACTTCCTTGACGACGAGCTCGCTTAAGTTGTCCAGCACATAGGCGAGGTCCTTCGGCTCGCGGCAGCGCCAGGTCGGCACGTTCTTCAGGATCGGCTCCTCGCCGAGATAGAACTTCACGATGTCGGGCATGTAGGAGTAGATCGCCTTGTCGTCGGCGATGCCGGTGCCGACGGCGTTGGCGAGCGTGATGTTGCCGGCCGCGTAGGCCGACATCAGCCCGGGCACACCGAGCACGGAGTCGGGACGGAAGGTGAGGGGATCGAGGAAATCGTCGTCGACACGGCGGTAGATCACGTCGACCCGCTTCAGCCCTTCCGTCGTCCGCATGAACACTTCGTTGTTCTTGACGATGAGGTCACGGCCTTCGACCAGCTCGATGCCGAGCTTGTCGGCGAGGAACGAGTGCTCGTAATAGGCCGAGTTGTAGACGCCGGGCGTGAGCAGGGCGACGGTCGGCTCGCTGGAGGCGCTTAGCGGCGCGACCGAGCGCAGGGCTGAGAGCAACTCGTCCGGGTAGCGCTCGACCGGCGCGACCTTGTGGCGGGCGAACAGATCCGGAAACAGCCGCATCATGATCTCGCGGTTTTCCAGCATGTAGGATACGCCAGACGGCGTGCGGGCGTTGTCCTCCAGGACGATGAAGTCCTCGGCGTCGACCCGGACGATGTCGATGCCGGCGATGTGCACGTAGACGTCGTGCGGCACCTGCTGGCCGTTCATCTCGGGGCGGAACACCGGGTTCTGGAAGATCAGATCGTCGGGCACGATCTCGGCGCGGAGGATGTCGCGGCCGTGATAGATGTCGCGCAGGAACATGTTGAGCGCGCGCACGCGCTGCTTCAGGCCCTTCTCCAGCAGCGCCCATTCCTTGCCGGACATGATCCGTGGGATCACGTCGAAGGGGATCAGGCGTTCGGTGGATTCCGCCTCGCCGTAGACCGCGAAGGTGATGCCGATCCGACGGAACAGCAGCTCGGCCTCCTGGCGCCGATATTCGAGGGCTTCGGGGGGCGTTTCCTTGAGCCAGCGCGCCAGCTCCCGATAGGCGGGGCGAAGGTCTCCGCCGGCAACATTCATTTCGTCAAACGCGACTGCCATGGATTCCGACTGTTCTCCCCCAGGCGTTGCACCATTGGTCAGGTCGCTTGGGCCTTGCTGAAGACCGCAACGTCCTGTGGCCATGCCGTGAGAGTGCATGACTTCCCTAGGAGGTAGCAAGGGCCGGGCCAGCGCGATAAGCATGGAGGAAGGGCATTTGCCGGGGACGGCCGGCGGCTTGCCTGAAAAAATGGCTGAGGACTGCTTATTTCAGAAGCAAAACCACGTGACTTCAACGCGTTACCTCGGCAAAGTCGGCGTCACAGGTGAGGGACTTAAGGCATGAGCGACATCGTCACGGCGGGCATTCTGGTCATTGGGGACGAAATCCTGTCCGGCCGGACCAAGGACAAGAATATCGGCTTCATCGCCGAATACCTGACCAATATCGGCATCGACCTGAAGGAGGTCCGGATCGTTTCCGACGACGAGGCCGACATCATCGCCGCCCTGGACGCGCTGCGGCATCGCTACAGCTACGTCTTCACCACGGGTGGCATCGGCCCGACGCACGACGACATCACCGCCGATGCCGTCGCCAAGGCGTTCGGCGTCGGTATCGATCACCATCCGGAGGTCGTCGCCCGCTTCCGCGAGCGCTGGAGCGAGCAGGACCTCAACGAGGCCCGCCTGCGTATGGCCCGCATCCCCGACGGTGCCGAGCTGATCCAGAGCGCGACCATCCTCGCTCCCGGCTTCAAGATCGGCAACGTCATCGTCATGGCCGGCGTGCCGTCGATCATGCAGGCGATGATGGATATCGTTTCGCCCAAGCTGAAATCGGGCGTGCGCATGCTCTCCGAATCGGTCCGCGCCAATGCGCGCGAGGGCGACATCGGCAGCCCGCTGCGGGCGATCGCCGCCGCCCATCCCGACACCATCATCGGCAGCTATCCCTTCATGGACGAGGAGCAGAAGCCGAACACCAATCTGGTGGTGCGCTCGCGCGATCCGGAGAAGCTCGCCGCGGCGATGGCGGCGGTGAAGGAAATGCTGGCGGGCCTGAATATCACCCGCTAGCAGAAGACGCTCGAGACGAATGGAGACGACGATGGGTGAAGCACCGGAACTGAGCGCGCAGGAGCGCGCGGGCAGGGCCTTTCCGGTCTCGTGGGACCAGTTCCACCGGGACTGCCGGGCGCTGACCTGGCGGCTCAACGAGGTCGGTCCGTTCCACGCCGTGATCGCGATCACCCGCGGCGGCCTGGTGCCCGCCGCGATCGTGGCGCGCGAGTTAGGGGTGCGCGTGATCGACACGGTCTGTATCGCCAGCTACGATCACGACAAGCAGGGCGAGCTCCAGGTCCTCAAGGGCATTTCGGACGCGGCCATGAAGCTCGGCGGCGGCACCGGCAAGGGACTCCTGATCGTCGACGACCTCGTCGACACCGGCAAGACCGGCAGGATGGTGCGCGAGATGCTGCCCGATGCGCATTTCGCCACCGTCTATGCCAAGCCGATGGGACGCCCGCTGGTCGACACCTTCATAACAGAAGTCTCGCAGGACACCTGGATTTTCTTCCCTTGGGATACCGCGCTGTCCTACCACCCGCCGCTTCGCGACGGGGCGGCGTGATCGTCTTCGGTCTTCCTGCTTGCCTTCCTGGAGCTAGTGATGAACACGAGGCAGCCGACGGCCGAGGCCTTGATCTCCGGCAGGAATATTCTGCTGGGCGGTCGCACAAACGAGCACGTTTTGCCTAGCCTTCAGCAAGTACTGGCGGAAGTCGATTCGGTCGCTGTCTCAAGTACGAGGAAAATTATCGCGCGTTGTGTTGCCGAGGCGATTGCTGAAATCAAAGGCGCAAACTTCATTGGTGCAGGATGGATTTTAAACTTGATCCACAACCTGCCATTGGATGACGTTAGCGAACAGCGATGGGACGTTGACTATTTCCTCTCGATGGAGTTGCCGACATTCTTGGACCATTTCGAGGAAATCAAGTCTGCAAGGCTGGTCGTACTCTACGTCTGCAAAGAGCTTGCGAACCAGCACTTGCCCGATTGCAGTTGACGCGACGTCACAGATAGAACGTCTCCATTTCACCATGCCCCTGCAAAACCGCGTCACCCCGACGGGCGACATCATCGCCACCCCGCATCGCGGCCTGTTCACAGGCAATCGCGGCATCATCCACGATCCCGCGACCAAGACGCTGCTGAAGAAGCGCTGGTCGTCGCCGGCGTGGATCACCTGCCTGTGCGAATTCCGCGGTTGGCGGCGGCCGGTGATGGCGCGCCGGAGCTGGACCGAGCTGTTCTTCCTCGACGAGGCCACCGCGCTCGCTGCCGGCCATCGTCCCTGCTTCTTCTGCCGCCGCGACGACGCGAAACGGTTTCGCGCCGCTTGGGAGAAGGGCAATCGCCTTCACGATGTCCGGATGCACGATATCGATGAGGTCCTGCATCGCGAGCGGCTGGATCACGGCCGGAAGCGGCTTCATGAGCTCGTGATGCCGATCGAGCAGCTTCCGGATGGGGCGATGGTGATGCAGGGCGAAGCCAGTTTTCTAGTGACAAGGGGCAGGGCGCTGCGGTGGTCGCCGGCGGGCTATGCCGGTGCTCAGGGGCGGCTCGACAACGCCAAGCTCTTGACGCCGCCCTCGACAGTGCGTGCGCTGAGCGCAGGTTATCAGCCAAGGCTGCATCCGACGGCACTCAGCTAGACGTGTACCATGAATTCCCACCGTGCTGCGGCGCCCGTATTCCTCATAATATTGCGAGTTATCGCGACGCGGGCGACATCTTATTGCTCTTGCGGGCAAGTCGTTCCGGCGACGGCTATATCGCCTTTATAACATCGTCCTGACGATCCCATCGATCGGCTATACCGAGCAGCTTACCTTCTCGTGCAACATCGAGGAGAAAGTCAAATGCTGAACTTCCTGACCCGCATTGACAGATACATGACGAGCAACTTGCACGAACACGGCCAATATCTGCTTGGGCTGAAGTCGCTCGACGGCCATGCTTGCAAGAGCGATCACCAGCAAGGCGCCGTCAGAACGCTCGAGTCCGCGCCCGGAACCGGAACGTCGCTGCCGCGCAATTAGGTATCT
Source organism: Bradyrhizobium sp. R2.2-H (assembly GCF_004346455.1). Taxonomy (NCBI): domain Bacteria; kingdom Pseudomonadati; phylum Pseudomonadota; class Alphaproteobacteria; order Hyphomicrobiales; family Nitrobacteraceae; genus Bradyrhizobium; species Bradyrhizobium sp. R2.2-H. The sequence goes on from NZ_SMBR01000009.1 coordinate 169,321, forward strand.
CACCCAAGCTTCTCGCGCGCCAGCGCGGCGCCGGCGCCGAGCGCCATCAGCTTGGCCTCGGCGATCTCCCGCCGCATCGGCGCCATGCCGCAATTGGTGGTGGCGATGATGTTGCTCTTCGGCACGAATTTCGACACCGCGTCGATCACCTTCACGACGTCCTCGGCGGTCTCCACCGTGTCGCTGGCGACGTCGATCACGCCGGCCTGCACGATCTTGGTCTTGAGCAGCGCCAGCAGGTCGAGCGGCACCTTGGAATTGCGGCACTCGATCGCAACCTGCTGGATCGGGCTCGCGTCGATTGCCGGGAAGATCTGCTCGTACTGCCGCCATTGGCTGCCGAGCGTTTCCTTCCAATCGGTATTGGCCTTGATGCCGTAACCGTAGCAGATGTGAACGGCGGTGGCGCAAGTGAGGCCTTGCGCGGCGCGCTCCAGCGCCTTGATGCCCCAATCGTTGACCTCGTCCATGTAGACGTTGAAGGCGGGCTCGTCGAACTGCACGAGATCGACGCCATCGGCCTGCAAGGCCTTGGCCTCCTCGTTGAGCAGCTCGGCGAAGGCAAAGGCCATCTTCACGCGGTCGCCATAGTAGCGATCCGCAATGGTGTCGATGATGGTCATCGGGCCGGGCAGGGTAAACTTCAGCTTCTTCCTCGTATGTGTGCGCGCCACGCGCGCCTCGAAGGCGTGGACGCGATCCTTCAGGCGGAGCGGGGCGACCACCTGCGGCACCATTGCCTTGTAGCGGTCCTTGCGGATGCCCATCTCGACCTTGTGGGCGAAATCGATGCCCTCGATCTTCTCCAGGAAACCGTGGACGAAATGCTGCCGGGCCTGCTCGCCCTCGGTGACGATGTCGATGCCGGCGTCCTCCTGGATCTTCAGCCAGATCAGCGTCGCATCTCGCTTGGCCCGGAGCAGCTCGTCACCCCCTGACTTCCAGGGCGCCCACAGCATGTTCGGCTCGGCCAGCCATTCCGGCTTCGGCAAGGAGCCGGCGATCGTGGTTGGAAACAGCATGGCGGCCCTCCCGGCAGGTTGTGTTGCGCCTCTTCCTGCCATGACTTAACGTCGAGGTACAGAACAACAAAAGTCGCTCTCTAGTCCGACGGCGATGACATGGAAGGCCTAAAGAAAAGGCCAGGGGAAGGGTCGTGATCGATCTCTATTACGCGCCGACGCCGAACGGCTGGAAAATCTCGATCATGCTGGAGGAACTCGGGCTTCCCTACAGCGTGAAGCCCGTGAACATCCGCGCCGGCGAGCAGTTCAGCCCCGATTTTCTCGCGATCTCTCCGAATAACCGTATCCCGGCCATCGTCGATCACGATCCTGCCGACGGCGGGCCTCCGTTCTCGGCCTTCGAGACCGGCGCCATCCTGATCTATCTCGCGGAAAAGACCGGCCGGTTCTTGCCGACGGACTTGCGCGGGCGCTCGACCACGATCCAATGGGTGATGTGGCAGGTGGCCGGGCTCGGACCGATGCTCGGCCAGCATGGACATTTTGCGCTCTACGCGGCGGAGAAGATCCCCTACGCGATCGAGCGCTACCGCGACGAGGCGGCGCGGCTCTACGGGGTGCTCGATCGCCAGCTCGGCAAGACCGGGGCTTTTGTCGCCGGCGGCTATTCCATCGCCGACATCGCCTGCTTCCCCTGGACCATGACCCACAAGGCGCAAGGCTTTACGCTCGACGACTATCCGAACGTGAAACGCTGGTATGCCGAGGTTCGTGCGAGGCCGCAGGTGCAGGCCGGGCTCGCGATCGGCAAGTTCGTGAAAGAGCCGTTCGACGAGGAATCACGCAAGATCATGTTCGGACAAAGGGCTAAGGAAGTGCTGGGAAAGAGGTGACGGCAACGCCGTCATTCCGGGGCGCGCGAAGCGCGAGCCCGGAATCCATCAGGCCGCAACAAGACTGGTGAAATGGATTCCGGGCCTGCGCCTGCGGCGCATCCCGGAATGACAGACATAAGGAACCATCATGATCGAATTCTTCTTCGACTGTTCCAGCCCCTGGACCTATCTCGCCTTCCACAACATCCAGCCGCTGGCCAGGGAGCTGGGCGCCGAGATCACCTGGCGGCCGATCCTGGTCGGCGGCATCTTCAACACGGTCAACCCGAGCGTCTACGCGCAGCGGGAGAAGCCGGTGCCGCTGAAGGCGCGCTACATGAAGAAGGACCTTCAGGACTGGGCGCGTTCGGCGGGGCTTGCGATCAAGATGCCGCCGACGGTGTTTCCCGTGAACAGCGTCAAGGCGATGCGCGGCTGCATCTGGCTCGGCAAGGACATGGTGCCGTTCGCAACCGCCGTGTTCGAGACCTATTGGGGTGAGGACAAGGACATCTCGCAGGACGCGGTGCTCGCGGAGATCTGCAGGAAGGTCGGCATCGACGAGCAGAAGTTCTTCGCCGGCATTGCCGAGCAGGGCATCAAGGACCAGCTCAAGGCCAATACCGAGGAGGTCATCGCACGCGGCGGCTTCGGCTCGCCGACGATCTTCGTGAACAAGACCGACATGTATTTCGGCAATGATCGCCTGCCGCTGATCCGCGAAGCACTTCAGCGCAGCAAGGCGAGCGCGGCCTGATGTTGCGCGCCGTCGTCTGCCGCGAGCTCGGCGCGCCCGAGCGTTTGCTGCTGGAAGAGTTTCCGTCCCGCGCGCTGAAGCCGGGCGAGGTGCGCGTCGCCATCCGCGCCGCCGGGCTGAACTTTCCCGACGTGCTGATGGCTGCCGGCGAATACCAGCTCAAGCCTGAGCTGCCGTTCACGCCGGGCATGGAAGCTGCCGGCGACGTCACCGAGGTGGGATCGGAGGCAAGCGGCGTTTCGGTCGGCGACAAGGTCATCGTGAAGATGCGCTTTGGTGCCTTCACGGATGAAGCGGTGGTGACGCCGTCGCAGCTCACCCCCATGCCATCGACGTTCGACTACGCCGAGGCAGCGACCTATCTCGCCGGCCATGGTACCGCCTATCACGCGCTGATCGACCGCGGCCGGGTCGCGCCGGGTGAGGTGCTGCTGGTCCATGGCGCCGGCGGCGGTGTCGGTCTTGCCGCCGTCGAGATCGGCAAGATGCTGGGCGCGATCGTGATTGCGACGGCTTCAAGCGACGAGAAGCTCGCGATCGCGAAATCGCGCGGCGCCGATCATCTCGTGCGCTATGACCGCGAGCCGTTTCGCGACGCCGTCAAGCGCATCACCGACGACCGCGGCGCCGACGTCGTGTTCGATCCGGTCGGCGGCAAGGTCTTTGAAGACTCGATGCGCTGCATCGCCTGGGGCGCCCGGCTCCTCGTGATCGGCTTCACCGGCGGCATCGGCTCGGCCAGGACAAATCTATTGCTGATCAAGGGCGCCAGCGTGCTCGGCGTGCGCGCCGGCGAAGCCGTGCGGAAAAATCCCGAGCTCGGCGAGGTGCGCCTGAAGGCGCTCTTGCAGTGGGCGGAGGAAGGCAAGCTGCGCCCCAACGTCTCGCACCGCCTGCCGCTGCAGGATTATGCCAAGGCGATGCGGCTCCTAATCGAGCGCAAGGCGATCGGACGGGTGGCGCTGGTGATGCCGTGAAAAGTAGGGTGGGTTAGCCGAAGGCGTAACCCACCTCTTCTGTCTCCGCGGTGATATCAATGGTGGGTTACGCTGCGCTAACCCACCCTACAGGAGCCTCACGTGTACTCCCGTTCCGTCCACCACGGAAAGTAATCCGGCATGTCGGTCGACACCTTGTTCTTGAATTGCGCGGGGCGCTTTTCCAGGAACGACACCACGCCTTCCTTGACGTCGTCGGAGCGGCCGCGGGCATAGATGCCGCGGCTGTCGACCTTGTGGGCCTCCATCGGATCGTCGGCGCCCATCATGCGCCACATCATCTGGCGGATCAGCGCGACTGAGACCGGGGCGGTCTTCGCGGCGAATTCCTTGGCGAGCGCGCGGGCGGTCGGCAGGAGATCATCCGGAGCGACGACCTTGCTGACGAGACGGCCCGCAAGCGCCTCCTGCGCCGGGAAAACGCGGCCGGAATAGCACCATTCCAGCGCCTGCGAGATGCCGACGATGCGGGGCAGGAACCAGCTTGAGGCCGCTTCCGGCACGATGCCGCGCTGGGAAAACACGAAGCCGAACCGCGCAGCGTCGGACGCGATGCGAATGTCCATCGCGAGCTGCATGGTGACGCCGATGCCGACCGCAGGTCCGTTCACCGCGGCGATCACGGGCTTGAGGCACTTGAAGATGCGCAAGGTGACCTGTCCGCCGCCGTCGCGCACCTGCGGATCGCTGTAATCGACCTTGCCGTCGGCGAGGCGCTTCACCGGCCCGCGCCGCGCATCGCGGTCGAACGTGTCGGCGCCGGAGGAGAGATCCGCGCCCGCGCAAAAACCACGGCCGGCGCCGGTGACGATGATGGCGCGGACGTTGTCGTCCTTGTCGGCGGCGTCGAACGCGTCGATCAGCTCCGTCTGCATCTGCGCGTTGAAGGCGTTGAGCTTGTCGGGCCGGTTCAGCGTGATGGTGAGGATCTGCTCGGCGATCTCGTACTTGATCGTCTCATACGCCATAATGGTTTCCTTCCCTGTTTCCTTGTCGGTCTCTCTAGCACGTCATTCCGGGGCGCGAAGGGAGCCCGGAATCCATCTCTCGCAGCGATTGTGCCGAGGAATGGACTCCGGGCTTGCGCCAAGAGGGCGCAACCCGGAATGACGACACTGCGACTAGTTGGCCGGCGGCTTCGGCCAGGGCCGCTGCGGGCCACGCAGGCCTTCGAAAGCCTTGGCCATGCCGAGCACGCCGATATCGTCGAAGCGGCGGCCGACGATCTGCACGCCGATCGGGAACCCCTTGGCGTCGAAGCCGCCATTGACGGAGATGGCCGGGTTCTCTGACATATTCCACGGCACGGTATAGGCGATGTGCTCGAACGGCTTCATGGGATCGTTGGTGGGGGAAGCCCATTCCGCGGGGTAATTCACGTTCGGTGCGGTCGGCGAGATCACATAGTCGAGCTCGCAAAACAACTTCGCCGCCGCCGCGCGGATCGCCATCGTCTGGTTGAAGCCGCGGATCACGTCGACGCCGGAGAGGCTGGCGCCGGACTCGCCCCACTTGAAGATATAGGGCAGCACCTTGGCCTGCTCGGCCGGCGTCAGCTTGGACAGATCGTCCCACATCCGCGCGCGCCAGAAATTGTCGAGGCCGTCGAGCATCTCGCGCGTGAGGATGCCGTCGACTTCGGTCACGATGGCGCCCGCGGATTCGAACGCCTTCGCCGCCTTCACCGCGACCTCGCGCACCGGTTTCTCCAGCGGAAGGCCGCAGCCGGGATCGAGCATCAGGCCGATGCGCAGCTTTCGCGGCGATTTCTCCAGCCCCTTCCAGTTGAGCGGTTCGGCCGGCAGGCTCATGCCGTCGCGCCGGTCGGGCTTGGCGATCGCGCTCATCATCAGCGCGCAATCATCGACCGTGCGGGTCATGGGACCGGCGACGCGGCCGACATAGGTAGGCTCGATCGGCACGCGGCCGAAGCTCGGCTTCAGGCCGACGAGCCCGCACCAGCCGGCGGGCAGCCGAACCGAGCCGCCGATGTCAGTGCCGAGATGCAGGGGACCATAGCCCGCCGCGGCGGCAGCGCCTGCGCCCGCGCTGGAGCCGCCGGGGTTCTTGCTGAGGTCCCAGGGATTGCGCGCCAGCGCATGGAAGCTGGAGAGACCGGAGGACAGCATGCCGTAATCCGGCATGGTGGTCTTGGCGAAGATGACCGCGCCGGCCTCGCGCAGCCGCGCAGCCGGCGGGGCGTCCTTCTCGGCGGGCACGAGCTTGACGCTGGCCGCGCCCAGCGGCACCGGCACGCCCTTGGTCGCGATGTTGTCCTTCACCGTGACGGGCACGCCGTCGAGCGCGCCGGACGGCTCGCCGCCGGTCCAGCGCGCGGTCGAGGCCTTTGCGGCCTCGCGCGCGCCGTCGGGATCGAACGCATAGAGTGCCTTGAGGCGCGGCTCCCACGCAGCGACGTGCGCGAGCAGATCCTCCAGCACCTCGCTCGGCGAGAACTGCTTTGCGCGATAGCCCGCGATCAGATCGACCGCGGACAGATCGTGCAGCGAGGTGACCGCCTCTTCGACGCTCTTCTTATGCATGGGCCCCCACCGGCATGCGCGTCTCGATGATGCGGGCGAACATGCTGGCGCCGATCGGCAGGATCTTGTCGTCGAGCACGAAGCCGGGATTGTGCACGGGCACCGAGCCGTCATGGCCGACCCAGAAATACGCGCCGGGGATGGTCTGCAGCATGTCGGCGAAATCCTCGCTGCCCATCTTCGGCTGGGTGCGGGTGATCACGTTGGCGGGATCGACGATGGTGCGCGCGACCTCCTCGACCACCTTGGACTGCTCGACCTGGTTGACCAGCACGTCGAAGGTGTCGCGGATGTCGACGTCGATCACGCAACTATAGGCGCTCGCGATGCCGGCGCAGATCGTGCGGATGCGCTCGGCGATCAGGGTGCGGACTTCCTTCGAGAAGGTGCGGATGGTGCCGCAAAGATGCGCGTCGCCGGGAATGACGTTGTAGGCGGAACCGGCGTGAATCTGGGTGATCGAGATCACGGCGGCCTGCAGCGGCTCGACGTTGCGGCTGACGATGGTCTGGATCGCCTGCGCCAGCGTGGTCGCGATGATCACCGCGTCCTTGGAGCGTTCGGGCATCGCGCCATGCGCGCCGTAGCCGGTGATGCGGAGGTCGAAGAAGTCGGCGCTGGCCATCGCGGGGCCGGGCAGGATCGCGATCTCACCGTGGTTGAGATCGGGCGCGTTGTGCAGGCCGTAGAGCTCGTCGCAGGGAAACTTCTCGAACAGGCCGTCCTTGATCATCGCGCGGGCGCCGCCGAGGCCTTCCTCGGCCGGCTGGAAGATCAGATGCACGGTGCCGTCGAAATTCCTGGTCTCGGCGAGGTAGCGCGCGGTGCCGAGCAGCATGGTGGTGTGGCCGTCGTGGCCGCAGCCGTGGAAACGGCCGGGGATCTTCGAGCTCCACTTCAGATTGGTGTTCTCCTCCATCGGCAGCGCATCCATGTCGGCGCGCAGGCCGATGCGTTTGCCGCTCGAACCCTTGCCCTTGATGACGCCGATCACGCCGGTGCCGCCGAGGCCGCGATGCACCTCGATGCCCCAGCTCTTCAGCTTGTCGGCGACGATGCCGGAGGTGCGCACTTCCTCGAACCCGATCTCGGGATGGGCGTGGAGGTCGCGCCTGATAGCGGTGAGTTCGTCAGCGTAGCCGTCGATGCGGTCGATCGTGGGCATGTGTCCTGTCCGTAGTTGCGTGTGAATGTTCGTTAGATTCGAGGCTTGTCTGCACCGAGCAAGTCTACATCGGTATCTTTTGCGACCATTTCCTTGCCATCGAGAGTGCGGAGTCCGAACAGCTTGATGCCGTTCGCTTCTTCTGCCTGCACGAGGATGACGCGCTCCTGCTTATCGCGCAGTAAAGCATATTGAGGGATCTGGAGAGGCAGAGGCTTACCAATGACGACATCGTTGACCGCCGCCACGAAGATTGCATCGCCCTTACTGACGTCTTCTTTTTGGGCTGGTCGTCCGGAAATAAAGCCGTAAGTAGGCAAGGATGGCCATCTCTCAGCGGAGACAGCCGCGGCGCCGCCGAGACTGAATAGGAGAGTAGCCTTCCTGATTAGGCCGCTAATCATCGAGGTTTCTCAGGTGGAACGAATTGCTGACCGTTCGGTTTGATGCGGATGCCCGGCCGCAGCCGCGTCCAGGGCAGCGAAGCCGTGTCGGCCGGCATCGCGCCGGGGGCGGCGCAGATCATCAGCTTCTCCGCGATCGGCTCGAAATCGGCGCGGAAGTGGACCGAGCTCTTGTTGACCAGGATCTTCTGCGCGGTCGGCTCGATGCCGACATAGCGGTACATCGCCTGATCGGCGAGCTGCGCCTTGTGCGAAGAAACGACCACGCGGACGTCGCCGATGCGCAGGCACGCGGAGGGACCCATCTCCATCTCGCGGCCACCGTAATAGGGGCCGGGCGCGATGAAGCGGCCGTCGGAGAGCTTTTCCACCAGGAAGGTCTCGCGATAGGGTTCGTCGCCGGGAATGCCGGACTTGCCGCCGAGCGAGAGCGTCACGGTGGCGCCGACGCCGGCCGCATGCGCGGCCCTGGCCGATTCCGGATCGTAGATCGCGCCGGTGGCGGCGCTTGCCTTGTTGCGCACCAGCGCGCGCAGCATGCCTGTCGTGTCGGAATCGCCGCCGGCGCCGGGATTGTCCTGGGTGTCCGCGATGATGATCGGCTTGCTCGCATTCTGCGAAAGTTCCATGGCATGGCGCACGCCATCGTCAGGCGACCAGATCTTGCCGTCGAAATCGTCCTCGTGGCTCTCGATCAGCTTGACGATCGCATCGGCCGCGCGGTCGGCGTCCGCCTGCGTCTTGCCATAGGCGAATACGCTCGGCCCGCAATCGCGGAAATCCGCGGCCGGGAAGCCGGGCGCGAAAGAGAGTGTCGGAACTGCATCGCCCTCCAGCGCAGCGAGCTTCTCGTAGATGCCTCTGGTCGGCTGGTCGTTGGTGCATTGCCAGCTGATCGGGATCAGGAACGGCAGTTGCCGGAACGCCTTTGCGAAGCGCTGCTTCGTCTGCAGCAGCAGCGCCAGATGCCTTGCGCAGGCGCGGCCGGTCTCGGCCATGTCGACATGCGGGTAGGTGCGGTAGGCGATCAGCGCGTCGGCATGCTCGATCATCTCGGGCGTGACGTTGGCATGGAGATCGAGGCTGGTGACGAGCGGAACATCCTTGCCGATGACGCGGCGCACGCGCGCCAGGATCTCGCCTTCGCCGTCGTCGAGATGCTCCGTCACCATGGCGCCGTGCAGGTCGAGATAGACCGCATCGATCGGCCCGGCGGCTGCGATGCCCTCGACCATCACCTTGACGATGCGTTCGAAGGCGTCCTTGGTGACATGGGCGGAGGGGCTCGCCCCGCAGGCAATCGTCGGAACGAGGTCCCAGCCGCTGGCTTCAGCGCTGTCGACGAAGCCGGCGAGGCCGACATTGATGCGCCGCATCACCTTCAGCACGTCGGCGCCTTGCGTCATCGCCGGCCAGCCGCCGCCATGCTGGAAGTCCGCGAATGTCGCCTTGGTCGGAGCGAAGGTGTTGGTCTCGTGCAGGAAGCCGCCGATGGCGATACGTGTCATCAATTCAAGTCCAGCGTTGGAAAGTGCGCGACGTTAGCCTTGGCGCGAAGGAGAGAGCAAGGCGGGAAGCACTCGCGCCGTGCATGGCCTCAAGCTGTTTTGGGAATGCTGCGGACGCGGTGAGAGCGCGCTGACTCTATCTACCGTCATTCCGGGGCGCGCCCACTTGGGCGCGAGCCCGGAATCCATTGCGCTACAGAGTCTGCTGTCCGATGGATTCCGGGCTCATCGCTTCGCGATGCCCCGGAATGACAGCGGAGAGAGCTACAGTGTGGCCGCCACCCCTTCCGCCACCGGCCGGAAGTTCGCAAAATCCCAGCCTCGCCCTGGTGCGGCATCGAGGAGCGCCCTGGTGTAGGCTTCCTTCGGATGCGTCAGCACCTCGGCGGCGGGACCCTGTTCGACGACGCGGCCATGCTGCATCACCACGACCTCGTCGCAGATTTGCGCAGCGACGCGCAAATCGTGGGTGATGAACAGGATGGCGATGCCGAGCCGCTTCTGGATCTCGTCGAGCAGTTCCAGCACCTGTGCCTGCACGGAGACGTCGAGCGCGGAGACCGCCTCGTCCGCGACCAGCACGTCCGGATCGAGCGCAAGCGCGCGGGCGATGGCGATGCGCTGGCGCTGGCCGCCGGAGAACTGGTGCGGATAGCGCGACACGGCATCTGCCGGCAGGCCGACGAGTTCGAGCAGCTCGCGTGCCCGCTTCATCGCATCGGCCTGGGAGACGCCGTAGTTGATCGGGCCTTCCGCGATGCTGTCGCCAACGGTCACGCGCGGGTTCAGCGAGCGGTAGGGATCCTGGAACACGATCTGGATCTTCTGCCGGTGCGGCTGGAGCAGGCGGCGCGAGATGTCGGCGATCTCGCGACCGGCGAGGCGCACGCCACCGGAGGTCGGATCGATCAGGCGGACGATGCAGCGTGCCACCGTCGACTTGCCCGAGCCGCTTTCGCCGACGATGCCGAGGGTGCGACCCTTGCGCAGCGTCAGCGTGACCTTGTCGGCGGCGACGACCTCGCGGCCTTTGCCGAAGAAGGCGCGCTCCTTGTAGACCTTGGTGAGCTCGTTGGCCTCCAGCACCACGGGCTCGCGGCTCTCCTCGCGCGGCGCTCGCGGCACCAGGCTCGGTACCGAGGCGAGCAGGTTGCGGGTGTATTCCATGGTCGGATTGCGCAGCACGGTGTCGAGCGGGCCGGTCTCGACCAGGCGGCCCTGCCGCATCACCGCGACGCGGTCGGCGATCTCGGCGACCACCCCCATGTCGTGCGTGATGAACAGCACGGCGGTGCCGTGATCGCGCTGCAACTCGCGGATCAGCGTCAGGATCTGCTTCTGCGTGGTGACGTCGAGCGCGGTGGTCGGCTCGTCGGCGATGAGGAGCTTCGGCTCCAGCACCAGCGCCATCGCGATCATGATGCGCTGGCGCTGACCGCCGGACAGGCGGTGCGGATAGGAGGCGAAGATGCGCTCGACCTGGGGCAGGTGGACCTGCTCCATCATGTCGAGGATACGCTTCTTCCGCGCTTTCCCGTCGAGATCGGTGTGCGCGCGCAGGACCTCGTCGATCTGGCGGCCGACCGGCACCACCGGATTGAGCGCGGTCATCGGCTCCTGGAAGATCATGGCCATCTTGGTCGCGCGAAGCTGGCGCAGGCGGCGGTCGGTCGCGGTGAGCAGCTCCTCGCCGACCAGCTTGATGCTGCCGCCGGTGGGAACCAGCGTGCCCTTCGGCAAGAGGCCCATCGTGGTGAGCGACGTCACCGACTTGCCCGAGCCGCTTTCGCCGACGAGGCACAGCGTCTCGCGCTCGCGCACCTGGATCGAGATGCCGTCGATGATGTTCACGCCCTTCGGCTTCTTGCCGATGGAAACGACGAGGTTGTTGATGTCGAGGATGGTGTTGGTCATCACTTGCCTTCCCGCTGCTTCATGCGCGGATCGAGTGCGTCGCGGGCGGCGTCGCCGATCAGGTTGATGCTGAGGATGGCGATCGAGAGCAAGAGGCCCGGCCAGAAGATCAGCGACGGCTTGATCTGGAAATACTGGCGGCCCTCGGCCATGATGTTGCCCCAGGTCGGTGTCTCCGGCGAGATGCCGGCGCCGAGGAAGGAGAGGATGGCCTCGGTCAGAATGGCGCTCGCGCAGACATAGGTGCCCTGGACGATCAGCGGCGCGATCGTGTTCGGCATCAGGTGGCGCCACATGATCTTCGGCAGGCTGGAGCCGACCGAGATCGCGGCCTCGACGTAAGGCTCCTCGCGCGCCGACAGCACGACCGAGCGCACCAGGCGCGCGACGCGCGGAATCTCAGGGATCGTGATCGCGATCAGCACGGTCCAGAGGCTGGCGCCGGACAGCGACACCACGGCGATCGCGAGCAGGATGCTCGGCATCGCCATCAGGCCGTCCATGACGCGCATCAGCACGGAATCGACCAGCTTGAAGAAGCCGGAGACGAGGCCGATCACGAGCCCGATGGCGATCGACAGAATCGCCGAGCCGATGCCGATCAGAAGCGAGATGCGGCCGCCATAGATCACGCGCGACAACAGGTCGCGGCCGTAGGCGTCGGTGCCAAGCAGGAACTGTGCGGAGGAGGGCTTGAGCCGCTGCGACGGCGCGAGCTGGATCGGATCATGCGGCGCGATCAGCGGCGCGAGGATCGAGACCACCACGACCAGCGTGAGCAGGACCGTCGCGGTCGCAATGATGGGCGTCGAGGTGAGGAATCCGAATCGCGGCCGCAACGGCGACGTGATCGGAATGGACGACTGGGGAAGGGTATCGACTGACATTTGTATTCTTATCCTTGCCTCAGTACCGGATCCGGGGATCGAGCAGGGTGTAGGCGACGTCGATGAGAAGATTGACGACGACATAGATCAGCGACGTCAGGAGGATCATCGCCTGGATCACCGGATAGTCGCGCGCCAGCACCGCATCAACGGTGAGGCGGCCGATGCCGGGGATGTTGAACACGCTCTCGGTGACGACGACGCCGGAGATCAGGAGCGCGAAGCCGGTGCCGATCACGGTGATCACGGGGACCGCGGCGTTGCGCAGCGCGTGGCGCATCATCACCGCAACCTCGTTGATGCCCTTTGCGCGCGCGGTACGGACATAGTCCTCGCCGAGCACGTCGAGCATCGCCGCGCGCGTCATGCGCGCGATCAGGGCGATGTAGATGAAGGAGAGTGCGCAGGTCGGCAGGATGATGCGTTCGAAGAACGGCCCGAAGCCGTTGAAGATGCTGCGGAAGCCCTGGACCGGCACCCAGCGCAATTCGATCGCGAAGATCTGGATCAGCACATAGCCGACCACGAACACGGGCACCGAAAAGCCGAGCACGGACAGCCCCATCACGAAGCGATCAATCCAGGTGCCGTGCTTCCAGGCCGCGATCACCCCCATGGGAACGGCGACGATCACGGCGAGGACGATGGTGGACAGCGCGATCGAGATCGACGGCTCGATCCGCTGGCCGATCATCTTCATCACCGGCAGGTTGGAGATCAGCGATGTCCCGAGGTCGCCGTGCAGCAGCTTGTTCACCCAGGTGATGAACTGCACGATGAGGGGCTCGTTCAGGCCGAGCGAGGTGCGGATGCGCTCGAGCCGTTCCGGTGTCGCGTTGTCGCCGGCCAGAATCGCGGCAGGATCGCCCGGCGTCAGCCGCAGAAGCAGGAACACGAACAGCGCGACGACGCCCATCACGGGCACCGCGGCCAGAACGCGGCGAATAAGATAACCCAGCATGCACTTATCTCCGGCTACGGAACGTGTGGAGCCCTGAGGCTCCCGTGAACTCTGTCGTGTCTATCATGCCTATCACTTAGGCTGGAAAGGCCCCGGAGACGCCGTCCTCTTAGGGCAAATTGTGTGCCAAGGGCTGCGCCGTCGCAAGAGGCCGGCATGTCTCCGATATCGACCACTCAGGATGCATGTCGCAGTTCACGCTCAACCCCAAGTGAAGGTGCCGTCGGCGGAGCGTTGAGGCCGCGCCAGCCGTCGATGGTCTGGGCGATCATCTGCGCCGTCGCCGCCGACAGGGTCCAGCCGAGATGGCCGTGGCCGGTGTTGAAGAACACGCCCGGTATCCGCCCTGCGCGCACGACCGGCATCATGTTCGGCATCATCGGGCGCAGCCCGGCCCACGGCACGACGCGCGACGTTTCGACGGCGGGGAAGTTGTTGCGCACCCAGTCGATCAGCGGCTGCACGCGGTCGGCGCGGATGTCGCGATTGAAGTCGTTGAATTCGGCGGTCCCGGCGACGCGAAAACGATCGGCGCCGAGCCGGCTGGTGACGATCTTGGCGGCCTCGTCGAGCAGGCTCACCGTCGGGGTGGCGTTGCGGCTTTCGGCGGTGTCGAGTTGCACCGTGATCGAGTAGCCCTTCACCGGATAGACGTTGACGCGCTCGTCGAGCAGGGCGGCGAAGTGACGGCTCGCAACGCCCGCGCAGACCACGACGCCGTCCACGTTCAGTGCGCCGCGCGCGGCCGCGACGGCATCGCTCGCGGCCAGATCGGCCCAGCCGATGACGAAGCCGCTGCCGGCACGTGCGATCGAATCGATATTGGCCTCGTGGATGAAGGTCGCGCCGCGTCGCTTGCAGGCTTCCGCCAGGCCGCGGGTGAACTTGTGAATATCGCCGGTCGCATCGGACGGCGTGTAGAAGCCGCCATGATAGTCCTTGCGCAGTGTCGGCTCGATGCTGCGGATTTCCTCCGGCGTCACCGGGCGGCGGTCGAGGCCGCCTTCCTGCAGCAGCGCGTTGACGCGCAGACCGGATTCGAAGCCGGCCTTGTCGCGATAGATGTGGAGGATGCCGCGGCGTTCGAGATCGAAGTCGATCCCCTCGCGCGCCGCGATGTCGAACAGATGCCTGCGCGCTTCGATCGCGAGCCGCGTGGTCTCGATGGTGTTGGCGCGGTAGTTGCCGATGTTGGCGACGAACTCGCTCATCCACGAATATTTATGCCAGTTCGGCCGCGGGTTCATCAGCAGCGGGGCGTCGCGCCGGAACATCCAGCGCAGGCCCTTCAGGATCGTCGCGGTGCTGTTCCACACTTCGGCGTTCGATGCGGAGAGCTGCCCGCCGTTGGCGAAGGACGTCTCCATCGCGGCGTAGCGGTGCTTGTCGAGCACCGTCACCCTGTAGCCGCGTTCGAGCAGGGCATAGGCGGTCGTGACGCCGGTGATGCCGGCGCCGATGATGGCGATATGGGTCATGATGAGGTTCGGGGCTCCCGTGTTTAGAGTCGGCTAACCGCCGGCCAAAGGCCGTTGGCGGCGCCCCATCTGTCACGGTTACCTGAGAGCTTGATCCGCTGCGGATCTCGCAACGGACTATCCCCTTCGGTGGGCGTCACGATTGCCTGAAATCGCGCCGCCTCTCTCCAGATCGTCCTGACGAAACGGTCCTTTTGCCTGAGAGTTTCCGGGGCGGTTGCTCCGTCGGCGCCGCAGCGAAGGCTGAAAGCCTTCGCTGCGATCTCTCCCGCATCGTCGCGTGGACGGCCGAGCAGTACGATACGCCTCATTTTTAGACAAGGCTAAATTTCGACCGTGACTGCCGACGTATTGTGCAGTGCGAAGTCGTCGCAGTCATTCCGGGTTCGCGCTTTCGACGCTCCCCGGAATGACGGTTGGCTTGTTACTCCAACGTCGCCAGCAGACCTGCCATCAGCCGGCCGCGCTCGACCAGGCTATCCACCTCGATGAACTCCTCCAGCGTGTGCCCGTTGCCGCCGCGCACGCCCAGGCCGTCGAGCGTGGGAATTCCCATCGCGCCGGTGAAGTTGCCGTCGGAGCCGCCGCCGGAACTGGCATGCGGTAATTCCGCGCCGAGCGATTTGGCGATGCCGCGTGCCTTCTCATAAAGCGCCATGGTGCCGGCATCCGGCTCCCAAACCGGACGCGTCACGCCGCGCGTGACCTTGAACGTGACGTCGTTGCTGGTGCCCGACAGCGCCAGCATCTTCTCGACACCGCGGTCGAGATCGACCTGACGCTTGGCCATGGAGAGCGCTTCGCCGGTTGCGGTCGTCGCAACGCAATTGACCCATTGTCCGCCGTGGACGACCCCGACCGAGAAGGTGCAGTCTTCCGTCGTCATCGCGTCGATGGCGAGAATCTGCCGCGCCATCTCGCGGATCGCCGAGCGTCCGACCGACAACGTGGCGCCGGCGTGGCTCGGCCGGCCCGTCGCCTCGAGATTGAAGCGCGCGATGGCGTAGCGTCCGGTGGTGACGCCGTTGTCGGCGCGGCCGGGCTCCGGCACCAGCACGTATTTGTTGCGCGCCGCTTCCGCCTCGATGATGTCCCGCGTCGAAGGCGTGCCGACTTCCTCATCCGGCGTGAACAGCACGGTGATCGGCAGCGGTGTGGTGAACGAGGCGCGCGCCAGTTGCCGTATCGCTTCCAGCGAGAGGTAATTGCCGCCCTTCATATCGTAGATGCCGGGGCCATAGCACTTGTTGCCCTCGCGCCGCCATTTCAGCTTCTCGATGGTGCCGACCGGATGAACGGTATCCATGTGTCCGGCGATCAGGATGCCCGGCTCGCCCTGCTTGGGATGCGGAAAGCGCGCGCGGATGACGCCACCAAAGCCCTGGCGGCCGGCAATGCGCTCGATCGTCGCACCCATGATCGCCATATCCCGCGCCGCGATATCGAGCATGCGGTCCACGGCGCCTGCATCCCAGGTCGGACTCTCGCATTCGACCCAGCCGCGCAGGCCCTCGAGCATCGCCTCGGAATCAAAGGGAAGATTGGCAGGATTCATCTCAATGTCTCTCAAGCTTCGAAAGATGGAACGCGCATTGCATCTGCGCGGGGCAGGACAAGCGGAAAGGTGTTGTAGAGCCAAACCGATCTTTGTGGAGCCCGTGCGCGCGCCGTGAGGGGCTGCGACGAAACCGGATTGACGCGATCGGCACTGTCTGCAAGTCTCAAAAAGATAAAGGCATTGCATAAGGTTAGTTCGCCCAACGAATGAACCCTATGCTCAACCAATGACCTGCCTTTGAACAGTTTCACGTCAGGAGAACTTTCTATGTTCCACTTCATGCGCCGGGGGCCTCGCGCGTTCGCCTCCAAACTTGCGCTGTCGGTCGTCGCGCTTTCGACCGCGCTGGCCTCGCCAGTGCTTGCGGCCGGCAAGACCATCACGGCGGTGATGCATTCGGATCTGCGCATCATCGACCCGATCTTCACCACGGCCTACATCACGCGTGACCATGGCTACATGGTTTACGACACGCTGCTTGCGACCGACTCGAATTTCAAGATTCAGCCGCAGATGGCGGATTGGAAGGTATCCGACGACAAGCTGACCTACACCTTCACGCTGCGCGACGGACTGAAGTGGCATGACGGCGCACCGGTGACTGCCGAGGATTGCGTCGCCTCGCTGAAGCGCTGGGGCAAGAACGACGGCATGGGCCAGAAGCTCATGGACTTCACCGCCAGCATCGAGGCGCCAGATGCCAAGACGATCGTGCTGAAGCTCAAGCAGCCCTACGGCCTGGTGCTTGAATCGATCGGCAAACCGTCCTCGCTGGTGCCGTTCATGATGCCGAAGCGGCTCGCAGAAACGCCGGCGGGCAAGCAAATTGCCGAGCAGATCGGCTCGGGTCCCTTCAAGTTCGTGCAGGGTGAATTCCAGCCCGGCGTGAAGGCGGTCTATGTCAAGAACACCGATTATGTGCCTCGCAAGGAGCCGGCCAGCTGGACCGCCGGCGGCAAGGTGGTGAAGGTTGATCGCGTCGAGTGGATCACCATGCCGGACTCCCAGACAGCGGTCAACGCGCTGCAGTCGGGCGATATCGATTTCATGGAGAACGTGCCCTGGGACATGCTCCCGGTCGTCGAGGGCAATAAAGATCTCAAGATTGAAGTCCTGAACAAGTTCGGCTTCCAGACGCTCGGCCGCATGAACTTCCTGCTGCCTCCCTTCGACAATCCCAAGGTGCGCCGCGCTGCACTTCTGGCAATGAACCAGAAGGACGTGTTGGACGCGCTTGTTGGCAATCCGAAATACTACAAGATTTGCGGCGCATTCTTTATCTGTGACACGCCGCTCGCCACGGAGATCGGTTCGGAGACTTTGGTGAAGGGCGGCGGCATGGCGGAGGCCAAGAAGCTGCTTGCCGAATCCGGCTATGATGGGACGCCGATCGCGATCATGGCCCCGGGCGACGTCACAACTTTGAAGGCGCAGCCGATCGTCGCCGCGCAGCTGCTCCGTGAGGCCGGCTTCAAGGTCGATCTCCAGGCAACGGATTGGCAGACGGTGGTTGCCCGCCGCGCCGGCCAGAAGCCGGTGAAGGAGGGCGGATGGAACATGTTCTTCACCAACTGGGTCGCCGCCGACGTGATGAATCCGATCGCCAACGTCTCGATCGGGGGACGCGGCAAGAACGGCGGCTGGTTCGGCTGGGCGGAAGACGCCAAGATCGAAGAGCTCAAGGACGCCTTCGTTCGCGCGTCCTCGCCCGATGCGCAGAAGAAGATCGCAGCCGACATCCAAAAGGAAGCTTTTGAGCAGGTGATCTACATTCCGCTCGGCCAGTATCAGGCCCCGAGCGCCTGGCAGAAGTCGCTCACGGGTGTACTCGACGGTCCGGCGACGCCGCTGTTCTGGAACGTCAGCAAGTCGGAGTAGTCCGCGTTCAAAATGCGAACGGCGCCGTGGGTGTCCCACGGCGCCGTTTTCTATGGAGGGACCCACCCGTCCGATCTGTCCTGAAGCATGATCCGGAAAATTGCGCAGCGGTTTTCCGAAGGGATCATGAGCCATAACCTGAAGCGCGATCACGATTCATCCTGACCGCATCCCGCTTTAGCAGTGGCTGTCGCGCACCTGCTCGAGACCTTCACTTGCGAATGGCAGGCTTCGGTCCCTCCGCTCTTCGAATAATTCCCGTTGAGCGGGCCGCTCGGTCTCCGACGCGGGCTGATCCGCTCTGCTCTCTTGTTCCATCTCGCCGATCCTCTCGATTGCTGCGGTACAACATCGAGAGGTCCGGGAAGTTCCTCAGGCGATGGGGCGATGATGCGGCTTGAACAGCCGTCCCTTCTCGACCACCAGCACGATCGCGAGCGCGGCGAGGGTCGACAGGAAGAAGCCGATCGAGAAGGGCAGCAGCGTGCCGTCGAAGCTCTGCCCGATCGCCATGCCGACCACGATCCCGATCAGCGTCGTGATCGAGCCGTAAAGCGACGAGGCGGTGCCGGCGATGTGGCCCTGCGGCTCCATCGCGAGCGCAGTGAAGTTGGCGACCATCATGCCGAACGAGAACATCATCAGGGCGGAGAGCAGCATGAACAAGGCGAGCGGCAGCGCGCCGAGGCATTCCGTCAGCAGCATCACGCCGGCCACCACCGTGTAGAGCGTCAGCGCCCCGTGCGAGATCACGCGCATGCCGAGCCGCCCGACCAGCCTTGCATTGAGGAAGCCGGCAATGGCGACGCCGGCCGCGATCGCCGCGAAAGCGAGCGGGAAGTAGTGGCCGAGGTGATAGATGCCGGTGAAGATCTGCTGGGCGCAGAAGACGTAGGCGAACAGGGCGCCCATCACGCCGCCGGCGGCCGTGGCATAGCCGATGGTCTGGCGATGGGTGACGGTTTGCCGGAACGCCGAGAGCACGTCGGCCGGCGCCAGCGACCTGCGTTTCGACTCGGGAAGCGTCTCCGGCAGCCGCAGCACGCACCATGCGAGCGCCAGCAGGCCGTACAGCGTCAGCACCACGAAGATTCCGCGCCACGCCGTGACCAGCAGCACCGTCTGTCCGAAAGAGGGAGCGACCACGGGGACCGCGATGAAGATCATCATGGCGAGCGACATCACGCTCGCCATGCGGCGTCCGGCATAGCAATCGCGCACGATCGAGGTTGCGATCACGCGCGTCGCCGCGGTGCCGAGCCCTTGCAGGGCGCGCGCCAGCAGCAGCGTTTCGAACGAGGGCGCCGCCACCGCGAGTACGCTCGCCACGGCATAAACCGCCATGCCGCCGAGCAGCACCGGCCGGCGGCCGAAGCGGTCCGACAGCGGCCCCATGACGAACTGGCCGACGCCGAAGCCGATCAGGAAGGTCGAAAGCACGAGTTGGAGATGGTTGGCGACAGGGATCTTGAAGGCCGCCCCGATATCCGGCAGCGCGGGCAGCA
The DNA here is from genome assembly GCF_004346455.1 of Bradyrhizobium sp. R2.2-H. Classification (NCBI taxonomy): domain Bacteria; kingdom Pseudomonadati; phylum Pseudomonadota; class Alphaproteobacteria; order Hyphomicrobiales; family Nitrobacteraceae; genus Bradyrhizobium; species Bradyrhizobium sp. R2.2-H. Next base: position 188,717 of record NZ_SMBR01000009.1, read on the forward strand.
TGATGTCCATCGCGAGCGGATTGAGCGCCATGATGGACGCGATCACGATGACGAATTCCGGAAAACCCATCGGGCGGTGTCCGGCGGACACCCAATCGTCGGCATTGACGTCGGACAAGGAAGCTCACCTCTGCAATCGAGCGACTTGTTTATCGCCAATGTTGCGCTGCACAACCCATGTTTCGGGATGGCTGGCAGGCGGATCGGACAAGATTTGGCGAGAGCCGGGAGCGTCAAGCGAGTGCGCAAATGAGAGGCAAATGCCTCTCCCTGTCTGGCCAGAAGGTGTTCAGATGGGATGATCGCGCTTTGATCAACGCGCGCCGCCGCGTCTCGCCGCGAATTTCGAGATGCAAAGGATTCTTACGAGACAGCATTGCTCGTTTTCGGTGGTGCGCGCTCAAGCGCCGCTCGGCGGCGGCTCGATCAGCGAATAGCTGGTGCTACGACCGCCGCCCGGGTCTTTACTCAAAACGCCCTTCTTGATGAGGTCGTCGATGTCGCGCGAGGCCGTATCTTGCGAGCTTTTCGTGATCGTCGCCCATTTGGATGAGGTGAGCTTCCCGCGAAATCCATCGAGCAGATGATTGATCATCACGCGTTGCCGGTCATTGAGGCTCGTGCCGGCATGCACCTCCCAGAACCGCGCCTTCGCGAAGACAGCCGCAAGGATGGTCTCGGCACCCTGGAGCGCCCGGTCGAAGCAACCAAGAAACCAGTCCAGCCAGGCGTCGATGGCAAGTCCGCCTCTCTGCGCCGTTTCCAGGACATCGTAATAGGCTTTGCGTTCCTGCCGGATTTGCGCTGACATGCTGTAGAAGCGCTGGGGGATGCCCTCGGAGCGCGCAAGGGCCATGTCGGCAATCGTGCGCGCGATGCGGCCGTTGCCGTCCTCGAACGGGTGAATAGTCACAAACCAAAGATGCGCGATACTTGCCTTAAGGACCGGGTCGAGCTCTTCTTTGCCGTTGAACCACGCGATGAAGGCATTCATTTCGTCATCGACGCGCTTGGCTTCCGGCGCTTCAAAATGCACGCGCTCCCGGTGAGGCGGTCCTGAGACCACTTGCATCGGATCCGCGCTTTCGGGACGCCATCCGCCGACCATGATCTTTCTCATGCCGCTGCGGGCCGTTGGAAAGAGCGCGGCATGCCAGGCAAAGAGCCGGTCGCGCGACAGCGGATCGGCATAATTCTCCGTCGCGTCGAGGGTGATTTCGACAATACCTTCGACGTTGCGGTCAGCGGTCGCGAGACCGCCGGCCTCCATCCCAAGCCGACGCGCGATTGACGAACGCACTTGCTCGCGGTCAAGATTCTCGCCCTCGATCTCGCTGGATTTGAGGACCTCTTCGGTCAAGCTTCGGAGGTTAGCTTCAGCCCGCAGATCGAAGCCAAGCGCTTCCATTCGGCCGAGCAGGCGTCCTTGACGATGCCGCACAGCCGCGAGCTGGCCCGCGATATTGGCGGGGTTCCAAAGGAACTTGGGCCAATCAGGCAATTCGTGAATATAGCTCGTCATTCTCCGCATCTCATGCGGAGATTATGGCAACTATTCTCCGCAAAGGGAAGTTGTTCTCCGCATCTAGTGCGGAGAATATAACGCTCGATCTCCGCAATGGCAGCCATCGCCTCCATATAACATATTGCAGTATATATGTTTTCCCATGCTCAGGCGTTAGCCGTAGACAGGGCAAAGTCCTATAGCTGGCGAGCAGGTCGATAGGGCCTTCAGACTGCACTGAGTGACCGCGGTCGGGTAGCTGGTCGCACTCAGATTTTCGCATCTTGGACCTGCGCCGGTGACGGCGAGCTCTTGGCATGAGTAAACAGATCCCGGTGTCTGCGTCGACATCCTGAAGCGCCCGTTGGTTCAAACTTTCCTTGCAGGGTCGATTCGAGCAGATCCACTTCCGGCCCAAAAATCAGATAGGCTTCACCAGAGCGACCATAGTTATCTGGCCCGAGCGGACGGAAATTTATCGTCGCATTCGCGTTTCTCAACGTCTACCTCAAGGCGTCTCTGCCTGTATGCTTGAGTATGCGCTCAACTCAAGATCGGCATCTACGAACTTACTGAAGATAATCATGTCACCTTCTCAGGCATGAGGACGGCGATTTCGGTGGATTTCGGATTTCGGTGACAGTGCACTCAATTGATTGGAGCATCTGTCGCTGAAATGCGCCCGCCGCCTCAGATCGCCATATGCTGGGCCCGATCTTTCGCTGCGCGCCTGCCCAGCGCCTCCATGCTCCAGTCGTCCAGCGCCGAGAAAAATATGGTGCGGGCAGCCGGGGTCGAACCGGCACAGCGCTTGCGCACCGAGGGATTTTAAGTCCCTTGCGTCTACCAATTCCGCCATGCCCGCTTGATCCAACGAGATCAAACACTTAAGTCCATCTCCGGCCATCTGGAATTGGCGCGTTCGTTGCCGGAGGGACGGTTCTTCCTTAAGCGAGCCGGGCGCCCAAGGCAAAGCCTCAATCCGGACATCTGTTGTTGCTTTAGGCATTCTCAATCCACGGGGACTATTCATCCGGCATGGCTGCTTCGTTTTTCTCTTCGCCGCGCGGCTTTGGCGCGCTCCTCGTGTTGCTTGTCGCCGGCGCCGCGCTCTCGGGTTGCGCCGGCATGAGCGAGACGATCGCACCGGCCTTTGCCGATCCCGCGAAATACGAATTGTACGACTGCAAGCAGCTGCAGACCGAGCGCAAGGCGCTCGCCAAGCGCACTGCCGATCTGCAGAGGCTGATGGAGAAGGCCGAGACGGGGGCAGGTGGCGCGGTCGTGTCCGAGCTTGCCTACCGCAACGACTATATTGCCGTCCGCGGGCAGTCGCAGTTGGCGGAGGAGGCTTGGCGCCGCAACATGTGCCGGGAGATGCCGGAGACGACACCGGCTGCGGCGGAGCCGCCATCACCCGCTGGCAAGCCCGCCTCGACGTCCGGAAAAAGGTGATCTGCTGAGGCGCCCCGCGGACCGCGCTTCGCATCAGGGACGCCAGCTATAGATCCAGTCCTGCCGCGCCAGCATGCGCTCCGGGCCGAGCGCGCGGATCGCAAGGTCGCGTGCGATCGCAAGCGGCCCGCCGAGATGATAGATCCTGCCCTGCTGCCGCGCGGTCCGCTGCACCCGAAGGACCCGCGCCTGGCGGGCACGGCCGTATTGAGTCAGCGCGGCGGCGATGTCCGTGGTGCTCTCGGCGGCCTCAGGGCTCAAATGCCGGGCGAGCACGGCGGCATCCTCGATCGCCATTCCGGCGCCCTGGGCTGCAAAGGGCAGCATCGCATGCACGGCGTCGCCGAGCAGCGCCACCGGGCCCTTGCTCCAGGGGCAGCCGTCGGGCACGCCGAACAGCGCCCATTTCCGCCAGCTGTCGACCGGGGCGAGCATCATCCGCGCCGGCGGCGGCCAGCGCGGGGCGGCAAAGGCGTCCATCACCTCGACAGGATCGCCGGGCGTGCTCCAGCCCGGCCGGTTCCAGGTGCCGGGCAGCACCGCGACCACGTTGATCTGGCGTCCGCCGGCAATCGGATAGGCGACCAGATGCGCGTTCGGTCCCATCCAGAGCTGCACCCGGCGGGCGGCATAGTCCTTCGGCAGTTGCGCGGCATCGAGCGTGCCGCGCCAGGCGATCAGCCCGGAGAAGCGCGGCTGCACCTCGGGAAACAGATGCTGGCGGACTGTCGACCAGATGCCGTCGGCGCCGATCAGGGCGCTCGCGAGATCGCTGCGGCGGATCGTGCCGCTGCGATGGACGACGGTGAGGCCCTTGGCGTGGGGCGCGACGTCCTCGAAGGTTGCACCCAGCTTCAGGTCGATGTCGGGATGATCGGCGACAGCGCCCGCCAGCGCGGATTGGAGGTCGGCGCGGTGCACCACCCAATATGGAGCGCCGGCACGAGCCGACGCTGCCTCGCCGAGCGGCATGCGCAAGAGTTCGCCGCCGGCGCGCGCGCTCATGATCGAGACCGCTTCCGGGGTTACCGCGCGCGCCTTGAGGCGTTCGGTCAGGCCGAGCTCGACCAGGACGCGGCTGGCATTGGGGGAGAGCTGCAGGCCGGCGCCGACTTCCTCGAGGCGCTCGGCCTTTTCCAGCACGACGATGCGGAAGCCCCGGGCCGCGAGCGCAAGCGCGGCCGTCAGGCCACCGATACCGGCACCGGCGATGACAATCGTTCGGGAGAGCGCCACCCCTGACCGATGGAAGCGGTCAGGCCACCTTGTCCTTCAGGACGCATTCCGGCGGGCGGGCTTCGCCCGGCTTCAGGTCGGCCGCGAAGCGGTACAGCGTCGAGCAATAGGGGCAGATGATCTCGTTGTCGTTGCCGAGGTCGAGGAAGACGTGCGGATGGTCGAACGGGGGGTTGGCGCCCACACACATGAACTCTTTCGAGCCGATCTCGATGACGGGCACGCCGGCATCGTTATGGAAGTGCGGGACGACATGGTCGGACATCGTAACTCATCCTGGAGTGGCAATGGCGGCAGACACAATCAAGAACTGACGCGGCCTCTTTGAGGCGCCGCGGACCATACTTGCGGGTACAGATGATTGCTAGTCCAGTGGAACCGAAAGGTTCGCAATTGCCCCATGCTCATTTGCTCATGCAAATTCGACACAATCTTGGGGCCTGAGAGAAGCCCTTCTTTCGTCGGGGACGTTGTGTCGCAATTTTGGCAAACTATCTCTATGGACGACTGCAAGTTGCGACGAAGGACGAAATCGTCAGGCGCAAGCGACCCGAAGGGACCATCCAGGCTTTCCGCATGAAGTGGCTGCGAATCAGCACAGCGTTGACCGGTATCGCGGCGTGCAGCTTCCTGCTCGTGCAGGTCGCGCCGCATGCCCGTGAGGCCGGCGCGATCCTCGCTGCCCAGGATGATCCCTCCGCGCTGTCGGAGTTGAAGCTCGATGCGCTGCTGCGGCAGAACGAGCGGCTGGTTCAGGACAATATCGAGGCCGCGCTCGCTGCTGATGATACCGATCTCGCCGACAGTTTCGTTGCGCTGGCGCGCGATCGCAACATCGCGCTCCCCGACGACCTCCTGAACCGTGTCAGTGACGCCGTCAAGGCGGAGAACTCCACCTCGCATTTCGCCAAACGATTTGCCACCGGCCTCGTCACCGGCAACGCCGCCGACGTCGCGAGCCTGTCGGGAACGGTGGCGGGCGATCTGTTCGTGTTCGGCGACATCAGGGACGTGGTGCGCGAGGGCAAGCATCTTGCCATGGGCGAGGACACCGACCGTCTCGTGCTCGCCCTTGCGGCTGCCGGCCTTGCGGTGACGGCGGCAACCTACGTGTCCGTCGGCGGTGCCGCGCCGGTGCGCGCCGGACTGACGCTGGTGAAGGATGCGCGCAAAGTCGGACGGCTCGGCGAGGGGCTGGCCGCATGGGCCGGCCGGTCTGCGCGCGAGGTCGTCGACACGCCGGCGCTCCGGAATGCGGTGGTATCAGGCTCGGTGCTGCGCCCTGGCCAGACCGTGAGCGCGATCAAGGCCGCGTTCCGGGCCGAGAAGGCCGGTGCGCTGGTCCGGTTCGGCAAGGACGTCACGCGCGTCGCCGAAAAGACCGGCACGCGCGGTGCGATGGACACCTTGCGCATGGCCGAGGGTCCCAAGGACGTCGCGCGCGCGGCGCGGCTTGCGGAAGCGCAGGGCGGCAAGACGCGCGCGATCATGAAGCTCCTGGGCCGGGGCGCGCTGCTGCTCATTGGCGGCGCGTTCGATCTGGCGCTCTGGCTGCTCGGTGCGGCACTGACGCTGTTCGGCCTTCTGTCCTCCATCAAGGCGACGACCGAGCGCCTGACCCAGGCCTGGTGCGATCGCAGGCGGGCGCGGCGGTTTCGCCGGGCGCAGATCGCGGCTGACGCCGCTCTGGCCCGTGCGGGCACCACGGCCTGAAGTGCGACGTGCTCCAGGCTATTGTTTGAGCATGATGTTGCCGGAAAACCGCTGCACAGTTTTCCGGATCATGCTCTAAGATCGACCCATCCCCAAAAGACTCCACGGAACTGATGATGCCGAGCTTTCACAACGGCGCCGTTGAAATCGCCTATCTCGACGAAGGCGAGGGCGATCCGATCGTCCTGGTGCACGGCTTTGCCTCCAGCAAGAACGTGAACTGGGTCTATCCGACCTGGGTTTCGGAACTGCGCAAGAACGGCCGCCGCGTGATTGCGCTCGACAATCGCGGCCACGGCGAAAGCGCGAAGCTGTACGAGCCCGAACAGTACTCGATCCCGACCATGGCCGGCGACGTGGTCGCGCTGATGGATCACCTCGCCATCCCGCAGGCCGACATCATGGGCTATTCGATGGGGGGACGGATGACGGCGTGGCTCTCGCTCAACGAGCCGCAGCGCCTGCGCTCGGCGATCCTCGGCGGCATCGGCATCGGCGGCCTGATTGAAGGCACCGGCCCCGGCGAGAACGTGGCGAAAGCGCTGGAAGCGCCGGAGCTCGAGGACGTCACCGATCCCGTCGGCCGCACGTTCCGCGCGTTTGCCGATCAGACCCGCTCCGACCGCCGTGCGCTCGCCGCGTGCCTCCGCGGTACGCGTGATCTGATGACGAGGCAGCAGGCCGCACGCATCGAGGTGCCCGTGCTGATCGCGGTCGGCACCACCGACGACGTCGCGGGCTCCGCGAGCGCGCTCGGCGCGATCATCCCGGGCTCGGAAGTGCTGGACATTCCGAACCGGGACCACATGCGCGCGGTCGGCGACAAGGTCTACAAGACCGGCGTGCTGGATTTCCTGTCGCGGCGGCGGTGAGGCGACGAGGTCGTTGCCGACCTCGCGCGCATCACGCGCCCGGATCGCTGGCGTTGGGATAGAAGAGCTGCTCGCCGTTGATCTTGTAGCCGGCGATGGCTTTCTGTCCTTCGGACGAAACGAGCCAGTCGATGAATTGCTGGCCGAGTTCCTGCTTCACGTTCGGGTGTTTCTGCGGGCTGACCAGGATGACGCCGTATTGGTTGAACAGGCGCTTGTCGCCTTCGACGACGATCGCAAGCGGGCCACGGTTCTTGAACGAAAGCCACGTGCCGCGGTCCGCGAGCACATAGGCGTTGGACGCCGAGGCGGTGTTGAGCGCAGCGCCCATTCCCTGCCCAATCTCCTTGTACCAGGCGCCCTTGTCCTTTGCGAGGTCGATGCCGGCGACGTTCCAGAGATTGAGCTCCGCTTGATGCGTGCCTGACTTGTCACCCCGCGAGATGAAGGCGGCGCCCTTGTCCTTGATCGCCTTGAGGGCGGCGACGATATCCTTCGTGCCTTTGACACCCGCGGGATCGCTCGCGGGACCGATCAGGATGAAGTCGTTGTACATCACAGGGTAGCGCTTCACGCCCGACCCTTCGGCCACGAACTTTTCCTCGGCCGGCCTCGCATGGACGAATACCACGTCGGCATCACCGCGGCGGCCGGTATCGAGCGCCTGGCCCGTGCCCTGAGCGACCACCTTCACGGCAATTCCGGTCTTGTCCTTGAACAGCGGCAGGATGTGGCCAAACAGGCCGGAGTCCTGGGTCGATGTCGTCGAAGCGACCACGATCGACTTTTCTTGCGCAACGGCAGGGCCGCCCAGCACGGCGCAGGCGGCGATCGCAATCAGGTAGCGGCGGCTCAACATGTCGATCTCTCCGTCTTGACTAGATGATGAGTTCGCCGGCGACGAACTTCCTCGCCTCGGCGGTTGCGGGGGCATTGAAGAAGGACGACGCAGCGGCCGTTTCGATCACGCGGCCCCGGTGAAGCATGACGATGTCGCCCGCAAGCCGCCGGGCCCCGCCGATGTCATGGGTCGACATGACCACCTTGATCCCGCGTGCGCTGACGGCGTGGATCACATCCTCGACGGCTTTGGTCGCGGCTGGATCGAGGCTGGCCGTGGGCTCGTCCAGGAAGAGCACGGCGGGATCGCGAACGAGCGCACGCGCAAGGGCAAGCCGCTGCTGTTCGCCGCCGGACAAGCGTCGGGCAGGGCGGTCGGCAACGTGTTCGAGCCCGACGAGTCCCAGAACCTCGTCGACGCGACGCTTCCATTCTGCGCGCTTCGTGCCAGCAACGCTCAAGGCGTAACGGATATTGCCGCTCGCGCTGCGCCTCAGCATGACCGGGCGCTGGAACACGATGGCGCGCCGCTGCGGGGCAACGTCGGTCCGGCCGCCCCAGGTGATGCGGCCGCGCGACGGCGACACCAACCCCATCGCGGCGCGCAGGAGCGTGGTCTTTCCGGAGCCGTTCGGGCCGACGATGACGGTCGGCGTCCCCGGATTCAACGTCAGGTCGATCACGTCCAGGATGGTCACTGGGCCAACGGAGAAGCTCACCTTCTCGAACCGAATGGGAAGTTCGCTGGACGGCGCACGCATGCTCATCCCGCCAATCGTTCGCTCGCGCGCCGTGCGGCCCACGCGAGTATGTTGACGGCGATCACGATCGTGATCAGCACGATGCCGAGGCCGACGGCCAGAGGCAGATCGCCCTTCGAGGTCTCCAGCGCGATCGCCGTGGTCATGGTGCGGGTGAAGCCCTCGATGTTGCCGCCCACGATCATGATGGCGCCAACCTCGGCCGCAGCCCGGCCGAACCCGGCAAGCAGCGCGGTGATCAGGCTGAAGCGGGCGTCCCAAACCAGCGTTGCCACCCGGCCCAGCGGGCCGACATTCATGGCGGTCAGTTCGTCCCGGTATTCGGTCCAGAGGTCCTCGATCGTTTGCCGCGTCAGCGCGGCGATGATCGGGGCGACCAAGATGGTTTGGGCGACGACCATCGCTGCGGGCGTGAACAACAGGCCCCATGACCCGAGGGGCCCCGAGCGCGACAGAGCGAGAAAAACGCAAAGCCCGACCACCACGGGCGGAAGCCCCATCAACGCGTTGAGGATGACGATGACGGCCTGCCGCCCGGGGAACCCGGTGAGCGCAAGAAGCGCGCCGAACGGCACACCAATGATGGCTGCAAGAGTCACGGCAGACAGGCTGACGACGAGCGAGAGCCGCACAATGGCTAACAGCGCCGGATCTGCAGCAAGGACGAGGTCGAGCGCGGACGTGTTCTCGGGCATATGCAATATTGCGCTGACCATTCCATTATGGTCAAATTCGGAATAATTTCATAAATCTGCAGGTCCTTTCCGGATGCGCGAGCTACTCACGACTGATGAAGCGGCCGAGTACCTCCGCCTTTCCGAGCGCAAGCTCTACGAGCTGGTCGCGAAAAATGCCGTGCCCTGCAGCAAGGTGACCGGCAAATGGCTGTTCCCGCGCACGGCTCTCAACCGATGGGTGGCGTCGGGCCTTTCTCCCACCGCCATATCGCGCGAGCCTGCTCCGCCCATTGTCGGGGGCAGCCACGACCCGCTCCTGGAGTGGGCGCTTCGTGAAAGCGGCTGCGGACTGGCGAGCCTGCCGGAGGGCAGCGAAGCAGGTCTGCGGCGGCTGACCGGTGGCGAGATCATGATGGCCGCAATCCATCTTCACGCCCTCGATGAGGATGGGGAGCAGACGAATATTGCCCGGATGGCCGATGCCCATGACTTCTACGACGCCGTCGTCATCGCTTTTGCCCGGCGAGAGCAGGGCCTGATCGTCTCGCCGGGTAATCCACTGAAGCTCGGGGATCTGGCCTCCGTCGCGAAGTCGGGAGCACGCATGGCGCAACGTCCGCGCGGCGCCGGCGCCCAGCTCCTCATGATGACCTTGGCGGCCCGCGAGTGCATCGCAATGGGTGAGCTCGCCCTGCAACAGCCCGTTTGCGCGACAGGAGACGAAATCGGCCACGCCGTGCGTTCGGGAAAAGCCGATTGCGGAATTGCAACCCGATCCGTTGCGCGCGCGACTGGACTAGACTTCGTGCCGCTGACGTGGGAGCGCTTTGATCTGGTCCTGAGGCAACGCGATTACTTCTTGCCGCAGCCTCAGAAGCTCTTCGGCTTTGTTCGTTCAACTTCGTTCCAGGAACGGGCGAAAGAATTGGGCGGCTACGACACCACCGATATCGGTCATGTCCGGTTCGTGAATTGAAAGCCACTCAATCGATATCCCGCAATTCGCCGTGCTGAATCTCGGTGACGGCCGCCGCTTCACACCGCCTTGCCGCTGAACGCGGCGGGAAGCGTGCTGAGGAACGACATGACGCGCTGTGTCCGCAGGGGCGGGCGGCGGCCTGAGGTGCGCAGCATCCAGAGCGGTTCCCCAGGCGCGCGCCAGGGCGCCAGCACCTCGACCAGCCGGCCGGCGCGCAGGTCTTCATGGACGAGCCACGCTGGCCCCCAGCCGATCCCGAACCCGTTCGCGACCAAAGCCAGCGAAGCATGCGCGTCGTCGCAAATGTGCTTGGGCTTGGGCGTGACGCGAATGGGTCCTTTGCCGCGCGGGTCGGCGAAGCGCCAGGTCAGGATCTGACCGTTCGCGGGATTGCGGAAGCCGACGTGGTCGTGCGCGAAAAGCTCGTACGGAGTCGCCGGCGCGCCGCGCGCCTTCAGATAGGCAGGCGAGGCGCAGGCGATCCAGGAGAACGTGCAAAGCCGCCGCGCCTGATGGCCGGGCGCGCGGTCGAGGGGCCCCGAGCGGATTGCGATGTCGACGCCTTCCGCCGCGAGATCGAGAATCTCGTTGCGGAATTTGACCTCGATCTCGATCTCCGGCCGTTCCCGCAGGAACGCGGGCAGTCGCGGCAGGATGCAGGCGCGCGCGAACGAGGCGGGGGCCGTCACGCGCACCCGTCCGCCATCCTCGCGCACGACGTCGCCGAGCGCGGATTGGACGCGGGCGAGACTTTCGACCAACGCGCGTCCCGCCGTCATCAGCCTGTCGCCCTCTGCGGTGAGCGCCAACGAATGGGTGGAGCGATGCAACAGCCGCAATCCGTGCGCCTGTTCGAAGCGGGCGACCGCCTTGGACATCGCCGAGGTGGTCGTCCCCGCCCGCCGCGCGGCCTCGGCGAAGGAGCCGGCCTCGACGACGCGGACGAAGGCGAGCAGGCGCGAGAGATCGGGAGGCAAGGTTGTTGTGGACATGGAGTCCACATAGTCATGGCTCTGCGGTCACTACAAGGGCCATTCCCGAACGGCTAATTAGGAAGCGTCAGCGCGCATTCTGCGGCGCTCGAAACCCGGGAAATCCCATGAATTCCATCGAAATCACCCTGCAAGCCCTCGACGCCGCCGAGCGGGCGATCCCGTCCGGCCAGCCGATCTACATGCTCAATCTGCTGCGCTACCGCGCGCAGGCGCGTTACGAGGACGGATTCGACGCCGCGCCCTGCTCAGGCCGCGAAGCCTTCAATGAACGCTACAGGCCGGCATTCCGGCGTCTGGCCGCCGGTAAGCCGCTCGTGCGGGTGTTTTCCGTTCCGGTCCTGGCGAACATCGTCGGCGCGCCAGGCGAACGCTGGGACGAAGCGGCGATCAATGAATACGGCGATTTCGCCACCTTCCGTTCGATCGTGGAAAACGAGACCTACCGGTGCGAGGTCGCTCCGCACCGGCACGCGGCGCTCGAAGAGTTCCGGCTGTTCGCGCTCGCCAAGGACATGTGAACGCATTGAGGCGAGCACGCGTAGGATGGGTTGAGCTCTTGCGAAACCCATGATGCTTCGTCAGCGGCGAACGGATTGATGGGTTTCGCTGGCGCTCTACCCATCCTACAGCCGTAACCTGATCAGGGTCAGCCGGACAGCAGCGATTCAATAAATCTCGATCCGCTCCTCTCAGGCGTGAGTAACGATGCTGCAATCTCGGAGGGTAATCTCGGCATTGGCTTCGGGAAATGAGCAATTGACGAAAATGCATCTTTCGAACGTCATAGGTTTGCTGCCGATTGCGCAATGTAGAAAGGTGGCCCCCACCCATTTCGATTGGAAAAGATCGATAAAGCGGCGGTTGTAGGTTTGAGTATTAAGCATCTGCTTTCGCCCTTCTACTGTATGTCTAATAATCTGTGTTCGACTTCGGCAAAGTTGCGGCGGAGAATTCGCTTATCCACCGCCATCCACTCCCTCAGGGGAGTATGGGCGGGTTTCGCGCCAAGCCTGTTTCAGTTACAAAGTGGATGGGGACATGCGCCAACGGCGAGGATCACATCATGGATTACTCAGCATTTGATAGTTTCTTGAACGTAGACACTTGGCATACCGGTCATCACTACGACCTTCAACGCTTCTACCAGGCTTTGCATCGGGTGATTTCAAATCCCGAGTTCGATCCTGAGGCAATGGGCCAATACATGCGCCACAAAAAGAATGTCGCTCCTTCCGATCACGAGAGCGCGTTCCCGGTACATATTCGCGATTTGGTCCAGAATGCATGGGCTGTAAAGGAGTATCTGAAGGCGAACGGCTCGTCGGATTAGCTCGTAGGATAGGTTGAGCCTTTTGCGAAACCCATCATGCTTCGTCATCGGTGGAGGGTCGATGGGGGCACCTACGCTCTGCCCACCGAGTTTCGCCATCGTGGATGGATTGATGGGTTTCGCAAGGGCTCAACACATCCTACGAGTTTTGCCATCCTCCCCAAACCGCCGCGCCACCGCCATCAGCACCACAAACGTTGCAACCCACACCATCCGCGCGCCGTAGCGGTCGTGGGGCCCTGAGATCACGCCGCAAATGAAGGCGTTGCCGAGCAAGGCCAGCGTCACCGTCGCGGCCAGCAGCGTCAGGTCGTCCAGCTGGCGCTTCGCCAGCGCATGTGCGAGCAGCCAAACCAGCCCCAGCATCGAGGCCAGCGCGACGGGGACATGCAGCCAGTTGACGTAAACGAAATCGATGTCCCAGTGCTGCTGTCGCGCCGCCCGCATCGGCGCGACCTGCGCGGGGATGTAGCGCTCGATGATGCCGTAGGTGTGCGGAATCCAGCCATTGGTGCCTTCGCCGGTCGCCACATGCAGCAATTGCTGGCCCATCGCGCGGAGCGCCGCGCCGGCCTGCCAGGCCGGATAGTCCTTGAGCGAATGCACGACGATGTAACCCATCTCGTCATTCATGCCTTCGAAGCGGCCGAGCGTGTTGAACATGCTCTTGCCCCACAGGAATTCGTCGGCGCTCGCCGGCAGCTCGTTGCGATAGGGGCAGAGCTTGTAGCGTTCGCGCGGGCAATGATCGTTGAGATAGCGCGCAACGATGCCATCCTGCAGCATGCGGCCGAAGGCGACGCCATAGCCGCCGGGCGTCCAGGCCAACTTGCCGGACAATGCATAATTCGCCGATACCAGCATCAGGCCACCCGCAACGATGGTGAGGCTCGCCTGTGTCAATCCGGCAAGCGGAAGCCGCTTGCCCACGAACGGCCGCGCCATCCAGCCCGCGGCGCAGAGACCGAGCAGCACGCCGAGCGTCGCGCTGTGGGTCGCGGCCGCAAAGGCAGTGAAGGCGAACAGCGCGATCTTTTCGAGCCGCGACGTGCGCTGTCCTCCGATGACCAGCAGGAACAGCGACAGCACCGAAAGTCCTGCAAAGATATCGGTGAGCAGCAGGCTTGCAAGCCAGGGCAGCGCGGTCGACAGGATCAGGCCAAGGCTGATCGCGACGAAGCGGAAGGTCTGCATCATCGAGAGCAGACGCAGCGTGAGCTGCAGCAGCCACAGCGTCGCCAGCGACTGGACGGCGAGATTGATCCAGAAGCCGAAACTCTCGCCATAGTGCAGATAGAGACCGAACACCGTGGAGCGGCTGGGGACGAGATAGCCCTCGTACCAGCGCGCCAGATAGCCGCCGGTATCCCATTGCAACAGCGGATAGCCGTTCCAGAACGCCGGCGCGATCATCAGGAGAGGCAGGGCCGCCGCCGCGAGCCGAAGCCACAACGTATCAGCGGCGCGTGTACGCAATGGTTCGGTGGTGATGGTCAAATCGGTTCCGTGCCCCTCGTTCGGACCTCGCCTGCAATAGCGGCTCGGAGAGAATTCACCAATAGTTTGATGCCGCCCCGCTTGAATTTGGCAGAACTCTGACCACTTTGAGCCGACCTTGCCGCTTGGGGGCATCGGAAGAAATGCTTGTGTTTCAAAGCCTTGAGGCATCCTCGCGGGGCAAGGGGCTGTTCACTCCTGAGGCAAGCCCGTCAGGACTTTGTCGCCTGGACTGTGCTATACAGCCGGTAAAAGAGGCCAATTCGAGAGAGCAAATCGCATGGCAGTGCATCAGGTCAATCCGGGAGGAAAGCTCGCATCGCTCGATCCGATCTGGGATCGGATCCGGGGCGAGGCGGAGGACATCGTCCACCGCGAGCCAGAGCTTGCGACCTTCATCTATTCGACGGTGCTGCACCACAGCCGCCTCGAAGATTCCGTGGTCCATCGCGTCGCCGACCGCCTCGATCATTCCGCGCTGTCGGGCGATCTGGTGCGCCAGACCTTTGACGAAGCGCTGCGTGACGATCCCGATCTCGGCAACGCCTTCCGGGCCGATCTCGTCGCCGTCTACGATCGCGATCCCGCGACCTCGCGCTTCATCGATCCCTTGCTCTACTTCAAGGGCTTCCACGCCATCCAGACCCATCGCCTCGCGCACTGGCTCTATCTGAAGGGCCGCAAGGACTTCGCGTATTATCTGCAGAGCCGCGCTTCCGCGGTGTTCCAGACCGACATCAATCCCGCCGCACGCATCGGCCGCGGCATCTTCCTCGACCACGCCACCGGTTTCGTCTGTGGCGAGACCGCGGTGATCGAGGACGACGTCTCGATCCTGCACGGCGTCACGCTCGGCGGCACCGGCAAGGAGAATGAAGATCGTCATCCGAAGATCCGTCACGGCGTCCTGATCGGCGCCGGCGCGAAGATCCTCGGCAACATCGAGATCGGTCACTGCGCGCGCATCGCCGCGGGTTCTGTCGTGGTCAAGCCGGTGCCGCACAACGTCACGGTCGCAGGCGTGCCCGCCAAGATCGTCGGCGAAGCCGGCTGCGCCGAGCCTTCGCGCACCATGGATCAGATGATCAACGCCATGGGGCTTTGAGACGGACTTTGATGCTCGCAAAGGGCCGGATTCTCCGGTCCTTGTCGTCCCCAAATTCTTTGGTAATTCATGCTGGCGGTTCGTCGCGTCTCGTCCTAAAACCCCGCCACGTTAGATTTCGATTGGAGACTTGCCGTGGACGTCAAGGAAGTAAGGAAGCTCGACGCGTATCTGAAGCGCGTATTCGGCAATCCCAAGATCCGCGTCGTGCCGCGGCCGAAGAAGGACGATTCCGCCGAAGTCTATATCGGCGAGGAGTTCATCGGCGTGCTCTTCGTCGACGACGAGGATGACGATCGCTCGTTCCAGTTCCAGATGGCGATCCTCGAGGACGATCTCGTCGATCAGGAGTAGTGCAGGCGCACTGCCGTGCCTCGGAGTCACGCATCCATCGCGGCGAGCATGTCGGGAATCGTGACAAACTTCTCCCGGGGCTTGCCCAGCGCGGCTCCCCTGCGTTTCTCGGCCGCGTCGATCGTGGCCCAATCCGGATAGCTCACGATGCGTGCGACGCGGCCGGTCAGGCGCGCGAGCAGTGCATCAGGCGTATCCGAGCGCGGCCGTCGATGGGTGATATCCGCCAGGACGGCCTCTGCGGTGGCAATCCCGCAGCCGCGATTGGTGCCGATCGTGCCGTTCGGCCCGCGCTTGCTCCATCCGCAGACATAGAGGCCCTCGATCACCGAACCATCGGCTGCGACACGCCCGCCGACGTTCGCATGCACACCGCGATGCGCGTCATAGGGAACCCCGGCCACCGGCGTGGTCTTCCGGCCGACGCTGCTGAGCGAGAGGCCGCATGCGATGTCCTCGACAGCGCCCGATTCCTGCTTGAACGCGATGGCCTCCAGGCGGTCTCGTCCTCGGAGCGCGACGGGTGACAGGCGAAATCGAAAAACGCAGCGCCGCGGCTTCGTCACGGCGGCCTGCGAGAACGCGCGCAGCAACGACAATTTTTCCGTCAGCTCCGGATCGCCGGGAGATCGCGGCTCGAATTCATCGGAGCTGACGTTGCGCATGTCGACGCATGTGTCGCATGTGTTGAGTTCGAGAAAGTCACGCAATTCCTTCGCGGTGAATCTGGCCTGCGCCGGTCCGCCGCGGCCGACGACGTGGATTTCGCGGATCCGGCTCTCTGCCAGCACCTCGAGCGCATGGGGCGCGATGTCGGTCCGGCGCAGCTCGTCCGCCGTCTTGGCCAGGATGCGCGCCACGTCGAGAGCGACGTTGCCATGGCCGATGACGATCGCGGTCTCATGATGAAGATCGAACCGCAGATCCGCAAACTGCGGATGTCCGTTGTACCACGCGACGAAATCGCCCGCCGTGTGGCTGCCCGGGAGTGCTTCGCCGGGGATGTCGAGCGCCCGGCTCAGCTCCGCGCCCGTCGCCAGCACGACGGCGTCATAGGCCTCGCGCAGCTCGTCGATCGTGACGTCGTCTCCGATGGTCACGCCGCCGATGAAGCGAAACCCGGGCATTGCGGCGATCCGGTCGAAGGCCGTTGTGACCTGCTTGAGCTTCGGATGGTCGGGAGCCACGCCGAACCGCACCAGCCCGTACGGCACCGGGAGCCGTTCGAACATATCGACCGTCAAGGGCACGCCCGAGCGCAACAGGGCCTCGGTGATGTAGAAGCCGCTCGGTCCGCTGCCGACGACGGCGATGCGGCTTTCGTTTGCGACGGACCCCGTCATCGGCCCAGCGCCCGCCTGCGTTCATCGGCCCCCGGCAGCGCCGGCAGGCGCGCACTGATGACGGGAGTCTCGGTCGCGCGCTTGCGGTTGACGTCGATCCAGTACTTCTTGTCCGCGGCGAGGCGATAGTCCGGCTCGATCGCGCCGACCGGGCAGGCCGGTGCGCAGCCGCCGCAATCGATGCAGTTTTCCGGATCGATATAGGTCATGGCGTCGTCGACATGAAAGCACTCGACCGGACAAACACTGACGCATTCGGTGTATCGGCAGCCGCGGCAATTGTCGGTGACCACATAAGTCATCGTCAGGCTCCGCTGACCTGCACGAGGATGTCGGAGAATGTCGGGGCACGGCCGAGGTCGGCGAAGGCGGGCGGCGTCAGCGCGTGAACCGTGGCACCCTTTCGGTTGGAGCGTTGCCAATAGCCGGACGGAGCCACCACGACGCCCGGCATGACGTCGGCCGAAACGGTCGCGAAGGCCTCGAACGCGCCACGGTCGTTGAACACGCGAATGGGCGCACCCGCGACGATGCCGCGCTGTGCCGCATCGTCCGGGTTGAGGAGTACCGCCTGTTCCTCACCGGCCTGCGCGGTCTGGGCCGGCAGGTTGCCGTAGTTGGAATTCAGGAAGGCGTGGCTTTTCGGCGAGATCAGGCTGAGCGGATAGTGCGTTGCGAGCGCCGGCGCGGTACGCGCGTTCTCGTTCGGCGGAATGTAATGGGGCAGGGGATCGACCGGCGTGGCGTCCTGGTCGCCATTGTAGCCCTGGCGGAACAGCGGCACCACGAAGTTGCCGCCGCCGGCGATCGTCGACTTGAATTCGCACTTTCCGGACGCCGTCGGAAAATTGCCCTCGCGATGCGGCGCCCAGTCGGCGGGCGCCGGCATGTTGAGGCGTGCATAGCCGTTAGCCTTGACGTCGTCGAGCGCGATGCCCGCGAGCACCGGGCTGCTCCAGTCGAGCGAGGCCTCGATGATCTCGTCGTCGCTCCGGAAGAAGGAGGGGTCCGTGATGCCCATTGCATGGGCGAGGCGGCGGAACAGCTCGGTGTTGGAGACGGCTTCGCCGAGCGGCTCGATCGCCTGGTTGTTGTAGGACAGATAGAGATGTCCCCAGGAGAACATGATGTCCTTCTGCTCGAGCTGGGTGGTCGCGGGCAGCACGATGTCGGCGTATTTGGCGGTGTCGGTCAGGAAGTGCTCGCTGACGACGGTGAAGAGATCCTCGCGTTCCAATCCCTTTTCGAGCTTGCCCTGTTCGGTCACCATCGCCATTGGATTGGCGTTGTAGACGAACAGCGCCTTGATCGGCGGATCGAAGCCGAGCTCGCCCGTCAGCGCAGCTCCGAGGCGCCAGGAATTGAGCACGCGCATCTTCACCGGCTGGAGATCGGGACGCATCAGCACGTCCCATCTGACCGGGAACGCCCAGATCGGGAGCTGGAGCAGCCCGCCGCCGACGTGCTTCCAGGCGCCGATCAGTCCCGGAAGACAGGCGATCGCGCGCACGGTCTGACCGCCGCCGGCATGTCGCTCGACCGCGACGCCGATGCGCACGACGGCCGGCGGTGTCGTCGCATATTCCCGCGCCAGCTTGACGATGTCGCTGGCGGGAATGCCGGTTTCCTGCGAGGCGAATTCGGGTGTGTAGCTGGACGCCCGTTCGGCCAGCTCGTCATAGCCCACGGTGTATTTGTCGACATAGTCGCGATCGACCAGATTCTCCTTGATGATGACGTGGATCATCGCGAGCGCCAGCGCAGCGTCGGTGCCGGGACGGATCGGAATATGCCAGTCGGCAAGGCGTGCGGTGCGGGTGCGGACGGGATCGATCACCACGAGCTTGGCACCGGCCTTTTTCGCCTGCTCGATGAACGGCCAGTGATGCGAGTTCGTGCTCAGCGTGTTGCAGGCCCACAGGATGATGTATTTCGAATGCACGAAGCTCTCGGGGTCGACGCCCGGCGTGTGTCCGATCGTCATCATGTAGGCTGTGCAAGAGCCGGAATCGCAGAAGGTGCGCTCCAGGACCGTCGCGCCGAGCTTGTTGAAGAGGGGATCGCCGACGTTCAGCCCGTTGATGACGCCCTGCGTGCCCAGATAGCTGTAGGGCAGGATCGCCTGCGCACCGTGCTCGGCAATGACGGATGTCCAGCGCGAGGCGATGGTCGCGAGCGCTTCCTCCCAGGAGATCCGCTGGAACTGCCTGGTGCCCTTCGGTCCGACGCGTCTAAGCGGATACAGGACGCGCTTGTCGCTGTAGACGCGCTCCTCGTAGTTGTTGACCTTGACGCAAAGCCGTCCGCGCGTGAACGGATGGTCGGGATTGCCGCGGACCGCGATGGCTTTGCCATCCTCGACCGTGGTCAGGATGGAACAGGTGTCCGGGCAATCGTGGGGGCACGCGCCGATGACCGTGGTCCGGGCCATGGATCTCTCCGCTTCCTGATTCAAGACGGCCGAGGATGCGGCGGCCGGGCGCAGTCTGGCTTTTCAAAATGTGCGGTGTTGTTGTCCCGGACTGCTCTCGGCCGGTGGACGCACTGCCGGATCTCTGGCATGGTAATTGCTGGACCCGGCAATACCTTTCTGCCCACACATCGCGTGATCTGGCGGAGATTTCCGATGGGTATGCTTGGCAACTCTGTCGATAAATATGTTACCGGCAGAATGCTTCAGACGTCCAACGACCGGCGGTGGGGGCATCTCCTGGCCGAGCGCTGGAGCCATGAGCCGGGCGATCTTCCCCCGCAACTGCCGCGCGACACCGAAATCGCCGTCCTGCTGCGCGGCAACTCGGTCGTCGACCGGGAAGGCGCGGGCATGCGGCAGCGCACTTTCGGCAGAAGGGGCACCGTGTGGCTCTGTCCGGCCGGCATCCGCGAGGATTTCATCCGCGTCGAGAACCATATGCAGGAATGCCTGCATATCTTTCTTCCCGGACAGCCGTTCGACGACACCATGCTCCGGGATCTCGACATCGATCCGTCGGGAATGTCGATCCGCTACGAGGCCATCGATCAAGACATGTTCATCGAGCATGTCGCCACCCGGATACTCGCCGAGCTCGAACAGGAAACCTCCACCGGCCGCCTTTTGGTCGAAAGCCTGGGACGGGCCCTGTCGGCTCATCTGGTGCACAGCTATGCGGCAACGTCAGTCCGGCTGAAGCACTCCTATGCCGTCCAGAAGCCGCTCGATGCCAGGCGCCTGTCGCGCGTCACGGAATTCATCGACGCATCCGTCGAGCGCGATGTCACGGTGAAGGATCTGGCCTCGGTGGCGTGCATGAGCCCGGCGCATTTCTCCCGCAGCTTCAAGGCCGCGACGGGTAGCGCGCCGCATGAATATGTCAGCCGTCAGCGTCTTGATCTCGCCAAGCGGCTCCTGTCCACCAGCGATCGCCCGCTGGTCGACATCGCCTTTGCCGCGGGATTTTCATCGCAGGCCAATTTCAACCGCGCCTTCCGCAAGGCGGTCGGGACGACGCCGAGCCTGTATCGGGCGCAGAAGGGGCGGGACTGAGCTTGCCGGAACGTCCCGTGCGGTTGCTGAAGGGCGGCTATGGCCGGGGACGGATCTGCGCCATCTGACGGCGCGGGGTTGTCGATCTCCCATGATGCCATCATGCCCCTGTTTTGCCCGACGGGTCAAGTTTGTTTCGAAAAATGCGAAATTTCGGAGCGTGATGTGTCACCACCTCTCTTGAATCGATCACGGCACGACCGTCGGCGCGGCTTCTAAAAATGCGAAGTCGCGCCAAGGGCCTGGCTACTGTGCATGGGGTTGTTTTCGCAGTTCGTGTTGTGAGGGCCCCCACGAAGGGCAGGGCGGCCGCGCTCAGCCCCTCGGCCCGCGCAATTGCGCCGTCAGCCTGTCCATCGCATCCGCCACGTCACGCCACTGCGACAGCCAGCTGCGCGCGAAGCGGAAGGTGAGGTCGGCGCCGCCGACGCGGCGCTCCGAGAGGCACATGCCCGGGGTGGCCGCATCGCGCGTGCAGCGCGCAGTGAGCGCGGGGTTTGCCGCGGAATAGAGATCCTCGCTGCCGTAAGGCGTGTCGGTGCGGAACATCCGCATCGTCAGCCCATCCACGGGAATGGTCGCGGCCTGATCGAGATAGCGCGGATAGATCGTGGCCGTCCGCTGCTCGGGCGAGAGCGCATCGTGATGGGCCGCGATCGACAGGAAGATACGGTCGATCGATTGCACCGCCGCTTCCACCGTGTCGGCCGTGACGTGCTTCGGCGCGCCGGGCGGCTCCAGCGAGGGATAGAGGAAGTCGAGATCGATGCGCTCCTGCGGCCCCGAGTGCCGCTGGATCTTCATGCGGATCGCGGTCACCGGCAGGTTGAACAGCGTGCCGCCGATGCTCACCGGCAGCTTGTCCGGGGCGTTGACGCCCCTGGTGCCCCAGGTCGGCCACAACAAATAGGCGACGAGCGCAACCGCGCATGCCGCGGCAGTGCCGGCGAGCACGATCGGGACGACATGCGCACGGGTGCGCGTGCGGGGGGACCTGAGGGGAGCTGCCGAAAACACCGTCATGAATTGCGCAAGTCGAGCCGGAGGTCGGCCGATGGCCGACGAATCAGCGGCGAATATGCCACGCGAGGGCGGTTTCGCGGAGTATTCGCGGTTGCGGGAGGTGGGGACGGCCCTGCGTGGAGCGGCCGGCCACGTTAACCTTCCCTTAAGGATAATGTAGCGTTAACCGGCACCCTTTGTCACAGGTAGGCTCCGGCGTTGCGTAAATGCGGACTGTTCCGATGACACCCGAAGCTCTCAATACCTTCTTCTCGATCTGCATCGGTTTCGCGCTCGCTGGCGCGCTCGTGAACGGCTACCAGGCGCTCGCGCGGCGGCCCGCCGGCTTCGGGCTGCTGCAGGAGGGCGTGGCGCCGAAGACCTTCGCGGCGGTTCCGTTCCTGGTGTTCGCCGCGCCCTTCATCATCATGCGCAACACGCTGCGCGGCGTGCGGGTGGAAAGCCGCCGCGTGGAATTCGTGATGATGGCGACCGTCATCGCCGCGTTCTGGAGCATGATGAGCGGCACCTTCTTTCTGATGACGCTGCGCGCGGCCGGCATCCTGGTCTGACGCCGCCCGCGCTTTGAGCGCGGCCGGCCCTTTGCGTCGCGGCCGCCGTTTCGCTATGGCTGGGTCAACCCGACAGGAGACCTTGATGGCGATCTACGAGCTCGACGGGCAGGCGCCCGATCTTCCCGCCGACGGCGACTATTTCATCGCGGAGACCGCGACCGTGATCGGCCGCGTGCGCCTGAAGCCCGGTGCGAGCGTCTGGTTCGGCGCCGTGCTGCGCGGCGACAACGAGTGGATCGAGATCGCCGAGGGCGCCAACGTGCAGGACGGCTCGACCTGCCACACCGATCTCGGCTTTCCGCTTCACGTCGGCAGGAACTGTACGGTCGGCCACAATGTCATCCTGCATGGCTGCACCATCGAGGAGGGCGCCCTTGTCGGCATGGGCTCGATCGTGATGAACGGCGCCAGGGTCGGCCGCAACAGCATTGTCGGCGCCGGTTCCGTCATCCCCGAGGGCAAGGAGTTCCCCGAGCGCTCGCTGATCATCGGCTCGCCCGCGCGCGTGATCCGTACGCTCGACGACACGCAGGTGCAGAAGATGGGCAGTGCGGCCAGGTTCTACGTGGCCAACGGACCGCGCTTCAGGAAAGGCTTGAAGCGGATCGGCTGAGATCCGGCGCGGGGGCGCGGCTCCCTTCCGTACCGTAAAAATACCAGCGGCCAGCTTAATCCTCCGCTAGTGCGATCACGCTTATTGTTGGGCGTTTTCAACCAGGAGGAGCGTCGCCATGGCTGCGACGGCGCTGGGATCAGGCTTCGGTGCCGGAACCAAATTATTGAAGAAGTTTGTGAGATTCGCGCGCGGCGCCGACACGCTGACGGTCGCGGAGAAGGTCTACAGCATCGCCGCCTTCCTGGCGATCGTCACCGTCTTCCTGCTGGTGATGTCGGTCCAGTCGGTGCGGTTGCAGACGACCTATCGTCACATGCATGCGTCCTCGGCTGCGGCAGCGATCAACGTCGGACGCATCAATGCGCTGATCTATGCGATCGTCATGGAGTCGCGCGGCATCTACATGACGGCGGATCGTGTCAGGATGAAGCACTTCGCGGACGGCCTGCTGCGGCGCAACCGTGAGCTTGCCGAGGCCGTGAAGAACATGGAGAAGAATGTCGGCAATGATGACGCCGAACTGTTCTCGAGCTTCCGGCAGCGGATCCAGCAGTTCATCGATTTCCGTCAGGAACTCGTGCGCCGCGGAGTGGAGATCGGCTCGGCCGCGGCGCGCGAATGGGGCGACAACGACGCCAACCGCACGGTGCGCAGCAAGCTCAACAGCGATATCGAGGAGCTCGAGCGCATCTACCAGCAGCGTGCCCGCGAGGCGGACGAACTCGCCGACAGCAACCGTTACGCGGCCGCCTATCTGTTCGTGCTCGGACTCGCGGCCTTGATGCTGGCGGCGCTCAACGTCGTGGTCATGCGCAGCTCGGTCGTCGGTGCCCTGTCCGAAATCACGCACGCGACCGACCGGATCGCACGGGGGGACGTCAAGAGCCAGGTGCCGCATCTCTCCCGTCACGACGAGATCGGTCATCTTGCGCGCGCGGTGCAGAATTTCCGCGACGCGGTGGCGCGCATCTTCGAGCTCGAGGAGCTCGAGCTCGGGACCGCGCAGGCGCGGGACGCGGCCATGACCGAGCGCGACAAGTTCAACGACAAATACCAGGCCAAGAAGTGGCAGCTTTCGGCCGCGATCAACAGCATGCCGCAGGGATTGATCATGCTCGACGGCAAGGCCAACGTGGTCGCGATGAACGCCAACTACCGGAAGATCTACAATCTGCCGGAGACGATCCAGACCGGGTCGAGCCTCGAGGAGATCCTCCGGCACAGGGTCGACAGCGGATTGTTCAGCGGCGACGTCACGAAATACGTCGCGGCGGTTCTGGACCGGATCGCCAAGCGCCAGCCAGCGGCCTCCGAGATCGCCTTGAACGACGGCCGCATCATCAAGATCTACGAGCGCCCGATGGACGGCGGCGGCTGGGTGTCAGTGCAGGAGGACGTCACGGAACAGCGCCAGCGCGAACGCATTCTCGAGCGGATGGAGCGCTTCCTCGCCACCATCATCGAGAACGTGGCTGAGGGCATCATCGCCAAGGATGCGCGCAATCTGCGCTACGTCTTCGTCAACAAGGCCGCCGAGAAGATGATCGGCATGTCGCGCGGCGAGATCATCGGCAAGACGGCGCGGGAGTTGTTCTCCGCCGAGGCTGCCGAACTGATCGAGCGGCGCGACCAGCAGTTGCTCGCACAGAGGCAGCAGCTCGAGCCGATCATCGATACGATCGATAATCCCGTCCGCGGGCGCCGCGTCATCTGCGCCCGCCGCATCCAGGTGGGGGGCACCGGTGAGGAGTCCCACATGTTCGTGACCATGGTCGAGGATCGGACCGAGCGGCCAGCGGCGGCGGCATAGCGGCCGGGGTTCGCCACGGAGCGGGCCCTCATCGTCCCTCGGATTTGCGCGCTTCGATCGCGCCTGCCACCTTCTCGTGACCGGCGGCCCAGAGTGCATGTTCGTCGCTGCCGTTGAGGTAGGATTGGCTTCGGCCGGAATATTTTCGCGCGCGGCGCGCTCGCCCTCTGCAAAGGGATCGCGATCGATCGTCGTGATTTGCTTCCCTCGCTTTCAAGCTGATGTGACGGCATTTGTTTCGGAACAGCTCTTGATAGCGGCCGTTGACCGGCAAAGGAGGACTTCCGATGGCCAGATCGTCTGCAAGAGGTTCAATCAAGACTACGATCATGATCCTCGTACTCGCGACCTTGCCCGCCTTATCGTTCGCGCAAACGACCGGCGGCTCTGCCGGATCGAGTGGAAGCTCAGTGGGACCAACCGGAGGCTCAGTGGGATCGACTGGAGGCTCGGTCGGGTCGACCGGAGGCTTTGCCAATTCGCCAGTTCCGCCGCCGGGTCTCAACAGCCTGGGTACGGCTCAATCATCCGGCCCTGGCTCCGGAGTCACCACCGGCATCGGCGGAGGTGAGGCGACAGATGCCGCCGTCAATGCCGAGAACCGGCAGCTCGACAGGAAAATCAAGAGCATCTGCCGCGGCTGCTGACGCTCGCGCGGAAGTGAGACAGCGTGGCTGTCACGAGTTCCCAACTGACGTTAGCTTGGTCCGGCTTTGAAGCGTGGAGTGTGTCCACGCGGAGGATCGAGTGATGTTACGCAAGATGATCGTGACGGCGCTGACTGTGGCGGCGTTCGGACTGTTGGCGCCGCAGGCGGCTGAGGCGCGCGGTGGGTTTGGACATGGTGGAGGCTTCCATGGCGGCGGCTTCCATGGTGGAGGCTTTCGCGGCGGTGGCTTCCATGGGGGAGGCTGGGGGCATCGCCACTGGCATGGCGGCGGCTTCTGGCCAGGTGTCGCAATCGGCGCGGGTTTCGTCGGTGCCGGCTACTACGGCGGCTATTACGGCTACGGTTATCCCTACTACGGCGATCCCTACTATTACGGCCCCGGCTACAACGACGGTTACGGAGGCTGCTATGTCGCGCGAAAGCGCGTCATGACGCCGTCGGGATGGCGGTACCGTCGGGTCGACGTCTGCGAGTGAGACCGCAATAACCTGTTAAAGAACAAGGCCGTTGACGCAGTATACCGTCAACGACCTTGCCAGCCCCGGATATTGAAATCGGCTCACGCCATCCGGTAGCTGTCAACATCGCGCGGAATCCTACGGGCGAATGTGATCCAGTTCACAAGTGGCGAAAATAAAGTTCCCGCGGCTGTCGGCTCAGCTGCGCGACCGCTTGCGCGCGCCGGCCTGGACCCGGTGCCTTGCCGGTTTCCTGCGGGTAACCGACGGTGTCTCGACCTCGGTCGCCCGCGCACTGGCAAATGACTGGCGCAAGCCGTCGATGGATTCGTTCAGGGCGGCGACCTGCTCTGACAGACGCTTGGTATCGGCCTGTTGCGCGGCGAGCAGCCGCTTCATGGTCAGGAGCTGATCCTGCACCACTTGGAGCTGGTCGATCGATTCCTGCTGGGTCGCCTCCAGACCCTTGGTCTTCTCGACCAACTGCTCGGACGCCTGGGCCGCGCGCGCTTGGAGCTGCCGCGATGCCACCATGCGGTCGCTCTCAGGGGCGGCGCCGGTATAGGCACGCCAGATCGCGATTGAAGTCACGCCCGCGATCAGGAGCAAGAGGGCTGCAGCGGTCAGCGCGATGGGCTGACCCCCGAGGCGAAGCAGGGAGGTGGACGGGGTGTCCCGGGCGAGATCGATCATCGCTGACAAAACCCAAATGGAAACTTGGCGAATGGCGAAGACCGGCAACCCAGAGGGCCACCGGGGCGTCCCGAAAGCCTTAAGTTTCGGCAAGGAATAGGACCAAAAAGAGGCTGATTGGGATTAATGGGAGGGGCGGGGGCAAAAAGAGGTTCAATAGCACCTTTTTCGCGGTGTTTTCACGAGATTCGCTCAATCCGGGGCGCCGGCGTCCGCCCGAGGACGCGTTGCTGATCCGGTCGTCGGGGCTGCGCTCGTCAGTGATTCCGCATCAGAATCGGTAGGCGAGGCCATCGCGGTGTGGGTGCGGGTCGGGCACACTGACCCTGTCCATAGGTATCTGCTGCTGCGCCTACGGCTGAAACTGCGACAACAATCCATCATAGGGCTTCGATCGCGGCGCGGCATAGGGGCCGAGCCGGGAGGTCTTCAGCCCCAGCCGCACCAGTGATTCCGCCAGCGTCACCGCAGCAGTGACGCCGTCGACCACGGGCAGGCCGTGCGTGGCGGCGAGCTCAATGGCGAGGTCGGCCATGCCGGCACAGCCGAGCACGATGGCTTCGGCGCGGTCGTCGCGGATCGCGGCCGTGATCTCCGCCGAAATCTTACCAAGTGCATCGGTGTCGCGCTCTTCCAGTGCGAGCACCGGCACGTCGGCCGCCCGGACGCGGGCGCAGCGCTCGGCGAGTCCGTATTTCCTCAGATTGTGCTCGATCGGCACGATAGACACACCGAGCGTCGTCACCACGGCAAAGCGCGCGGCGATCAGGCTCGCCATGTGGAAGCCGGCTTCGCCGATGCCGATCACCGGCGCTTTCGCGGCGGCGCGCGCGGCGTCGAGGCCAGTGTCGTCGAAGCAGGCGATGACGTGCGCTTCCGCGCCGTCGCGGTCGGCTTCGCGGATGCAGCCGAGCATGCCGGGGACTGCGAAGGCTTCGTCGTAAAACCCCTCGATCGAAACCGGGCCCATCGTCGGCTGACGCGCGTCGATCACCGTGCCGGGCAGGGCGACGCCGCGCGCCGCAGCGGCGATCTTCGCCGTCATCGACGCGGTGGTGTTGGGGTTGACGACGTGCAGCCGCATCGGATCAGACAAGTCCCCTGTCAGACGAGCGCTTTGTTAGACGAGTCCTTGGCCGGCGTCCGAACCCTTGGCCGCCTGCCGCTTGTTGAGCATGTGGATGGTGCCGAGCGCAAGGGCGATCATCGTGAACGAGACGGCCGAGATCACGGTGCCGAGCGCATAGATGTCGGGGTTCGTCACGGTGGTGGTGAGGCCCTGCAGATCGAGCGGCAATGTATTCACTGCGCCGATCGCCTGGCTGGAGCGGGCGAGCTCGTCCCATGACAGCGTGAAGCCGAACAGGCCGATGCCGATCACCGACGGCAGGATGATCGGAAGCACGACATAGCGGAACGTCTGCCACGGCGTCGCGCCGAGATCGCGGGCGGCCTCCTCGAGGCGCGGGTCGAAACGGTTGAAGATCGCAAACATGATCAGGAGGCCGAACGGCAGTGTCCAGGTCAGGTGCGCGCCGAGCCCGGAGGTGAGCAGGCCCATCGAGGTCTCGAAATTCTCGTTCCAATGCGCCTTGATCAAATCGTCGATGATGCGGAATTCGAGGGATATGCCGAGCGAGGTGATGATCGAGGGCACGATCAGGCTCGCGATCGCCGAATAGAACAGGACGCTTTGCGCCTTGAATTTGCGGCGGAAAGCCATGCCCGCGGCGACCGACAGCACGACGGTGACGATCATCACGATGATGCCGAGCAGCAGCGAGCGGCGGAAGGCTGCGCCGAGATCGACGATGCCGGTGCCCTGGAACAGCTTTGCGATCCAGAAGGTCGAGACGCCGTTCATCGGGAAGGTGAGGCCGCCCTGTGGCCCCTGGAACGACAGCACGTAGATCGCGATCATTGGGCCATAGAGGAACAGCACATAGGCCGCGAAGAAGATCGCGAGCACGTAGAAAGAGCGCGGACGTCCTTCCTTCATGCTCTAGAGCTCCTTCTTGATGTCGACGATGCGCGACATCATGGTGATGATCAGGAAGGTGATGACGAGCAGGATCACGGCGTTGGCCGCTGCCGCGGGGAATTGCAGCGCGTTGACCCGCGTCTCGATGATCTTGCCGGCGGCGGCGATCTGCTGCCCCCCCATCACGCCGATGGTGATGAAGTCGCCCATCACGATGGTGATGACGAAGATCGAGCCGATCACGATGCCGGGTTTTGCGAGCGGAATGATGACGTCGACAAGGGTCTGGAAGCCGGTGGCGCCGGCGTCATAGGCCGCCTCGATCAGCGACTTGTCGATACGCACCATGGAATTGAAGATCGGCACCACCATGAAGAAGGTGAAGAGATGCACCAGCGCCAGGACGACGGAGAATTCGGAGAACAGCAGCCATTCGATCGGGTGGTTGATCAGGCCCGTCTTCATCAGGCCTGAGTTCACCAGCCCGTTGCGCCCGAGCAGTGGAATCCAGGCGATCATCCGGATCACGTTGGAGGTCCAGAACGGGATCGTGCACAGCAGCGACAATCCCATCTGCCATGTCTTGGACTTGACGTGGAAGGCGAGGAAATAGGCCACCCAGAATCCGATGAACAGCGTGATGGCCCAGACCAGGAAGCACAGCTTCAGCGTCTTCAGATAGGTCTTGCCGATCGTGCAGAGGTCGGGAAGCTGCGCGATGCAGCCCTCGAACGTGTCGGTGTAGCCGCGGCCCGAGAAGGTCGGCAGCAGCTGGTATTCGTTGTAGTCCCAGAACGAAACGATGACGACGAAGACGAGCGGGATCAGGAAGAAGGCGAGAAACACCAGCATCATCGGCCCGGCCTGGAGCCAGGAGATGAAAGACGGTGATAGTCGCGCCGTCTTGCTGCGGCGCGCCGTCTCCGATCCCCGGACGAGGTCCGGGGATGCGTGATCCAGGATGTCCTCGGAGGTGTCCATCACGTCACGCCGCGATGAACTCGTTCCACTTGCGGACCATGTAGTCGTTCTCGTCCATCACCGCGTTCCAGCAGGCGACGGCGCCCATGCGGTCCTCGTAGGAGCCGCCATCGCGCACCGCGCCAGCCTTCTCGAGCAGCGAGCCGTCGGGCGCCTTGATGTCCTTCTCGGCCGGTTTGCCTTCCATCCAGTAGGCCCACTCGTAGGGCTCCATGTGCGCCTTCGCGGTAGAGAGGACGGCGGAGTAATAGCCCTGGCGATTGAGATAGGCGCCGGCATAGCCGGACAGGAACCAGTTGACGAACTCATAGGCCCATTCGAGCTTTGCGCCCGAGACTCCCTTGGAGACGCAGAAGCCCGAGGCCCAGGAGCGGTAGCCTTCCTTGAGCGGCTGGAAAGTGCAGGGGATGCCCATCGAGCGCACCTTCGTCACCGCCGGCGACCACATCGACTGGATCACGGTCTCGCCCGAGGCCATCAGGTTGACGCTCTCGTTGAAATCCTTCCAGAAGGCGCGGAACTGACCGGCCTTCTTGGCTTCGGTCATCACCTTCATGGTGAGATCGATCTCTTGCTTGGTCATGTTGCCCTTGTCGGCATATTTGTACTTGCCGGAGGCTTCCACGACCATCGCGGCGTCCATGATGCCGATCGAGGGGATGTTGAGGATCGAGGCCTTGCCCTTGAACTCGGGGTTGAGCAGCTCGGACCAGGAATTGATCGGCCGCTTGATCAGGTCGGGGCGGATGCCGAGCGTGTCGGCGTTGTAGACGGTCGGGATCAGTGTCACGAATTCGGTCGGCGACGTCGCGAACTTCTTGGAGTCCTTGCCTTCGAGGTAGAGCACCTTCCAGGGCGCGGTGCCCTGGCCGCCGATCTTCTTGCCGCCGGGCGTCTCGCCCTTGGTGAACACCGGCGTGATGTTGTCGAACTGTTTGATCTTCCTGGCGTCGAGCGCGAGGATGTTGCCCGACGGCACGATCTTCTTCAGCGAGAAATATTCGGTGTCCAACACGTCGAAGGAATTCGGCTGGGTCATCACGCGCTTGGTGACGTCGTCGGTGGTCGCGGTGATGTATTCGATCTTGATGCCGGTGTCCTTCAGGCACTGCTTGGCGATGTCGTCGCCCTCGTTCACGGCGGTGCCGAGATAGCGCAGCACCTTCGCGTCGGCCGACTTCACGTAGGGAAAGCCGGTGATCGCCCCCGAGCCGGCGGCGAGGCCGGCGAGACCTGCGGTACCCTTGAGCAGCGTGCGGCGGCTGACGCCCTTCGTCCAGGTGGTCTCGGTCATGTCATCACTCCTCTGTTGCGCATTCCATTCCGGTGATTGATCGGCGCTATTGCAGGGGTTGCGCCTTGGCGGGATCCCAGGTGGCCAGCACGCGATCGCCCGGACGGAACGGGTGGACGTCGAAGGCGGCCTCGGGAAGGTGGGAGAACAGGGCGGTGCCATCGTCGAGCGTGAGCGAAACGGCGATGTAGGAGCCCTGGTACTCGGTCTGGGTCAGCAGCGCCGGCGCGCCGAACGCGCCGTCGGCGAACGGCACGATGCCGAGCTGATCGGCGCGCACGGCGATGAGCTTGCCGGCGTCGCTGAGGACATTGTGGCCGCCGATGAAGCGGGCCACGAATTCGGTGCGGGGATGATGGAAGATGTCGCGCGCCGTGCCCTGCTGCTCGATCCGGCCCTGGTTCATCACCACGATGTGGTCGGCGAGGGCCATCGCCTCTTCCTGACCGTGGGTGACTTGTATGAAGCTGATGCCGAGCTCGCGCTGCAGCCGCTTCAACTCGCCGCGCATCTTCACCCGCAGGAACGGATCCAGCGCGGAGAGCGGCTCGTCGAGCAGGAGGATCTGCGGCTCGGTAATCAGCGCGCGGGCGAGCGCGACGCGCTGCTGCTGGCCGCCGGAGAGCTGCGCCGGGAGGCGGCCTGCATATTGGCTCATCGCGACCAGCTCGAGCAGTTCGCCGGCGCGCCTGTGGCGCGTCGGCTTGTCGATGCCGCGCATCTTCAAGGCGAAGGCGACGTTGTCGAGCACGGAGAGGTGCGGAAACAGCGCGTAGGACTGGAACATCATCGCCGTGCCGCGCTTGGCCGGCTCGAGGTCGGTGACGTTCTGCGCGCCGAGGATGATGTCGCCCTCGCTGACCGCCTCGTGGCCCGCGATCATGCGCAGGGTCGAGGTCTTGCCGCAGCCGGAGGGGCCGAGCAGGCAGCAATAGGTGCCGGCCGGGATCTTCAGGTTGACGTTGTCGACCGCCAGCGTGGTGTCGTAGCGCTTGGTGACGGCGACCAGTTCGAGGGCGGCGGGAGTGGCCATGGCGTGTCCGAGCAGGGGCGATGCTTTCCGTCTCTCTCCGCAAGCTCCGTGCCAACAACCCTCAGCCAACCGATTTCAGAAAACTGTGCGTGGAGTCAGATCGTTAGGTCAATTCCGACTCCGGCTGGCCGGCCGCCGCCGGCGCATCCCTCTGCACACAAAACGGGCGCAGATTGTATAAAGTTTCGCCTGTGATTGGATACAGCTCGTCGACTACCATTCGGCCGAACGTCGCCGATCGAGCCCTCACACCAATGGCCGCCAAGACCCGCCCGAAATCCGATGCCCCAGATGCGAGCGATCGGGTCAGCCGTATCCGGGAGGGCGTGACCGCCGCGATCCTCGAACATCGCCTGCTGCCGGGCACGAAGCTCGGCGAGGACGAAATCGGCGATATCTACGGCGCAAGCCGCACGCTGGTGCGCACCGCGCTGCAGCAGCTCGCGCATGAGGGCATCGTCAACATCGAGAAGAACCGCGGCGCCTTCGTCGCGCGCCCGACGCCTGTCGATGCCCGCGAAGTGTTCGAGGCGCGGCGCCTGATCGAGCCTGCCATCGTCGATCACGCGATCGATGCGGCGTCGCCGGCCTGGCTCGATCGCCTGCAGCGCCATCTCGCCGAGGAGCGCGAGGCGGAGCTGCGCGGCGATGCGCGCGCCTCGGTGCGGCTCTCCGGCGAGTTTCATCGTCTCGTCGCCGAAATGAGCGGCCACAGCATCTATCTCGGATTCCTGAAGGAGCTGATCGCGCGCTCCTCGCTCATCATCCTGCTCTATCGCCGCCACGACACGCCGGCCTGCGGCACCGATCATCACGCGAGAATCGTCGAGGCGATCGGCCGGCGCGACGGCGAGGCCGCGCGCGCGCTGATGTTGTCGCATCTGCAGGAGATCGAGGCCGAACTGTTCCTGAAGGAGCTCGGCGCAGTGGATTGGCGGCTCGCCGACGTGCTGCTGGGCGCCTGAGGGGGCCTGATACTAGCGGCGTGCAGATGCCTTCGCCGGGTTTCGCCGCGTCTGCTTCACCGCCGCGGGACGTCGCTCATAGGCCGCGAGAAACACGTTGATGCCATTCTCGATCAGTGCGCGATGGCGGGCCGGGCTCGGCGTCTTCATCGAGAGAGTCCATTTCAGGATCTCCTTGCCCTGGATCAGACTGAGAAACTGCGTCGCCGCCATGGCGACGTCGGGAACGTCGACAAGGCCCTGCGCCTGCGCTGCACGCAGGAAGGCAGCCATTTCGGCGTCGCAGCGCTCCGGTCCGGACTTCATGAAAACCTCCGCCACGCGCGGATAGCGCGAGGCGCAGGACATCACGAGTCTGTGCACGGCAAGCCCGCGCTGGTCGAGAAAGGCTTCGAGGAACGTCGTGCCAATGGCGTGGAGTTCTGCCCTGAGATCGATCTTGCCGCCGTGGTCACGCCATAGCGTCTTCGGTCCGAAGCGCTTGCACTCCTCATTGACGAGCGCGAGCAGCAGATCGTCCTTGTCGTCGAAATGAACGTAGAGCGTAGCCTTCGAGACCCCGGCCTCGCGCGCGATCGCGTCCATGCTGGTGGCATCGAAACCCTGATCGAGAAAAAGAACGCGAGCGCTGTCGAGAATCTGGCCGTGCTTGGCCCTGGCGCGCGGCTTCTGACTCCTATCGGCCAGTTCTTTGGTCTCTCGCATCTGCGCCTTATGCACTGTCGTCGTCATTGACCCGTAACCCCACGGCTTGACTTTTGGTTCCAACCTGCAACATACAGCCACTCGGGAAAAAACTAAACGGTTTAGTTCTTTGACACCTTCTTCTTCAGGCAGGCCCGGACGCGTCCCCTTCCTCGCAGGAGAGCGGCTGCCGGCGCGGGCCTCGGCCTGGGCCGGCGTCTCGCTCTGCGGTGTTGTGCTGGCGTCCTGTGCCGTCGGACCGGACTTCGTGTCGCCGGCCGGACCGGCCGTAAACGGCTACACACGCGAGCAGCGCCCGGCCGCCACCACGAGTGCGCCGGTGACCGGGGGCAATTCGCAGGGCTTCGAAGCGGGCAGGGACATTCCCGGCGCCTGGTGGGCGCTGTTCCGGTCGCGGCAGCTCAACGCCTTCGTCGAGGAAGCCATCCGCAATCATCCCGACGTGCAGGCGGCGCAGTTCGCCCTTCGCTATGCGCGGGAGAATACGCTGGCGCAACAGGGCAGCCTGTTTCCGCAAGTGTCCGGCAGCGCCTCGGCGGAGCGTGACCGGACGAGCACGTCGCAGTCGGGGGTGTGGCCGGCGCAAGGTTCGACCTACACGCTCTACAACGCTTCGGTCAGCGTATCCTACGCGCTCGACATCTGGGGCGGCACGCGGCGGCAGGTCGAGGCGCTGCAGGCCCAGGCCGACTATCAGGGCTTCAAGCTCGAAGCGACCTACCTCGCACTCACCGCCAACGTGGTGACGGCCGCGATCACGGATGCCTCGCTCCGCGATCAAATCCTTGCGACGGAGGAGATCATCAAGGCGGAGTCGGATCAGCTGGCGCGCATCCAGCGCCAGTTCGACATCGGTGCGATCTCGAAATCCGACCTGCTGTCGCAAGAGGCGACGCTGGCGCAAGCCAAGGCGACGCTGGCTCCTCTGCAGAAGCAGCTGGCGCAACAGCGCAACCAGTTGATGGCCTATCTCGGCCGGCTGCCGAGCCAGGACCGCGGCGAGCATGTGCGGCTGGCCGATCTGCGCCTGCCCGGGCGGGTGCCAGTGTCGCTGCCCTCGAAGCTGGTGCGGCAGCGGCCGGACATCCGTCAGGCCGAGGCGACCTTGCATCAGGCGACCGCGACCGTCGGTGTCGGCATCGCCGACCTGCTGCCGCAGCTCACGCTCTCGGGCAGCTACGGCGCCACCAGTCCCGAGCGGCTGTTCTCGCCAGAGACGATCGTCTGGAGCGCCGCTTCCAGCGTCAGCCAGAAGATCTTCGACGGCGGAACGCTGTACCACACCAAGGAAGCCGACGTGGCGGCGTTCGAGCAGGATCTCGCGCTCTACAAGAGCACCGTGGTGACCGCGTTCCAGAACGTCGCGGATTCCCTGCGCGCCATCCAGTACGACGCCGCGACGTTGAAGGCGCAGGCCGCGGCCGAGAAGGCGACGGCCGACAGCCTCGCGATGGCGGTCGAGCAGTTCAAGACCGGCGCCGTGCCGTACGCCAACATCATCAATGCGCAGCAATCCTACCTCAACGCACGGGTGTCGCGCGTCAAGGCGCAGGCGACCCGCTTCACCGACACCGCCGCGCTGTTTCAGGCGCTCGGCGGCGGCTGGTGGAATCGCGTGGATGAAACGCCGGACGCGCTGCCGCGCGCCAATGCCGGTTACTTCGCCGGCGTCGACAAGAAGACCGAGGACGCGTTGCGATGATCAAGCGGATGACAATCATGCTGTGCGGGATGGCGGTCCTGTTCGGCGGCCTTTATGGATTCCAAGCCTTCAAGGAGATCATGATCAGGCGGGCCATCGGCGCGTTGGCCAATCCGCCGCAGACCGTCTCCACCGTCGTGGCCGCGAATGCACCATGGCAGTCCAGCCTGAGCGCGGTCGGCTCGCTGCGCGCCGTCAACGGCGCCGATCTCGCGCTCCAGGTCGCCGGCATCGTGCAGAGCATCGAGTTCTCCTCGGGTGACAGCGTCACGGCGGGACAGACCCTGCTGTCGCTGGTGGCGACCGACGACCTCGCCAAGCTGCGCTCGCTGCAGGCGACGGCGGAGAACTACGCGATCGTGCTCAAGCGCGACGAGGAGCAGATCAAGTTCAACGCGGTCAGCCAGGCGACGGTCGACAGCGACAGGGCCAACCTGAAGAACGCCCAGGCCCTGGTGGAGCAGCAGAAGGCGCTGCTCGAGCAGAAGACGCTGAAGGCGCCGTTCTCCGGGCGCCTCGGTATCCGCGCCGTCGATCTCGGCCAGTACCTTTCCGCCGGAACCAGCATCGTCACGCTGCAGAGTCTCGATCCGATCTATGTCGACTTCTACCTGCCGCAGCAGGCGCTGGCCTCGATCCGCATCGGGCAGGACGTATCGGTCGCGGTCGATGCCTTTCCGGCCGAGCGGTTCACCGGGCAGATCACGGCAGTCAACGCCAAGGTGGATTCGAGCAGCCGCAACGTCCAGGTTCGCGCCACCTTGCGCAATGGCGGGGCCCGGCTGCTGCCTGGCATGTTCGCAAAGGTCGAGATCGCCGTCGGCAAGCCGGAGGAGGTCGTCACCGTCCCGCTCACCGCGATCGTGAACAATTCCTACGGCGATCTGGTCTACCTCGTCGACGATCTTCATGACGGGCAGGGCACCGCACGGCAGATGTTCGTCAAGACGAGGCCCCCGAAAGGTGACCGCGTCGCGGTCAACGATGGCATCAAGCCGGGCGAGACCGTGGTCATCGCCGGCCAGCTGAAGCTGCGCAACGGCAGCCCGGTCAAGATCGACAATTCACACGTGCCGCAGGCCGAGGCCGCGCCGAACATCGTCGATCAGTAGGCTTCGCGACGGCGCGAGAATACCGCAGCAACGAGTGGCGACAAACGAGTTCAGGACAAGATGCGTTTCACCGATATCTTCATCCGCCGGCCGGTGCTGGCGCTCGTGGTCAGCGCCCTGATCCTCGTGCTCGGCCTGCGCTCGATGGCGACGCTGTCGATCCTGCAATACCCGCGCACGCAGAACGCCATCGTCACGGTGAGCACCGCCTATGCCGGCGCGGATTCCGACATCATCGCCGGCTTCATCACGACGCCGCTCGAAAACGCCATCGCCCAGGCGAACGGCATCGACTACATGACCTCGAGCAGCGTCACCGGCTCCAGCACCATCACGGTCAATCTGCGGCTGAACTACGATTCCGGCAAGGCGATGACGGAGATCAACGCCAAGGTCAATTCGGTGCTCAACCAGTTTCCGACCGGAACGCAGCAGCCGACGCTCACGCTCAAGGTCGGCCAGACCATCGACGCGATGTATATCGGTTTCGCCAGCGAGGTGCTGGCGCCGAACCAGATCACCGACTATCTGACGCGCGTGGTTCAGCCGCGGCTGCAGGCCGTCGCCGGCGTGCAGACCGCAGAACTGCTCGGCGCCAAGAAGTTCGCACTCCGCGCCTGGCTCGATCCGGACAAGCTGGCGGCCTACGGCCTCACCGCAAGCGACGTCTCGACGGCGCTCTCGGGAAACGATTACATCTCCGGCCTCGGCACGACCAAGGGCCGGCTGGTGCAGGTTGACCTTGCGGCCTCGACCAACCTCCATTCGCTGGAGCAGTACCGCAACCTCGTGGTCAAGACCGTCAACGGCGCCATCATCCGCCTGCGCGACGTTGCCAACGTCACGCTCGGCAACGACGACTACGACAGCGAAACGAAGTTCAACGGCAAGACGGCGGTCTATATCGGCATCCAGACGGCGCCCACGGCCAATCTGCTCGACGTCATCAACGGTGTGAAGGCGGTCCTGCCCGACATCAAGGCGCAGCTTCCGAACGGTCTGGTCGGCGAGGTGCTCTACGACTCCACCGACTTCGTCAATTCCTCGATCGACGAAGTGGTCCACTCGCTGGTGGAAGCGGTGCTGATCGTGATCGTGGTGGTGTTCCTGTTCCTGGGATCGTGGCGATCGGTCCTGATTCCGGTCATCGCGATCCCGCTGTCGCTGATCGGAACGTTCGGGCTGATGCTGCTGATGGGCTTCTCCATCAATCTGTTGACCCTGCTTGCACTCGTGCTCGCCATCGGGCTCGTGGTGGATGATGCCATCATCGTCGTGGAGAGCGTGCATCGGCTGATCGACGAAGGCGTCGCGCCGGTCGAGGCGGCGATCCAGTCCGCACGCGCGCTGGCAAGCCCGATCATCGCCATGACCGTGGTTCTGATAGCGGTCTACGTGCCCGTGGGATTCCAGGGCGGCCTCACCGGCGCGCTGTTCACCGAGTTCGCCTTCACGCTCGCAGGCGCGGTCACGGTATCTGCGGTGATCGCGCTGACGCTGTCGCCGATGAACTGCGCCTGGCTATTGCGCAAGACCGAGCGCGACGCCACGAACTGGGAGGCGCGCCTGGTCCGGACGATCGACCACGTGCTGGAGTGGCTTTCTGGCGCCTATCGTCGCCGGCTGGAGGCCGTCTTTGCGATGAAGCCGGTCGTGGCCGTGTTCGCACTGCTGTTGCTGGCCGGCATTCCCTGGCTCTACGCGACCTCGACCAGCGAGCTCGCGCCCGACGAGGACCAGGGGGTCGTGCTCTCGCTGACCACCTCGGCGCCCTCAGCGACGCTTCAGCAGCGGCAATTCTACAGCCAGCAGATCTACGATCTCGTGGCCAAGCGCCCGGAAACGAAAACGCTCTTCCAGATCGACACGCCCACCCAGGCGATCGGAGGCTGGGTGCTCAAGCCCTGGGACCAGCGCAGCCTGACCACGAAGACTCTCCAGCCGGATTTCCAGAACCTGCTCAACACTATCGCCGGCACGCGCTCGGTCGCCTTCCAGCCGTCGCCGCTGCCCGGCAGCAACGGCCTTCCGATCCAGTTCGTGATCGGTACGACCGGTTCCTACAACGAACTCGACCAGGTCTCGCGCAACTTCATGGTGCAGGCGCTGAAGAGCGGCCAATTCATCTTCCTCGATACCGACCTGAAAATCGACAGGCCCCAGACGCTGGTCTCCTTCGACCGCGACAAGGCCGGTGATCTCGGCCTGAAGATGAGTGATCTCGGCGGTGCGCTCGCGACCATGCTCGGCGGCAATTACCTCGATTATTTCAGCCTGGACGGCCGCTCCTACAAGGTGATTCCTCAGGCCAAGCAGAACGATCGGCTGACGGCAGACCAGTTGCTCGGCTACTACATCAAGGCGAGCGACAATTCGATGGTGCCGCTCTCGACCGTCGCCCAGCTGGAGAACAGGACCGTTCCGCAATCGCGCAATCATTTCCAGCAGATCAATGCGGCGACGATCTCGGGCGTTGCGATGCCGACGGTGTCGATGGGCAGCGCGCTCGCCACGCTCAAGGATCTCGCGAAATCCTTGCCGGCCGGGTACACGGTCGATTTCGGCGGCGCCTCGCGGCAGCTCGAACAGGAGTCGGGCGGCTTCGTCACGACGTTCGCTTTCGCCGTGATCATCATCTTCCTGGCGCTGGCGGCGCTGTTCAACAGCTTCCTCGATCCCGTCATCATCCTGGTATCGGTGCCGATGTCGCTCGCCGGCGCGCTGATCTTCATCAGCCTCGGCATCGGCGGCGCGAGCCTCAACATCTATACCCAGGTTGGGTTGCTCACACTGATGGGCCTCGTCAGCAAGCATGGCATTCTGATGGTCGAGGTCGCCAACGAGTTGCGCGCGGCCGGGAAGGGGGTGACCGAGGCGATCATCGAGGCGGCGACGATCCGGCTGCGGCCGATCCTGATGACCACCGCGGCGATGGTGCTCGGCGTCGTTCCGCTGATCACCGCGAGCGGCGCGGGCGCGGTGTCGCGCTACAACATGGGCCTCGTGATCGCGACCGGGCTGTCGATCGGCACGCTGTTCACGCTGTTCGTCGTGCCGGTCGCCTATGCTCTGATCGCGCGGCCAGCTGCGTCTCCGGCTCCCGCCGAGCCAGCGCCGGCATAGCCCAAGAAGTTGCGGCCGGCCTTTGGAAGAGGCTTGGCTGCGCTCGAACCGGTCTGGGACAGGGAGGCGGTCCACGTCAGCGATTGAGTTCGCTTTCGGCGGCAAGCTGCCCGTCAGGCGTGATCTCGTATTCGCCGTTCTGCTTGGTCATCCATCCTGACCTGACCATCTCTCGTGCGAGCTGGATCGAGCAGATCGGATGATTGCCTCCTGGGTGATACAGCCTGTCATTTCGGACGAGCAGGTGCCCGTACAATTGAGCCTGGCGCAGCGCCCTGCGCATCCCCGGTGATGGAGTCTTCATGCCGTTTCAAGCGCGAGGGCGATGAAGGTTCCTAATGAAGCGGTGGCCTTCATTTGGCATGCCCGTGGCTCAGAGATCAGAAACACCCGGCGCCGTGGTGCCGCCGCTCGAACGATATTTCTGCTCCTGACTGTCGGGAACCGGTTTCTTGGGGTGCGAATCTGTGGGAGTCGACGCCTCCGGCGGAGGGCTTGTCACAATCTCGGGCCTGCCATCGGGCAGGTG
Source organism: Bradyrhizobium sp. R2.2-H (assembly GCF_004346455.1). Lineage (NCBI taxonomy): Bacteria > Pseudomonadati > Pseudomonadota > Alphaproteobacteria > Hyphomicrobiales > Nitrobacteraceae > Bradyrhizobium > Bradyrhizobium sp. R2.2-H. The sequence continues at coordinate 228,153 of NZ_SMBR01000009.1, forward strand.
ACTCCTAAGTGTCTCCAGAACCAGAAAGAATTTCTCGGCCAGCATGAAGCAAGCTCGTTGCTGCGTTGATCTCGATTTCGAGAACTGTGAGATTTCCTTTCTTGATAGGATCACTAACTGTATGCGACGCCAAGTGAAATCGAGAAGCCGCGCCGATTGTGACAGTCCTCGTCGAATCCCACGTTCGAGATGTCGCATGTGGACGATGATGCGTTGCGACGACACCTGACTATTCCTCGCGCGGCTCATCCGCTATATGCTTGCGCTCTGTCATCAAACTGTCACGCAACTCTCCATGCTCAAGTCAGATTCAACGACGGCTCGCAAGACTCCGGGCGCGCCGGATGGGAATCCGTCTCCGAAGGAGAACAAAGGAGCGCCCATCGTCGCCGGCTTCCTGAGGCAGATTGAACCCGCAGGACCAGACGCGGAGCCGGCGATCGAGGACGCTGTGAGCGAACGGACGCCGGCGCAAGAGGCGACGCCTGATCTGCAGCCAACCGAGTCGGGCAGCACCGCTCATCCCGCCGGCGAAATCGAGCTCAAGCTTCTCGTCGATGCCGATCGCATGGCGCATTTCGGCGCTGCGCCGGTCATCGCGGCGAATGCACGAAACAAGGGCTCGCACAAACGTCTCAAGTCCATCTATTACGACACGCCCGAGCGGGCGCTTCGTCGCGCCGGTCTGAGCTTGCGCGTCCGCCAGAGCGGCACGCGCTTCGTGCAGACCGTGAAGAGCGACGTTGTGGACGATCCGCTGCGTCGCGGCGAATGGGAAGCGAGTGTGCCGTCGCTTGCGCCCGATCTCGCTTTGGCGATGCCGTTCATTCCGGAGAAGCTGCGCGGCCAACTCGACACGCAGCCGCTCGAAGCGGTGTTCACGGCCGATATCCATCGGCACACGCGCATCGTCGACCTGCCGTCCGGCACGGTCGAGGTCGCCTTCGATCGGGGCGACCTGACCGCAGGCGGCAGGTCGATGCCGGTGAGCGAGATCGAGCTGGAGCTGAAGAGCGGCGGCGCGAGCGCAATCTACGAGATCGCGCTGCGCCTTGCGGAGCACGGAACGGTGAGGCCGTCCATCCGCAGCAAATCCGCACGCGGCTTCGACCTTGCCGCGGACCAGCCGCCGTCGGCACGCCGGCCGCGCAAGCTTGGCCTCGATCCCTCCGTTGCGCTCGACGAAGCCTTCGCGGCCATCCTGCGCTCCTGCTTCCTTCACCTGCTGCAATCGTTGCCCGCCGCCGAGGACGGTCGCAATTCGGAAGGCGTGCATCAGCTGCGCGTCTCGCTGCGCCGGCTGCGATCTGCGCTCGACCTGATGCGATCGGTCGGCGCGCTCGGCAACCTCGATGCGCTGCGCTCGGAAGCCAAATGGCTGGCGCAAGGCCTGTCCGCCGCGCGCGACTGGGACGTGTTCCAGCTCGACACCTTGCCGACGATCGCAAAGGCATGTCCGTCGGTCACCGGGTTCGATGCGCTCGCGCGGGTCGCGGCTCAGCGTCAGGCGGAAGCCTATCGCGGGGTCCGCAATGCGCTCGATGATCGCCGCTGCGCCCTTTTCCTGATCGGTCTCGGCGGCTGGATCGAGACGCGCGGCTGGCGCAACGGCGTCGCGCCCGAAGATCTCGGCCGGCTCGCCGAGCCCGCCGTCAATTTCGCGGAATGCGTCCTGTCCGAGCAGTATGCGAAGGTGCTCAAGCGCGGCCGCCGCTTCAAGTCGCTCACGGTCGACGAGCTCCACCGGGTGCGGCTCGCCACCAAGCGGTTGCGCTATCTCGGCGAGTTCCTGCTGCCGCTGTACGAGGATCGCAAGTCCGCGCGAAAATTCGCGCGCCGGCTCGCCGGCTTGCAGGAGGAGCTCGGCGTCTTCAACGACATGGCCGTGACGGCCTCATTGCTCGACGGGCTCGGCGCTGAAGATCGCGACAGCACCATTGCGGCGGCCGCGATCGCCGGCTGGCAGGCGCGGGCATCGATCGGCGTGCAGCAGGCGCTGCAGGATAGCTGGCGGGATTTCACCGCCGCACGCGTTCCCTGGACTCGCCAGGGCCAGCAGAGCTGATCGTGCATCCCCAAAAAAGTTGCGCCCAGCCATTGGGGGATGGCTGGGCGCGCGCGAACCGGTCTGGGACGGGGAGGGGTGGGGATGTGACCGGGCCGCGTAACTCGTTGTCTCGTTCCTACTGATCCTTGGCGCTGGCGGTGGAGACCGCCGGCTTGGTATCGCCGAGCGAGACCCAGACGTTGGGATCGCTCTGCGACTGGCGCTTGACGAAGCGGTAGCCGGTCTCCGTCCAGGCGACGACGTTCTCGTTCTGATTGTCGAGAACGAACTCGCCCTTGTCGGTCTTCACCGTCAGCGCCGCGTGGCCTTCGCCCTTCTTGTCGCGCACGACGGTGATCAGCAGGGCCTGGCGCGGCCATCCGGCGTCGATCAGCATCTTGCGCTTCAACAGCACGTAGTCTTCACAGTCGCCGTAGCCGTCTGATGGCAGCGACCACTTCTCGATCACGCCCCAGTGCTCCTGGTCGGTCAAAGGCTTGACGGTCTCGTTGACCCAGCGATTGACCTTGACGAGGTCGCGCCATGCGGCCTGCGACAGCACGATGTCGCGCGGCTGCATCGGTGCGCCCTGGCACTGGGCGGCGTTGTCCGCGCAGAACTCGACCCAGCCGATCGGCGCACGCGTGGTGTCGCCGAGGCTCGCGTAGAGCAGACGGCTTTCGCCAGCCTGCGCCGCCGCGCTGATCCCGAAGAGCATGGCGACCAGCGCCAGCCTCTTCCCCTGTCCCCTGAAGTCAAACATTGCGGTCCCCGTTTCTTGTTGGGACCACATTTCGCATGGAGCTTTTGAGTTGCCGCTAAGTCAACCAAGTCAAGTCGAGACGAATGCAAGTAAAAGGCGCAGCGAATTCGATCTATACTTGAATCGAATTCGAATAAAATTCGATATGACTGCAATCGATTCAAATTTTACCGATTAACGCGAAAACGCTGGCGGAAGCGGCATTCGCGCCCAACCGCGACCGACGCGTTAACCGCAAGGCGGCCGCCGCGGGACGTGAAAAAGGCGGCGTCCGCATCCCGGAGGCCGCCTTCCAGATTGGAAGTAATGAGGTTTTCGCGTCCGCGCGCTTTACCGCGCGGTAACGCTCTCTTCGAGTGTCTCGATCGGCTGCTCGTGCAGGAACTCCAGCGCGAAGCCGTCTTCGATGTTTCGGACCACGCGGCCCTGGACCCGGCCGAGCAGAACCGTCGATTTCAGCGGCGGGCGGTTCTCCGCGGCAATGGCAGCACCGGACAAGGAAAGGTCGATGATGCGGCACGTCATCTTGGTGCCGTCCTCGAGCGTCAGCACCGCGATGGGGTTGCGCGGCACGATACGGTCGTGGCGGCGGTCCTCCGGCAGGTTGAGGATGTCGCGATTGGCGAGCCAGGTCAGCTGGGCCGCAAGCTTGTCGCGCTTCCTCGGCGTCGCGCCGATCGTCATGGCGAAGCCGTTGTCGATGATGCGGGTGATCTTGCCCTCGACGCGGCCGATATGGTCGAGATAGGCGACGACGCGGTCGCCGACATTGCCGATGCCGGGCGCGAGCAAAGCGAGGCCGCCCGGCGACATGTTGATCACCTGGCAGGGGAATTCCCGGCGGTCCGGCAGCATGTAGCGGCCGAGCAGGTGCACCTTCACCCGCTGGAAGCGCCTGCGCTCCTCGGCGGCCGGAAGAAATTTTTTGTTCGCCAACGCCATTTTCAACACCCGACCCCCCGCCCGGGCGGAGTCCGGGACGACCCTAAGGTGCATAGGGTTAATGCCGCGTTAGGATTGGGCGCGGCGGCAACGGACAGACACGATGCGCTCGAAAAGCCACATCAGGGGCGGGCACGCCAGCACCGTCAGCGCGCCGAGGTCGAGCGCGACCGCGGCAGTCCCGGCCGATTTGGCGAGCCGCCCAGCCACCGCCGGGCCCAGCATCATGGTCGCATAGAAGAGGGTGTAGAACACGCCCATCCCGATCGCCCTGGTGTCCGGGGCGAGCACGCGGGCGGCGAGGCTCATGATCGGGCCGGCCGGATGGCCTCCGATCAGGCCGATCAGGATCAGGATGGTGATCACCGCGTCCGATCGCGGCAGCCAGGCCAGCAGTCCTGCCACGATGAGGCTGGCCCCGATCGCCAATATAAAGGGTCGCTTGAAGCGGTCGGCGAGATAGCCGCCTGCTGGCACAGAGATCACCGACAACCACATCACGACGCTGATCGCCGAGCCCGCCGCGGCGATGCTCCAGCCGCGCTCGGCCAATAGCGTCGGGCCGAACGAGAAGATCATGGCGAAGCCGACATTATAGAGGCCCCAGATCACTCCGGCGACGACCACCGCCAGCAGGGCGAGCGGATCGAGCCGGCTCGAGCCGGCCGCGCTGACGGCAGCTCCGGGTGGCGGCTGGTAGAACGCGACCAGCAGAATGCCGATCGCGGTCAGTGCGCCCGCGGACAGGAATACGGCGCCCGCACCATGGGCGGTGCCGATCGCCGGCAGCACCAGCAGCGAGATCGCGACACCGGCCGGCCAGGAATTGACGAAGATCGCCATCGCGGTCGCGATCTCCTTTCCGGCGAACCAGTCGGCGGCCATCTTGGTAAGCTGCACCGTCAGCAGCACGCCGCCGGCGCCGGAGGCGAGCCGGCCCGCCATCTGCCAGCTCCAGACGTCGGTGACGGCCATGACGAGGCTGCCCGCAGTCATCAGCAGCAGCGCGGCGATGGTGGTCGGCTTGTCGCCGAGCGTGCGGCCGATCGCGCCGCCCGGCAGCGCAAGCACCACGCCCGGCGTGAAATAGAGCCCGATCAGGATGCCGATATCGGCAAGGCCGACGCCGAAGGTCTGTTGCAGCAGCGGGGCGACCGCCGCAACACTCTGGAACTGGAACGCGATGGTGAGGCGCACGACGAACAGGATCGCAAGAATGCCCCAGCGATTGCGCAATGCCCCATCTCCCAAAAGACTTGAGCGTGCGGTGAGGGGACGCCGGAGTCAATCGGCTGTGTCGTAACGCTGCGCCCTCACGCCGCCTTCGCCGCGCGCTGATACAGCAAGAGCAGCAGCGCCAGCAGCACGGCGGCCGAGAGCCCGAGCGACCAGTGGATGCCGATCGCCGCGCCTGCTACCCCGACCGTGATGCCGCTGAAGGCCCGCATGCCGAGCCCGGCCATGTTGTAAAGGCCGACGACGCGGCCGCGGATGTCGTGCGGCGCGTTCAGTTGCACCAGCGCCTGCGCCATGGTGTTGAAGGAGAGCTCGAAGAAGCCTGCAAGGAACAGCAGCGCAATCGCGACCGGATAGACCGGCACCAGTGCGAAGCCGAGCAGCGCCACGCTCCACAGCATCGCCAGCGTGATTGCGGTGCGCGGAGTGCCCTTCAGCCGTCCCCAGGATTCCAGTGCGATGCCGGCCAGCAGCGCGCCGGCCGCATCCGCCGCGAGCAGCACGCTGTAGGAGACGCCGGGATCGCCATGGCCGAGATCGCCGGCATAGCCCGGCATCTGGGCGTGATAGGCGTTGCCGATCATGAAGGAGGTGAGGCCGGCAAGCCACGTCATCGCCGACAGCACGGGCTGGGTGCCGATCGCGCGGATGGTGAGCACGATGTCGGCAAGGCCGCGCACGGCGAAGCGGCGCGCCGCCACGCTCTTGTCCCTGACCGGGGCCCAGAACAGCCAAAGCAGCATCGGCAGATAGAACAGCGTGTTGAAGATGATGCCGTGCGAGGGACCGAGCGTCAGCATGATGATGCCGCCGACCGCAGGTCCGACCAGGATGCCGAGATAGCGCGCCATAGCGTTCAGCCGCACCGCGCTCGGCAGATCGGCCGGGCCGACGAGGTCGTAGAGCAACAGCTGGTTCGGTGTCTGCCAGAGCACGCCGGCACAGCCGTGGATCACCAGGAGCAGCATCGCGTGCCACATCTGGATCGTATCGGTCAGGAAGAAGAGGCCCCATCCGGCGGAGGCGACGATGAACAGCAGCATGCCGCACTGGATGATGCGGCGCGGATCGAACCGGTCGGCGAGGCTACCGACCGCGACGGAGAACAGCAGGAACGGCAGCCAGTGCGACAGCACGGCAAACCCGCCCAGCGTCGGCGAATGGAATTTCTGGAACACCACCCAATAGCTGATCACATGCTCGATATTGTCCGCCATCATCGCCAGCACGTAAGAGGCGAACTGGAGACGGTAGGGCACGGACTTCATCGCCGCAAACGATCCGGATGCGGCCATGGGATTTTGGGGGAGGGGATTCACGGGATGACCTGAGTGGGACTCTTGGCGCCTTACACGTTCGCTGGCGACGGCTCAAGACTTTGCACGTGGACGAAGACCAGCCATGCCTTGCTTGGTAGCCGTGACTTCGTTGCGCTATCGACCGTGCTCCGGCGCCGCAAATCGCGACGGGCGGACGAGCGACGTCCCGAACCTGAGCTCTCCTCATTCCTTGCGGCGGGTCCAGCTTTCCTGGGGCTCGTCGGCCCATGTGGTTCCAAGACCAAGCATCGTGATCCAGGTCTCGGCCAGCTTGCCGCCCTCAATACGATAGCTTTGCATGCCGGCGCGACTACGCTTCTCGCCGGTCGTGGGATCTGGCCAAACGAATGCAAATCGGAACCACGCACGGTCGGTCGAGAAAGAATGATCATACACCACGACGCGGATTCCCGGCCGGTCTCGGTGCACAGTCTGCAATTCCGCAGCATACGCGTCCCGGGTGACGGTCCGGTCGCCTCCTTCGTCATGACGGATGTAATGCGATCCGACACAGTCCGGGATGAGGTCAAATCGCCCCTCATGCCAAACCCGCTCCCAGCGATCGAAGAGCGCGCGTGTGTTGTCTGTCATGGGCTCCCCGAAATGGATTTGCTGCGGCACTGCTTGCGTCGTTGCAAATATCTTGCCGAAATGCGGGCGCTTGCAGCGCAATGAGGGTGCGCCGGTCACATAGGCCACTTCCGCCTTCGCTGGCTGAGCTATGATAGCTTCGCGATACGTCCGCACCACAAATCACAACAAGCGGGGGATCGAGGAAACAGCCATGGAATCCATCCGCGTCTGCACCCATGCAGGGCCGGGCTCAGAGCCCGTCATCCGCACCGTGCCGTGGCCGAAGGTCGGCCGCAAGGGCGCGCTGATCAAGGTCGGCGCCTGCGGGGTCTGCGGCACCGATTTGCATATTCTGAAAGGCCATTGGCCGAAGCCGCTGCCATGGCCGTTCACGCTGGGCCACGAACTCGGTGGTGTCATCGTCGAATGCGGCGATGAGTTCACCGAGGACTTCATGAGCAAGCCGCTCGAGGTCGGCTCGAAGGTGATGATCCCGCCGCTGATGCCCTGCGGCCGCTGCTATTACTGCATCCACTATCCGCAGACCGCGAACAAGTGCCTGACCCCGGTCTATTACGGCCGCTATCTCGGCTTCGACAAGGCGCCGCACCTGTGGGGCGGCTGGGCCGAATACGTCTATGTCGATCTCGACATGCTGCCGGGCACCAAGATCTACAAGCTGCCCGACGACATGTCGTTTCGGCTCGGCGCACTGTCCGAGCCGCTGACTTCCTGCATCCGCGCCTTCAATCGCGCGACGCGCGCCGGCGGCTTCAGCTGGGGCGACACCGTGGTGATCCAGGGCTCCGGCCCGATCGGCATTCTGGCGGTCGCAGCCGCAAAGGAAATGGGAGCAGGGCGCGTCGTCTGCGTCGGCGCGCCGGAGGAGCCGCGGCTCAAGCTGGCGCGCGAGTTCGGCGCGGAGGCGACGGTGAACATCGAGGACCTCAAGTCGCCGCAGGAGCGCATCGCACGCGTACGGGAAATCGTCGGCGGCTTCGGCGCCGATCTCGTGATGGACTGCTCGGGCCACCCGACCGCCGGACCCGAAGGCATCGAGATGCTGCGCGACGGCGGCACCTATGTCGAGATGGGCCAGTTCACCGACGCCGGCTCGATCGACACCTCCTGGCACCGCATCTGCACCAAGGATATCAACGTGCTCGGATCCTGGGGTTTTACCGGCAACGATCTGCCGCTCGGCGTGGACATGCTCTACCGGACGCGCGACAAATACCCGTGGCTGAAGATGCAGACGATCTATCCGTTCACGGAAGAGGGCGTCGCGCAGGCGGTGAGGGATGCGATGGCGATGAAGACGGTGAAATCGACCATCGTGCCGTGGCCGGAGCTGGTGGGATGAGGATGCGTAGCCCGGATGAGCGAAGCGATATCCGGGGCCTTGCTGATGATTCCCGCATCTCGCTTCGCTCATGCGGGCTACGTGTCGGAGTTTGGATTGCACGATGAAATGACAAACGAAGAGACTGACGACCCAAACCGACGCTCCCCCTTCAGCGCCATCCGCGCCATTGACTACACCGTCATCTTCGTGCGCGACATGGCAGCGATGCGCCGCTTCTACGAAGACGTCCTCGCCTTTCCGCTGCTGCGCGAACTGTCGCCGAACTGGATCGAATACGGCTTGGGCAGCAACACGCTGGCCTTGGCGAGGCCGAGCCGGACTGCCTCCGATGCGCCGATCCCGGCGGGCAGCGCCTCGCTGCAACTGGCCTTCAAGGTCTCCGCCGCCGAAGTCGATCAATGCGCCGATGAACTGCTGCGTCAAGGCGTGGCGCTGCTGTCGCCGCCGACGGACCAGTCCTTCGGCCATCGCACGCTGTTCTTCCGCGATCCCGACGGCAATCTGCTCGAGGTGTACGCGGATATCTGAGCGCACGACCGATGACGCCGAGCAAGTGGTCCGCTATGCGAGCTTGCGGGCCGCTGCGGTTGCCTTGTCGCCGGTGTTCGGCGTCCCGGTCGGCTCGATCAGCAGAAGATGAACCTCCTCGCGGGCTACCGGGCGATGTTCGACCCCCTTGGGCACGACGTAGAGTTCGCCTGGACCGAGGGTTACCGTCCGATCCCGCAGTTCGATGTCCAGATTGCCTTTGAGGACGAGAAAGAAATCGTCAGTGTCGTCGTGCCTGTGCCAAGTGAACTCGCCCTTCACCTTCACTACCATCACGTCGCAATCGTTGAAGGTCGTGACCGTGCGCGGCGACCAGAAATCGTCAAAGGTCGCGAGCTTGCCGGCAAGCGATACTCCGTCGTTCATGTGTCCCTCGGTCTTGTTCTTCCGTCAGGCTCGATCTGGGATCGAATTGCCGATGCGGCAAGGGCTCGCATCCAGTGCCGCAGCTGCGTTTGACGGAGGGCGTCACGCGGTCATTCCCATGAGAATCCGGCCGGTCTCAGGTTAATGGAGGTGGCCGCAAGAGGCTGCTGCAACCTTGAGACGCGGCTCTCTGCGCCGAGCCATGCAACATAGGCATGGTGATTTCCGAGCGCTTGGCGTAAAGAGCGCCCAGATCAAATCGCCAGCGTGCGGCCAAGCCGTTCGCCGCGCATGCAGCTCAGGTTCGCCGGATCACCGTTCCGCGCCTGAATCAACCAAGGTTCTCCATCTCGTGTCCCTTCCGGCCCTGACCCCGCCGCTCGCCCGCGCTTTGGCCGAGCGGAACTATGATTCACTGACCCCCGTCCAGCTCGCCGTGCTTGCCCACGACGCCAGCGGCCGTGACCTTCTGGTGTCGGCCCAGACCGGCTCCGGAAAGACCGTCGCCTACGGATTGGCCATCGCGAAGAATCTTCTTGATGACGCCGAGCAGTTCGGGCCCGCGGCAGCGCCGCTCGCCCTGATCGTGGCGCCGACCCGCGAGCTCGCGCTTCAGGTTCAGCGCGAGCTGGCCTGGCTCTACGGGCATGCCGGCGGGCGCGTCGTCTCCTGTGTCGGCGGCATGGATCCGCGGCGCGAGCAGCGCGAGCTGGCGGCGGGCGCTCACATCGTCGTCGGCACGCCCGGCCGGCTCTGCGATCACTTGCGCCGTGGCCGTCTCGACATCTCCGAACTCGCCGCCGTCGTGCTCGACGAGGCCGACGAGATGCTCAATCTCGGCTTTCGCGAGGACATGGAATTCATTCTCGAGACCACGCCGGAGACGCGCCGCACGCTGCTGTTCTCGGCGACGTTTCCGCGCGGCATCGTCGCGCTGGCGAGGCAATATCAGCGCGACGCCTTCCGGATCGAGGTCGCCGGTGACGAAGGCGGTCACGCCGACATCGAGTATCGCGCGATCCGCATCGCGCCCGCCGACGTCGAGCACGCCGTCGTCAACGTGCTGCGCTTCTACGAGGCGCCGAGCGCTCTGGTGTTCTGCAGCACGCGCGATGCCGTCAGGCATTTGCAGGCGGCGCTGCTGGAGCGCGGCTTTTCGGTCGTCGCTCTCTCCGGCGAATTGACGCAGAATGAGCGCACCCTGGCGCTCCAGTCGCTGCGGGACGGGCGCGCCCGCGTTTGCGTCGCGACCGACGTCGCCGCCCGCGGCATCGATCTGCCGAGCCTCGACCTCGTCATTCATGCCGATCTGCCCAACGACGCCGAAGTGATGCAGCATCGCTCGGGCCGCACCGGGCGCGCGGGCCGCAAGGGCACGAGCGTCCTCCTGGTGCCGCCCGCACGTCGGCGGCGTGCCGAGATGCTGCTCAGCGTCTCCGGCATCGATGCCGTCTGGGGTACGGCACCGCAAGCCGACGAAATCCGCAAGCTCGATCACGCGCGCATGAAGGACGTGCTGTTCACCGAGGAGACGACGGCCGACGATCTGGTGCTCGCGCAGGCGCTGCTGGCCGAACGCTCGGCGGAGGACATCGCCGCCGCACTCGCGCGGCTTTACCGTGCGCGGCTGCCATCTCCCGAGGACATCATCGATCCCGGCGAGCGAAGCGGCCGGACGCGCGACGATCGCGGTCGCGACAGATCTCAAGGCGCGGATGGCGAGGATCGCCCAGCGCGGCTCCGACCGAAGGCTGGTAAAGCATCGTCGAAACACGGCATGGCGGAAGGCAGCGTCTGGTTCCGCGCCGCCATCGGACGGCGCAAGAACGCGGAGGCGCGCTGGCTGCTGCCGATGATCTGCCGCCGCGGTGGCATCGACAAGCGCGACATCGGCGCCATCAAGATCATGGACACCACGACCGAGTTCGAGATTTCCGAGCGGGCGGCGGAGTCGTTCGCCGCCAAGATCAAGCGTCCGGACAAGGAAGACAGCATCCGCATCGAGCCGATGGCGGAGGCGCCTCAACGACAGGCACCGTCGGAGGAACGGTCACACGCGCCGGCTCGCGAGAGAGCCGATGGCGAACGCCGCGACGAGCGCCCGCGCGAGGCACGTGAATTCAAGCCGCGCGGCAAACCGTCCGGCGAGCGCGGACCGCGATTCGGCGATACGCCGCCTCTTGGAAAGAAGAAGCATCGCGACAAGCAGGCCCGCGCGGAGCCGTCGGTGACGCCCTGGCCGGTGAAGGGCGCGCCGGGAAAGAAGACGAAGAAGAAGCATCGCGGCTGAGCCGCCGCCATTCAGGACAGACGACGATGAGGCCGCCGGATTGGACCGGCGACGTCATCTGCAGCGGGGCGGTCGGGCAGGAACGCTACGCCGCGGTGAGGTCATGCCGCATATAGGTCGCGCCTTCCCCGTAGGAGGCGAGCTGCGCGCGCAGTGCCGCGTCTGCCGTCACCGGACGAAAGCCGAGATGCTCCCATAGCGGCCGCGTGGCGTAGACCGAGACAAGTGCGAGCGCCGCGATGCCGGATGCGCGCGCCAGCTCCATGATCCCGGTCACATAGGCGCGCGCAACGCCGCCGCGCCGATCCGGCAGCACGGCGATATCGTGCACGTAGAGACAGTCTGCATCCCCGGGGAGTCGTTCCAGGAATCGATCGAGCGGCGGGATCTGATGCTGCTTCCAGGGATGTGCGAGCCCGTAGCCGGCGATCTCGTCGTCGGCGACAAGCACGCGGCATCCGTCGGGATAGAGCCGCATCTTCTCCGCGAACACCTCGGGGCTTTCAGGAAGATCAGGATGGATCCGCGCCGCGATGGCGCTGATCGCGGGCAGATCGGAGGTGTGCGCGGGACGCCAGTGCGGCTTGCTCATGTCGATCCGTCGTTACGTCTCGGTTGGTCCAGTTTATTCCGCCGCGTTGGCGCGCGCAGCGAAAAATATCTTTCTGCGATCCGAGGAATACGAGGCCGCGTGCGGCGTCCTACCCATGCAGGTCAATTGCATGACAGGAGATATCATGACGTCCTCGATCCGCCTCGCGCTCGCGCTGGCAATATCGTTCGCGATCGTTCCCGCCGCCTTTGCCGCCCCGCCGACCAAGACGGGCAAGACCGACAAGGGCAACGTGCTGACCGATGCCAAGGGCATGACGCTCTACACTTTCGACAAGGATGCGGACGGCAAGTCGGCCTGCAACGGTCCGTGCGCGACGAACTGGCCGGTGCTGAAGGCCGAAGCGAGCGACGCCGCCGGCGACGGCTACACCATCATCACTCGCGACGATGGTTCGAAGCAGTGGGCCTACAAGGGCAAGCCGCTCTACACTTTCGCCAAGGACCAGAAGCCCGGCGACATCACCGGCGACGGCTTCTTGAACGGCGCCTGGCATCTGGCGATGCCGTAACGGCGCTCTGCGCAAACACGGTGCGTCGGCGGTTGCACGCGACAGCCGGCGCGTTGCCGCGCCGTCATCTCGGATATTCGAGCTGCATCGCGACGAAGTCGGCCGTGCGTGGCCCGTAGCGCGCATCGATGGATTGCAGCGTCTGGTCCAGCGCTCGCGCCGGCGGCAGGTCGACGGCGGCCGGCGGCGTCTGCTTTGCCGGCCAGTCGGCCGCGATCCTGTCCGGCAGGATGCGGAGGCCGCTGCGGCTCGTCCGCGCCTCCGCCGTGGCGGCGAAGGTGAGGGCGTGCGAGCGATAGGTGCGCGACCACGCATCGGCGATCAGCGCAAGCGACACCTCGTCGATATCAGGCGTCAGCGCGATGCCGAGCTGCTCGCGGTTCCAGAATGCGAGCGTGTTGGCGATCGCCGTCAGTGCAAAGGGGCGTGTGAACCGGAAGGCTTCGCTGCGGTGGCGCGCATCCCATTCGGCAAGTCCGATGTCGCGGGCGACGGCTAGCGCCTTGGCGCGGCCGGCAATGGCCTCGACCAGGGTCAGGGCCATCGGCATGGATGCGGTGATGCCGGTCGTCGTCGCGACGCCGCGGTCGACCACCAGCCTGCGGTCCGCGACATAGCGGATCGCAGGATGCTTTTGCAGATCGCGCACGGAATACCAGTGCGTGGTGGCCCGGCGCCCGTCGAGCAGCCCGGTATTGGCAACGACCATGGCGCCGACGCAGACGCCGATGACGATCGCGCCCTTGCCGACCTGGCTCTTGATCCACTGCAGGGCCACGGCATCGTCTTCGCGGCTCATCGCCGGCACGATGACGTAATCCGCGCCGTCGGGATGCGCAGCATCGAACTCGGCGATCGTCGCGTGCGGCTGCACTTTCAACGCGGGATAGAGCGCGACAGGTCCGGGCTGCGTCCCCAATGTGAGGACGTCGGCGACATCGGCGCGCGCGAGGATGCCATACGGCATCAGATAGTCGGTGGTCTCGCTCATCTCGTTGATGCCGACGATGGCGATCAGGGGACGTTTGCGCTTCGGCGGCTTCAACGCCGCAAGCGTCGCCTCGGTCTCGTCTCTGGATATCGCAGGCGCGGTCCCCTGAGCCGGCGAGCTAGGCAGCAGGAACAGCCAGGTTCCACCGATCGCCGCCAGCAGTGCCACGCAGCCGACGCCGGACCACGCCAGAATGCGCCATATCATCATGGTGTCGCCCGATCCTCGCTGCTTCACGCGAGGCGGAAGCTAACCGCTGGCGACGACATCGGGAATGACGCAAATCCGGCAAAAGCGGCCATCCGCGCGTTGGCTTGTCGCGCGACGGGCGGCGGAGACTATCTCAGCCCCTCATAAACCATCAGCCCGCGTGCGATCTGCAATTTGCGGATGGCGCGCGGCAGGAGTTTCTCCGGCTGGTGCAGGTAGCGCCAGGAGGTGAGGGTGAAGGCGGAGAGCGTGCCGCATTCGTCGTCGAACGGCGCGAGCACGCCCGTCACGCTCACGGGCGTGTGCGGGCGGGCGTTGAAGGGGAGCAGCAGCAGTTCGAGATGCGCCTTGCTGCCGTCCTCGCGCACCGCGGTGACGCCGGCGTTCGCGCCGAGCGTCTCGTCGGCGACGATTGTCGTGATCTCCTCGATCTCGCTGCGGCTCGCGTCAGTGAACAGCGCCGCAAAGCTCTGGTCCTTGAGGTCCGTTCCTGCGAGCGCGCAGACGCGCGTGCCGGCGACGCGAAACGGGAAGCCGAGGTTCGGCTCGCAGGACAGCACGAAGATATCGCCGAGCAGGCCGCGGACCGCAGCCGGATCGATGTCGGCCCGGTCAGGGGCTCGCGCAGTGCCGCGCTTCTTGTTCCAATACGCGAAGAACGCGCGGCTCGACGGATGTTTCATGTCTGAACGCTAACCCCCGGGCGCGACCTCACGGGACAAACCTGTCCCGCTTCAGTGCACCCGCGATCCCTTCTCTTGTTGTGCAGGAGGGGATTTGCAGCGTCCATGCCGCAGCGGCGTTTTCGGCCCTCTTGTGCCTGCCTTTGCGTCGTTAACGTTAAATTAACTATGCGCTTTGTGCCGGCCGCGTGCCTGTTATGGTGACCGCGGTCGCAAGCCTCGCCGCTTTCTCCAGGTTCTCGGCAAGGCCTGTACTTAGGAGCGTCAAACAGTTTGGTCACGGGCCGCGGGGAGGGGTGGGGATACTCCTTATCTCTCCGGCCACCGGAAGACCGACACGGACAGGCAGGGCTTCCCAGGGCCCTGCCTTTTCCGTTTGTGCACTTGCGCAGGGACGGTAAAGGCGACTATCTCCAAGCCTACCGCTCCGATCGCGCCTGAAAGCGAAGCTGCCTTGGATTCCCCGCAAGATTCGTCGCCGCAAGGTCCTCAGCCGGATGTGCCTGCCGTCGTCGAGGAGGCTCCGCGCGAGCCGATCCTGACGCTGCCCGCGGCGCTGACCGCCTATATCCTGCTTTTGGCGGTGATCCATCTGCGGGTGTTGCTGCCGCCGGAGCTCGAGAACTGGACCATCGACGTGTTCGGCTTCATCCCGAAGCGCTACGATTCCTCGCTGCTCAATCTGCAGATCCCGGGCGGGGCGGGTGCGAAGGTCTGGACTTTCGTCACCTATTCGCTGCTGCACGCCAATCTGACCCATCTCGGCTTCAACGTGCTGTGGCTGCTGCCGTTCGGCAGCGCGCTGGCGCGGCGCTTCGGCGCGGTCAGGTTCTTCGTCTTCCTGGCGGTGACGGCGGCGGCCGGCGCGCTGGCCCATCTCATCACCCACGAGCATGCGGTGGCCCCGATGATCGGCGCCTCAGCCTCGGTGTCGGGCGCGATGGCAGCCGCAATCCGCTTCGCCTTCGTCCGCGGCAGCTTCCTGTCGTTCAGCCGTTCGGACGCCGATACCGCCGCAAAAGTTCCAGCGCTGCCGCTGTCGCGCGCGCTGCGCGACGGACGGGTGATCGGCTTCCTCAGCGTTTGGTTTGGCGTCAACATCATCTTCGGCGTCGGCGCGATCGGGATCGATTCCGAGACCACGAGCGTCGCCTGGCAGGCGCATATCGGCGGCTTCTTTGCCGGCCTGCTGCTGTTCGCCCTGTTCGATCCCGTGCCGCGCGTTCGAGGCGATGCTGCGGATGCGTCATCACAGGACATTTCAAACCGTATTTGAAGCGGCGCTTGCGGCGCGGCCCGAATTCATCCATCATCCCCGAGAACAATGTATCGAAGCCGCTAGCGGCGATGCTTCGCAACGCGCCTGAGCGTGAAACCGGCGCCAAAACTGTTAGTTGAAGACTCGAAGAACAAGTTCGGATCGCCTCAAGGGCGGACGGCTCCGATTCAGGGAGGCTGCAATGACGGTACGTTCCATTCTGAACACCAAGGGGCACCAGATCGTGAGCGTCGAGCCCGACGCCAAGCTGGCCGCCGCGATCACGCTGCTCGCTGAGAAGAGGATCGGCGCGGTGCTGGTGATGAACCAGAGCCGGCTCGAGGGCATCCTGTCGGAGCGCGACATTGTGCGCGTGCTGGGCGAGCGCGGCGCCGGCGTGCTGGAGGCGCCGGTCTCGGACGTCATGACCAGCAAGGTCGTGACCTGCAAGGAGACCGACACCGTGGCCGAGCTGATGGAGATGATGACGTCGGGCAAGTTCCGCCATTTGCCCGTGATCGACAACGGCAAGGTGGTCGGCCTGATCTCGATCGGCGACATCGTCAAGCGCCGGGTCCAGGAATACGAGTCGGAGCAGGAGGCCCTGCGCGACTACATCAAGACGGCCTGACCGACCTCACAATTGACCTGATTCCCGTGCTTTCGGCGCGGTGCCCTCGGGCGCCGGCGCCAGCACATGGATGGCCTCCTGGATCGAATCCAGCGCGCGCTCGGCGGCGCGGGTGCCGAAGGCGATGAGGTCCTCGGCGCGGTGGAAGTCGAACCAGCCGAACTGGCCGACTCGCGGGGTGATCAGCATGTCGGGAGGATCGCCGGCGAGGCGGGCGCGGGTGATGCGGTCCTGCATGATGTTGAAGGCATCCACCATCACCGAGGAGATGCCGGGCCGGCCGTTGCCGCCGAAGAACTGTCGCTTCATCGTCTTCTCGGGCGAGAACAGGCGCGGGAAGCGCCGCTTGGCCACCGGTTCCTCGGCCTCCGGCACCACCGGAGCCGGCACTGCGCCGTGCGAATAGATCGTCGTGGAATGGGTGAAGATGTCGCTGGAAAGATTTGCGGCGATGACGATTTCGGCGCCGAGCGCGCGGGCGGCCGAGACCGGCACCGGGTTCACCAGCGCGCCGTCGACCAGCCAGCGGTCGCCGATCAGCACGGGCGCGAAGATGCCGGGCAGGGCGTAGGACGCGCGCATGGCATCGACCACGCGGCCGCGCGTCAGCCAGATCTCGTGGCCGGTGCGAACCTCGGTTGCGACGCTCGCGAACTTGATGGGCAGGTCCTCGATCAGGATGTGCCCGATCGCCTCCTCGAGCCGGCTCGCGAGCTTCTCGCCGCCGAGCAGGCCGGAGCCGTTGAGACGGATATCGAGATAGCCGAGGATGTTGCGCATCCCTTGCAGGCTGCGCCCCCATTCCTCGAACGTATCGAGCCGTCCGGCCGAGTGGAGGCCGCCGACCACGGCGCCGATGGACGTGCCGACCACGACATCGGGCACGATCCCATTGGCAATAAGGGTCCTCAGGATGCCGATATGGGCAAAGCCGCGCGCCGCGCCGCCGCCGAGGGCAAGGCCGATGACCGGCCGGCGGATGCTGCCGAGTCCCACCTTCTCGCCATTGGAGCCCCGACCCTTCAATCTGTCCAGCACCGAAACCCTCCTAACGCCGAGGCCAGCCCTTATCACCAGACTAGGCACCGCTGCTGCGCTCCGCCACATCAGGGGTGAAGCATGGTTTATGCCGCTTTGCGAAGGGCACGGGGCAGGAGTATGGCGAGAGATGGCTGGCTCCGGGGTAATCACGCAAGCGTCAATCGGGTTCCAGCGATCGTGCGCGCGGCCGTATTTCCTGCGGTTTCAGAGGCTTGAATTTGCCGCGTTTTCGGTGAAAAGCAGGGGGCATGACACGCGGGGGTGACGGCATCATCGGATGGCGGCGCAGCGGCAGGCTGCTGCCAGCGCTGATCCTTGCCGCGTGCCTGGTTACCTCAGGCCAAACTGTTGCGCAGGCGCAGCTTTTCTCCGATCGTCCGCCGCCGGTACCGCCGGCATCGGTGCCCGACCCCGGCGGCGCCGTCAGCCTGGCGCCGCCCTCCGGCCCTGGCGCGGGACCCCCAAGCCTGCCGCCGACGCTGATGCAGCCCGCGACGCCCAGCATGCCGCCGCCCGCGGTCACGACCGTGCCACCGGCCGCCCCGCTGAACGCGGCCGTGCCGGGGCAGGGCGTGCTGTCGCTGACGGCGAAGTACGGCAAGGACTCTCCGCCCATCACCAGCGGCCTGGTCTGGCGCGTGTTCGCCGACCGTCCCGACGAGAACGGCACCTTCAAGCTGATCCGCGAGGACCGCAACGCCACGCCAAACATCGTGCTGCCGCCCGGCAATTACGTCGTGCATGTTGCCTTCGGCCTCGTCAGCGCGGTGCGCACCGTCGCCCTGAAGGCGGAGACGGACCGCGAATCCTTCGTGCTGCCGGCGGGCGGCCTGCGCATCGAGGGCCGCGTCGGCACCAGCCGCATTCCGCAGAACCAGATCTCGTTCGCGATCTACAAGGGCAGCCAGTTCGAATCCGGCGAGCGCGCATCGCTGGTGCCGAACGTCGCCGCCGGTGACGTCGTGCTGATTCCGGAGGGCACCTATTACATCGTCTCCAACTACGGCGACGCCAATTCGGTGGTGCGCTCGGACATCCGCGTCCAGGCCGGCAAGCTCACCGACGTCACCATCACCCACCGCGCCGCGGTCATCACCCTCAAGCTGGTCAGCGACAGGGGCGGCGAGGCGCTCGCCAACACCGCCTGGTCGGTGCTGACCCCCGGCGGCGACGTCATCAAGGAATCGATCGGCGCCTTCCCGCGCGTCGTGCTCTCCGAAGGAGAATACCGTGCTATCGCCAAGAACGAGGGCAAGGTCTACGAGCGCGGTTTCAACGTCGTCAACGGCGTCGACGGCGAAGTCGAAGTCGTCGCGCGCTGAAGCATGATCCGGAAAAGTGCATAGCGGTTTTCCGACTGATCGCATCGCGCTTTAGAAGCCAGGCGACACTGCGCACAGCCTGACTTGACGCACCGCACGATCGGTTCTCATCCAGCGCACGGACGTGCATCTCTCGTTACCGCCAGATCGGTCCCCGGTGCGGGAAGCAACCGCTCTTCGCCGCCGCACCCCGTGTTTTGACCAAATGGCCGCTTGGGGACGGAGGTAACACCGCTGACCAGGGCTTATTCCCTCACCTCGCAGCTTCGTCACACTCTGGTGCACGGTACGAATTTCCGATCATCTATTTTATTCTCTTTCCACCGCGCTGGGTTATATGTCGGGAATCCATCTAATGGGGGTAGCCGGAGCAGGCCTGTGCGTCTGCGAGACCGGCAAGGAGCAGGGACCAAGCCCGTCGGCATGTTCGAAGTGATCCTTACGAGGCGCAAGCGGTTTGGCTGGCGATGGCAGGTGTGCGACCAGTCCGGCAAGATATTTGCCGATGGCTTCGAGCGCACCCGGCCGTCTGCCAAATATCAAGGCGAGCGCGCGTTGTTCTTTCTGTTGTCGCAGGCCTATCTGCGCAACCGCTCCGCCGCGTCCAGCGAGGACTAGCGGCGCCAACGGGCAACAGGCTTGCCTGAAGCATGATCCGGAAAAGTGCGCAGCGGTTTTCCGAAAAGGTCATGCTTGAATGACAACCTGAAGCGCGATGACGACCCATCCTGATCGCATCGCGCTTCAGACGTCGACGACCAGCTTGCCCTTCGCTGCGTGATCGCGGATCAGCGCATAGGCGTCGCCGACATTCTCCAGCGTAAAATGCCTGGGATCGAGCAGCGGCACCAACTTGCTCGCCTCCACCAGGCGCGTCGCCTCCATCATGATCTCCCCATGATGGGCGCGCCCTTCGCCCGACAGCAGCGGCAGCAGCGTGAACACGCCGGAATAGGTTGCGGCGCGGAACGACAGCGGCGCAAGCGCGTGTGTCCCCCAGCCGAGCGCACTCACCACATGGCCGAAGCGGCGTACCGCTTCAAAGGAGGCGTCGAGCACCTTGCCGCCGACGGTGTCGTAGACGACGTCGAATCCGCGGCCGTCGGTATGCTGCGCAACATAGGTTTCGACGGGCGTGTTGCGGTCGATGAACATCGCGCCAAAACCTTCGATCGTGGCGCGCTGCGCCGCCGAGCCGGTCGCGAACACGTTCGCTCCGAAGGCGCACGCGATCTGGATCGCGACATGGCCGACGCCGCCGGCGCCGCCATGGATCAACACCTTTTGGCCGGCCTTTAGCGAGGCGCGGTCGATCAGGCCTTCCCAGGCCGTGATGAAGATCAGGGGCAGGGCTGCCGCTTCCCGCATGCTGAGATTGGCGGGCTTCGGTGCCAGCAGGTCGGCATCGACTGCGGCGAATTCGGCCAGCGATCCCTGCACGCCGCCGACGCCACCGGTCATGCCATAGACTTCATCGCCCGGCTTGAACCGCGTCACCTCGCGCCCGGCCTGCTCGACCACGCCGGCGAGATCGATCCCGGGGATCGCAGGCAGCGGATGCCGCGCATGCGGCGCCGCGCCGGCGTGGATCTTGGTGTCGAGCGGATTGACCCCGCTCGCGCGCACCCGGACCAGCACCTCGCGCGGGCCGATTTCGGGCGTGGAGATGATCGAGAGTCGCAGCGGCGCGTTGTGCGCCTCCAGCACGGCTGCACGCATTGTCGATCGTTTGGTCATGATCATTCTGCTCCGTTGTCGCCCTCCAATATGCCCATGAATTTTTGCATGGAAAGAAACGATGATGTACGATCACCGTGCATTATTGCATGGGGGTTCCCGATGGACTGGAGCGATCTGCGCATCTTCCTGGCGATCGCACGCGAAGGCACGCTTGGGGCTGCCGCGCGAAAGATCGGCCAGACCCAGCCGACCATGGGCCGGCGGCTTCGCGCGCTCGAACAGGCGTTGGGGCAGGCGCTGTTTCAGCGCACCGCCGACGGCTTCGTCCTCACCGACGAAGGCACCGTCGTGCTGCGCCATGCCGAGCGGATCGAGGAGGAAGCGCTCGCCCTTCAGCGTCACGCCTCCGGCGCGGAGACGCAGCTCGATGGCCTTTTGCGCCTGTCGTCGTCGGACTGGTTCGGGACGGTGATGCTCGCGCCGGTGATCGCCGCCTTCGGCAAGCGTCATCCGAGGGTGACCGTCGAGCTCCTGACCGATGCGCGCCTCTACAGCCTGCCGCGCCGCGAAGCCGATCTCGTCTTTCGCATCAAGCCGTTCAGCGAGCCGGAGATTATTTCCAGGAAGCTGCTGCACATTCCCTACGCGCTGTATGGCAAGAAGGGCAGCAATCCGCCGCGCGCCGGCGACGGGCGTGGCGTCCGCGTCGTGACCATGAACGTCGAATTCGCCGACATGCCCGATGCGGCCTGGCTGAAACGCGCGCTGCCCAATGCGGAAGTCGCTTCGCGTAGCAACAACAGGCAGGCGCAGGCCGAGCTCTGCGCGAGCGGCGGCGGATTGGCGGTGCTGCCGCGCCCGCTCGGCGACCGCGATCGCCGCCTCGTCGCGCTTGACATCGGTACGTCGCCGCCAGGCCGCGATACCTTCGTCGGCTATCACCGCGACCTCAAGCGCCTGGCTCGCCTGCGCGCGCTGCTGGATCTGGTGATCGAGCGGTTGGCAGGCACGCACCCGTAGCAGCCCGGATGGAGCCAACTTCAGGGCTACCAGACCTTGCGTTGCCCGTCGGGCAAAACACCCAAACCATCGGTCAAGACACCCCGCCGAAAATATTCCGCTTTATCGAAATTCGGAAACGGCGTATGTGTCGCCGCAACCCGGCCCATGGAAGAGGGCGTATCGCGATCGTCACGAACGCGGGCCGGGCGGCGGTGGACGCAGATGGCGTTGGCGCAAACGGGCTTGCAGGGCGGGCAACCGTGAGCAGGGTCGTCGCGCATACGACCGGTGCCATCAGCGTACGGCAAAATCGTGTGGTCCTGGCGCCCGGGGTCTGTGCGTCAAGTGTTGCGGTGATGTGGCGGCCCGACCGGGTTTGCGCATCAGCCATCCGCAAGGCGACGGGGGCAATAGTGCATCGCTCCCCGGGGAGATCACGACATAAGCCGTTCCAACCACCGCGCAGGGAAGGCCGGGATGTCTCCGGTTGCCCTGTTACCCGCTATGCATCGAAGCGCACGCAGTTTGCGTCCGGCATGGCGGTCCACGGGAGCCAACCGGCTCCCGGCCTTCCCTGCGCCCTTTCATTCGAGGGTGAGACAACCAAGCAAAACTCGGGCGAGATGAGCCGCGAGGATGCGCAGCTGTGTCTGCAATTCAATTGCGAATTGGAGGGCGGCGCTCGCAATGACGACGTGGAGGCAACTGCGTGCCAAGCTCCAACCCTCGTGCCCCGAACGCAGCGCGAAGCGGTGCGCTGCAGAGCCGGGGCCCATGTAAGAGCGCGTTGCGGCGTTGCACCGCGTGCGGGACACGAGCGCATCGCCTTTGCACAACTGTCATAGTCTCTAACGCCCACTAACCAACGCCTGACTTAAAACTGTCATAATCGCCGAACGGAACCCGCGCCCGCGCGCTCTTTACACGTCGTTAAGCGCGTCTGCATTGGATGCGCCGGCAAAGTGCGTTGGGGACTGCCATGAATGCCGCGAAGAGGGTGTCGGGAAAGCCGGCCACCGAAATGTTTGACGACATCCCGGTGCTTCAGCGCAAATGGCATGCGGCATTGAAGCCGGGCGAGCGGCTGCCGCGCTATGAGGACGTGATGCTCGGCAGCCTCGGACGGCTCTCCGACCACATCGCGCTGCTGAAGAACGACGGCGCGCTCGAATTGTCGCGCAGCGGACGCTACGTGCAGAAATGGCTCGGCGAGGAAGCCTGGGACATTCCCGTCGCCGCGCTGTCGCCCGATTGTGCCACGGCGCTGTCGGAAGCCGCGGCGAGCGCGCTTGCGACCGGACGGCCGCACCGGGGAAGAGCGCATTGCGTGCGCGACGGCATGGTCAGGACCTACGACGTGCTGGCGCTGCCGACGTCCTCGCGCTGGGGTGCGACACTGGTCGGCGCCTATGTCAACGAGCGCGGCGCGCAATACAATCTCCTCGACGCGATCTTTTCCTCGACCGAAGATGCGGTGGTCTCCCTCGTGATGCTGCGCGATGCGGGCGGCAAACCGTTCGATCTTCAGGTCGTGCATCACAACAAGAGCGCGGGCGCACTGCTGAAGGTTGCGAGTGGAAGCCTGTTGTGGCGACGGATCGGCGAGGGCGGCACGCTGCTGGCATTGCCCGAGGTGATGGAATTCCTGTTCAAGGCCGTTCTGAGCGGCCGAGGCGAGCAGCTCGAGATCGAGAGCGAGGGACGCTACCTCAGGCTCAGCGCGATCGCCTTCGCCGACGTGGTTTCGCTGACGATCTCCGATGTCACCGCGCTGAAGCGACGCGACGCCTCGTTCCGCCTGCTGTTCGACAACAACCCGATGCCGATGTGGGTGTTCGACGCGCAGACCAAGGCGTTCCTCAGCGTCAACGACGCCGCGGTCCAGCATTACGGCTACGGCCGCGCCACCTTCCTGCGCATGAAGCTGCACGAGATCTGGCCGGAGGACGAGTGGGACAGCCACGCCGAGGCGCTGGAGCGTCTCGGCGACGCCTATCACTCCTCGCGCAACTGGCGGCATCTACGCGCCGACGGCAGCGAAATCGAGGTGCTCACCTTCGGCCGCCGCGTCGCCTTCGACGATCGCGACGGCTATCTGGTGTCGGTGGTCGACATCACAGAACGGCGCAAGGCCGAGGCCCGCATCGCACATATGGCGCACCATGACGGGCTCACCGACCTGCCGAACCGCGAGTTCTTCCAGGAGCGCCTGAAGCAGGCGCTGGGCCAGGCCGATGGAAAACGGGTCGGCGTGCTCTACATGGATCTCGACCTGTTCAAGAACATCAACGATTCCTTCGGTCATCCGGTGGGCGATCGCCTGCTGAAGCAGGTCGCCGAGCGCCTGACCACCGCGGTCCGAGGCGCCAATCTCGCGGCGCGGCTCGGCGGTGACGAGTTCGCCGTCATTTTGGCCGCCGACGTCTCGCCGAACGAGGCCAGCGCCTGCGCGTCCTTGCTGATCGACATGGTGAAGGCACCTTATGATCTCGACGGGCAGGAGATGGTGATCGGCGCCAGCATCGGCATCGCGCTGTCGCCGGGCGACGGCACGACGCCGGAAGAGTTGATGCGCAATGCCGACATGGCGTTGTACCGGGCGAAGTCCGATGGCGGTGGCGTGCACCGCTTCTTCGAGCGCGAGATGGACCTCCAGGCGCAGAGGCGCCGTGACATGGAGCTCGACTTGCGTCGTGCGTTCGCCAATGGCGAGTTCGAGCTGCACTATCAGCCGCTGGTGTCGATCGCCTCCGACCGCATCTCGGGCTTCGAGTCGCTGCTGCGCTGGCATCACCCCGACAAGGGCATGATCTCGCCGGCGGAGTTCATCCCAGTTGCCGAGGACATCGGCCTCATCATCCAGCTCGGCGAGTGGGTGTTGCGCGAAGCCTGCGCCGAGGCCGTCAAATGGCCTGCCGACGTCAAGGTCGCGGTCAATCTGTCGCCGGCCCAATTCCGCAGCCGCAACCTGGTTCAGGTGGTGATTTCGGCCTTGGCGCAGTCCGGCCTGTCGCCGAAGCGGCTCGAGCTCGAAATCACCGAATCGATCTTTCTGGCGGAGACCGAGGCCAATCTCGCGACCCTGCATCAGTTGCGCGAGCTCGGCGTCGGTATTTCCATGGATGATTTCGGCACCGGCTATTCCAGCCTGAGCTATCTCCGCAGCTTTCCCTTCGACAAGATCAAGATCGACCGCTCCTTCGTCAAGGATCTGGCGCAGCGGCCCGACTGCGGCGCGATCGTGCGCGCGATCTCGGGGCTCGGCCGCAGCCTCAACATCACCACGACCGCGGAGGGCGTGGAGACCGAAGATCAGCTCGACTGGCTGCGCGCCGAGGGCTGCAACGAGGTGCAGGGATTCCTGTTCAGTGCCGCGCGGCCCGCGGCCGAGATCGGAAAGCTCCTTGCCGATTTCGGTGAGCGCACCTCACGGGCGGCGTAGTGCGGGTGGGTAGCAGTCGTAGACAAGCGCCTTGAACGCGGGTGTGATGCGGCCGCGCTCGTTCTGGGTCTGTTGCATCATGAGGTAGACCATGTCGAGCTTGGGATCGACGCCGAAATAGGTGCCGCTGCCGCTGTCCCATTTCAGTTCGCCGAGCGAGCCCGGCGGCGGCGGTTTCGCATTGCCGGGATCGGTCCGCACCGCAAGGCCGTAGCCATAGCCGAAGCCGTCGCCCGGGAAATAGAAATAGTCGCGTGCGACGCCGGAGCCCGGTCCGATGTGATCGGTCGTCATGGCCTTGAACGCGGCCGGGCTGAGGTAGCGCCTGCCCGCGAACTCGCCGCCGTTGAGCAGCATCTGCGAGAAGCGTTGATAGTCGGTGATGGTCGAGAGCAGGCCGCCGCCGCCGGATTGCCATTCGGGATGGGCGAGGCGCTCGCGTTCGCCGGCAAGCAGGATGAAGTCGTTCGGCAGCGGCCGCGCCATCCGCGCAAGCTCGTCCTCGGTCGCGAGCACGAATTTGGTGCTGTTCATGCCGAGCGGGTCGAAGATGCGCTGTTTCAGGAATTGATACAGCGTCTGGCCCGAGACGATCTCGATGACGCTGCCGAGCACGTCGGTGGAATGGCCGTAGCGCCACAGCGTTCCAGGCTGACGCGCCAGCGGCAGCCTGGCGATCCGGTCGGCGAACTCCCTGTTGTTGAAAGGACCTTCGAAGATGTCGGCCGCCTTGTAGGCATGCTCGACCCATTCGGCTCCGATATAGTCGTAGCTGATACCCGAGGTGTGCCGCAGCAGATCCTCGATGTTGACGGGACGGACCGGCGCCACGAAGTCAAGTTCGAGCTCGCCGTGCGGATCGGTGGTCTGGACGCCCACCTTGGTCTTGGCAAAGAGGGGAACGTATTTGGATACAGGATCGGTGAGCGCAAGCTTGCCCTCGTCGATCAGCATCATCGCGCCAAGGCAGGTGATCGGCTTGGTCATGGAGTGGATGGAGAAGATCGTGTCCGGCGTCATGGCGAGGCCGGTCCTGGTGTCGCGCACGCCGAAGGTCTTCAGATAGACCGGCTTGCCGTGCTGCTGGACCAGGATCACCGCGCCAGGCAGCCGGCCGCTCGTCACCTCGTTGTCGAAATACGCCGTGATGCGGTCGAGCCCCTCGGACGAGGGGGCGGGAATATCGGCAGCACGGCTTCGCGCCATCGCACCGGCGAGCATTGCTGCCCCGACAAGAAATTCACGCCGTCGCATCCGGGCTTCCTCCCCCGCCGGAATCTAAGCCGCGCGACGTTCGAGTCGTCAACAAGACATCGATTAAAAGCGCGTCACGATTTCCGAAAGGAACGGTCGCGGACGGTCCTCGCTCGGCTTGGTCGGCGTGCCGATATGGATGAAGCCGGCGAGCTTTTCGTCCGGCTTGAGGCCGAGCCCGTCCAGCACGTCGCGGTCGAACGAGAACCAACCGGTCAGCCAGCAGGCGCCGTAGCCGAGCGCGGTGGCGGCCGTGACGATGTTCATGGCGCTGGCGCCCGCCGACAATTCCTGCTCGAACGCCGGCACCTTCGGATGCGGCTTGGTGAAGCTGACGATGCCGATCACCAATGGCGCGTCGGTGAGGCGCTTGCGCTCGATCTCGACGTCGGCCGCCGGCGCGCCCGGATTCTTCCGGGCGAAGACCTTGGCGATCACCTCGCCGGCACGCTGGCGGGCATCGCCTTCGAAGATGATGAAGCGCCAGGGCGCGAGCTTGCCATGATCGGGCACGCGCGCGCCGATGGTCAGGATCGTCTCGAGCTCGGCCGGCGAGGGGCCGGGGTCGGTCATCTCGCGCGGCTTGACCGAGCGGCGTGTCTTCAGGAGTTCGATGGCGTCGGGCACTGCGATATCCTCTTCAAATGGTCGGCGGGCGTGCCATGCCGAGATAAGCATGCACGCCCGCAACCGGAAGCGAATTTAGATCGATTTCAGAGATCAAGCGGCGCCGCGCGCCCGCCGGACGTCCGGCGGGGTCGCCTCGTCGACGAGGGCGGCGATCGCCTCGGCCGTCGTCATCACCTTCTGGCCGTCGCTGCCGAGCCGGCGGACCGAGACCGAATGCGTCTCGGCCTCTTTTTTGCCGACCACGAGCAGAGCCGGGATCTTGGCCAGCGAGTGCTCGCGGACCTTGTAGTTGATCTTTTCATTGCGAAGGTCGATCTCGGCCCGAAGCCCGGCGCGTCGCGCCTGCTCCAGCACCACCTTGGCGTATTCGTCGCCTTCCGAAGTGATGGTCGTGACCACCGCTTGCACCGGCGAGAGCCAGAGCGGGAAGTTGCCGGCATAGTGCTCGATCAGGATGCCGATATAGCGCTCCATCGAGCCGCAGATCGCGCGGTGCACCATCACCGGCGGCTTCTTGCCGCCGTCATGGTCGATGTAGAACGCGCCAAAGCGCTCCGGCAGGTTGAAGTCCACCTGCGTGGTGCCGCACTGCCAGTCGCGCCCGATGGCGTCGCGCAGCACGTACTCGAACTTCGGCCCGTAGAAGGCTCCTTCGCCGGGATTGATCTCGGTCTTGATGTGATTGTTCTGCGACTGGATCTCGCGCAGCACGGTGGCCATCACGCGCTCGGCGTGATCCCACATCGCATCGGTGCCGACGCGTTTCTCCGGCCGGGTCGAGAGCTTCACCGTGAGATCGCCGGTGAAGCCGAAGTCCGCATAGGTCGACAGGATGAGATCGTTGATCTTCAGGCACTCTTCGGCGAGCTGGTCCTCGGTGCAGAAGATGTGCGCGTCGTCCTGGGTGAAGCCGCGCACGCGCATCAGGCCGTGCATGGCGCCCGACGGTTCATAGCGATGCACCACGCCGAACTCGGCAAGACGCAAAGGCAGGTCGCGGTAGCTCTTCAGGCCGTGCTTGAAGATCTGCACGTGACCCGGGCAGTTCATCGGCTTCAGCGCGAACCAGCGCTTGTCCTCGGCCTCGTCGCCGGCCGACTGCGCCGCGAACATGTTCTCGCGATACCAGCCCCAATGACCCGAGGTCTCCCACAGCACCTTGTCGAGGATCTGCGGCGCGTTGACCTCGTTGTAGTCGCCGGAGAGGCGCCGGCGCATATAGGCGATCAGCTGCTGGAAGATGGTCCAGCCCTTCGGGTGCCAGAACACGACGCCCGGACCTTCCTCCTGGAAATGGAAGAGGTCGAGCTCGCGCCCGAGCTTGCGATGGTCGCGCTTTTCGGCTTCCTCGATCTGCTTGAGGTAGGCGTCGAGGTCCTCCTGCTTGGCGAACGCCGTGCCGTAGATGCGGGTCAGCATCGGGTTGTTGCTGTCGCCGCGCCAATAGGCGCCGGCCACCTTCATCAATTTGAAGGCATTGCCGACCTTGCCGGTCGAGGTCATGTGCGGGCCGCGGCAGAGATCGAACCAGTCACCCTGGTAGTAGATCTTGATCGGTTCGGTGCCGGGAATGGCGTCGACCAGCTCGACCTTGAAGGCCTCGCCCTTGTCGCGGAACACCTGCTTGGTCTTTTCGCGGTCCCAGACCTCTTTCGTGAACGGTTTGTCGCGCGCGATGATCTCGCGCATCTTCTTCTCGATCGCGGCAAAGTCTTCCGGGGTGAACGGCTCGTTGCGGAAGAAGTCGTAGTAGAAGCCGTTCTCGATCACGGGACCGATGGTGACCTGGGTGCCCGGCCACAGGGTCTGCACGGCTTCGGCCAGCACGTGTGCGCAGTCGTGGCGGATCAATTCGAGCGCGCGCGGATCGTCGCGATTGACGAACTCGATCTTGGCGTCATCCTCGATCGGGTCGTTGAGATCGGCGACCACGCCATCGAGCGCCATCGCAACCGTGCGCTTGGCCAGCGACGGCGAGATGCCCTTGGCGATATCGAGGCCGGTGATGCCCTTGTCGAACTGGCGCTGGGCGCCGTCGGGGAAGGTGAGGGTGACTTTGGCGGCGGGGGTCACCGGCTTCAGATTGGACAGGCTATACTGGAAGCCGGACTCGGATTTGGGCTGGTCGGTCATGCTTTTCTCCTGAGGCTCACTCCTGCGAACGAGCGCAGGTAAGCGGGAACGAGCGATATATCAGGCGATTCGGCCCGTGCAATCCGGCATTTCCAAGAAAGTGACGCGCAAAACCCGGGACTTTGCACCAACTATCTCGAGCAGCGCCCTTCAACTGGCCGCAGGCCTGCTCTACATGCACTTGCATGGAAAAAGCTCCCGCCGCACGCCGTTTCGCGCCAACCGCCCTGATGCTCGGCAATCTCGTCACCGGCTGCTCGGTGCTGGCGCCGGCAGGCATGCTGCCGGAATTGGCGACGGGACTTCAGGTCAGCATCCATGCGGCGGGGCTCCTGATCACGTTCGGCGCGGTCACGCTGTGCATCGGCTCGCCGCTGACGGCCTGGTTCACCAGCCGCATGGAGCGGCGGACGCTGCTCGCAACGACGCTTGCGGTGCTCGCCTTCGGCAATCTCGCTTCGGCCTTTGCGCCCGACTACGCCAGCCTCCTCGTCATTCGCCTCGTGATGCTCGCGGTCGGCGCGCTCTACACGCCGCAGGCCGCCGGCACGGCAGCGCTGATCGTGCCGGCCGAACGGCGCGGCAGCACCATTGCATACATTTTCCTAGGCTGGTCGTTGGCGGCCGCCGTCGGCCTGCCGCTGATCACCTTCATCGCCAGCCGCTATGGCTGGCGCGCGTCCTATGGCGGCATCGGCGCGCTCGGCTGCATCAGCTTGCTGCTGTTGCTGCTGCGTCTGCCGGCGGGCCTGAAGGGCGCTCCGGTGGATCTAAAGACATGGGCCGCAGTCGGCCGGAGCAGGACGATCCTGCTGCTGCTTGCGATCACGATGTTGCAGATGTCTGGGCAGTTCGTGGTGTTCACCTATATGGGCCCGCTGCTCAACAAGCTCACCGGCGCGGGCGCCGATGCGATCGGCATGGTGTTCGCGCTTTACGGCGTCTGCGGCTTCCTTGGCGTTGTCATCGCGACCCGCATCGTCGACACCTCGGGGCCCTATCGCACCTCGTTGCTGTTCACATGCCTGGTGCTTGCCGGGATGAGCGGCTGGGCGCTCGGCGCCGGCTCGCTCGTCCTGATGGCGGGCGCGGTCGCGACCTGGGGCCTTGGATTCGCGTCGACCAATTCGATGCAGCAGGTGCGGCTGGTCGCGGCCGCGCCGCCGCTGGCATCGGCGACCGTCGCGCTCAATACCTCGGTCCTCTATATCGGCCAGGCGATCGGCTCCGCTGTCGGTGGGCTGCTGTTTGCCCGCGGGCTCCTGCACACGCTCGGCTTCGTCGCGGTCGGGTTCGTCGTGCTGGCGCTGATCCTGTTGGTGCTGACCCGGCCACGGCCGGGGGCTGCCACGACCGCCTGAAGGCCGTCTTTCCTGTGCGCAAGGTGCTTGGCAAACCTCGCGTGAGGGCGCTAGAAGGCCGGTCATGGGGACCAAAGAGAGTTGACTGAGATGAGGATGATTCTGGCGGTTGCCGCGGTGCTCTATTCAACCTCCGCATTTGCGCAAGCCGACAAGCCCCCGATGGTGGGAGACAAGCCGCTGGTGCAGGTCAAGCCGAAGGGAACCAAAGAGGCAGCGGCCAATCCCGCCGCGGCGAAGGGCAAGCCGCAGTCGATCGCCGTTCGGCTCCAGGCCTGCCTCGAGATCGACGACGGCACCAAGGATCGCCTCAACTGCTACGACGCCGTGATCCCGCCGGCGCCGAAGCCGAAGCCGGCGAAGGCCAAGGGCTACGCCGACTGCCGTTTCTTCAAGGAAGAGGACGAGCGGCTGACCTGCTTCAACGGCTTTGCCGAGAGCATTCCGAAGCTGCCCAAGAACTGATATTCGCACTGATATTCGCCAGGTCAGGGCTCAGTCGCTGATCGAGCTGAGCAATTGGGCCTAGCGGCTCGATGCGGATGGATTGGTTGAGGCGACGCGCGTGAGCGCGAGCGACGGCGTTGCCGACATCTTCACCAGCACGTCCTTGAGCGGATCCCGCGTCCAGGCGCGGGTCACGTAATCGCGATGGGTGATGCCGTCGCCGGTCTCCACGAACACCACGCTGCCGGGACGGAGCGGACCCTCCATGTCCTCCGCGACGCTGATGCCCTTCTGCCGCAGCATGCTCATCAGCTCACGGTCGCGGCGCGCCGTGTGGCGGGTGTAGGCGCTGACGAAGAAGCCGGAACGGTGGCGCTCGATCCAGGAGGCGAACTTGTCGAGTTCGCCGTAGATGGCGTCGAGCAGCACCACGCCGCGGACGCGGTCGCTGATGCCGCCGACCTCCAGGCTCCAGGCCGTCGGCAGGAAGCCGCCGCTATAGCCGACGATCACAATCGGCATGTTGGCGAAGGCGCGCGCACTGTTGGGATCGCCGCTGAGGCGGGCGAGATGGTCGGCCGATTCCGCCATGAAGCGCTTGAACCCGCCCGGTTGCCAGAACTTGCCGGCGCTGGAATCGGCAGCATCGACGGCCATTTGCGGTGCAAGGAGCACGGCATTGGCGCCGGAATCACTGATCTGCTTGGGCACCAGTTGGCGGTCGCGTACGTCGCGCTCGAGCGTCGCGCCATTGCCGTGGAAGAACACCACGATCACACCGGGCTTGTGCACGTCGAAATGCTCGGGCACGTGCACCAGCACCCGGCTGTCGCTGTAGGTCTCGTCCTGCCAGAACACGCGACCGGAATAGCTGCGGTGGCCGCGGCGGTCGCCCTTGGAAATGTTGAGGAAGGGCGCGTCGGAGGCGGGGTTGTTGCCGAAGTAAGGGAAGGCCGACGACTTCATGCTGACGAGTGTCGTCAGGTCGTCGCGCGGCGGGCGCTTGTAGGGGGCCTGCGGCTCGAGCGACGCCACCTTGTAAGGCGCTTGCTCCGGCTGGGGCGGCTGCTGCACGGCGCGCCTGGGCGAGAAGTCCGACATCTGCCGCTGCAGGAAGCTTTCGCTCGCCGAGGGAAAGCGCTCCCTAAACTGCGGGGCGGGGAAGCGGTCCTCGAACGTGTCGCTGCTTGCCACGCGTGGGTTGGAGGCTTGCGAACTGGTTTTGGCGACGACCTGGACATTCGCCTGCGAGTTCGTTGCCAGCGCCGCCGCATCGGGCGCCTTGCCGCATTGAACCAGCGTCAGCGACAGCGGCATCAAGACCGAGACCAGGCCGATCCGGAGCGCACGATCGCGCGCACCGGACGTTGTCCGATCGGCGCGACCGTCAGCTCTCAGTCTCGGAACGGCCCCGAACATCCACCCATGACCCCAAGTCACGACATCAAGTCCGTCGGCATGCTTTAAGACAATTGAGCCGACTGGCGTTTAGGCGACGTTAAGTGTCCGGAGCAACTTCCCCACATCCGGAACGCTCAAAAGGACCATGCAATCGTGTCCTGATTGTGGGGAGCGCGAACGGGAAATTTCGGGGCAATCCAGGCGTCATTGTCCAAAAGCGTGGTTAGTCGGTGTCTTGGTACCCGCTGCCGTTGCCTCATTTAACCCTTGTTAACCCTGCTTGAATTGACTGGGGCGAACTGCACGATGACCTGCGAGGCGAGACGCCTGAGGTTAAGGACCGCGATGACGGCATCACATGCGGGAACCGCAGCCTGGATGGGCCGGCTGACCGGGAGCGGGGCCGGGGTCTCCGTTCCGGTCGCAACCGCCATCGTCGTGGCCGACATGATCGGGGTCGGCGTCTTCACCAGCCTCGGCTTTCAGGTCAAGGACATCCCGTCCGGCTTCTCGATCCTGCTGCTCTGGACCGTCGGCGGCATCGTCGCCTTGTGCGGGGTGTTTGCGTACAGCGAGTTGGGCGCGATGTTTCCGCGCTCGAGCGGTGAGTACAATTTCCTCGGCCGCGCCTATCATCCGGCCTTCGGCTTTCTCGCCGGCTGGGTGTCGGCCACGGTCGGCTTCGCGGCGCCGGTTGCGCTCGCGGCGATGGCGTTCGGCGAATACGCCAAATCGGTTGTCCCGGATCTGCCGCCGATTCCGCTTGCCATCGGCGTGGTGTGGCTGGTCTCGCTCGTGCAACTGACCGGAGTCCGGCACTCCTCGACCTTCCAGCTGATCTCGACCATCCTCAAGGTCGTCCTGATCGTCGCCTTCCTGGTCGCCGGCTTCGTCGTCGGCGCGCAGCAGCCGATCGCCTTCACGCCGCAGCCGGGCGATCTCGCCCACATCGTCAGCGCGCCGTTCGCAATCGGCCTCGTCTTCGTGATGTATTCCTTCTCGGGCTGGAATGCCGCGACCTACATCATCGGCGAGATGAACACGCCGCAGCAGAGCCTGCCGCGCGCGCTGCTTGCGGGCACGCTGATCGTGCTCGTGCTGTATGTCGCGCTGAACGCGGTCTTTCTCTACACCACGCCGGTGAGTGCGCTCGCCGGCCAGCTCGACGTCGCCAGCGTCGCCGGCAGCGCCATCTTCGGCAGCCTCGGCGGCCGGATCGTCGGCGCCATGATTTGCGTCGGCCTGATTTCCTCGATCAGCGCGATGATGTGGATCGGGCCGCGCGTGATGATGACGATGGGCGAGGACATTCCGGCCCTGCGCGTGTTTTCGAAGCGATCGGCGAGCGGCGCGCCGGCCTATGCCGTCCTGTTCCAGCTCGCCATCGCCAACCTGCTGTTGTTCACGCGCAGCTTCGAGGCGGTGCTCGACTTCATCCAGTTCGCGCTGTTGTTCTGCTCGTTCTTCACGGTCGCCGGCGTCATCAAGCTGCGCATCACCGATCCCGACCTGCCGCGGCCCTATCGCGCCTGGGGATACCCGTTCACGCCGCTCGTTTTCCTGCTCGTGACCGCGTTCATGATGTACTACCTCTTGACCGAGCGGCCGGTGCAGTCGCTCTCGGGGATGCTTGTCATGCTCGCGGGCCTGTTGATCTATGCTGTGTTCCGCAGGCGGCCGGCTGCCGCCGGCAACTCATCACACCGCGAATAGAGATGTTTCGACCCATGAGAATTGCGGCGCTCGCTCTTGTCCTGCTGGCTGCGGTCGTCTCGTCCGCGCATGCTGCCGACGCCAGCTTCGACGACACCGCGCGCTTCCTTGCGGGCATGCAGCCTTCGGCGGACTCGCCGCTGGTGCCGCTCACCAAGGATCCGGGCTGGCAGCGCCATGCAAAATTCTTCGACGGCGCCTTCGCCCAGCTCGAACAGCGGCAGCTCTCCAATATCCGCAGCTGGGCCGACGCCAATCTCGCCGCGCCCCGGCCGACCATGTTCTACATGTTCAGCGGCCCGGATTTCCTCTACGCCGATGCTTTCTATTCCAAGGCCAGCACGTATGTGCTCGGCGCGCTGGAGCCGGTCGGCGCCGTGCCCGACCTGACGCGGCTGCCGCGTGGTTCGGTCGCCGCCGCGCTCTACAATGTCGAGCGTTCGCTCGGCTCGATCCTGAGCTTCTCCTTCTTCATCACCAAGCAGATGAAGGTCGACCTGCGCGCCAACCAGGTCAACGGCACCTTGCCAATCCTCTATGTCTTCCTCGCGCGCTCCGGCAAGACCATCCGCAATGTCGAGATGATCGCGCTCGACGACAAGGGCGGGGTGCATGTCGGCGACGACAATCCGGGACGAAACGCGACGCGCGGTGTCCGCATCACCTTCGCCGGCAGCGATGGGGAAGCGCGCGCGCTGTATTATTTCTCGACCGATCTATCCAATTCCGGCGCGCGCGCCGCAGGCTTCCTGAAGTTCTGCGAGACGCTCGGGCCCGGCAACAGCCTGCTCAAGAGTGCCTCCTATCTGTTGCACTCCGGCAATTTCTCCGTCGTGCGCGACTGGCTGCTTGCCAACAGTGCCACCATCATCCAGGACGATTCCGGCATTCCGCTTGCGAACTACAACGCACGGCAATGGCGGTTCTTCCCTTTCGGCCGCTATTTCGGTCCCATCGACGAATTCCCCGGCCGTTACCAGGAGCGCTATGCCGAACTGTTCACGCGCGCCCAGCCGATCGATTTCGGCGTCGGCTATCGCTGGCGGATGCGCGAATCGAATTTGCTGCTGTCGGTGAAGGTGCCGGGCAGCGAGACTGCGCCGACTGCGGAGACCACTTCGGCTACCGAGCCGCCGCCAAGGCCGCCGCGCCCGAAGCGGCTGCGGCCGCCGGAGTCCGTCCCACCGTCACAGGGCCGTTTCTTCTGGTTCCGCTAGAGCATGATCCGGAAAAGTGTGTATCGGTTTTCCGAAAAGATCATGCTCAAACAAAAACCTAAAACGCGATGACGATTCATCCTAATTTCATCGCGCTTTAGGCTATTGCCGAGGCTGGGCGTCAAGACGTCTGGGCCACGACGACCAGCACTTCGGCCTTCTGCCGGCCGAGGCTCCTGACCTCGTGCGGCGTCTCGCCTGAAAAATACAGGCAATCTCCCCTGCCGAGGACGAGTTCTTCGCCATCGAGCTTGATTGCGATCCTGCCGTTGATGACGAACAGCAGCTCCTCGCCCGCATGCGAGGCGCGCGTGGCCGCCTTGTGCGGCGGGCTCAGCAGAAAAGGCTCCATCATCTTGCGGGTGCGACCGGTCGCCAGCGGGACCACGCCAAACGTGTCCTGGAACAGCGGCACATTGCCGTCCTGGCGGCGGAACAGCGTGTAGCGCGGCGCCGGCTCGGCGTTCGGGTCGAAGAAGTTCGCGACATTGACCTCGAGCGCTGCGGCCATCCGCAGCAGCGCTGCGAGGGAGGGGATCTTGAGGTTGCGCTCGACCAGCGAGATGTAGCCGCGGGTGAGGTCGCTTTGCCTCGCAAGCTGGTCCAGCGTCAGGCCCTTGGCGATCCGCGCCTGGCGGATGTTGGCCCCGACCGCTGTCGCTTTGCTGACGTCAAGCACGCATGAGTCTCCCGAACTGCTGAAGCCTGTTTTGCAACAGAAGGCGCCGGACTGCCAGCCCGGCGGCCGGGAAGGCCCTGCGCCGGTCGCCGGCAAGCGTATTCCACTGGAAAACTCCTGAGCAGAAATTTCGAGCAAGGGCGCGGATATTATGAGCAGATGAATTGGTATAACGCGAAAATCCGCTGAATATTGGTGCAAATCGTCCGCATTGCCGCGATCGTCGGCATTTGCCGCGTTCCGCGGCGTTGATTTCCTGTAGTAAACATGATCGATTTTTACCGTCGCGGCTGCCGATGGGCACCGTGACCGAACCAACTGCTTTTCCCAGGCGCCGGTACCTTTTGGAGAGATCGATGACCGTAGCAGACGACGTAACCCTGAACGTAGCGCCGGACGAGGCGGCGAGCTTGCGACGGATCGTGTGGTCGAGCGTGATCGGCACCGCGGTCGAATGGTACGACTTCCTCATCTATGGCACGGCGACCGCGCTGGTGTTCAACAAGGTCTTCTTCGCCGCAGGCAATCCCGCGCTCGCCACCATCGCGGCCTTCGGCACCTACGCCGTCGGATTTCTGGCGCGCCCGCTCGGTGCCGCGATCTTTGGCCATTACGGCGACCGGGTCGGACGCAAGGCGATGCTCGCGATCACGATCATGGTGATGGGCATCGGCACCTTCCTGATCGGCCTGCTTCCGACCTACCAGCAGATCGGCATTGCCGCGCCGGTGCTGCTGATCGGATTGCGCTTTCTCCAGGGTATCGGCCTCGGCGGCGAATGGGGAGGCGCCGTGCTGATGGTGGTCGAGAATTGCCCGACGCATCGCCGCGGCCTGCTCGGCAGCATGGTGCAGGTCGGCAACCCCATCGGCAATCTCGCCGCGATCGGCATGTTCGCGCTGGTGGCGAGCCTGCCGGAGAGCGACTTCATGACTTACGGCTGGCGTATCCCCTTCTTGATCTCGATCCTCCTGGTCGGCGTCGGTCTCTACATCCGCCTCAACATGGAGGAGACCGCCGCCTTCCGTCAGGTCCAGGCCAAAAAGGAAGTCGCAAGCCTGCCACTGCTCGAGATCTTCAGGCACCACCGCCGGCCGTTCTTCACCGCGGTCGGTCTGAAGATCTCCGAGATCGCCTATGCCAGCATCGGCGGCGTGTTCGTGATGTCCTATGCCACCGCCAATCTCGGCCTGCCGCGCGCGGTGGTGCTGAACGGGGCGTTCGCCGCATCGCTGGTCGCGCTGCTCGCCATCCCGCTGTTCGGCTGGCTGTCCGACCTGGTCGGCCGCAAGACGATGTTCTATGCGAGCTGCCTGTTCTCGGCGCTGTTCGCCTTCCCGCTGTTCTGGCTGCTCGACACCCGCGATCCGACCATCGTTGTCTGCACCATCGTGGTCGCGATCACCTTCGGTCAGATGGTCATGTTCGGTATCGGCGCGCCATGGTACTCCGAACTGTTTACCGCGCGGCTGCGTTACAGCGGTGCTTCGCTCGGGTTCCAGGTCGGTGCGGCCCTGAGCGGCGGGTTGACGCCGCTGATTGCGGCCTCTCTGATGGCCTGGAGCGGCGGCGCAACCTGGCCGGTCTCGCTGCTGCTCGTCGCCTGCGCCGCCATCACCGCGATCGCGACCACGTTCGCGCCGGAGATGGCGAACAAGGAACTGACCTGATCCCGCGGCGCCGCTGCCGGCGGCGCCACGGCTTCTCAAAAGGATTTGTCATGCTTGATACGATCAGCGCCGGTGCGGCGCAGGGCGCAGCACAGCTCGGGTGGACCGGAGTGGTGCGCTTCCTCCATCTCACCCCGCGCGCGTTCCTGCCGATGCGCGCAGCCGAGACCATCACTCTCGTCGCCGGGCAAGGAATCGAGGGCGACCGCTACATGATCGGCAAGGAAGAGGGGTTTTACTCGCACAAGCCGGAAGAGGGCCGGCAGGTCACTCTGTTCGAACTCGAGACGCTGGTTGCGCTGAAGCGCGACGCCGGGATCGAACTGGGCCCGGAAGAGCATCGGCGTAACGTCACGGTGGAGGGCGTGCCGCTGAATCATCTCGTCGGCCGCCGTTTCTGGCTGGGCGAGACCCTGCTGGAAGCGACGCGGCTGTCGGTGCCGTGCCGGCATATCGAGGAGATCACCGGCAAGGCGATCTTCGACCCCCTGATCAATCGCTCCGGCCTCAACTGCAAGATCCTGCAAGGCGGCGTCGTCAGGGTCGGCGATACCGTGCGGAATGCGGCATGAGCGCGCGACCGATCACGACGGTCAAGACGGTCGTCACCGGCATCGAGGAGGCGGGGGCAGGCATCAAACTGTTCACGCTGGCAGATCCCGACCGGTGGGAACTGCCGCCGTTCAAACCCGGCGCGCACATCGATCTGCATCTGCCGAACGGGCTGGTTCGCACCTATTCGCTGTGCAACGAGCCCGCGGACAACATGCGCTATGTCATTGCGGTGAAGCGCGAAGCGGATGGACGCGGCGGTTCGCGGGCGCTGCACGACGAAATCGGCATCGGCGATGTCATCGGCGTGTCGCTGCCACGCGGCGGACTTGAGCCCGAAGCGCGCATCGCGCGCTACGTGTTCCTGGCCGGCGGCATCGGCGTGACGCCGTTCCTGTCCATGGCGCGGCATCTCGAACGAACGAAGCAGGCCGACTTCACGCTGCATCTGATCGTGCGTGAGGAGGTGCCGCTCGCCACGCATCTCGGCGCGCTGGTCGAAGAGGGGCGCATCATCGTGCATCGGACGTCCCGGAGCGGGCGTCCCGATCTCGCAGCGCTCGTCGGAGAGGGCGGATCCGAGACGATGGTCGCCTGCTGCGGCCCGGAAAGCATGACCGACGATTTCGAGCGGGTGACTGCAGCGTGGCCCGCTGCGAGCATCCATATCGAGCGGTTCGTCGCACCGCCACCGGTCATCGATCCCGACGCCAAGCCGTTCACACTGTCGCTGGCGCGCTCGGGCGCCGAGATCGAGGTGCGGGCCGGCCAGACCATGCTGGCCGCATTGCAGGAGGGAGGCATCGACATCGCGACCTCCTGCTGCGGCGGCATCTGCGGCGCCTGCAAGGTCGGATGGATCGAAGGCAAGCCGGTTCACCGCGACCGCATCCTGTCGCCGTATGAACGCGAACGCTATCTCATGGTTTGCGTGGCGGGCTCGGACGCCGAGCGGCTGGTGCTGGATCTCTGAGCTACCAATGCACGCTCTGGCTCGGCACGATGAACGTCGTCGTGCTTGGCTGTGGCGCAAAGCTCCTCGCCAGATACCAGCCTGAGCCCAGGACGAGCGCGAGCAGCGCGATGACGGCGAGCAGGTCGATGGTTCTGGGATCGTGTCCTCTGTGACCGAAATTCGGACCAGGCCGGAAGTGAAAATGAGGGCTGATTTTCCAGCGCATTGTTGTTTCCTCCCGTGGGAGCATCGAAACAACGCGAGCCGAAAGTGCCGGTTCCGGTCAGGGCGGCGATGGTCAAGCACCGCAGCAAGCGTCAGGGTGCATTGACCCCGCGCCAGCGGCCGTACCGCCAGGGCAGATACCAGCGTGCGCCTTGGGGTGCGGTGAGGGGTACGTTGTCGATGCCGGACGTGCCGAAGGGATGGCAGCGGAGCAGGCGCGCGAGGGTCATCCAGCCGCCGGCCCAGAGCCCGAACCGTTCGATGGCCTCGTCGCCGTAGACGGAGCATGTCGGCAAGTGCCGGCAGTTGTAACCGACCAGGGGCGACAGCGTATGCCGATAGAGCCAGATCAGCGCACGCCCGAATCTGCGGGGCAGCCGGAGCGCACCGTCGACGGAGCTGGAACAATGCTCGCAGGCTGAATGCTTCATGTGCGCCTTGCTGCAACGTTAAGCGAGGTGTTGCCCGGTTCCGGCGCAGGGAACCGTAAGCTGTTGTTTACGCGTCATATTTTGCATGCTTTTTGGGAGCAGTGCAGCAAGTATCTATGGACGAACTGTATTCCCACGGATACCATTTTTATGACGTTCATGTGTAGACTCATTGAACGCGCAAAACGGGGTTTGCCTGAATTCGCCTTGGGGCTTGGGGAAGGGACCAGTTTGAAACGTCTGACGTCGCTCAATCTTCGCGGCTGGTTGCTGGTAGGAACCGCCGTCTGTGGCGTCGCGCTGGCTGGCGCCATCGCGACTTTCGGGTCGTCGGCCCGGGCAGGCAACACCCTCGAAGAGCGCAAGCTGCCGATGAAGTTCAGCTGGGTCGCCTGCGAGCCGAATTGCCGCGGCTGGGTCAGCGCGGTTGGCATCATCACTGCCGATACGCCAAGGGAATTCGAAGAGTTTTCGCGCGGGCGCCAGCTCGGCGGCGCGACCGTCGTGCTCGATTCGAGCGGCGGGTCCGTCAATGACGCGATCACGCTCGGCCGGCGCTTCCGCAATCTCGGGCTTTTGACCACGGTCGGCGTCAGCCTCCGCGGCGGGCCGTCGACCCGCCCGGCGGTCGCGCCGGAGGCCTATTGCGAATCCATGTGCGTGTTCCTGCTGCTGGCCGGCAAGAAGCGCTACGTGCCGGAAGCCGCCCATGTCCGGGTTCACCAGATCTGGATGGGCGACCGGGCTGACGATGCCAAGGCGGCGAGCTACAGCGCGCAGGATCTGATGATCGTGGAGCGCGACATCGGCCGCCTCGCCAAATACACATTCGACATGGGCGGCGCCGGTGACCTGCTGTCGCTTGCGCTCAGTGTTCCGCCCTGGGAAGACCTGCACGAGCTCGACGCTGGCGAGCTCAAGCTCACCAATCTGGTCACGACCGATCTCGTGGCAGATGTGCTTCCGCATGTGGATATTTCAGCGCCGGCAATGGCGGAGCTGGCACCGAAGACGCAGGCCAGGTTCGGCGCGGAACCGGAGCAGGCGCAGCCTGCCAAATCGACCAAGACGGCGGAAGCCCTGGTGCCGACGGGTGGCGTGGCCGCGCCGGCTGCGGCGACGCAGAAGTAAGCTCAAAAATCCTGGCAGTCATTCCGGGGTGCGCAATTGCGCACCTGAGAAACTCGCGCTGCAATCTCGGGATTCCGGGTTCGTCGCTTTGCGACGCCCCGGAACGACATCAGGGTGTCAGCCCTGCGCAGCGGCCGGCTGCTTGGCCTTGGCTTCGATCTGGCCGATGGCATCGACCACGGCATCGAAGGTCAGAAGCGTCGAGGCATGG
This sequence comes from Bradyrhizobium sp. R2.2-H, assembly GCF_004346455.1. NCBI lineage: Bacteria > Pseudomonadati > Pseudomonadota > Alphaproteobacteria > Hyphomicrobiales > Nitrobacteraceae > Bradyrhizobium > Bradyrhizobium sp. R2.2-H. Next base: position 268,998 of record NZ_SMBR01000009.1, read on the forward strand.
CGCGCCTTGTAGTCGCGGACCGGCTCGAGGAACTTGATTTCTTCCCATTTGCCTTCGGGAGGCGCACCGTTCTCCTTCAGCATCTTGCGAACGGTTTCGCGTAACTCACGGAGTTCGCTCGCAGTCGAGCCGACCACGTGACTTGCCATGATGGATGAAGAGGCTTGGCCCAAGGCACACGCCTTCACGTCATGCGCGAAGTCGGTGACGGTATCGCCATTCATCTTGAGGTCGACCTTCACGGTCGATCCGCACAGTTTGGAGTGGGCAGTGGCGGAGGCGTCGGGGTCCGACAGCCGCCCGAGGCGCGGAATATTCCCGGCCAGTTCGATGATCCGCTTGTTGTAGATGTCGTTCAGCATGTGATGGGGTCCAACACGTCCACAGCCACTTCCGGGCCGGATCGGCCTTGGCGGGCGCCGCCCACGGTCCTATATAGAGACGGAACTGGTGGAAAAACAGTCCAGCGGTGCGGTGGCAGTGATCCAGATATGCGCTGCCGGCGTTACGACTTTAGGACTTTCCGCCGAAACTTGTTCTGTTCAGGCGTCCGGCGGCTTGGCCGCCCCGTCTGCCGGTGACACTCCGGCCGCAAGGCCGTCGAACGGAGTCGATATGGACGCTGCAATCAAATCCATCCGCCCCAACAAGCCCTCCGACCGGCAGCCCGAGAGCCGCCCGGCCGAGCTTGATCCTGCAGAATTCCTTGCTGCCGCCGTTCGCGCCGACCAGCCGCGCCCGGCACGCGCCGAGGCGGAAGCCGCGGTGAAGACGTTGCTCGCCTATATCGGCGAGAACACCGAGCGCGAGGGCCTGCTCGACACGCCGCGCCGTGTCGTCGAAGCTTTCGACGAACTCTATCAGGGCTATCACCAGTGCCCGGCCGAGGTGCTCGACCGCACCTTTGGCGAGACCGCCGGCTATGACGATTTCGTCCTGGTGCGCGACATCGAATTCACCTCGCAGTGCGAGCACCACATGATGCCGTTCTACGGCAAGGCGCACATCGCCTATACGCCGGTGGAACGTGTCGTCGGCCTGTCGAAGCTTGCGCGCCTGACCGACATCTTTGCCCGCCGGCTCCAGACCCAGGAGCACCTGACGGCGCAGATCGCAGCAGCCATCGACGAGATCCTCAAGCCGCGCGGCGTCGCGGTGCTGATCGAGGCCGAGCATACCTGCATGTCGGTGCGTGGCGTCGCCAAGCATGGTGCCTCCACCTTCACCAGCCGCTTCACCGGCATGTTCCGCGACAATCCGGCGGAGCAGGCCCGTTTCTTGTCCCTGGTGCGAGGCACGACGCGCTGACCTCGCAAGTGAACTCGCGAGGGTCCTGTGTCCGCTCACTCCCATGAGATCGAAGAAGGTCTCGCCCTCCTGCCCAGGTTCGATGCCAGCGGCCTCGTGACATGCGTCGCGACCGACGTCGCCACCGGCGACGTGCTCATGGTCGCGCACATGAACGAGGAGGCGCTGCGCAAGACGATCGCGACCGGCGATGCCTGGTACTTTAGCCGCTCGCGCAATGCCTTGTGGCGAAAAGGTGAGACCTCAGGTCAGACCCAGCGCGTGGTCGAGATGCGCACCGATTGCGACCAGGACGCGGTCTGGATCCGCGTCGAGCAGGTCGGCGCGGCCTGCCATACCGGGCGCCGGTCCTGCTTCTATCGCAAGGTCGAAGCGGACGGTGGGGGAGCGAAGCTGGTCTTCACCGACGCCGAGCGGTTGTTTGATCCGGACGACGTTTACAAGAAATAGCCTCCGTCATTCCGGAGCGCGCGTAGCGCGAGCCCGGAATCCACCGTACGGCATCACTTGAAGCCCAATGGATTCCGGGCTCATCGCTGCGCGATGCTCCGGAATGACTCGGGGGAGGGGCCGATCCCGGAATTAACCTCGCATTAACCATGTCTGTCCCACGGTGAGACGACGGGCGCCGAATTGCCGGCGTCGCTCAATGCCGCGCGGGGCGGGCACTTCATCATGTCGATCGACAATTCCAGTGCCACGCAGACGGTCGGACTCGATCCGTCGCGCGCGCGTGTCGCCGGTGCGATCAAGCAGGCCTCGAATATCTCCGGCGTCAGCTTCCAGTACATGCTGACCACCGCCAAGATGGAATCGGATTTCGATCCGACGGCGGGGGCCACCACCTCGTCCGCGCACGGGCTCTACCAGTTCATCGACCAGACGTGGCTTGGCACGGTGAAGGAAGCCGGCACCCAGCTCGGCTATGGCAGCTACGCCGACGCCATCACCAGAACCTCGGCCGGCACCTACACCGTCGATGATCCCGTGATAAAGCGGTCGATCATGAAGCTGCGCGACGACCCCGAAGCCGCATCCACCATGGCGGCGGCGCTGACGCAGTCGAACAGCTTCAAGCTCACCGGCCTGCTCGGCCGCAGGCCGAGCGACAGCGAGCTCTACATGGCGCATTTCATGGGTGTCGGCGGCGCGGCCAGGCTGATCGCCAATGCCGAGGACAATCCGCAGGCGGTCGGTGCGCGGCTGTTTCCCAACGCGGCATCCGCCAATCGCTCGATCTTCTACGCCAAGGACGGCCGCGCCCGCAGCGTCTCCGAAGTCTATTCGGTGCTCGACGCACGCTACGCCAGTGCCGCCAATTCGAAAGTGACGCGCAGCGCGATGGCGATGTACGGCGACACGCCGTCGACCGCCGAGGTCGCGAGTGCGATCGGCGTGCAGCCGACGGCGCCGATGATCGACAATGCCGTCTATCTCCAGACCTTCCCGAACACACGCGCCGCGACGCCCGTCGGTGCGACCTCGCCGGCGACGCTCGCGGACAATGCGCCGGGCACGCCGGCGTTTCGTTCGATCTATCAGCCCGGCGATGCCACGCAGCCGGTCTCGACCACGGTGCAGAAACTATGGGGCAACAACGCCTCGCTCACCTCGGTGGCGTCGGCAACGCCGGACGTGCGGCCGCCGCAGCCGCTCGATCTCTTCAGCGATCGTAGCGGCACGTTCTCGAGCTAGTCGCCGTCTCGTGTCCCGGACGCGCTGCAGCGTGAAACGCTGCTGCGCTGAGCCGGGATCCAGTGCTGCGAACTTCTCTTGAAATTCTGGGCCCCCGGGCTCGGCAGCGCATTCGCCGAAGGCGTGCGTTGCTGTCGGCGCACGTGGGAGTAGTGCTTTTGTTCCATTAACAAAACGTCAATAAAACCAGTCAGTTATGGTGAACGCTTTGTTAAGCGTCATGGTTTATTTTGTGTTGCAGGTGACGAGCCGTCACTCTTTTCGTTTGTTTGTGTAAGCCGGAAGCAGGATGATTGTTCGGCAGTTCATTAATTGGATCAGGACGGCGCCCGCAGGCGAGCGGGCCGAGGCGACACGGGCGCTGGCGCGGGCCTGGCTGATCTCAGACCTTTCTGCAGACGACCGCATCGCCGCCGAAGGCGCGCTTCTGATGCTGCTCGACGATCCCTCGCCCCTGGTGCGGCAGGCGATGGCCGAGGCCTTTGCCCGCAGCGCCGAGGCGCCGGCCGCGATCGTGCGGGCGCTGTCGACGGATCAGCCGACCGTCGCGCTGCCGGTGCTCGAACATTCCCCGCTGCTGATCGACGCCGACCTCGTCGACATCGTCGCGACCGGAAATGAGGAGGTGCAATGCGCGGTGGCCCGCCGCATCGCGTTGCCGGTATCGGTGTGCGCCGCGATCGCCGAAGTCGGCTGCGCAGCTGCCGCACTTGAGCTGATCGAGAATCCGAACGCCGAACTCGCCCCGTTCTCCTGGGACCGCATCGTCGAGCGCCACGGCCATCTCGCTGCGATCCGCGAGGCGATGCTGGTGCTGGAGGATCTGCCGTCCTCAACGCACGCGGCGCTGGTGGCAAAGCTCTCGCAGACGCTGGCGCAATTCGTCGTGGCGCGGAACTGGCTCAGCGCCGACCGCGCGGACCGCATCACGATCGAGGCACGTGACCGCTCCACCATGAACATCGCGGCGCGCTCGCGCGGCGAGGACATGCAAGGCCTCGTCAGGCATTTGCGCATCACCGGCCAGCTGACCGCGGGGCTGATCCTGCGGGCACTGCTCTCGGGCAATCTCGATTTGTTCGACGCGGCCCTCTCCGAGCTTACCGATTTGCCGCTGGCGCGTGTCTCCGCGCTGCTGCACGATCGCGGCGGCAACAGCCTGTACGCGCTGCTCCGTCGCGCCGGGCTTCCGGAGGCGACGTTTGCGGCGTTCCAGGTCGCGCTCGATGCCTGCCACGAGCAAGGCTTCGTCGATAGCGACGACGGCGCGGCGCGGCTGCGCCGGCGCATGGTCGAGCGCGTGCTCACCCACTGCGAGACCGACCGGGGCGCCGCCGAGCCGCTGATGGTCCTGCTACGCCGCTTTGCCACCGAATCCGCGCGCGAGGAGGCACGGTTGTTCCGCGACGAGCTCGTCGCCGATGATGCGATCGATCCGCTCTATGACGATCTGATTGCGGCGTAACGAGACGCCGTAGGGTAGTCAAAGGCGCTCTTGCGCCGTGCCCACCATCTATCCGCACAATTCATGTTGATTGGTGGGCACGCTTCGCTTTGCCCACCCTGCGATGTCTGCGCTCGTAATGACGAGAGGAGAGAGTCTTTACTCCACCGGCGCGATGCTCGGGGCCAGGATGACCTCGAGATGCTCGGGGCGGTCGCGGTTGACGTTGGCGAGATAGTCGTCGGCGACCTTGCGCAGGCGGCGGCTGAGCTCGGCGGAGACGCTGAGGCTGTCGAGCCTGGTGTTCTCGTGCACGATGGCGAGAATGGCATTGATGTGGTGCGTGAACAGCTCGGCCGGCACCTTTTCCAGATCAGGGGCGTGCTCGATGACGCGGCACAGGCTCTCGGCAATTCCCGCTGCCGAAGGAAAGCCGAACGTTGCCGCATCGCCCTTGATGTCGTGTGCGGCGTGGAACAGCTCGTCGCGCAGCTTCTTCGTGAAGCCATCCTTCTGCACGGCGGTCCAGGCGGTGGACAGTCTCTGGACCTCGATCGCCATCCAGTCCTTGAACTCGCCGGAAAGGCTCGCGAGCGCTTGTTCGGCGCGGCCGACCGGATCGTCCATGTCCCTTTCTTCGACACGGCGCAGGACCTTGCGCAGCGGGTTGGGCTGCGTGATGACGTGGTGTGTGGCGAAGGCCTTGACCTCGATGTCCTTTGCGCTGTTCTTCGCCATGGTGCCTGCCTCGCCTGAGGACCTTGCGCTAGATGGAGGAGCGGGCCTTGTCGAGCAGCGAGGGCTGTTGCAGCACCTCGTGCTTTTCGCCGACGCGGCGCTCGGGGCCCATATAGGCGGAGTTGGTGTTGCGGCGCCGGTCCGGCCCGAAATAGGTCTTGGTCTTGATGAAGGGGCGGGGATTGGCGACCACGTTGAGGATGCGCTGATAGAGGCCCTTGGCCGAGATCGGCTTGGCCAGGAATTCGGTGACGCCGGCATCGCGCGCGACCGTGACGCGGCGCTTCTCGGAATGGCCGGTCAGCATGATGATCGGTGCGTAGGGGTTGCCCTTCGATTCGGGCTGCCGGATCATCTGCGCAAGCTCGAGCCCGTCGAAGATCGGCATGGCCCAGTCGGTGATGACGATGTCGGGCACGTAATGGCTGTACATTTCGAGCGCGGTCGCGCCGTCCTCGGCCTCATAGACCTCGCGCGCGCCGAACGAATGCAGCAGCGTCCGCAGGATGCGGCGCATGTGCGGATTGTCGTCGCAGACGAGGAAGCGCAGCTTGTTGAAGTCGATGCGAAACATGACGCCCGGGCCAAAGCGGTCAACCTTCGTTAACCATATCGCGCCGGGAGTTAACGAAGCGTTGCGACCGGGGCCCCGTTGCGGGCCGACGCTTCAGTAGCCGAACTGCTCGCGCAGGATACGCTCTTCGAGGCTGTGGCCGGGATCGAACAGCATCCGCATCGAGATGGTTCTGTCGGAGAGCACCTCGACGCGGCGGACGTCGCGGACCTCGTCGTGGTCGGCGACCGCCGCGACGGGACGCTTCTCGCCCTCCAGCACCTCGATCACGACATAGGCCGTGTTGGGCAGCAACGCGCCGCGCCAGCGGCGCGGGCGGAAGGCGCTGATCGGCGTCAGCGCCAGCAGCGCGGCGTTGATCGGCAGGATCGGTCCTTGGGCTGAGAGATTGTAGGCGGTGGAGCCCGCCGGCGTCGCCACCATGATGCCGTCGGCGATCAGCTCGGACATGCGCTCGCGCTCGTCGATCAGGATCCTCAGGCGCGCGGCCTGATAGGTCTGCCGGAACAGGGCGACCTCGTTGATGGCGTGGTGCAGATGCACCCGGTCGTGCATGTCGGTCGCGCGCATCAGGAGCGGGTTGATCTCGGATTCATGCGCGGCCTCGAGCCGCGCCCGCAGATCGTGCGTCGAGTACTCGTTCATCAGGAAGCCGACCGTGCCGCGGTGCATGCCGTAGATCGGCTTTCCCGTGTGCATGTTCTGGTGCAGCGTCTGGAGCATCAACCCGTCGCCGCCGAGCGCGACGACGACGTCGGCATCCTTCGGGTCGCAATTGCCATACTCCCTGGTGAGCTGTCCGAAGGCGGCCTGCGCCTCGCTGCTCGGGCTGGCGACGAAGGCGATCCGGTCGTATCGCGAGGGCTTTGTCATGGCTTCCCGGGCAGGTGCCGCTGGCTCGAGTAAGTTCCGCCGGGCTCGTCTATACGAGGTGGGCCTGCATTGTCGAGGAGGACCGCCCTCCAAAGCTGACGGAGGCTGTCGCTCCGGGTGATTTGACCCTCTGCGGCCTGTTCAGGCCCGCCAGACCTGGGATTCCCCAAAGCGTCGCAATTCCGGGCTAACCTTTCTGTCCGCACCGGCTGTCACGGCCGGGCAGGGAGAACGATCATGGTCACGAATTTGCCGGCGCTCCGTCGAACGGTCCTGATGCTGGCGGTCTCGGCTTTCGCGCTTGCCGGAGTTGCGCACGCGGACGATCCGCCGAAGCCGCCCCCGGAGGCAGCTGCCCCGTCCGGGCAGAAGGGCAGTCGCGGCGGTGGTCCGCAGAACGCGTCGCAGGCGTCGTCATCGGCGGCCGAGCTGCACCGTCTCCCGCCGGATTCGACCACGAAGCAGACGCTGGAGCTGCCCGGCCGAACCCTCAATTTCGCCGCGACCGCCGGCTCGATCCGCGTATTCGACGGCAAGGGCGAGCCGCTGGCCGACATCGCCTACACGTCCTATCAACTCGACGGTGCCGACCGCGCCACGCGCCCGGTGACGTTCCTGTTCAACGGCGGCCCCGGCGCGTCCTCGGCGTGGCTTCAGTTCGGCGCGGCCGGGCCATGGCGGCTGCCGCTCGATGGCGAAGCCTTGTCGCCCTCGGCCTCGCCCGAGGTGAAGCCGAACGCGGAGACCTGGCTCGACTTCACCGATCTCGTCTTCATCGATCCCGTCAGCACCGGCTACAGCCGATTTGTCGCCAGCAGCGAGGACGCGCGAAAATCCTTCTACTCCGTCGACGGTGACGCCAATTCGATCGCGCTCGTGATCCGCCGCTGGCTGGAGAAACATGATCGGCTCACCTCGCCGAAATACGTCGCCGGCGAAAGCTATGGCGGCATTCGCGGCCCGAAGGTCGTGCGCCAGTTGCAGCTTCAGCACGGCGTCGGCGTCAGGGGACTGATCATGGTGTCGCCGTTGCTGGATTTTCGCGAGTTCACCGGCACCAGCCTCCTGCAATATGTCGCGACGCTGCCGAGCTATGTCGCGGTGGCGCGCGAGGCCAAGGGACCGGTCAAGCGCGCCGATCTCGCCGACGTCGAGGCTTACGCGCGCGGCGAATTCCTGGCCGACCTCGTCAAGGGCGAGGCGGACAAGGAAGCCACGAATCGCCTGGCCGACAAGGTCGCCGAACTCACCGGCATCGACCAGGCGGTGAGCCGCAGGCTCGCCGGCCGCTTCGACGTCGGTGAATTCCGCCGCGAGTTCGACCGCAAGAACGGCAAGGTGACGGGACGCTACGACGCCTCCGTGCGTGGCTTCGATCCCTATCCGGATTCCAGCAGCTCACGCTTCGGCGATCCCTCCGGCGATTCGCTGCAGGCGCCGCTGACGAGCGCAGCGGTCGACGTGCTGACGCGCAAGCTCAACTGGCGGCCCAGCGGCTCCTACGAAGTCCTGAACGGCGCCGTGGAAGGCAACTGGGACTTCGGCCGTGGCATCAACCCGCCGCAATCGGTCTCCGAGCTGCGCCAGATCCTCGCCACAGATGCGAAGCTGAACGTCCTGGTCGGGCACGGGCTGTTCGACCTCGCCACGCCCTATTTCGGAACGAAGCGGGTGCTCGACCAGCTGCCGGCCTTCGTGACGCAACGCGTGAAGTTCGTGGTCTATCCCGGCGGCCACATGTTCTACTCGCGCGACGGATCGCGGCAGGCCTTCCGCAGCGAGGTCGAGCGATTGATCAGGGAGTAGGTCTTCGTTTGCGCGACGGATATCGGCGGGCGATTTCCTTCGCCACGACGCGCTCCGGCTTCACGTTCGCGCCGGCGATCCAGATGTCGCTGATCTTGCCGCGCTTGTCGCGGATCCGGCGCACCGGCTCGCCATGGCTGGAATAGCCGGCGGCCCAGGCGAGCCTGCCGGTGTCGCGGCCGGTGACTTCGATCTCGGCGGCATCCATGAAGGGGTTGTTGAACTGCGGATTGGCGACGAGCACGCGGTTGCCCGCGGGGACCAGATCGGTCGCGCCCCAGATCGTCCACCATCGGCCGGTCCAGTCGCGCACGCGGCGGTCGGGTGCGCCGCGGGTCTTGAAGGTGCGCAGGATCTGCATCGCGCCATCCATCCAGAACGGGGCCGCGCCGTCGATGGAGTTGCTGAGGATGCTGATCGCGAGCTCGCAAGCGGGAATGGAGCAGGTTCGGGAGATGTAGCCCTGGAAGCCGCCGCCATGGCCGAACCAGTCCCAGCCGTCGGTCTTGCCGGCATTGACGCCCAAGCCATAGTAGGTCTCGAAGCTCTGCGGAATGCGCCAATGGTGCCGCGTCATCTCGCGGCGGCTCGCGACCGACAGCACGCTCTTCTTCGCGTTGGGTGCGAGCTGCGCGAAGAAGCGGGCGGTGTCGGCGGCGGTGGCGACGAAGCCTGCGGCGGATGCCATCGCATGTGCGGGATTGTCGCCGGGGATCACGCAGCGTTCGCCCAGCGGGACGATGCGCGTATGACCGCAGGCGAACGGCGTGCCCCTGGCAAGCGGTGCATTCGGCTCGGTTTCGCGCAAGCCCGCAGGTTCGATGATCTCGCGCTTGATCCAGACCGGGTAGGACTCCCTGGTCACGGCCTCGATCACGAGGCCGATCAGCCCAAAGCCGTGATTGGAATATTTGAAGCGGGTGCCGGGTTCGATTGCGGTCGGCAGCTTCAATTCGGCGAGCAACTCTTTCGTGCCGAGATAGGGGCGGCTGTCGATGAACTGGCCGGAATCGCTGCCGTCGCGCGTCAATCCCGCGCTGTGCGACAGCACTTGCGCGATTGTCGTCTCGGCGACGCGCGGATGCAGGCCGCCGACATAATCGCCCACGGGATCGTCGAGCCGGATCTTGCGCTGCTCCCGCAGCTTCATGATGCCGGCCGAGGTGAAGCTCTTGGAGTGCGAGGCGATGCGGAAGCGGTGGCGTGGGGTGAGCTTCTCGCCGGTATCGAGATTGGCGAGGCCGAACGCATGCTCGGCGACGACCTCACCGCGATGGGCGAATGCGACGATGACGCCGGGCTGCTGGATTGTCGTCAGTTGGAATTCGATCCAGGAGCCGATGTAGTCGATCGCGGATCGCAGCCACGTGTCCATTGCACACCAATCTGCAGGGAAGATTGGTGGCGGAGGCTAGCCGAGAAAGCGGAACGGGCACAACCCGAAAGGTTGTGCCCGTCGACTTCGTTCAAGGATACGATGTCTCAGTAGACCAGCGTCGCGCCGGTCGGCTTGTCGAGCGCTGCGGCAAGCGAGCGATACTCCGAGCTGTCGGTACCGGCAAGCGAGGCGATCTTGTTCAGATGATACTGCGCCTGTTCGCGGTTGCCCTGTTCGAGCTGCCAGAGGCCGTAATACTGCCAAGTGCGGACGTGGTTCGGATCGTCCTTCAGCGCCAGCTCGTAATAGACCTTCGATGACTGGTAGTCGCCGAGCTTGCGATAGGAGTAGCCGATCAGATTGGCGACGTCGGCGACGTCGTCGCGCTTGAGCGACTTCAACTGGCCGATCGCGCTCGTGTAATCGTGATTGTCGTAGATCGCGGCGTAGGCGGTGCGATAGGCCGCAAGGAACTTGGGATCGCTGACGGAAGAGCTCTTCTTCTTGCCCTTTTTGGACGAACTATCCGACTTCGGCGGCGAGGACGGCTCGTCGCTGCCTGCGGCATAGGCGCTCGACAGTACCGGCGCCGCCGCCAGCGTCATGGCGACGAGGCCCGGCACAACAAGCATTGAGAGTTTGCGCATCGAAATTCTCCCGTATGGAAACGTGGCGATCCTACACGATTGCCCGAAGACCAGAACCCCCATCGCGCAAAAACATTCCCCCTTCGCACGATCTATTCGCCCGGTCGCTGATGACAAACTTGTCATCCAGATGAACGGAAGCCCGCTGGGGACTTCAGACTGGGTTCAATGTGCCCCGCCTAGGCTGCCACCTACGATCGAAGGGTGGGCGAGAGGGCGCCGCCTCGAGATCCTTCCAAGAGGAGACCACCATGTTGAAGACCATCTCCGCAGCCTTGCTCGCAGCGTCCGTGATCGCAGCCCCGGCCTTCGCTGCCGAAGCCGGAAAGACCGCCACGACTGCCCCGGTGATCAAGGCGGACCAGAGCCAGACCAAGGCGGCGACCACCGCCGCGAAACCGGACGCCGGCGTCAAGGCCGACGCCAAGGCTGATCTCAAGGCTGATCTCAAGCCTACGGACGGCAAGGCCACCGACGCCAAGGTGGATGCCAAGGTGGATGCCAAGTCGAAGGCGATGAATGCGAACGCCGCGGTCACCACCGGCGCGCACAAGACCGTGCGCAAGGATCGCCATGACCACAAGCAGGTCACGGCCAAGGAGTCGCAGAAGGCGCAGCCGGACGTGACCAAGCCGGCGGCATCAGACCAGCGCAACTGACGGCTGATCCCGCGCGGCGGCATCCCTGGCATTGCCCCGCCGCCGCGCGCGGACTTCAGGCCCGGTCCGTTCGCCCTGTCTCGTGCGAAAGCCCGAGATGCCGGCGGCGGGCCGGTGCGCTGCTTGCGCCGCGGCAAGCGAATTCCCTTCGTGCAGGCTTGGGGCTAGAACGTCTCCCTGATCTGATCGAGCGGAGAGCGGGGCCTGTGGGGCGGTTGGCGAGATGTGCGGTGATATTGGCATTGCCCTTGGCGCTTGCGGCCTGTTTCGGCAGCGACGGTGACCGTCCAACGCTGATGGGCGGGACCCAGGCCGGCGGGCCGCAGCCGTTTCCCGACAATTTCCGGAGCGACACGCTGGCTCTGATGCGGACCTATCTGAACAATCCGGTCGGCGTGCGCGACGCCAGCATGGCCGAACCGGTGCAGCGCGAGGTCGGCGGCCGGCAGTTCTATGTGAGCTGCCTGCACTTCACCCCGCGCGAGACCGATGGCAGCTACAAGGCCATGCGCGAACGGGCCGTGATCTTCGTCAACGGCCGGGCGGACCGCGTGGTCGACCGGACCAGCGATCTCTGCGCCGGTGCGGTTTACGCACCCTTTCCGGAACTGGAAAAGATGACGCGGTAGCGCAAAGCCCGCCTTCATCGCCCGATGTTAGATCGACCCAGCCGGAGCCGCTGGATCACATTTCGGCGAGCTTTGAACGGGGTGATTTCCTCTTGAGACAAATCGTTGCGCCAGGCCTTGTGCACGCGACAAAAACGGTTAGCTCAGGGCGATGTGACGGAACAAAATCGCGTTGTTGCCACCCCGTCACAGTGACGAACGATCAACGTTCCGGCATCGCCGCGAAGCAACCCAATTCACGCCACGTTGTTTCCTGAGTGTCGTTATGAAAGAACGGGGACGATCATGAAATCGATTTTGCTGGGTGCAGCCGCTGTGCTTGCGCTGGCCGCGCCGGCCGCCGCCGCGGACATACAGCCGCGCACCTACACGAAGGCTCCGGCCTATACGCCGCCGCAGGTCATTTACAACTGGACCGGTTTCTACATCGGCGGCCATGTCGGCGGTGCGTTTGCCGGCGACAGCAGCTTCCAATCCAGCGACGCTCGCTTCATGGGCGGCGTGCAGGGCGGCTTCGACTATCAGTTCGCGCCCAACTGGGTGGTGGGTATCGAAGCTCAGTATTCCTGGCTGCCGACCAACAACAACGGTGCCACCTTCCCGCTGGGCACGCAGGTGACCTCCAACACCGACCAGATCGGGTCGGTGACCGGTCGCATCGGCTACACTTGGGGACCGACGCTGCTATACGCCAAGGGTGGCTATGCCTGGCGTAATAACGGCCTTGGCGTGAACATCGCCGGGGTGCCGCAGGCCTTCACCACCACCGGCAACAACAAGGACGGCTATACCGTCGGCGCCGGCCTCGAATACATGTTCGCGCCGAGCTGGTCGGCCAAGGCCGAGTATCAGTACTACAATTTCGGCAGCACCACCTTTACCTCCGGCCCGGCCGACATCGTCGGTGTTCGTGGCCGGGAGGACGAACATACCGTCAAGGTCGGCGTGAACTACCGCTTCGGCTGGGGCGGTCCGACAGGCTCCCGCTACTGACTGCCAGCGGCGATTGAAGATCCGACAAAGGCCGGCTCCGCCGGCCTTTGTTTTGCCGGCTTTTCAGCCGGTTGTTTGCTTTGCGTGAACCATCTGGCGCGTCATTTGCTTGCAAATGGTGGCTGGCGCGCCTTCTCACGCGCGTCATGGGGCCGGGGTAAAGCAAAAATAATTTTTGCGATCTACGGAACTCGCGCTCCGGAACGCGTTATATGACAATTATCGGGCTGGTGGGACGACGGACATGCGTATCTTGGTGTCGGCAGTGGTGCTCTCATGCTTCTCCTTCCTGCCGTGCTCCGCACAGACAATCCTCAAATCCGAGCCTCTGATGCTGGCACCTTATGAGGTGGCCTTCGTCAAGGACGCTTCCTGTCCGTCGGGCAAGGTGATGAAGGTCACTGGCGCCATCCGTGGGTTACATCGCCGCAAGGCCTGCGTGGCCATGCCGGGCGAGCAGGCCTCGCTGGCGGCCGCGACGCCCTGAGCCCCACTCCGGTTTCGTGCCGGAACTCAGGAATTCAGCTCAAGCTCCATCCTCGCCTGCTGGTCGGCCTCAGCCTTGTTCTTGGCGGGGTCCTCGCCGTGTGCTGCCTGGCACGGGGCGATCTCGTAGCCGTTGTCGAGCACCCGGTGCGGTCCCGGCCGCTCGTCGTCCGCAACCACGTCCACGACGAGACCACTTCGCTGTGCGAGCTTCCAGACGTCGGACTCGCTGGGATAGGCCTTGCTGATCTGGGCATCGTTGCAGAACAGGGCGTAGGGCATTCTTCCCGCTCCAAGAAACCCGGTTAACGAGCTTGCCCGGTCAAGGGTTCCGGCTCGCCGCCAGATCACGGAGCCGTGATCGGCCGCCACCGGCCCTTGAGTCCTTAACGAGTCCTGAATCCTGGAAAAAAGAATCCCTGGGACTCGTCGGCCGGAATCAGCGGATGTTTTCCGCCATGACGAGCGACCTGAAGACATCCTGCGGGCACATGCTCCTGCCGCTCACGCTGGCGCTGCTCGGCGCCTGCGCGGCCAATCTCTGGCTGGTCTGGTCCTGGCTATAAGCCTTTGACCGGGCGCTATTTTTGGGCCGGGGGGCCGGCGTCGCGGATGGCGGCACGCAATCTGGTCAGGGTCGCCGTACAGTATTCCTCACGTTCGCGCTCGAAGCGCTCCTGATGCTTCCGGAAATCGGCAAGGCGAGCCTGCATCTCGGTGCGGAAATCGCCGCTTGCCCGCGCCGCGGGAGGTGTGGGCCGGGGCGGGAGCGGAACTTGCGGCGGCTCGACCTCGACGGCGACTGCCTCCATGGCGACGATCTCGACCGCGACGGGCGAGCCAACCGCCGGCGCATCCGGCTGCAGGTCATCATCCTTCCTGCCGGTCACCGATTGGACGAAGGCCAGCGTCTGCGCGATCAGTGCGTCGCGCTCCCTGATCCATTTCATGATCCACCTCAGCCGCGCTCATTCCAGCAAAGCGACCGCTTTGAATCAAGGCTGTTTGCAAGGGATTGCATATTTTTCCCGATCGCCCGAGATTAGACGAATGGATACAACGAATGAACGCCCGGACGAGGCGGAGGGCCTGAGGCTCATCCGCGCGTTCCTCGCGCTGCCGCCCGACAAGCGGGCGGAGGTGATCGCGTTTGTGGAGGAATTGGCACGTGCCTGCGGCCAGTCCGGGGACGAGGGCGCGAACGCCTCCCCGAGGTAAGCGCTACCGCTCGCGGGGATTGACGTTGGGCTCGAACGGCGCGCCGACCACCCGGACCGGTATCTGGGTTGGCGTAGCGAAGCCGAGCTCCGCCCCTTCGGCGACCAGCTTGCCGGGCGCCTGTCCCTGGACCGACTCGATCATCGCCAAGGCGCCAGCGAGGGCGCTACAGCACAGCACCACCGTCGCCAGCAGAACCATGTTTCGGTTTTCTTCCCGGATCAGCATGTCTCGAGAACGAGCGACCCACGTCTTTGGTTCCGGTCCCCCGGCTGATCGGGTTTGCTGCCTTCGAGCTTGATCGGATCGCTGGCATGGCGATGCGCATCGTCCTCCCGTGCTCGCCTACGTTTCCTGGCGGACCGCGAGACTTTCGCAGGCCTCACCCCGGATCAGCCGGTGTTTGGCAGAAAGGCGCCGTTGTCCACGACGCCTTCTCCCAATGCAACCTTAATAGTAGCCCGGGCCATGATCCCAAGCGTAACTGCGGAACGGTGCGGTTGCGATGGCGCCGGCGGTGCCGATCGCGGCGCCGGCAACACCGCCTGCAAAGTCCAGCGGCGCGAATCCGGTCTGATAGGCCGGGTAATACGCGTAGCTCTGCCGCGGGTATCCGGCGCCGCCGTAATTGTAGAATGACGGCGAAACATATCCGTAATAGCGGCGCGGGTTTCCGGGTCCGTGGTTCAAGCAGTTCGCGTTCGGATGCCACTGCTTGCACGCGCCAGGATATTGCACCACCGACTGGTCCGCCGAGGCCGGTGTCGTCATCGCTGCCATTGCCATCGCTGCGGCGCCCGCCATTGCCGCGGTTGCCAAGTTCAAATGCTTCATTGTGAGCCTCCTTTTCTCTTCGCCTGCGCGGGGCAAAGCACGAGGGCGGCTGTCGTTCCGGCGCCTGCCAATCTTTCGGGACCAGAAGAGTCAAACGGATGTGAGGAAAGAAGGCGCGGCTTCCGCGCGTCGATGCAGTGACACGGCTGCGATGATGAGGTATTGTCCGGCGTTAGGTTTATCGGAATTTCACCGCCCGCACGGCCTCTCGGCGTGCAGCCTGAAGCGAATTCTTGGGCAATGCCCGGGGCGACGAACATCCAGCCATATCATCGCAAATCTCTGGTGCCGGCTGAGGGGATTGAACCCCCGACCTTCGGTTTACAAAACCGCTGCTCTACCGCTGAGCTAAGCCGGCGACGCTTGAAAGCGGAGCGGGGCCCGGCATATGCGCCGGTTGTCCGCCCGGGCGTCGCAATATCAGACTTGGTCGGAAAGTGCCAGAACCGGCGACGATCGGTGCAGGCACGAAACAGGCGGCCCGAAGGCCGCCTGATTCAACGCGCTCGCGCTCGTTGGCCTACTGGCAGATGTGCCGGCGGTCGTCTTCGCCCTTGAACCAGGTCCCGGGCGTACAGACAAAGCCGTTGCGCTGGGCGTAGGTGCGCGTGTCCCATCCACGATTGTTCCAGTCGCGGTCCCACGAATTGTCATAGGCGTAGGAATTGTCCCAGGCGCGGAATGGGGCGGTGGCGATCGCGCCAGCGGTGCCGATCGCGGCTCCGGCAACGCCCGCTGCGACGTCGGTCGGCCAGAAGCCGGTGCGGCTCCTGTTCCAGTCGTTATTCCAGTCGCTATTGGTCTGACGATAGGACGAGCGGCGATGACGATAGCCGCTATCGGTGTAGGGGTTTCCCGGGCCGAGGTTCTGGCAGTTGGCGTTGGGGAATTGCGCCGCGCAGCGGCCAGGATTGGTGACGACTGCCTGCGCCATGGCGGAGCCTGCCAGCATGGTCGCTGCAATCGCCGTCGCCCCGAGAAGCTTGATGTTCATGGCTGTTCGCTCCCATCTTGTTGACGGGGGCTAAACGCCGACGGTGCAGGACGTTCCGATGCAACCGTGGGATTTTCGCGAGCGAACAGTCAAACGGATGTGAGCATGGCGACGTTGTTCCGCCGGCGGAGCCCTTGCGCCGTTAACGCTTCGCTAGCACGCCTTGCAGCATTTGAGCGGCGCGCAACCCTTACACATTAGGCTTACCGGAAATTGGTGAGCAGGCCTTAACCCTCTCTGCGTGGCGATCGGTTAGGTTGTCGCCGGATAATCGGGGTCTCCTCATGCGCGCCGTGGCGCTCGCCGCCTTTCTGATCGGACTGCCCGCGACGGCGCTTGCCGGCGAGGGCTTCGATATCGTCGTTCCCGGCCGCCCCGGGGTGCCGATCATCATCAACAACATCGACGCCTCCTATGCCCTGGTCGAAGGCACCTGGGGCCTCGGCAAGAACCAGCAGGTGCAGCCCACGATCTATGGCGGACGCTATATCGCCGAGCGTCAACCCGACCATGTCGGCCACTATTATCCGACGCTGGGCCTGCGGCCGGGCTACGGCCGGCTCGAGGTCGAGCCGCCTGCCAACCGTAAATTACCCAAGCCCGCCGAGAGCTACCACGAGAGCTGGGGCGCCTCGTCCGCGCCGCTGCCGGCGCAGATGGACCCGCCGGTCGATCCGCCGCCGGTGATCTACGCGCCCGAGATCAACGATCGTCCTCGGCCCCCTCGGCCGCGGCCGCGTACAGAGCTACCCGGCAGGCGGCCGGGTTGAGAAACGTGACAATCCAAAAAAACGGAAATCAACAGGAGAGAGTAATGCGTCAGATGATTTCGGGACTGGTCGCGGCAGCAGCCGTGACGTTCGCCGCCACCGCGCCCGCCGCCGCCTGCGGCTTCACCACGTGCGCGCCGGTTGCTCCGGTCTATTCCGGCTGCAACACCGGCTGCGGCGGCTATGGGTATGGCTACGGTTATGGCGCCTATGAGCGTCTCGTCGAGCCGACCACACAGTATTACTATGTGAACCAGGGCCCGACCTATACCGGTCCGGGCGCGTTCGCGCCGTATCCGACCTATCGTGAGGACGCGGTCGTTGCGCCCGCCAATTACGGCTACGGCTACGGCTACGGCTACGGCTACGGCTATCGTGCTGCTGCCGTCGCGCCGCCGGCCGCTTACCCCTATCGCCGCCCGTACTACCGTCCGTATCGTTATGGCTACGGCCCCCGCTACGGCTATCTGCCGCGCGTGCGCTACGGCCACGGTCCGCGCTATGGCTACGCTCATCGCCACGGCTACGCCCACCGTGCCGCGCCGCATTATTACGGCGGTCACCGCGCGCTGCGCCGCCATTACTGATCTCTGATCGGGTCGAGATTTGCGAAGCGCCCGTTCGCGTGATGCGGACGGGCGCTTTGCTTTATCTTCAAAACAACCCCATGCACAGTAGCCGGGAACAGTGAAATCAAGGACTTGAAGCGCAATGAGCCCGACATGAGCGATCCTCACTCATTGGCTCGTTGTTCGATCCCCAAATTTCGGAAAAACAGAGATTTCGATTGACCCGTCGGGCAAAACAGGCGTAGTGTGGCATCGTCCGGATATGCGCGGTGCTAAAGCGCTAGCTAGCGCTTCATCAGCCCCAGCCGGCTCGCGCCGACGTAGAGCGCGAGCACGGCGGCGTTCGAGACGTTGAGGCTCTTGATCTCGCCGGGCATGTCGAGCCGCGCCACGACGCTGCAGGTCTCGCGGGTCAATTGCCTGAGGCCCTTGCCTTCGGCGCCGAGCACGAGTGCAAGCGGCTCGCGCAGCGCGACATCGCTGATATCCTCGCTGCCCTCGCTGTCGAGGCCGACGGTCTGGAAGCCGCGCTCGTTCAGCGCCGTCAGCGCGCGGGCGAGGTTCTGCACCGTGACAACAGGGACCAGCTCGAGCGCGCCGGAGGCGGCCTTGGCCAGCACGCCGGTCGCTTCCGGACTGTGCCGCGCGGTGGTCACGATCGCCTTCACCGCGAACGCTGCGGCCGAGCGCAGGATGGCGCCGACATTGTGGGGGTCGGTGATCTGGTCGAGCACCAGCACCATGCCTTCCTGCGTCAGGGTCTCGATATCCGGCGAGGGCAGGGGATCGGCCTCGGCCAGGAGGCCCTGGTGCACGGCGTCGGGCGACAGCAGCCGGTCGATCTCCTGGGGCCGCACGATCTCCGGCGCCACGCGGGTCTCGATGTTTTCTTCCGCAAGGCGCCTTGCCGCGTTCTCGGTCAGCGTCAGCTTGCGGATCCGGCGCTGGGGGTTGGCCAGCGCCATGGTGACGGTGTGCCAGCCATAGAGGATGACGGGTCCGTCGCCTTGCGAATCGCGGTCGCGCCAAGCCGGCCGGCCGGCCGATTTTCCGGGCCTGTTGAAAGGCTTAGCCCCGCTGCGCGCCCCCTTGGGGCCGAATTTTCGATCCTTCATGGGCTCGCTTCTGTCATGGGTTCCGGAATATGGCAATTTCGGTGGCTGCGAGCGCGATTTTAGCTGTTTGCCTCGGTTGACTTTGCCCCACCGCATCGCCCATAAACGCGCCCGGTCGCGCCCCGATCCGGGTTGTCGCGGCCTTCACGTTCCATGGCCGTCTTCGGTCGCCGGCAAGGCCCGGCCCGATTGTGCTGCCGTCGAGCGGGGGAGTGTCCCGAGTGGCAAAGGGAGCTGACTGTAAATCAGCCGCCTCATGGCTTCGCAGGTTCGAGTCCTGCCTCCCCCACCAATCTTTTCAATGACTTAGTCGAAAAATCAGATGGCGCCCCGCGTGGCAGATTTTTCGAGCGCTCTTGAGCCCCACTTCAAGCCCCATCAATCTGCCCGCTACGGCTTGGCCTACATCTTCTGCGAATGCCAGCCCAGCTACCGCATTTGTAGTCAGCGAGCCGGATACTGGGACTCCGTTGATAGGGAAGCCTCCCATCCCCACCTTGCAGCATGATCATCATCTGCGACAAATCGGCGATCCAAAGCCTCAATAGGGATCAAGCGTTCTGGCTTGGACACCACTATCGAGCGAACATCGTTCCGATCTTTCTGACCGAGGTGCTGGCCGACCTCCACAAGCCTCCGCCGGAAGGTAGAACGGCTGAGGACGTGGTTGCGAAGATATCGGCGAAGGTGCCTCAGCTTGGTGCGCTCCCGAATGTCCACCACGAGACGTTGGTGCTGGGCGACCTGCTGGGACACCCGGTCGAGATGGGCAGGGTACCGGTGATCCCTCAAGGACGAAGCGTTCAAGCAGGAGACCGTGTCGTAAACCACTACGGCGAGATGCCGGAAAGCGCCGCCATGAGGCGGTGGCGGAAAGGTGACTTCTTCGGTGTGGAACGAGACTATGCCAAGGCGTGGCGCGAGGCGCTTGAAAAACTCAATCTGACGTCTATCCGGACAGCATCACACGCGCGTGGGACGCTGAAGCTCCCGGACCTCGCAGCGGTGAAGGCTGCGGCCGATGGTATAGCGCTGGCGAATGGCCGCCGGTACGCGGTCTTCAAGGGCGCGCTGGATGTGTTGAACATCCCGGAGAGCTATCGGCCAGCAATCTTGAGGCGCTGGAAGGAGCAAGGCGGCCCGGCGCTGCGAGACTTTGCGCCCTATGCTGACTATGTGTTCCGCTGTGAGGTCTTCTTTCACCTCGCGATTGCGACGGCGAAGATCGACGCGGTGCGCACATCGAACCGGAATGACATGGCTTACCTCTTCTACTTGCCGTTCTGTAAAGTGTTCACTTCGTTCGACCGTTTACATGCTGCAATCGCGCCGTTGTTCATGGGCGAGGATCAGGCCTTTGTCTCAGGCCAAGAGCTAAAAGACGATTTGGCCAAGCTCGACGCGCACTATCGCGCGCTCCCCGAAGAGGTCCGAGCAACCGGAGCGATGCAGTATGCGGCATACCCGCCGCTCGAAGGCGACTTCCTCACAAGCAGGCTGTACGATCAGTTTGAGCCGGGCTGGCGAGAGCACGCCAGAAATCCGATCAAGATCACGCCTGAGATCAACAAGAAGGTCATGGATCATCTAAGGCCAATGATCGATGCTATCGAGCGGGGCGAAGGAGCACCGCAGGGGACGGTGCCGACAGAAGTGCGAGATGCTGTCTTCAACTTTACGGTCAATCCCAGCCGGGGAAAGAAACTGTAGCCACGATGCACAAAACTGAGCACGCAATTTAAGCCCAACTAGGACACCCACGCGCTGGCCTAGGGCGTGTACTTATAACTCCGCCATGTCGGCTGATCTCCCAGTAGCGGCGCGGAAGCGGACATTGCGAGAGGTCCGAGAAGGGCCAGGAGCTGACAATCGCTTTCCTCAGGCGAAAATGAAGAGGCCGCCAACTGAGGCGACCTCAATTCATTTTGCGGCGCAGCTTCTTGATGATCTCGCGCAAATTCTCAACGTACTCCCCAACCACTCGCTGTGCCTCCTCAAGGCGCGACGGCTGGGGAGGTGGTTCCTGACCCGGAGACGGTTCGTCGGGCTTGCTCATGGATCGATGTTCGATCCAGTGCCACGACGACCATTGAGGTAAATCAAACTACTTCGGCGGCTGCAAGCCCGGCGACCGCAGCCATTCGCTCATGTGCGAGCCGGTCTCGGCCTGTCGGGCCTTTCGTAGCAGCTCCTCGCGAGCGGCCCCAGGTGGTAGCAATGCGGCTTTATCACGTAGTCGAGTCGCTTCTTCGGTAAGACGGACTTCTAGGGTGTTTGTCTGTTTGAAACGACGCCGCTCACTCATCGCTCAACCTCCGAATACGGGTTCCTAATCCGTCAACGGGACTGCCGATTTGAATATGCAGATACACTGCTGTCGGTTCCAAAGTTGGATTCAAATAAGCCACGGCGGCTAACTATGGCGGACTTACGCCAAGCTCTTTTATAGCCAAAGCCGACAACTGCTTCGCCTCGCGAACGCCGCGCTGCCCCAGTTCTATGATCTTCTTTGCGATCAGGTCTGTGATTGGGGCGTTGCGGTCAACCAGGCAAAGCGCGTGCAAAGTGCGCTCGTAGGCGTCCGTCAATATCGTTATTTCCTCCGGGCCCAACGGAGAGTTCTGTAACAGGCGGTAGATAGCCATTTGGGTGTTAGCTCCGGACCCATTATGGCGCCCGAAAACAAATTAGGACACACCTAAATTCAGCTTGGGACACTCGGCCTAAACACAGGTATCCCGCAGTGCAAAAAGGACGTTTAGGGATAGGACCGCCTCGCAGCAACGGGTCGGTCATCGGGGACCAATGCAATGTCCGCAATGGGTCTTGGTCGTGTAAAAACGGTTCTTGAGGGTATCTGGCACGGAAGGCAGGAGACACGCAGTTCTCAGACCTCGATCGCAGCGATCAGCGGCTTGATCCCGACGATGTTCATGACCCTTGTTAGATTGTAGGCCAGAACCGAAAGAGCCATCTCGGCGGCTACTTTCGGAAGCGTTTTGGTTAGGAAGTGTGTTGCGCCCATGCGGGCCTTCATTGTGCCAAACGGATGCTCGACGGTCTCGCGACGTTGACGCATAGCCATCGGGTTCGCATCAAGGCGCTGCTGCACAGCATCGAGCAGGTGCTCGTGCTCCCATCGAGGAATCCGCCGCTCCCGCCCTGTTGTGCACTGGGATTTGAGCGAACAATTTTGACAGTCTGTGGTCCAGTAGCGCCTTATCCGCTTGCCATCTTCTTCGCCAGTAAAGCGATATGACAGTTGCTTCCCAGCCGGACAGCGATAGGCGTCTTTCTCCGGTAAATAGACAAAGTCTTGCTTGCCGAAGCGCCCTTCCGACTTGGCGCTAGAAGTCATCGGCTTGGGCAGCGTCACCGTGATGTCAGCCTCGTGGCAAGCGAGGATCTCTGAGCTGCTGAAGTAGCCGCGATCGGCAACGACCTCGAGAGTTTCGGTCTGCAGTACAGTCTTTGCCTGGTTAGCCATTTTGGCAAGTTGCGCCCGATCTGAACCGCTGTTCGTTACCTCGTGCGCGACAATCAGATGATGCTCGGTATCAACGGCGACCTGCACGTTGTAGCCCACGACGCCAGACCCGCGGCCGCTCGTTGCCATCGATCGGCTGTCCGGATCAGTCAGGGAGATTTGCTGATCGGGCGAAGCAAACATCTGCTTCTCGTAGGCAGCAAGCTTGCCCATTTCTTCCTTCAGCTTCGTCAGCTTCTCGGTCAGCCTCGTCACCTTGGCTGCCAGCGCCTCCGCCGGCTCCTGCCGGTCAGCCGTGTCAAGTTGGCTCAGATAACGCGCGACACTCTCCTCCAGCTGGGCGCGCCGCCGCTCCACTTTCGCCCGTGTGAAGTTCCTGTCCCGGTTGTTCACGGCTTTGAACTTGCTGCCATCGATCGCAACGCTCGCCGTTGCCAGCAAACCCAACTCTCGGCAGAGGTCAACGAAGCGCGCACACACCTTGCGGAGTGCCAGGCCGCTGTCCCTGCGGAAGTCGGCAATAGTTTTGTGATCGGGAGCGAGCCGGCCCAGCAGCCACATCACCTCAACATTGCGGCCGGCTTCTCGTTCAAGCCGCCGGCTCGATTGCACCCGGTTCAGATAGCCATAAATGTAAAGCTTCAGAAGAACCGACGGGTGGTAGGACGGCCGACCCGTTGCGGCCGGCTCCGCTCCCTCAAAGCCCATCTCAGCCAAATCGAGCGCATCGACAAACACGTCGATCACTCGAACAGGGTTGCTCTCGTCAACGAAATCATCGAGGCATTCGGGCAATAATGTCCATTGCCCTCGATCGGCCTGCTCAACGAAGCGCCTCATCAGCTTCCCCCGCAGAATCACGAGAGGAATCATAGCAAAGCAGCAGCGTTTTCACACAGCCAGGGTCAAAGTCGGAAAAGCTCTCGCTGAGTACAAATGGTCGGCTAAGCGCCGCGAAAGCGGACTTCCCATCCGGTCGTTTATGAGTGTGCGCTGATATTGCCGAAAGCGTTCTAATATCAGCTTTCCAAATATTGCCGATGCCATTTGATCTGGCTTTCACTGACCTGATAGCGCCCGTCCATCATTGCAGCCTTGTCGCGGTCAGCACCCACGATTACACGACCCAAGTCCTGAATCCGGTCGAAGCAGTCAAGGATTTCGCTTGAGCGCTCCAATATGCCCTCGCTGGATATGGGTTCGCCTTTGTACGTGTACATATGCTCGACCTCATCCAACAACCTTTTGTAGTCCGCAAGAATCGGCCTCATGAACATCAACGCGACATCCTCGACTTCGGGAGGAACATCTTTATCGCCAAACAAAAGCTTGGCGAGTTGAAGGGCAGATTCCCACGTCCCGCTTTCCCTCCCTTGCACCAATCGCTCCTTCATCAATTCGACGAAGCTCGCCTTGCCATACAGAAACGGTGCGTGAGGCCAGCCATTCTGGATGTAAAAACCATACATGCCGTGCGGAAACAGCGACCGGATAGTTTTGTCGGCCGCGATTTTATTGATTTCGATCGGACGAGCCGCAGCTAGCTTGTTGCTCAGATAAGCGAACATGATCTCGGCGATCTGGCGAACCGAATAAACGCCTTGAGATGCCTCACCTAACAGCGCAGAGATCATAGTCAGTTCGGCCTTGGTGGCGAACTTTTCCAGCCATTCCGTTGAGGCCCGTCGCAGACGCACGTCGATGGGATGCGGGGGCTGCGTCAGCTTTCGGGCGTTTTCGAGCGCTACCCTGTAGCGGTGTATCCAGTACTTCGTGCGGCTTGGCGGCTCCAGGAACACGTCGCCATAAGCCACCTCCAGCTCTCGCGCGAGCCATTCCTCCTGCTGACGCTTGAACACGCCGGTGCGAGCGTCGTGCAACATCCCACCGAGGTCCTTCAAGACCGGGTGGGTCCGCGCCCTGACGCCGAACATTTCCTCCAACTTTGCCTTCTCTGCATCGCCTTCAACGATGTACGGAGCGTGATCTACCCAGAAGATGATGGGTGCAGGATCTCCAATGCGGAACAATCGCTGCCGGTATGTATCAGGCACAAGTCCGGTCAGGTCGTAGCCTTCTGCATTCTCGAAATGCAGAAAAGAGCTAATATTGAAATCAGCATCCATCTCAGGCAGGTACATTGAGTTGCCCGCCAGGAAGACCGGCACGCCGATTGAGTCGACTGATGAAAGTCGAATAGCGGCACATACGGCTAGAGCGTCAGGTGTCACAGATTGATGCCTGCGCGCTTGTAGACTCGCTCCACACACTCATAAATGAGTCCGTAGTGCTGGCCGATGTTTATCGGCAGGAGTCGATACGTCTCAACGACATTGGTCAGTTCTTTCAAGGACTCCATCACGCGGGGTGTTCTCGCGTACTCTTCTGGAATGACGACACCCAGCAGATTTTCCTTTTTCAGCGGGATATCCTGCTCGACCTGAAGTTCGATTACCGCACCTCGATCATCGCAATCGGTAGTCGAGCCTTCCTTGTACAGTTTTGAAACCGCCAACACCTTGGCATGGCTCATATTGAGCAAATGCTCTTCCTTGAGCTTCCTCTGGTCATTCGCATCTCGGTCCACGTATCGGCGCGGCGTCTCGAAATAAAGGGAAATAAGCCGGCCGATTTGGTCCTGATCGGTGCCGACGTTGAAATCATCCAATTTGAAGGCGGTGAGATAGTCCGGCATCCTCCCTCGTTCGAAGGCGCCCGTATCGAACGGATGTATCCGCTTCAGCGGAGGTGGGGTGCTGAATCGCATCACGAACACAGATGGCAGTTGCCACGACTCCGGGTTCAGTGCGTCCTTGCCCTTGTAGGCGGCGCGTCCGACAAACAGGTAACACAGCTTCTCGCCTTTGAAGACGTTGCACTTCACAGCGAGAAGCTTCTCTTCTTCCAGGATCGGAATCAGGTGGCTCGAAGCCGTACTGTGAATCCAGGGAGGGCTCTTCGGAACAGCCAGGTTGCTGTTCGTTAGAAAGTCACGGAGGTTTACTTCTCTCGGTTTGACGACCATCGGCCAGTCCATAAGCTGCGGCAAATCACCGTGCTGCCAATCTATCAAAATCGGTTGAGACAAGTAGCTTCACAACCCGCTATCCCCAGTACTCAACCGAAATGTCGGCTATCCCGCGCGTGCTATTAGCAGCACCGGGTCGAGAGCCAGAAGTACGCTGGCCGGGACGGCCAATTAGGCCAATAAACATAGAGCGTTTCGTTACCGGGGTGGCTTCAACAACTCCGGCAGTCGGGAGATCGCCTTTGCAATCCGCCTTGCCTCATCGCGGGAGAGAAATTGGTGGCATACTGGTAGGCGGTGCGGTGCAGGTCTTCGCGGTGCGGGACGCCGCAGATAAAAAAGCCGCTTGCATCCTTCACCTCGAACCCATCTTTCCGCTCTTCCATCACCCATGGCGCCGGGAAGCGCCTCACCACTTCCTTCCGCCCAGCACCCGCCTGTTGGTCTCAGATGGGGCAGCCTTCTTCATCTCGTCGCGCTGAGCGACGAGATGATCACCTTTGCCTGCATGCGAGCCAGAAGAGCTTCAGCCGACGCCGTTCCTATCCCGGCCCGTTGAAGTTGGAGGATTTCTTTACGCTGCCGGCCAATCTGCGCGCGCATACGATCGATCTCGGAGCGGACGTATTTGAGCCTGGGCATGACCAACCTGCGATTTCACCCAATAGAACGAAAGAAGAACGAAGAGTCAAGGCGGGGATATGTCGGGAGGTACGCTAATTTCGGCGGCCCCTCAAACCAGCGAAACCATTGCGACGACTGTCGGTGTACTGACTTCTGCAATTGCGAAGCAACTTCGAGATGATCTGCCCCGAGCTAAACTGAACATTGCAGGCCTATGCTGCGACGATCCCGGATCATTCGGCTCTTGCTGAGCACGTAACACGGGGAGTTTTGGTCAGCATGGGGCATACTGAAGCGCACTCCGACGCTGGTGGGCCGCTTACGACGGACATCGTGCAAGCCCGCCCGCGGTTTCGAGCTAATAATTCATCGTACGAATCGCCGTTCGAGTCCGCAGACCGCGGAGATCGGTTCTGTGCTTCGGATTGCAAGCCATGCCGGCTAAAGACGGACAAAAGACTGCGAGCAATGCAGGTAAGGTCACTGACCATCGTAGGACTGCACCGGGCGTTGCGCCGCGCGCCAAATGAAGAATCGCGGGACTGCGCCGCGTGACCGGGCGAATCGTGCCTTTCAATAGCTAACTCAGCTTTGAGCCTTGGCAGGGCGGACGACTCAACCGAATATGTGACTTTCTATTAGCGGTTGATGATCAGTTGGCTAAGAGGCACTTATGCGGTTTACGCCAAACGGCCCTAACTTTCCGGATGAATTGCTTGTAGCGCGCGACGAGGGGCGCGTTGTTTTTTTCTGCGGTGCAGGTGTTTCGCAAGCAAGAGCCGGCTTAAGCAACTTCATAGACTTGGCGCGAGATGTTGCGGACAGATTGTTCATCCCGGCCGACAATCCGGCTAGGCAACTGATTGATGCGATAGAAACGATTCCACCCATTCCAGGTGTTGGGAGCCTAATTGCTGCGGATAGAGTATTTGGTCTTATCGAGCGAAACTATCAAAGCCGAGATATTTATCGTGCCATTGCGGCTTCATTGAAGCCGCGCGGCGCACCGGATTTGTCGGCCCATCGGGTCTTGCTAGATTTAGCAACAGGTCCTGACGGAGTAGTCCGGCTGATCACCACAAACTTCGACCTGCTGTTCGAAGCTTGCGATTCGACTATTCCAGTCTCCCAGCCGCCGCTTCTACCTGATCCGTTACGCAGCCAAGACTTCCGTGGAATCATTCATCTTCATGGACAGCTTACCACGGATTACACAGACGCCGCAGGGGACGGATTGGTAATATCCAGCGCAGAGTTCGGACGCGCTTACTTGTCGGACCGATGGGCGGCTGATTTCATAAGAAAGGTACTTGAAAGATTCTTCGTAGTCTTCGTTGGCTATTCGGCGGACGATCCGCCGATGCAGTATCTTCTAGAAGCGCTCAATCGAGCGGCTAACTCACACAGCGGCGCCTATGCGTTGCAATCAGGTTCCTTCGAAGATGCCCAAGCGAGATGGACCCAGAAGGGCGTCAAGCCGATAGTTTACGAAACGGGCAATCATTCCATCTTGTGGGAGTCGTTAGGCCTTTGGGCTGAGAGGGCGCGTCAAGCAACCGACTGGCACGAAGCCCTCCTAAAAAAGGCGATGGCTGGGCCAGAAGCGTGCGAACCTCATATCCGGGGGCAAATTGCACATCTCGCATCTACGTTGGACGGCGCTAAGCGTATCGCGAATGCGGTCGAACCAATCCCAGCGGAATGGCTATGTACTTTCGATTCCTCTGTTAGATTTGCGAAGCCCGGCCGCACGGGTCGGTTCATGGAGCCCGGCCCGCACTTTGTTCCGTTCGCGGCATACGGTCTCGATAATGATCCGGTACCGGCGCGTGTAGATCCTGAGGACAGCGTTTTCCAGAAATACGAGATACCCTCAAACGTTTGGAATGCCTTTCTGCTTACACGTACTGATCGCCAAGAGTTGCAGGAGGATCAAGTCGCGGCACTACGTGGCCATTGGGCGGTACGCACTCCTCGCCTTTCACCACGAATTGCGCATCTGGGGCGTTGGCTGCAACGGGTCGCACATCAACCTGCCGCGATATGGTGGGCAGCTTTCCAACAGGGAATCCATCCGGACGTGCTTCGCCAAATTGAATACGGCATGGAGCGACCTGATAGCGTGTCTAACCAACTGACAAGAAGAGCTTGGCGCTACTTGGTTCGAGCTAGGCGCACGGCGCGAGATGATTCGTTTCCCGAATACTTTCAGCTACTGGCGGCAGTAAAGGTCGACGGATGGTCCGATGAAATGGTTCGCGCATTCGGGCGAGTACACCGGCCATATATAAAGGTAAGCAGGGAGTACGGTAGTTCGCCGCGTCCGCCGGCGAATTTCGACGAGGGGCTGAGCAGTTTGATGCACCTAGATGTAGAGTACCCGCATCACAACGAGGACACGCAGTTTCCCGAAGCGCACCTTGCAAGTCTAGCGAAAGAACTGCGACTAAACTTGGAGTTGGGAGCAGCCTTGGAATGCGAGTTAGGCGGACATGGGCTTCACAATCTCGAGTCTATAGAAAGTGAAGAGGACGACGTTGACTCCTCTGACCGCGGGTACAAACACGGCATAAACATTCCGCTGTTCGCGTACATGAAAACTTTCCGGCGCCTTTTGGCGGCCGACGCTAGCGCTGCACGGCAGGAAGCGTTCGCGTGGCGTAACTCCAGCGGTCATGTTGCAGCACACATCACAATATGGACGTGCAGCGACAGCGGTTTGGTAAGCGGCTCCGAAATGGGGGCGGTTCTAAAATCTATTTCGCGCGAAGAGTTCTGGGATAGCGCGCACCAGCGCGACCTTGTTATAGCACTTAGGAAGCGGTGGAAGGAAATTCCATCGCCAACTAGGAGAAGAGTTGAACGCCGTCTTCTTCAAGGTAGAAAGCGGTGGAAGGGCGAGCCATTGAAGGATTACAAAGAGAGTAAGGCTAGCGCCATCCTCTCCCGCATTCACTACCTTCATTCTAACGGCTGCGAGTTTTCTTTCGACTTTGAAGCCATTTCAAGACAAGTGAGATCTGACTATCCTGACTGGAAGCCTGAGTGGGCATCTAAAGCACCGCCCTCAATGGCAATGCGCACAGGTTGGGTGTCAACAGATAAGAGCATTGAAGGCCTTCGGGACAAGCCGCTGAATCAGGTGCTCGACGCGGCGGCAAACCTGTCCGGCAGGTCTTCGGATGAAATGTTTGTCGAGCGCGATCCATATGCCGGGCTCTGCGAGGAGAAGCCCATTCGCGCCTTTTCCGCGCTTAGCGTGGCAGCGAAGACCGGGAAATATCCGGAGAGCCCTTGGCGAACATTTCTAAATAGCGAAAGCAGCAAGCAAGATCGAGTAAGGTTCATAGCTCTAATAGCCGGACGCTTGTCGCGCATTCCGGATGAGCCGTTGGCGAAACTCATTCGGCCCGTATCAGATTGGATGCTTCGCACACACAAGACGCTGTTGCCGAAGCACCGCGATGTTCTGGACGTTCTGTGGGCGCGCATCGTCGCGCTTATAAAACGTCCCGATATATTGACCGAGGCACCTCCAATACGAACCAACCAGCAGCCCGATTGGGTCACAGACGCGCTAAATTCTCCCGTCGGTTATCTAACGCAAGTGTTGATGGCAGACCCTTCCATTGTCGGCTTGAAGCACGGGGGCCACTTTCCCGAGCCGTGGAAAGCGCGTGCGGACGAATTACTTTCGCTATCGGGCAATCATCATCGCCACGCCCTAGCGATTTTCTGCCACAACCTCTCTTGGCTGTTCTCAATCGATCCGGCGTGGGTAGCGCAAGCGTTTTTGCCTGCGATGGATGGAGAGGAATCCGATGGCGCTGCCTTTTGGGGTGGGTTCTTTTGGGGTGCCAAGGTCCCACAAGATGCGCTCTACGTGCGCATGAAGCCTGCTCTGCTTCGTCTCGCTCGGAGGAGTTCAGATACACGACGCAGGCACACGGAAATCCTAGCGGGAATATTACTAGCGGGCTGGAGGCGCAGGACGGATGAAGACAAAAGGCGTTTGGTCAGCGACTACGAGATGCGCGCAGTTCTAGTTGATGCTGATGACGACTTTCGCGTTCAGCTGCTTTGGCATTTAGAGAATTGGAGTAAGCAGGTTGAATCAGGTTGGCGCGAAGAAGCAGCCCTTCTCTTAACGCAGGTGTGGCCAAAGCAAATCGCTGCCAAGACCCCTAGGGTTTCCGCAAAACTTGTCGAGCTTGCGTTCGCGCAAAATGATCAGTTTCCATTGTTTGTTGATTGTGTCTTGCCCCTGGTGGTACCCATTGATCAAGATTACATCCGACTCCCTATCGAGCGAGAGGATGAAGCGATAGTTGAACACTACCCAGAGCGAACTCTCGCTTTGTTGAGTGCAGTCCTGCCGGACGACGCGAGGCAATGGCCATATGGCGTTTCGGAGCTGATTGATCGTATTCCGAAGGCAAATCCGGAATTGTTGACTGATATCCGCCTAGTCAAGTTGAACCGTATTCGCGCGGCGTTCTGAGTGTTCTCTAGCATCCGATGCTCTTGTGGCCCATAGCTGACCTTCATTCTTCCCTAACGAGGTGGCGTGTTGCCTGGCGCCAATTGATTTAGACCGTCCCGTCGATTGGGCGGGATGGTGTAATCGAATTTCGAGTTAGGGCCGCAAGTTATCTACGCGGCCAAATAGAGGGCTCACCCGAAAATGCAGGCGGGAGCCGGACCGATGACAGGGGCGCTTCGGTCTGGCCGGGTCGGAAGGAAACGCGCTCGACAACGACCTCCCGATCCTCAAGGGTGGGAATGATGGTGAGCACGCGATTGTAATAGTCGTGTTGGACCGCCGGCACCGGGATTGCTTCGCCGTCAGGGCCGATATCCGCCTGCCGCACTACTTCGTGCGGGGATTCATACTGAAACTTGACCTTGTCCGTATCGCGAGGGGAGCCAGGATAACGATAGACCCAGCACTTCCGCACCGTTCGTCGCTCGCCGGCCGGACGGTCGGCACTCCTCCGGTGGATCGCGTCATATCCCAGAACGCTTTCGGCGACGGGATTGGACCGCAACGCGGCGTTCACGGCCGCCGTTTCGACGTCGAGTGCATTCAGTTTCGCGATTACTTCCGAAAGCCGAGTAGCATTGACGGCATAGTCCGCAAGCAGCTTAGCGGCTTCTTTGGTGTTCGCCTTCCGCGCGGCTTCTGCACGCTGGCGCAATGCGTCGTCGGCGGCCACCTTGGCGGCGGCTTCCTCAGCCGCGACCACGTTCGGAAGTTCGGCGGCCAGATGATTTGCGCGCGCTTCAAGTCGCAGGATCGCACGTTTGATCGCTGCCGCGTCGGCCTCGGCTTGCCCATGCTGGCTATCGGTCATGAGAGCAATACCGGCAAGCACGCGGTCAAGCTGGCCCCGGCGCGAATTGATTTCGACTTCGGCCCGTTCGATCTCGGCGCGGATCGTTGCGGAGGTAATGGACGTCTTAGGAGCGAACAGCTTGGAGATCATATTCATTGGCTTAGCCTCGATAATTCTGGAGAGCGTCGGTCGCGCGGAGCCATTCCGAGTAGGCGCGCGCCTCAAGATTGCAGGTGCCAAAGACATCGGCGCCCATGCCGAGCGCGGCCATCTTGCGCGCGTAAGTATGACGCTCCTTTGCGGCGGCGTAGTTCGCCGTGGCGGTTTGCACGGCGCGCATAAGTTCATCACGGCGGGTCATGCGGCGTCTCCGCCGCTTGCGAGCCAGACTTGAAGCCGATCGGCCGGATAAGCGGGGCGGTCACCGATCAACAGAAACGGCGGACCTTCGCCACGCTTGGCGAGGCTGCGGAGGGTCTTCGCGCAACGACCGATCCGCTTTGCGGCCTGGGTGCGCGAGAGAAAAACGTCGGACATGACTTCCTATCTGAAAAGTGGCCGGTGCATCTGGCAATCAAACGCACCGGCCTCGGTTTCACCCATTACTTGGTGAGGAGGAGAACCAAGTAACGGGAGCAGTATGGGAAAATCAGGGACCGCTGTCGGGACTGTTTCGGTATCCCTTAAGCCGCTTTACGGCGGCGCTTCTGGTTATCGTTGGCGGGGATGCCAGCGAGGCGCGATTCGTACTCGGCCAGAATGGCGGCACGCTCGTCCGCTCGCATGCGGAGAAGCTTCTGCTCGACGCCGATGTCGATCAGAGCAGCCCAGGTCTGCGGGATATTCATTCGCATCTTGAGCGCGAGCGCAGTGAGTTCGCCCGCGAGTTCAGGATGGTCCAGTGCTTCAAGAGCGGCGACGGGTACAAGCCCGAATCCCAGCGTTGCCAGGGCCGCTTCAATGCTCTCTAAGCCGGGGCGATTCTTCTTTCTCCAAGCCTTCAGCGTGGCCCTACGCACGCCGCTGCGCTCTTCAAGCGAGTCGTAGGTCACTCGCTGGCGGGCCATCTCGGCAAAGACGAGTCTCGCGAACGGCCCGACGTGCTCGGGCATCGAGACGGTGCGCGGATTTCTGCGCCGCTTCCGGGTGGAGGGGGAAATTGGCGCCGCGCGGAAATTGGGCGGATACAGCGGATTGGTCGCGGGCATCGGGTCATCCTGAAGGCGATTGAACTGCCTTCAGGGTCGGATAATGGGCTAATCCGCTACAGCCCAATCCGGTAGCCACTGCGCATGCCTCTAGTTTGGAGACAGAAGTGCATTCGAGAACAGAAAGTCACTCTTGAAATTTTATATCTAGCCAGATCGGGCGGTCGCGCGTCACCCGCATGGGGAGCCGCCCCGGAAGGACCCGAAGTGTTGCAGATTTGCAAGATGTCTCGACAACTGCCGTTGGCAGAGAGTTAATTCGCGACCGATGTCCGCTTGTCAGCAAACAGCGTCGCATTGGCGAATGTTGTGCGAGTTCGCGGATGGGCCACAATCAGGCGCAGTGACGAGCAGGACACCCGCTGTGTCGTTAATAGTCCTTACATCGCATCTTTGGGGCGCCAGATTTAATGATAGAAGAGAGCGACAAACTGGAGCGCAAATGACGACACCTCTTGCCTATATCGGAGCCGCAATCGCTGAAATCGCCGGATGCTTTGCCTTTTGGGCGTGGCTGCGCATGGATAAGTCAGGTTGGTGGTTGGCGCCGGGGTGCGCGTCACTTGTCCTGTTTGCCTATCTGCTGACGCTGGTTGATAGCGCCGCCGCTGGACGCGCCTATGCGGCATATGGCGGAATTTATATTGTTGGGTCGCTCGCGTGGCTTTGGGGGGTCGAGGGTTTGCGCCCCGACCGCTGGGATGTCATCGGCGCCAGCGTTTCGTTGGTTGGAGCCGGAATAATCATCGCGGCGCCGCGCTAGGAAGCGCAGCACTGCTTAGCCTTTGCAACTCTCGTACTGCCACAGCATGAGCCCTGCTTGGGCATCGCCAGATCTTCGAGGATTACGCACTCACCTGCCGGCCCACCCGCACATCGCGCGTCGCACGCATTGACGAAGCCATTCAGGCTACGCTCTAACTCGCGCAGCTCCTTCAGCTTCTTGCGAACCTCGGTAAGTTGCGTGCTGGCAAGATCACGCGCAGCCCTGCAATCATGGTCAGGCGAGGCGGTCAACTCGACCAGCAAACGGATTTGTTCGACTGGAAAGCCAAAGTCTCGGCAACGACGAATGAACGTCAAGCGCCGCAGATCGGCCTCACCATAGATT
The DNA here is from genome assembly GCF_004346455.1 of Bradyrhizobium sp. R2.2-H. Classification (NCBI taxonomy): domain Bacteria; kingdom Pseudomonadati; phylum Pseudomonadota; class Alphaproteobacteria; order Hyphomicrobiales; family Nitrobacteraceae; genus Bradyrhizobium; species Bradyrhizobium sp. R2.2-H. Next base: position 302,522 of record NZ_SMBR01000009.1, read on the forward strand.
CGGTGGCCGCTTTCGCGACGGGACGCTTTGGGGAGCAAACCCACCTCTTCGTAATAGCGAATCGTCGGTACGCTGCACTCAGTATGCGCCGCGAGCCCGCCGATAGTCATGCCATTGGACTTGCTCATAAATTTTCTCCTTGAACCTCAAGTTACTTGAGGATGTAGGCTTGCCGCAACATCAATCAGACAAGGCACGACAACGTGAAAGCCTCTCTTAAAATTCTCGGCATCGGCGCGGCCTGCGCCGCATGCTGCGCCCTGCCAGGGGCAGGCGCATTCCTGGCCGGTTCAGCACTGGCGGCCACTCTCTCGGGCGCGCTGCAATGGATCGCACTTGCAACCATGGTCGGCATGGTCGGTTACTGGCTCTTCCGCCTTGCGCCCGCTGATAAAGCCGCCAACACATCGTCATGCGGATGCGGCAGCGCTGAGAAGCCCCCGATTGCCTGCACACTGAGTGCGGGCGATTTCAAGGAACGGACAACCTGGATTCGCGACCTCGCCCGCGAGACGCTGCGAGAAGCCCGCCTGGAAGGTCTCACGCTGCATTTGACCTACGCACCCAGCGCCGCTGGACGCGTCAGGGAAATGGTCCGCAAGGAACAGGCTTGCTGCGGGTTTATGCAGTTCGACTTGAGAGAGAGCGCAAGCGGCGTCCACCTAAGCATCACCGCGCCCGAAGATGCGGTTGAGGCAGCGCACGAACTATTCGCGCACTTCGCACCGGATACAGTCAACTTCCACCAAACCAAAGCAAAGGAGCTTGCATAGCAATGATCAAACGAACCGCCATTCTTCTAGCAGCAATCCTGTTCGCCTCCGTCACCCAATCTCTCGCTGCTGAGCGCATGGTATTTGAGTCGAAGGCCTTCGACGCTGCACTTGTAGCAGGGAAGCCCATATTGGTGCATGTCACCGCGCCGTGGTGCGGGGAATGTCGTGCGCAGAAGCCGATCGTCGCTGCTCTTGCCGGGCAGTCGGAGTATGCCGGGCTGACAATCTTCGACGTCGACTACGATACTCAAAAGGACGCCTTGCGTGCCCTCAAGGTGCAAAAGCAAAGCACTCTGGTGGTCTTCAAAGACAAGGGAGAGATCACTCGCGCGGTTGGCATCACGAAGCGCGACGCAATTGAAAATCTCATGAAGAAGGCGCTGTAGTCACCATGGAATTGGCAACGCTCGGTCTGGCGTTCGTTGCGGGCGTCCTGTCGATCTTTTCGCCGTGCGTTCTGCCACTGGTGCCAATGGTGCTGGGCACGGCGGTTAGTGAACACCGACTTGGACCGCTTGCTCTCGCCGCTGGCCTAGCGTTGTCGTTCCTCGCGCTTGGCCTCTTCGTCGCGACGATTGGCTTTGCCATCGGCCTGGACAGTGAGTTCTTCCGCAAGCTCGCCGCCAGCCTGCTAATCATCGTTGGCGTGGTGCTCACGCTTCCGCCACTTCAGGCGCGGCTTGCACTTGCGACCGGCCCAATGAGCACATGGGTCGATCGATCGTTTGGCGGCAGCCGGAAGGGATTTAGTGGACAGTTCGGCGTCGGGCTCTTGCTGGGCGCCATATGGACGCCATGCGTGGGGCCGACTCTCGGCGCAGCATCGGTGCTCGCAGCACAAGGCAAAGACCTTGGGCAGGTCAGCCTCATCATGCTGACATTTGCGATTGGCACTGCCCTGCCATTGCTGGTACTGGGATTTGTCTCACGCGAAGCAATGATGCGTTGGCGCGGCCAGCTCCTACGAAGTGGAGCCAAAGGCAAGTTCATCCTGGGCCTGGTGCTGGCGGCAACCGGCCTAATTATCCTGACGGGTGCCGATAAACCGGTCGAGGCGGGGGTGATGTGGCTCATCCCCGAGTGGCTTACCAAGCTTGCGACGGGCTTCTAACTGAGCGAAGCGAAAGGCAGATCGCGGCTTCGGTTTTGTTTTTGCCTTTCCAACCGATTCCCACAAAGGACTTCAGAATCGGTCGGCGGCGGCAATGGCAGCGTTCGTGGACATGTCACGTCTCCTACGGGTCAAATTGCGCTCTGGAGGCTTCGATCACCGCTTTCGATCTACTCGTGGCCGCGAAGGCGATATGCAGCCGCCAGGTGACGCGGCTACAGCGGACTTATCCGCAGCAAGCGCCCTTGCCGTTCTCTTGGATAGGCGGACACGGCATCGTGCCGTAAGAGCAGAATACACAACAGTCGCCCGGCTTGGGCTTAAGCCTCGTACCGCACGCCGCGCAGTCGTAGAAATACTGGCAAGCGTCGGTCGGCATGATCTCTATGGCCTGATGGTGGCAGACCGGACAGGTTAGGGTCGATTGCAGCAGCATAGAAATCCTTATAGCGCGGCGCGACAGTCTGGACACCGCAAATTTAACCTATGAAGCACACTCCGGCGGGGGCCACTCTGGGTCATTCGCGGCCGATTTGGGCCGTCTCGCCATCGCGTCCAGTCTAGCATCGCCACTGACGTGCCGGAGGCCATCGCGATCTTCGCCTGCGAGCAACAAGCAGACATCTCAATTCGTCTCACGCTTGCCCGCAATCAGGCTTCCACTTTAGCTCTTTCGCTTGCGCCGTTTTCAATGCCCTCGCAGCATTCGGCTTCCACATATTCCAGAACCCAGTGAAGCGCCTTGTAGTCGGCCGTACAGATTACCTCGCGGCCAACGCGCTGCTGCGAGAGCAGGCCGGCGTGACTCAGGGTGGTCAGATGGTGGGACAGCGTTGTGGCGGGGACGCCGAGGTGGCGCTGCAAAGTGCCGATGTTGACGCCCTGCGGGCCTGCCCGAACGAGCGCCTTGAACACCCGCAACCGGGTGCGGCTGCCAAGCGCCGCGAGTGCATCCGCCGCCTTCTGCTCCTCCGCATCTCTTCGACTTGCCATGATATATCTATATCTCTAGTCTTATAGTGATGTCAAAGCCTGCGACGGATGCCTGGGCATGAACGGCAGCACAATCATTGCTGGGATCGAAGTTCCTTCTGTTGATCCGCTATTTCTCGCGATCGTTTTCGCAGTCCACATCCCGCTTGGCCTACTCTGCGTGATCTCGGGGGCGGTGGCGATGCTGCTGCCGAAAGGACGTGGACGGCATTCAGACGCGGGGACAATCTATTTCTGGGGGCAACTGGCGCTGTTCAGTTCGGCGACGATCTTGGCGATCATGCGCTGGGCCGAGAATTATCACCTCTTCGCACTCGGCCTTCTCTCATTCGCGGCTGCTTGGTTCGGGCGAGCCATGCTTCAGCGCCATTGGCCGGATTCGGTAAGGCTCCACGTCGCCGGAATGGGATCATCGTACGTCCTGATGCTCGTTGCCTTCTACGTCGATAACGGCAAACAGTTGCCTGTGTGGCGGGAGCTTCCGCATTTCATGTACTGGCTTCTGCCATTGGCGATTGGGCTTCCAATCATCCTCCATGCGATGTTCCGACATCCGCTGGCGCAACGGTGGGGACACTAGTGCGGGGCTCGCCAATTCATTTCGGGTGGATAATCCTGCTGGCTGGTACTGTTGGGTCATTCATGACCTTGCCCGGACAAACAGCCGGCGTGTCCGTCTTCATCGATCCAATTATCGACGAGCTTGACATCTCTCGAACGACGGTCTCGGTCGCTTATACGATGGGAACGCTGGCCGGAATTTTGCCGGCACCCATCATCGGAAAATGGATCGATCACCGCGGCCCTCGCATTGCGGGGACGATAATAGTGGCTGGGTTGACGGCAGCCTGCCTCTACATGGCGGCGGTCCAATCGACAATAATGCTTTTTCTGGGCTTCGCTCTGTTGCGCGGCACGGCAATTGGCGGGCTGAGCTTAGCGAGCCAACAAGTCGTCAATCTGTGGTTTGTCCATCGCCGCGGAATCGCAGCCGCCGCAGCGAGCATCGGCCTGGCGGCAGGCTCTATGACATTCCCACCCATCTTCAACTCGCTGATCGCAACTTTCGGCTGGCGCGGAGCCTATCTCGGAGTCGCAGCGCTAATAGCTACCACGATGCTTCCTATCGCGATCTCATTGTTTAGGGACCGTCCCGAAAAATACGGGATGACCGTCGATGCCGGCCTTCCGCCCATCGCCAATGTTACTGAGAAAGAAGCGTCCTTCACGCGGGCCGAAGCACTTCGGACCGGGGCGTTCTGGTTGTTGTGCGCGATCGGATTTTTGACGAACGCGGTCGGAACGGCCCTCCTGCTCAACCACTTCTCGATAATGGAAGCAATGAGTGTCGATCGCAGCCAAGCGGTGACTGTCCTGATCGCGTATGCAGCCGTTCAGGCAGCGTTTACCTTGAGTACGGGTGCCATGCTCGACCGGTACGAACCGAGAAGGCTCGTTCCGTTTGCCATGATCCTGCTTGCCCTCACCTCGCTTCTTCCGATCGCCGGAGAGGGCGCCCTTGTCGGATGGGTGTATGCGATGTCACTTGGAGCGACCTACGGGTCGCAGCAGGCGATCAGCGCTGCGGGCTTCGCACACTATTTCGGAAGGGACCATTTGGGGGCGATCAGAGGCGCCTCCTTTGTTTTCGGGATCAGCGGCGCGGCCTTCGGACCGCTTCCATTCGCGTTCAGCGTGGACCTGACCGGCAGCTATTTCGCCGCGCTGGTTGCAAGTCTTGCATTGGCCCTAGCGTGCGCCACCGCGAGCTTCTATGTCTCCGCACCCAAACATGCCGCATAGCGCGCTACGCGTCAGGGGTCAGCTTTGACGGTATTCTGTTCGATGTCGTCAAAGAACGCCGCGATCGCTTCCAATGCGGGCGAAAATGCAGTTGCCGACTTCAAGCGACCTACCGTCTCCCGACCGATCCTAGCGAAGGTGGCGCGCGACGGCATCCGCTCAACCTCCAGGCTGGCCAGCGGTCCCAGCCGCTCTTCCAGCCACACCCGGAGGGCGGGGACACCGCCCGGCAGGATGCCGGGAAGATACCAGCCGGTGCATCGCTTCTGGCCGGGACCGGCCTTCTGGTAGGTGAACTTTCGGACGGGCGAGGAGTCGGTGGAATCTCTAATAAGAGACTCTATAGAGAAACCACCGACTCCTCGCGCACCCCAGTCCGTCGTTCCGAACGCCAACCCGGCGTCCCGGCTGTTCGTCAGAACCCCGCCTTCCGCCGCCATGTCAGCGGTCGGCCCAGGGGCCACCCCGTCCCACCGCGCCACTTCATGAACCGTGACCGGCAGCGGCACGTCGCACAGAATGTCCAGCCAGCACGGTTCGGAGTGCCGGTGGGGGCGCAATCGACCAACCGCCTGAAGCAGTTCGCCCACGGTGATCCGCCAGCGCAGCGCCTCCGCAATCGGCTCAGGGTGGCGATCAATCGTAGTCGCGACAACGGAGCCGTCAGCAAGCTGGATACCGCCCGGATGTTTATCGAAAAAATGACCTTCGCCACCGGATACCGGACGCCCAGCGAAGACCGACGCCAAGGCTTCAACGGCGGACCGCCTGGGGGCAGGACGCCCGATCACGATCAGCCCGGCAACGTCTTGCATATCGTTCATGCCGGCCAGCGCCCCAAAGTGCCGAGCGATCACGTTGGCCGGAAGCTGCCCGGCGATCTGATCAAGCACGCCCTTATAGGTGACGACACCGATCTGGGAGGGCGCGGCCAAGGCAGCCCGGAGCCGAACGAACCGGACAACGTCCAGCACGTTGCGCGGCTTGGGCGCCTCCCATAAGCCTAGCTTCGACATGCTGACCGGGGCGCCGATGATCTGCCGCACCCGAACGTGATCCGGCCACTTGGCGGCAACAACCGGCTGTTCAGTCACCACCGGCGGAAGGTCGGGGGTTTGGATTTCACCAAGCGCAATCGCGATCAGCGAAGCCGGCGGCGCGGTGGCGTCGAGAACCAGCGTCGGCGCATCACGCCATGACGGATGCACCGTCCGCAGCGGGGTCACAGACACCTTGCCGCCCTCGACCGTAACGCGCCCCGATTGCGATCGGTCGCCAATGGTGGACTCGATCTTCCATTCCTCAAGAAAGATCGCGATCTCCCGCCAAAGCGTCCCGGCGTCCCGCGCAAGCTTGTTCCGTGCAGCATGGCGATAGGTGGCAGTCGTGAGTTCGCTTTCCCGCATGTCGGGGCGCAAGATCGTGGAAGTGACGCGGCGTTGCTCTAGCCAACCGACCGCGTTGGCGACTTCGGCATCAATCCCGTGGTCGATTAGCGCGGCGCGGGCCAACGGGCCGTCGCCGTTCGCCTTGATCGCGGCGGCAAGGCGGTGGCGGAATCGCTCGACCGCGTCGTGGTCTTCGTCGCTACAGCCTTCGATCTTTGATCCGAGCAGCGCTGCTACATCGACCTTCACCGGATCGCCGATTGCGCCGTCAATGAACGATTCGTCGATCACGACCGCGTCGGGCGGGAAAATGAAGTCAGGTCGCTTCGTGTACAGCAACGCTGCCGGGGTGACCCATACGGACGGACGCGCCTCGCGCTGGCGTTCCATGCCGCACGCCTTCGCAAGCGGGCACCGGATGATCTTGTTATCGATCCGGCGCTCGCACACGGAGTCCCGGATGCTGACGCCAAGGTCACGCGCGGCTTTATAGGCCGGAAAGTTCCGGCACATGGGATGGTTGGGCGCGAGCGGGTCGGGGCGTTCATAACCGCGATAGACTTCAGCACGGACGCCATGCGCCGCGAGCCCAGCCGCAACTTGGTCCGCCAGGTCGTGGCGGGGGACAATGTAAACAAATCGGCGGCCAAGCCGGGTCAGCTTCGCAATGGCCTCAATCGCCGTATGGGTCTTGCCCACACCGGCCTCGACCCGGACCGCCGTGACCGGATGCACCGGCAGGATCAGCGGCGGCTTGAGTGCCGCCTGATTCCGAACAGCGATGCCGTTCAAAATGGCGTTGGCAAGCTCGGGGCCGGTTAGCGTCTGAAGACGCGCGGTTGCCTCGTCAAGGGGGACACGCTGGTCTGGATAGCTCGGCACCACCGCCGATGCCGACGCGCCATTGCGCAAATGGATTAGCGGCACGTCAGGGAGGCCGAGCTTGTCGCGGAGCCAGTCGCGCGCCTCGCCGTAACTGATCTCGCGCGCCTTGGCGACTACCTTGATCGGCGTGAAGGTCTCCATGGTGCCGAAGTCCTGAATGCCGCTCGGATGAAACGACAGGTTCGGATTGCGCTTCGACATCTCGCGGCCCGAGCCGGACGAACGCCAAGGTGCGACCACCCGGTACGTCGGCCCGCGCCAGCGGCCCCCCGGCAAAAGCGCAGGAGCCCAGGCGGCCAAATTCGAGAGCGCCACCGTATTCACATCGTCATGCCACAGCATGTAGTCGGCCGTCGTGCCCTGCGCAGGCCGCTCTACAGCCTCGCCACGCGGCTGGCGAGGGGCGGGTTCATCCCACCCATGCGCACGGAGGATTGCCTCCATCGCGTCGAGATGGGCGCCAGTGAACGCCGGAAGCTCTTCTAGCTGGGTATCGAGCAGCGTCCGCTCAGTCGTCCACTCATACGGGCGGTCGGTGTCGGGATGAATCGTCGGCGGTAAAACCGTCTGTTTGCCGACGCTCAGAAAATCGAGCAGCCCCCGCCTATCGGCGGTGCGGTAGTTCTTAGACGGCAACGGCTCGACGGCACGAAATAGCGCCGTCTGCCCCTTTCGGCCTCGCTTGGCCACCATAACCGGCGGCAGCACCGCGAGGATCGGATCAACCAAAGCGTCGTCGTCAATATCGACAGCGATCAAGCCACCAAAGCCGCAAGCGAGGCCAATGCCCCCGCCGTAGCGCTCGGCCATCCTTCCCCAAGCAGCGGGCTTGGCGGCGGATGCGCGCTCAGTACAGAAGCTCTGCCAGCCGGGCAAGCCGAACCACGGCCCATCGCCTTCATCGGTGACGAAGCCGCGATAGATGCCGGGGGATTTCGTGCCAGCGCCGATCGGCAACAGCGAGTAGCCGTTGCCGTGCATCGCGAGCGCGGCGGACTCGAACGAAGAAGAATCAGGCATGGCTTAGAGCCAGAGCGCCGCGATGTGCTGCCAAAGCGAGCGGTGCGGGTCCATCCAAAATACCTCACGCGCTGCCTTTTGGATTTCTGCGAGCGGGATAAGCCGCCTCAACGTCGGCCGCTCGGTGTTGCGGAAGAACACGCTGCCGTCCGCAAACACGCGCATTTCGTAGTCGCGATGCGACTGGCGGCGCATGTGCTTGTCAAACTGGCGGGCTGCGCCGAGAACCGTGTCAGCGTTGATCGGCGTGTACTCGGGAGACTCGATCCAACGCTGCCACGCTTGCGCACACTTGGAGTCGGGATTATAAAAATGGGGCTTCATCAGACTTTCCTTTTCGCATCACCCGCCGCCTGCCAGCGCGCGGGTTTTGCTTTTTTGGGCTATGCGACAGCAACACGCCGCGCTTCGAGCCATAGGTCCACATCCGATCGACGGTAACGCACCGCGCCGCCGGGAAGCCGGAACCAAGCCGGTCCAGTGCCTTCACGGCGATACCGCTGCAACGTAGGCCGCGACACGCCAAGTTCCGCCATGAGGTCATCTTGAGGCAGCAGCGCTGAGTTCGACATTTTTGGTCTCCAATCGTTCGTGAAAACAAACGAACACGCCGTCACATAGTTGAACAGGCCATTATGATCTCCCTGCCAAAAATCCTCTTGCATAAGGCAGAAAAACACCGACGCGACGCTAGACGCCGCGTCGGTGGCAACGTTTCGTTGATACTTATTGCTGGGATGTATCAGGCGAGTCCGGCGTCGATCAGGTCGGCGCGGTCGAGAAGCGCCTGCTTGCACAAGGCCTGATCGGTCGGGCCAAGCGTGGCCTCTTCGTCGCGTCCGAGGCAGTCTGCGAGCAGGCGCAGGTATTCGGGCGAACCGATTTTGGGGTTGTTGTCGTCCATGGTCAGCCGTCCCTTACGCCGCGCATTCGTTGGAATTGGTCGCTGAACGGGTAGCGAGCCATGCCTCGATCTCCGCTGCATCGAAGAATCTAGACCGGCTGATGTAGATCGGCGCGGGGAAGCCGTGCGTTCGCAGCTTAACCAGCCGCTCGAAAGTTGACTGCGGCATGTCGAGCTTGCTGCGCACGGTTTCGGACTTAATCAGTTGCTTCACGTTGGTCCTCTTGGTGTTTGATGAGATGCCAAGAGGTATCGCGAGAGCGGGGCTTCGTCGTCTCATTTAACTAGCCCCACTTCGTTGGAAACCATCCGTCGCTCATCCGTCGCGATGATAGGGATGGCCGTCGAGTTCGGCTTGGCTCATGTACTGGATATCAGGGAACCGTTTTTGAGCGTTGTAGAGCGTCGTTTTGCTAATGCCGTGCCGTTTGGTGAGGACATCCGTCACGTGAGTGGCAGAGAATCCCGCGAGACGCAGCCGCGCGGCGTCAACTGCAATATCATAATCGCGGCGCGCCCGAAAAACGGCTGGCCCAGCGTCGCGATCTTTGAAGTTCTTCCAGACCAACCCGACCTCTTCGTTACTGATTGTCGCCTTATTGTCCCCCTGAAATGCGAGGTCAGCGACCGCCCCGACTGCCTCAGCAAACCTATCGATTTCTTTATTGATTGAGTCCGGAATCTCGCAGCCGTACTTGCGACCGAGGGAAAAGGCGCGCCATGCGGCAGAAGCATCACCATCCCGTTCAAAAACTTCCACCATGACAGCGATTTCGCTGTGTACTGTGTCCAGTACAGACGGTAGGTCTGCCATGTCACGCCCCCGCCTTGAACTGCACAACGTTCGACTCGCGCGCCACCATCAGATTGGCGAGGAAGTCCGCCCATAAGTTAAGCGCGTGCCGCTTCTCGGCAGCAAAGGTGTGAAGCTGATAAACAGCCATCACGCCCCGCATTTGATGGTTCAGCACCCGTTCAACCACCCCAACCTCTACCCCCAGATTGGGCATGGTGGTGGCGGCCGTGCGTCGCAAATCGTGAAGTCGCCAGGGCTCGATTCTAACTTCGTCTGGATCGTCACCGACCGCCGCCGCGTCTTCTCGCGCGATCTCCAACATCACTTCGTCAATGCGCGCCTTGGCGTGGGTGGCAGAAAACGAGGCGAACACACGGGGCGAGTCCTTGATCCGGTCCATGCTCGTCAGAATCTCGACAGCGACCGGCGCAAGAGGGACGATATGAGGGTTGCCGTTCTTCGAGTCAGGGAGGGTCCACAACGGCGCGTCGCTGGTCAGGTCGAGTTTCAACCATTCCATGTTGGCGACCTCGCTAAACCGCTGCGCCGTCAGCAAGAGTAGATGGGCGAATTGACGCCGGGGCCATTCGAGCCGTTCGATTGCCCGCAGCAAGAGCCGCAATTCACCGTTGGTGAGGATTCGTTTACGCGAAACTTCCTTGACGACAGCGGTTCCATCAAACGGGTTCTTTTCGACCAGTTCTTTGGTGATGCACCATTGAAAGAAGTGCCGCCCATACGCGCGGAGCCGCTTCGACTGGATCGGCGCACGCGCCTTGACCGTGTCGAGAACCCGGATTGCATCGCTGCGCTGGATGTCGTCCACGCGCCTCTTGGCCCAACCCTTTAATTCCTTGTCGAGAACCCGCCGCACCTCCCGGCCGGACTTCAATCCATCGGCATGGTCGCCGTAGTAGCGCGCGAGCACGTTCGCGACCGTGTCCTCCCGGCGCCGGGCTTCCTTCTCCTCCGCAGCAATCCTAGCGGCTTCCGCCTTGCGCGTAGCACGCTTCTGGTCGGCCGGGTCCGCGCCCATTGCGCGTTGCCGGCGCGCATCACCAGCCGCGTCACGGGCCTGTACAAGCGTAAGCGCGCCGGGACCGCTGGCAGGGCCAAGCACTACCGTCACGTCTTGCTTGTCACCCCGTCGGAACCTGTAGACGAACGTCCGCACCCCCGACGGATACACCAGCACCCGCAAGCCCGGATGACCGACATCGGGTAGGGCGTAGCGCTTCGCTCGCGGTTTTGCGTGCTCGATCGCCAACGCAGTAAGCGGTCTTTTCATTAGCTCCCCCTTCCAAGCCCCACTCTAAGCCCCACAAAATACCTAGCTGTAGTGGTATTTCGGGAGATGTCATCAGCTATCAATAGGGAGCTATAGTCTTGATTGGAAGGGAATTTTTTGTCTCATGTGGGGCGTCGTGGTAATCGTTGAAACCACAAGATGCCTGACTGTAAATCAGCCGCCTCATGGCTTCGCAGGTTCGAGTCCTGCCTCCCCCACCATCCTGCTTCGCGCTGACGCGCTTCGCAGGATTGCAACCTTTCGCTGCGCGAAGCAGGATGCCCTTCGAAGCCTTGGCGAAGAAGGGCCGGCATCGATGCACTACGTCTATCTTCTGGAGAGTGAAGCATTCGGAGGTCAGCGATATATCGGTCTGACAGCGAATCTCAAGCAACGCCTGGCAGACCACAACGCAGGTAAGTCACCCCACACGTCGAAATTCGCTCCTTGGCGACTGGTAATTTACGTAGCCTTCTCGGACATCGCGAAGGCACGCGTGTTCGAGCGTTACTTGAAATCCGGTTCTGGCCACGCCTTCGCGAAGAAGAGACTCTGGTGATCGCAAGCCGACTGAGACTGTCTCTCAAACCGCTACCCCATCATCTCCCGCACCATCGGCACCACCTTCCGCCCATAGAGCTCGATGCTTCGCATCAGCTTCTCATGCGGCAAAGGTCCTGCCGAATACTTCAACTGAAACCGCGAGATCCCGAGCGCCTTCGCGGTCTTCGCGATCTTCCGCGCCACCGTTTCCGGCGAGCCGACATAGAGCGAACCATGCTCGGCCTCGCTCACGAACTCGTCGCGCCCCATCGGCGGCCAGCCGCGCTCCTTGCCGATGCGGTCGCGCATGGCCTTGTAGTCGGGCCACAACTCCTCGTGCGCTTGCGCATCCGTCTCGGCGACGTAGCCGGGCGAATGCACGCCGATCGGCTGGGCCGGGCGGCCGAACTCCCTGAAGGCGCGGTGATAGAGATCGACATAAGGCGCAAAGCGCGCAGGATCGCCGCCGATGATCGCGAGCATCAAGGGCAGGTCGTAATGCGCGGCGCGGACCACCGATTGTGGGCTGCCGCCGACGCCGATCCAGGTCTTGAGCGTGCCGTTCTCGACCGGCGGATAGACCAGCTGATCCCGCAGCGGTGGACGCAGCTTGCCGTCCCAGGTCACCGGCTGCTGCGGCAGGAGCGCGGCGAACAGATCGAGCTTCTCCTCGAACAGCTCTTCATACTTGCGCAGGTCGAAGCCGAACAGCGGAAAGGACTCCGTGAACGAGCCGCGGCCGAGGATCACCTCGGCGCGCCCGTTCGAGAGCGCATCCAGCGTGGCAAAGCGCTGGAACACGCGAATCGGATCGTCCGAAGACAGCACCGTCACGGCGGAGCCGAGATGGATGCGTCTGGTGCGGGATGCGACCGCGGCCAGCACGGTCTCCGGCGAGGAGATCGCGAAATCGGCGCGGTGGTGCTCGCCGAGCCCGATGAAGTCGAGCCCGAGCTCGTCGGCCAGCACCGCTTCGTCCACGACGTTGCGGATCACCTGCGCATGCGTGATCTTGGCGCCGGCCGCATCTCTCGTGACGTCGCCAAAGGTATCCAGTCCGAATTCGAGCGGTGCGGTTATCGATCAGGTCTCTGTGGGATGATCGGGCAGACTTAATGGACCGCAGGCGCGCGACAAGTCGGCTTTCGGAAATGCTCGGTTTCCGTTTGTGAATTCTATCGCGCGATCCGCACCACCATCTTGCCGAGCGCAGCACGCGTCTGCATCGTCTTGAATGCCTCGCGGAAATCCTCGAAGGCGAAGACCTGGCCGACCACGGGCTTCAGTTGGCCGTCGGCAAGCCAGCCCGTCAATTGTGACATCAGGTGCTTCTGCACGTCGGGCTCGCGCGTCGGAATCTGCGCGAGGTCGACGCCGAGCAGGGCGCCGCCTTTCAGCAGCGGCAGATTGAACGGCAGCGCGGGGATGGTGCCGGCGGCAAACCCGACCACGAGATGACGGCCGCGCCAGGCGATGGAGCGAAAGGCCTGCACCGAGATCTCGCCGCCAACGGGGTCGAAGATCACGTCGGCGCCGTGTCCTCCGGTCAAGTCCTTCAGCGTGTCGCGCCAGCCGGCCTGCGTGTAGTCGATCACGGCGTCGGCGCCGTGCGCCAGTGCGAACTCGCGCTTGTCCGGCGTCGATGCGGCTGCGATCACACGGGCGCCGAGCAGCTTGCCGATCTGGACAGCAGCGATTCCCGTGCCGCCAGCCGCGCCAAGCACGAGAAGTTGTTCGCCTGCGTAGAGCGATGCGCGTGCACTGAGCGCATAGAGCGCGGTCAGATAATTGGCGCGAAACGAGGCGGCGACTTCGGGCGCGACGCCGTCCGGCAGGGGATGGAGCGCTGCGGGGTTGACGACGATCTCCTCGGCAAGCGCGCCCGAGCGCGTCATCCCCATCACGCGCATGCCGGGGTGATAACCGCCTGGTGCGCCGGGCGCGTCCATCACCACACCTGCGAACTCCGTCCCTGGAATGAAGGGCAGGGGATCCTTGGTCTGGTAGCGCCCTTCGATCTTCAAGCCGTCGACGAAGCCGATCCCGGCAGCTTCCACGCGGATGCGCAACTGGCCCGGCTCGATGGACGGGGCCGGGACGTCCTTCAGCTCGATCTGATCGATGGGGGCGTAATGCTCGACGACGACGGCTTTCATGTCGGACCTCTGCTGTTCCAGCTATCCTGACAGGTCCCAGCACGAACCTCTTGCGTCTACCGCCACATCCCGCGCATCTTCGCGCCGATGTCGATCTTCGGCCCCTGTGCCGCGGTGCGCGCCGTGCCCGCCGCGGACTTCGGCCAGGCGGTGCGCTCGAACAGATGGACCAGCTGCTCCGGGATGAAGCGGGTGCGCGAGGCGTAGACGTGGCGGTCGCCCTTGGCGACCTGGCCGTGGGTGAAGAAGCGCTGGGGAACGACGAGGTGCAGGTCGTCCTTGGCGCGCGTCATCGCGACATAGAGCAGGCGGCGCTCTTCCTCGATCTCGGCGCTGGTGCCGGCGCCGAGATCGGACGGCATGCAGCCGTCGACGACGTTGAGCACGAACACCGATTTCCACTCCTGGCCCTTGGCGGAGTGGATGGTGGAGAGGATCAGGTAGTCTTCGTCGCGCAGGGGCGGTCCGGATTTGTCGCTGGTCGCATCCGGCGGATCGAGCGTGAGCTCGGTCAGGAATTTCTCGCGGCTGGCATAGCCGCTCGCGATCTGCTCGAGCTGAATCAGGTCGGCGCGGCGCGTCTCGGAATCCTCGTGGATGCGATCGAGATGCGGCTCGTACCAGAGCCGCACGCGCTCGAGGTCGACGGGCCATTCCGAATAGCGCAGGTTCGCCACCGTGCGGACGAAGTCGGTCCAGTCCGAGCCGGTCCGCGCCGGCACCGGAAGCTGGCCGAGCGCGCCCAGCGGATCGGTGCTTTCCGCCATCTGGTCGAGCACGCGCTGCGCGGTCGCGGGCCCCACGCCCGGCAACAGATGCAGGATGCGGAAGCCGGCGACGCGATCGCGCGGGTTCTCGGCAAAGCGCAGCAGCGCCAGCACGTCCTTGACATGCGCGGCGTCGAGGAATTTCAGGCCGCCGAACTTGACGAAGGGAATGTTGCGACGCGTGAGCTCGATCTCCAGCGGACCCGAATGCGAGGACGTCCGGAACAGCACCGCCTGGTGCTTAAGCAGCGCTCCTTGCTCGCGGTTCGCCAGCACCGCCTCGACGATGTAGCGCGCCTGGTCGGCTTCGTCGTGCACAGTGACGAGCTGCGGTTTCTGCCCGGAGGTGCGGTCGGTCCAGAGATTTTTCGTGAAGCGCTCGCGGGCGAGGCCGATCACGCCATTGGCCGCTGCCAGCACCGCCTGCGTCGAGCGGTAATTGCGGTCGAGCGTGATCATCTCCGCGCGCGGCGAGAAGCTCTGCGGAAAGTCCAGGATGTTGCGCACGGTGGCGGCCCGGAACGAATAAATCGACTGCGCGTCGTCGCCGACGACGGTAAGACCGCGCCCGTCCGGCTTGAGCGCCAGCAGGATCGAGGATTGCAGGCGGTTGGTGTCCTGGTATTCGTCGACCAGCACGTGGTCGAAGCGGCCTCCGATCTCTTCAGTGATGAGCGCATCGCTCATCATCTGCGACCAGTACAGCAGGAGATCGTCGTAATCGAGCACGTGCTGGGCCTGCTTGGCCTCGACGTAAGCGGCGAACAGGCCCTTCAGCTCGGCCGCCCAGCCGCTGCACCAGGGATAGTGCACCCCCAGCACCTTCTCGATCTCCATCTCGGCGTTGACGCAGCGGGAATAGATCGACAGGCAGGTGCCTTTGGCGGGGAAGCGGCTCGCGGTCTTCGACAATCCGCGCTCGTGCCGCACCAGGTTCATCAGGTCGGCAGAGTCCTCGCGATCATGGATGGTGAAAGCGGGATCGACGCCGATCCGCTCGGCATATTCGCGCAGGAGCCGTGCGCCGATGCCGTGGAAGGTGCCGGCCCACGTCAGCGCATCGCGCATGATCGCGGCATTGGTCTCGCCGAGCACCTTGCGGGAGATGCGCTCGACGCGGCCGGCCATCTCGGCTGCCGCGCGGCGGGAGAACGTCATCAGCAGGATGCGGCGCGGATCGCTGCCGGCGACGATCAGATGCGCGACGCGATGGGCCAGCGTGTTGGTCTTGCCGGAACCGGCGCCGGCGATGACGAGCAGGGGGGCTCCCACGGTCGCGCCATCGGCCACGCCATGCTCGACGGCGCGGCGCTGCTCCGCATTGAGCGTGTCCAGATATGTCGCCACGAATCGCCCCGGTGAAAGGATGAGAGTCGGCGATCCCGGCGCGAATCGCAATGCAGCTGGACGGGGACTAGTTTAGGATTTAGGGGAAGACGGCCCCCAGTTCCAGTGCGCCCCATGCCCGACGTGACCGAGCTCAAGCCCGACCAGTTCGAGATGCGACGGCTGGAATCGCTCAGCAACACCATTTTCGGTGTCGGCATGACGCTTCTCGCCTATGATCTGCCCAAGGCCGCCGTGTTCACCAGCGCGCCGGACTGGAACGATCTTGCCCGGGTCTATTCAGGCAAGCTGATAGGCTTTGCGCTCAGCTTCATCATCGCCGGCGTGTTCTGGATCAGCCATCACCGGCGGCTGGCGCGCCAGCCGGTCGGCAGCCGCGGCGACGTGATCCTCAACCTGTTCTTTCTGCTCTCGATCGTGCTGCTGCCGGTCACCAACGGCCTCTACACCAATTACGGCATGAGTAGCGCCGTCGCCGTGCTCTACGGCTTGCATCTGACCGCGATCGCGGGCCTCAACGCCTGGCTGTGGTGGACGATCCTGGGCGGCTGGCGCAGCGAAATGGTGGCCTCGCTGTTTCCGCTGCTGATGTTCATTCCGGGCACGATCGTTGCGGCGTTCGCGCCGCGGGTCGCGCCCTTCCTGTGGTTCATCGCTTTCGGCGGCATCGTGATCCAGCGCTTCCTTCCCAAGCGAACCGAGCCGGGCGCGTAGGACTCACCCCTCTGTCGCCCCGAACCCATCGGCCGGCACGTAAAGCTTGACCGGCCGGATTTCGTAGACCGCCGTCGGATTGACCGCACGCAGCTTCCGCGCCGCCGCGATTGCCTCATCCTCGGTGGCGCATTGCATCAGGTGGAAGCCCAGAAGCTGTTCCTTGGTCTCGGCAAACGGCCCGTCCAGCACCATTCCCGCGCCGGGGCCGCGCAAGGTGCGGGCCTTTCGGGTCTCATCCAGGCGGGCCGCTGGTCCAAACTGTCCGCTTGCCCGGAGGGGCGCCTGAACCTCGATGACTTTGGCCACGACTGCGGCGTCCTGCTCCGGCGTCCAGGACAAGATCTCGTCTTCCACGTGGTAGGCCAGGATCGCGTAGAGCATCGTCACCTCTTTTTTTGCACAGGTCCCAAGGACGTAGCATGGCAGCCCGTCCCGACAATCCCGAGATGAATATTGCATACGCGGCGAGCGGCGAAACGGTTCTGAAACCCGATTGCGGCCCTGCCATGTGAACGCCGCCGGAGTGGGTCGCGACTGATGGACCATAAACAACAGGCTTTTGCTGGAGGCGGCAATGTCGGGTCATACCATCAAGATCATCTGCGACGCGCGGCGGGCGGGACAGTCGGAGCCGGCCGATCTGCACGACCAGGCCGGTCATCACCGCTACTACGGCAGCTCGGTCGAGAACGGCGGCGAGCGGATCGTGGAAAGCCGGCGCGGCAAACGGCCGCGCGCGCTCAACATCTGCGGCTTCTGAAGCCTTTAAACCGGTCGTTCATATGAACGTCCTGCAATCGTCGATCGCGGCGATGCCGTTCCTGCTCGCAACCATGAGCCGGACGGGCAAGGCGGTCCGTCCCGTGCCTTCTGACGAGCCTCTTCACGGTGCTGCTGCGAGCCGCACCGCGCGCAAGTCGTCGGCCCGGTGCCCCGGCATGCTGATCGCCGCGTCGCGCCACACGGCTTCGCGCCGGCTGACTGGCTTCCGGTTTCAAAGAGACCGCAAGGAAAAGGCGCGGCGGGGAGGCCCCGTCGCGCCCGATTTCTTGCTCGCTGGTCCAGGGCTGAGAGCGCCCCGATGCCAAGCCTTTAGTCAAAGCTCAGCGGGCGATCCCAGCGAGGTGACAGCGCTTGAGATAAGACACTGGATCACCTCCTTTCGTTGGTTTCGGGAAACATCAATATAGGCAGTCTTGCCGCCGCTGTTAAGGGCGGCGGGTCCGGAGAAGCCGGGGCGGTCCGCGAAGCCTGTGAGAGCCGAGAAAGCAACCTCCTCGGCAGTTGAGACCGCCGCCCGGCCGTGTTAGGGGATCGGCCGACGCGGGTGTAGCTCAATGGTAGAGCAGCAGCCTTCCAAGCTGAATACGAGGGTTCGATTCCCTTCACCCGCTCCAAATAAAATCAGTAACTTAGTAGCAGTTTTCGACTGATTCCGTGTGCCGCTGGCGGCAACAAAGGAGGTCAGCCGAAAACGTAGTGTTTACAAGGGTTACCATCCATTCCGTCAGCGGTTACGAAGCATTGCCAATGAGTCCGTGTGACACGATTGGCACATGAAATCGTCGGGACGTTCGATTGGTGTTCTTGATCTGCATTCGGGATTGAAGGACGAAAGGAAGCTGGCCATGGCGACCAACATGCCTCGTGTCGGATCGCTCATCGTGGAGATCTTTAGGGCATCGCGAGAGATGCAGCCGAGCCTCGCTCAGAAGTGGGTGACGGCGTCGCATCGCGCCGGAAGCAGGATTCCCGAGTCATTGATTTCGGAATCTATTCAGAGAGTCGGAGAACTCGACGCAGTCTGTTGCGCGATCGAAGACGAGTTGCACCTGCTGCCACCAAAAGATGGGGAGATGGACTTCCGTTTTCATTATCTTGCTTTCCTAGCAGACCTTTGGGTGGGCGCCGCCTATGCCGTCTGCTACGCCTTTGCGAGCCGAAAGATATTCCCCGGCGACCAAGAGTTCGACGCATTGGCTGAAGACTTGCGATTGGTCCGTGTGCAGACCGAGAAGTACGAGATTCCCTCTGACAGGAAGCTGGACGCACCGATCGAGATGGTGACCGCACCCGGTCAGCCAGGGTCTCCGCGCAGATTTCGATATGACAAGACGGATCCCCAACGCGCTCACATAGGGCGGATCGGAATGTCAGATCGCCGATCACCAATGTGGGAAGTGATTGACCTCAATACTAACACTATGAGGTGGCTGGAGCGCAGGGCGCTCGCAGAGCGCCTGTTAGACGTTTTGGCAAAATAGAACAGCGATTAGACTGGACGTTGCAGGCGCCTAACTCATCCGCCGTGCCAGCCAGGGCGCTATGAAACCTGCACGCCGTAGATGACAAACGTGCCGGCTGCAATATTTCCGCTGCTGTAGACGAACCTGACATTTGTCGTCACGACAAGGTCTTGCCTGAACCCGAAGAATTTTCGAATTCCCAGGTTTCCCGGCGTATTGGTGAAAAAGCCGAATTCGCCTTTTGCGGAGGGTCGCCTTACTCCATCGCCGGGGAACAACATGCAATCGAATTGACCAGCCACCACGCCGGTGACGTCCTGCGACGCTGCTAGGTACCAGCCTGTTGTGCTATGAGTAAGAGCCGAGAGACCAGTCCCATTCGCAGCAATAACTTCCGAAACGTACTGATCGGTGCCAGCATCGTAACTGGCGCCATTGTCGGACGAAATGCGCATCTGGAGATCGACGTTGTCGGTCGCTGGAGCGACGCCAAACGCCTCAATCTCGTGGTAATCGTAACCTGAATAGCAGGTCAGATCGACGGTTGCGCTGTTCGATGCGACGACGCTTTGCAGCAGCGTGCGCTTCGCCAGGCCGCATGTATAGAAACCGGTCCCATCACAGCGCAGCGTGCAGCTTTGTTTCGGGCTCAGCCGAATCGTTGTTGCACCGTCGACCAGTTCGGATGAATTGGGGTCGATCGTCCAGACACCGGCTCCGGTGTTCGTTAGATGGCATTCGAAACCGTCACCCAATGCCGCCGCGGCCGTCAGCGACAATGTCCCGCTGGAAGTCAGCTTGATCAGCGCACCGAAGTCGTTCGCGACCACCGTATAGCTCGCCGATTTTGCCAAGGATGCTTGCTGAATATTGGCTGCGACCTGAGCCTTTTGAGCCGCGGTAAGCGATTGAGATCCGCCATAGCGCACGACGCCAAGATTTGCCGCGGCCGTCGCCGCATTCGCCAGGTCCGACAGATTGTTTGCGCTCGACAGATCGCCCGCACCAGGCTCGCCGACTACGTTGAAATTCCACGCCGTACCCGTGCCGCTTCCGCTGGTCTTGTCGCCTGTGATGGTCAGCGTCGTCCCACCATAGGTCGCAACACCCTCTAGCCATCCCGTTGCGCCCGCAGTCGCCGTGGCACGCACGCGCGCGCCGTCCTGATAGGCGAGACCGGATTGCGTGGTGAACACCTTCGAGCCCGTGCCAATGGTCAGCGACGTTGTCGAGGTGCCGCCATAGCCGGCGCCGGTCGGCCCGGTATTTCCGGTATCGCCCTTGCTCGCGAGTACTTGCCAATATGTCGCGTTCGGCGCCGTATGACCCGAGCCCGGCGTTGGATTGATCCAGACATAGGACGTTCCCGACGTCGTTTGCACGTCGCCAAGCGAATACGTAGTCGCGCCGCTGTAGTCACCGGTGAAGTTGAAACCCTTGTAGACGCCGAGGAAATCCCACACACCGGCCGCCTTGATCCACAACTTACCGGTGATCGGCTGCGAGGCATATTGCCCATCGTTGCCAAGGGACGGATCCGGTTCGGTCTCGTCGGCGTCAACGAACCAATAGAACCCTTCTTTGTTCAGCGCCGCGACCAGCTTGTTGACAGTTTGCGCTACCTCTGCGCCGGCGACACGCTGGGGGAACCACTGCCAAATCTTGTACGCGGCGCCCGTTTGCGCGCCGCCGCCCCACGGCGGAATGGTCAATTCGTCGATGTCGACGACGTCGGAAATGATCGTCTGAAAATTGCCGATCTGCAGGATGTCGCCTGGGCGCACATTGACGCCGGACCAGATCGTTCCGGTGCCGGTGACGGTTGTTCCGCCGGCTGAAACCGTGACGGTGCCGGTGGAGTAGCTTACGAGTGCGGTCATCAAAGATCTCCGTCTGACGTCTCAAAATATCCGAAATAGAGCTTCCGCTTGTTCTCATCGGCCATCGATTCAGCGACAATTGCTTTCAGTCGCGCGACGGCTTCACGGACGGAAACAGGTGGTTTCTCCGGCAGGTCGTGAGGCCGATTGCGATCCTCAACTTTCATTGCTGTTCCTCTCACGTGTGGGCCATTTCCAATTTGCCCACTCGACGTCTGCTTCGGTGAGATCATCGAAATCCGGGTCGATCACATCGCCGGCGGGCAATTGCTCATCAGGGCGCCGGTCGCGCTGCCGCGTCTGTTTGGGCGTCATCTCAGAGCATCCGCTTTTTCTTGGCGTCGGTGACCGCAGAAACTACGCGGCCCGGCAATTCAGCCTTGAGCTGTCGCAACTGGCCCTCAACCCTGGCGAGTCCATCCTTGTCCGCGCCGGTCGCGTCGATGTTGATGCTCACGGGTGCATTGACCGTGCTACCTCCGCCACCAGCGGCAGCCAGGCGCGACACCATTCCGTTCGGTGACATCGTGCCACCGTCGGCGAAGCCGGGCAGGAACGGCTTGGAGATGTGGTTAGGAACGACGGTAACGCCGCCCTTGTGGACATTGATCAGCTCGGGGCCGCGCTCGCCAACGACGCCCCAACCCGGGCCGAACGTGCCGCCGTTCGCCGCGGCGAAGCCGGGGCCAAAGAAAGCGCCGCCAGTGTTATTCGCGAGCGTGGCGGCCGACGCTGCTTGAGCAGCCCCACCGCCTCCGCCACCCACCCCAAACAGCGACCCGAGCGCGCCAGCGATACCGCCCGACGACGATCCGCCAAACGCATTCGCAAACAGGCTATCGGCCGCCATCTGCATCAGCTTGTCGCTGATCTTGCCAAGGGCGTTCAGGCCGGCGGACTTGAACGATTCCCACGCGCCCGCGCCGCTGCGCAGTTGCTGACCAAACTCGACAAAGAACCCGCGGTTGACGTTCATCCCCTCAACCATGAGCCCGTCGAGCTGCTTCCGCGCATTGCCCACTTCGTTGATGGCTGCTTGAAATTGCGGCAGCAACGACCCGGCCACTTTGGCCTGTTCGGCGAGCGCTTCGACGGATTTCGCGGCAAGGTTTGAGGCGCTTGCAAACTGTTCGAGATTGGTCGGATCGATCAGGCCCCGGTCGACCCAGCTCTGCAGCGTGTCAGCGGCAGCCTTGCTTGCGTCCTTGAAATTGAAAATGCCAATGCTGGCCTGATCCTGCACACGCGCCATTTCCGCCTGCGCGCGAACGGCGTTCAGAACCGCGTCGCGCATTTTGCCGACACCGACCCCGGTCTGAATGAACGCCGCGTCGAGTTCGAGTGCCTTTGCCTTGACCTGATCCTCGACAGTTGCCAGGTTGCCGAGCAGTCCAATGCTTTGTTGAGCGCGAGCAATGTCGATCAGGGATGATTGACCGGTCTTTGGCTCGGCAATCCCGCCACGCTGGTTAAGCCCGCGTTGCAGCGCTCCGGAGTTGAGCGGAGACTGAAACGAACCGAACCGGTCGGCGAACGGAGTGCCGAATTCGATCCCCATGCTTTTCGGGTCCGAATTGAGCCCAAGCTTCCCGGTCGCTTCGGTGAATTTCGTCCAGAACGACGCATTACCGAAGTCGCGAACCCTCGATTGCAGCGTGTCGAGTGCGGTGATGCCCTCAAGAACACCACTCTTGAGGTATTGGCCCATTTTAGTCGATGCGGTGTTCCAAGCGTCGTCGAATTCACGCGCCTTGCGGATCAGGTTCAGTTCGGCCGACTCGTTGAATTTGACCGAACCGTCGACTGCGGCCTGAATGCCCTTGGAGCCTTGCTCCATGTAGCGCACCCATGCGGCGTCGCTCGGCAAACCAGCCTCGCGCAAAATCTTCTGCTTCTGCACGTCGCTGGTGGCACGCGCGACTAGATCAGCAACGGTCCCGAGATAGCCGGACAGATCCTTGGCGCTCTTACCATTGGCGTTCATCAGCGAATTCAGCGATCCGAAATTGCGCTGTGCCTGATAAACGCTGTCGGCGAATTCAGTGATGCCCTTCGCAAAGCCTTCGTTATCGATACCCTTGAACGACGCCGACTGCTGCAAGGCGTGGAGCTTAGGCAACACGAGGTCAGTTGAGCGCGCCAGATCGTCGAACGAAAGCGTACTCTTGATGACACTGTTCGCCGCGATCGCAAAGCCAGCGGCAACACCGGCCACGCCACCCGCGACCAAGCGTATCGGTGTCAGTACGCCTGCAATACCGCCGCCGATCTGCCGCAGCGCGCCGCCGACGGTGCCGGTTTTACTGGACCCGAAGATGTCGGCGATCTGCGTACCTTGCTGCGCCAGAACCATGAACGGCGATTGACCAGACGCCAGCGAAACGCCGACGTCCTGAATCTGCCGGGACAGGTTGATCAGTTCATGCCGGGCGAGGCCGGTCGATTTAGCGATATTCTGCATCGCCTTGTCGGCTTGCTGCGCCGATTTGCTGATCACGGCCAGATTGGTCCCGGTCGTCTTGGTTGCCGCCTGCAGCTTGTCGGCGCCGGCCGCCGCCGTGTTCGCCGACGCCTGAAACTTGTCGAGCGCGGCGTTCGCAGTTGTGACCTGCGAAGAATCGATTTTGAGGCCAAGTGTCGCGAGCGTGTTCATGCTGCAATCGCCTTCATTGCCATTTTCGATTTGGTTTCAATCTCGATTGCGGCCGAGAAGATGGCTTCGAGCAAATCCGCATCGGCGCCGGCTTGCATGGCTCGCAGTTTGTCGTCAGCGCGCCTCATGGCGCGTTCGATGTACGGCCGCTTGCCACCGTTCGCGACGGCACGCAGCACCTCGGTCTCGAACGCTCGGACGATATGTTTGAGTTGATCAGTCATCAGGTAAATCCGCCACTCAAGACGAATTCGGCCGACGCGTCATCGGCATTCGTTGCCACGAGCATAGCTCCGCTCGAATATTGCGCGCCGATCGCGGAAGTGCTGGAACGCTTCGTCGCGCCGGATCCGGCCGCGAGCGTAACGGTGCCGGTACTCCACATCAGGAATCCGCACGAAAAACACTCGGGCAGATCGGCCGGGACGGTGATGGTGACGTTCGACGTGTCGTCGCAGCGCAGCACCTTGCCGTTGTCGTCGAGGCTCAGCGTGCGATCTCCGGTGAACGGCACGACATCGGTGTAATAGACGGTGTAGTTGGCAGTTCCGGAGATCGCGACGATGGTCACGCGCTTGGCAGGATCGGGCAGCGCCAAACGCCGCTTCTCGCCAGATCGAAGCCACCAAGTGCGGCCCCCTTCGACGGTGACCGACGCTTCGCCGGCCGTTGAGACTTCTAGGGTCCGATCGGCCGGAACGATGATCGTGACGGAATTGCCTTGCGCGACTGACGACATTGCGATCACTCCGCCGCAAGCTCGGCACGCAGAGCGTTCATTTGCTCCTTCTCGAAATCGTCCCACTTCGGAGACGTAAATCCCGTATCTCGATTAATGAACCCGGCTTCTCGCTTAAACGCGATCTTCACCAGATCGATCGCAACGGACGCTTCGGCCAGCGCTTCCGCGCCGGCGGTGTACGACTTCATTTTCTCCGGCTCGATCTTCTGGAGAATTTCGTTTGTCCACGCCTCGGCCTGAGACTTCGAGACGCCGGCAAGTTCAGGCATTCGCAGCGCCGCAAGCTTTTCCGCTTCCGAAAGGTTTGCCCGCTTCTGTAGGTCCGTCGTCGCGGCAACTCGCTTGGCTAGTTCCATTGCTTGCAACGCAGCGAAAGCGTCGCTTCGATCGAAGTCCGGCATCTTCGGCTTGGTGCTCTCGTGCCTCTTGCGCGCCTGCTCGTTCTGGTGGCGGAGCCGCGCAATGTCCGCAAACTTGGCGCTGAAGGCCTTGTTGACGTTTTCCGTCAGCCAGGCACCGTTGCGCTGCTCATCCGCTGCGCGCTTGGCGATCGCCTCGTGAACGCCAAACAGGCCGTCATGAATTTCGGCGGCACGGCGCGCCGTCTCGGCGGCTGCCCCGGCGTTCGACTTCGTGAGCTTGTCGATCGTGCTCTGAATCATCTTCAATTCGGCTGACATCTTCTGATCTTTCCTTAGTCGAAGTTCATGCGACCGCTCTCGCCGAGCGCGGGCGGAGCAGTGTCGAGGCGATGCAAGACGACCTCAGTGTCGACGGCGTCACTCAGCGCTCCGCGACGCTTCAGTTCGTCGATGTAGGTCTCGTTGTCGATTTTTTCGGCGAGTACGGCCTGCGTGAGATATTGGATATCCCCCAAGCGCCCGGAGAGTCCGAAGTCGTGGTTCACTTCCAACGACCCGCCGGCGTCCCGACCAAGCGAGAGATAGTCCGCCATGACGCCGAATGCGGCTTCGAGTGCATCCTGCAGCCCGGAAACCATGGCGCTGAGCGAACTGTTTTCCTTGGAATTGTCGCGGAGTTCGCCGGTAGCGGTTTGGCCGGCTTGATCTTCGATGATGAGTTGCAGCCCCATGGCTTGCATCTGCACGGTCAGGGAATGCAAGTCGCGCTCGCCGGCACCGATCGCGGCGCCCGTGTGCTCGACGTATTGCAGTGTCGCGTCGGGATTCGACGCGCGAACCATGCTGGACGCGCCAATTTCGAGGGCCGGATCCTCGGCGCTAACGCCGGTCGCGAACAGGATCGGCACACGCGCGACGGTGAGAATGTTGCGCTGGTCGCTGGCCGATTGCCAGTGAGCGACATTCAAATCGGCCAAGTCCTTCAGCGGCGGCGCTCCGGTGAAAAAGCCGGTTCGGTTGAGATAGACAGGGACCAACGGAATGTAGTCGATCGAAGTGGTGCCTTCGTCGAAGCGAACCCATTTGCCCTTGTCGCGACCGTCTGCGGCTTCGCGCCAGGTCTCCCAACCGCCGCGAGAGAGCACGCGAATTTGCGGAACGACCTTGGTGGCGAACGGCCCATCGGGAACTGTGACGCGTTCACGGAGTCGCGCTTGAATGAGAACCAAGGCACCGTCGACGACCGCGGTTTTCCAGCCGATCAAATCTTCGACCCTGACATAGGTCAGGTATGGGCGGCGGTTCGCTGCCTGCTCGTCGGCCCTGGTCACTTCGCCGTCGCGGCCCGTGCCTTGACCGTCCGGGATGGCCGGCAACATGTCGACGAAAATGAAGCCGATGCCGGTTTGC
The DNA here is from genome assembly GCF_004346455.1 of Bradyrhizobium sp. R2.2-H. Classification (NCBI taxonomy): domain Bacteria; kingdom Pseudomonadati; phylum Pseudomonadota; class Alphaproteobacteria; order Hyphomicrobiales; family Nitrobacteraceae; genus Bradyrhizobium; species Bradyrhizobium sp. R2.2-H. Next base: position 328,309 of record NZ_SMBR01000009.1, read on the forward strand.
AGACCGTCGAAGAAGCAATCGCGCGCGAACACGTTGAGATGTCGGCCGGCATTATCGACGTTCTCGGCGATCTTGACGAGTTGTTCCGGAACGTCCTTGCCGAGCACGATTGGCTTGGCGAAAACTCTGCCGGTCATGTCGATGACGGTCTTTTTGGTGGCGTTGAACAGGACTGAGCGGTTGATACGCGCCATGTGATTGGCGCCCGTCTCCGCCATAAAGCGCGGCAAATACTTCGCACCAGCCGCGCGCATCGCGTCGGTGCCGCCCATCAGCGTGCGGATCAGGGCTGATGCGTTTGTCGCGTAGGTGTTTTCGACGGATGGGGTATCGACGCTGTTCTCGGACATTGGCAACTCAGGTTCTTGGTGCCATTGAAGATAGAACGCCGTCTGTTCGGTTCGCCGTGGTCGCCGAACTGCTTAATTTTTTCTATATTGCGTGGGTCGCGCAGTCCGTCGAGGATCGCTGCTCGCGCCTGCGATTTTGCGAGGCCATAGCGAGGCAAAGCGCCAACGCGAATCATCAATTGGATATCGCTCAGATCGTCATAGGCCGAATCAGCGCGTCGGCTGATGCATTCCGCGGCCATCAGATAATTGCGCTCTCGACATTCCTCCTTTTCGGAGCTTCGAGCCATTCGGGAGGCGTCAGCCTGTCGGCGGACGTAAAGAGCGCCTTCAATCGCCGCATGAGCGAAGCGCGCCAGGTGGGGCGCACGGCGGCAAATTGCTTGCTCTTGTTCGCGCAACTTCGCGAGCAGGACTTCCGTTTCCCATTCCTCTCGGCTCGCCGAGTAGCGATCAATCAAATCGATCAGTTCGGCCAGATCTGAATCCATGTCCTTAGACCCCCAACGGGTTTACCGTGACCGTGTGGCGGTTGACGGCGCAATGCGCTACGCCGGCGACAGAATTGGCAATGTCGTCGTGACCGCCGGGCGGATGGTCAATCGAGTCCTTACCACCTCGGGCCGTCCGGCGTTCGAGCGCGGCAAGTTGATTCACGAGTCGCGGGTTGTCCGGAATTCGAATGGTCTTGCTGTTGAGCTTCGGCAACAGGTCGACATAGAGTCCGGACTTCGGGGTTTCGCAGGGTAGGTAATTAATGCCGCGCTTTGCAAATGCCTGCTGACACCATTGGCCGGCGTACCGGTCGCCGGTCACGCTCGCGATATTGTAGCTTTTGAGCACACCGACGAATTCTTCAGTTGCGCTCTCGGGATCGAACGGCGCCGGGATTTCGCGAATGACATCCACGACCGTCATGTTTCCCTCACGATGACCAATGCCGAGGGTCATGGAGTCCGACGAACCGCCGGACGGGTCGACGAACGCCACATAGCGGTATTTCGGATCCCAAGCCCGTTCGCGCTCGCCGGCAATAACACAAGCCTGAACCACTTCACACGGCACGAACGCGGCGATGTCGTTCCGGAATTCGGCCAACCACTCCGACGCCGCGGCGGCCGGGTCGCGCTCGATGGCACGATCGACCAGGCTCTGCTTAACGCTGGGGTTCATCGTGCGGGTGGGGGCTTTCCAAACCAGCACGTCGCCGTATTTGCCAAAGTAGCGCTGGTGGGCGTCGTGCAGCGCGCCGCGTTTCGCGTAGGGCGACGAGGCACAGAGCAGCATGGCGTTCGGTATCGTCGCCATGCCGGGCCGGATGGCGTCCAGAATTTCGTAATCCGGGTTCGCGCTGTCGTCGGTGTGCCAAAAGGCGAGTTCGTCACAGAGCGCGGCGATCAGGGTTTGTCCGCGTGCGGCCCGGAATGAGGCTGTGCCGACTTCGATGCTCACCGATTTGGTCAGATCGAACGATTCCGCAGTCTCGCGCTCGATCCGGCGTTTCAACATCGGGATCCGGGTGAGCATGCCGCGGATGTAGCGCATGATGGTGCGGGCCTGCTTCTTGTCCGCCGCGATCACGACCACCGTTCCACGCTCGCCCGGCTGTAAATATTCGCGGTAATCCCTGAAGCACGCCAGGAACACGGCGATGAGCGCGAGCACGAACGACTTGCCGGCGCGGCGGCCGCAGATCAGCCACGCTTCAGTTACGGGCTGGCCAGGTGGCGGCGGGTAAGGGCGGCCGGTGCATTGGCGATGCACTTCGACCTGATCCGGGCTGAGCAGGAGTCCGAACAGCACCGCCAAGAACACGCGCCAAGTTCGCCAGGTCTCGGGCTTGCGGAACCAGGGACCGAACAACGCCGGATCGCTCATCGCCTGTAGGATATTCATGGCGCTTTGCCCGGGGGCGGCGGTGGCGGGAACGCGCTGGACGTCTTCCGGGCCACGTAGTCGTCAAGGTCCGGCGTCACGTCATGAGGCTGGCGCTTCAGGCCGACGGTCGCTAGGAGGCGCCGCTGCGCGTTCACGAGCGTGGTGTAGGCGGCGACGTCTATCGGGCGACCGGACAGCCATGTTGCCTCCATGTCGTCCGCCATAGCGCCGGCAAGGGCTGCACGGTGGATCAGCGCGCGCTCGGCGGCGGACAGCCGGTCGACGCCGCCCATATCGCTCGCCAGTTCGGCAATGAGCGCCTTAGCCGTCCTAGCGGCGAGCGTGCGACCGTCCAAGTCGGCAAGGCTGCGCAACTTCACCTTGGCATCGGCCGCATTGTCATTTTCGATCGGCGCTTTATCGGCTGGCATTTTCAAACTCGGTTCACTGCACATTGATGTTGAATTGGCCGACGTGACACGTGCGGCACATGGCAAATAAGCTATTGATGCTGCGAGAGAATTGGGACGCGATCAGCCTAGGAAGCTGATTACGTGCAAAAATGGCCGGGAAAAGCCGCTGCCACTGGTGAATTTTCCAGTGCGCAGACGTTCTCGTGCAGCCGACGAAACACTGAAACACCCCTAGAGAAATGGTGTTCTGTTTCGCCCAATGCGGAGGGCGTAAACGCCCCCGCCGCCAATTGGCACGAAACACGTTTCGAAACAGGTGTTCTGCTTGTTTTACAAGGGCTTTTGCGCTTTTCGAAACAGAACGAAACAGCCGCTGTTCTGCGATCGCCATCACGCGTTCCTCACGGGCAAAGGCGGCATCGGCGAAACAACGTTGTTCTGCCTTCCGACCTCAAATTTCCGTTGATCAAGCTTGTTCAGTTCGCGCTCGCCTCGCGACGTGAGCACCCAATTTCCGCGCTCTTTGATCAGCAACGCATCGCCGGCCAAGCGCTCCGCAGCCCGCCGCACCTTCACCGCGTAGGGTTGTCCGCCGCTCATCGTCCAACCGAGCTGCTTTGCGATGTCGGCATACGATTTGCCCGGGGCGTCGGAGATCGCTCGCAACACACGGTCTTGATCGCTCCGTTCGGTCGCGGCCAGAACCTGCCTCGCAGCATCGTCTATGGGCGTAGCGAGGACCGTGGGCATATTCCGCCCACGTGCGTCTTTGAGACGATCGGCGACGACGGTATCCAGCCGGAACGCCATCGGCGTGAAATCCATTCCTCGGAACTTGCCGGACCAGTGGACTTCGATCGAACTATCCCCCTTTCGGGCGCACAGGTTGCCGTCGATTTCGGCCAGGAGCGCGCCGCCACCGCGGGGCACGAGGTTGTCGTTGGTCGCGGATTTTACCGGATGGCAGAGCAGGAGCACGGTCGGATTACCCTGCAGTTCGGTCAGGCTGCGGATCCGCTTCGCGTGAGTGAGTGCATCGACGTTCGAATTTTCGTCGGCACCCTCAAAGGTGGCGGCGCTGGTGTCGACGATGACCAGGGCCAAATCACCAAGCGCCCGCGCCTCGGCTGTAACCTGATCGGCGATCTCGGACAGCTTGGTCTTGCCGGCGATGAAGTAGACGTCGATGCTGCCGAGATCGAAGCCGCAATGTTGAGCCGAGGCGATGAAGCGGGCCTGCACGTCGACGTAGTTCTCTGCCGCAACGAACAGCACGCGACCGCGTTCGACGTCCCGTTCGCCGAGTTTGCGCCCGAGAGCGACGTGAACGGCGAGGCGGAGGGCAATTGCGGTCTTGCCGGCGCCGGTTGCAGCGGTAAGGGCGTAGCAGAAATGCTTCTGCAGGATGCCATCGAGAAGATAGGACGGCGCCACGAAATTAGCGATGAATTCGGCGCTCGATTGAATCAGCTTGTCCGGCGGAGCGACCGCCAATGTGATGGGCACGTTCCCAAACATGCTGTCGCGTTGGTGCTCGCGAAAGCCCGCCTCGTTGCTGTCCTTGATCAAGGTCGCGCACGTCGTCGGCCGGCTGCCTTTGTCGCCTTCCCGAGCCCACACGGAAGGCAATCGATTTTGCTCGTCACGGTAACTGATGAGCTGCGCGAGCGGATAGCCGGCATCGCCGAAAGCTCGCTTAATTGCCCATACCGACGCTGTCCACGTAGGTTCGTCATCGAAATAGCCGGTCTTCAAAAGGAAGCCCAACCTGTTCCGAATGTCCTCAAGCGCGAACACGGAAGGCGCGGGCACGGCGGCTGGATCGCTGCTTCGGGAGACGCGTTCGAGCAGGGCGGCCGTGGCGGCATGGATGGTCGTGGACGGGTAGCGCAGATAAGGCTTTCCATCGACGACCGAGGGCGGGACGATTGTGTAACCCTCGTGTCGGATGTCGATCACGCCGCGCACAAGAGGCGCCTGGCTGATCTGCGTTCCGTCCTCGACGCGGAGATAGATGTGCCAACCGCCGGTTGGGGTTTTGACGTTCGGTTCGCCGTCGGCGATGTTGCACTGCCGGCGAATGTCCTGCCATGCCTGCCATGCCTGGCCTTCGCCCACGTTCTTCACATCGACATCAACAATGACGAGTCCGGAGCCACGTGCGTAGAGTGCCCAATTGCAGCCGGGGAATTCAGCCGCCCACTTGCGCCACTGCAACAGGTCCGTGCTGGCGGCAGATTTCCACTCGAAGCCAGGGAATGGGAGCTTGCTGCCCGGTTGAACCGGAAATATCGCTGCTCCGATCGAACTGTAGAACGCTTCGTCTAAAATTGCAGTCACGCCACATCCTGACTGAGATAGGCCACCGCCTCGGCGGAGCTGCGCAGCGTCACGTTCTCGCGAAGCGCGAGCCAGCCGGCGCCGGATGCGAGCACGCAGGGAGTCGTCATCGGATCGACGCGCCCGCCCGCGGTGATCGGAGTCGGCCGGTCGCTCACCCCGATTTCACCAATTTCCCAAGCAATGACGTCGACCACGACGAAGGAAGTGTTGCCGGGGGCAGGCAGCCAGAGATATTGACCGCGCTTGGCAGAAACGATCGTGGTCATTTTGCACCCACGCTCCGTCGCTCTTGTTGTTCGATCCAGGCAAGCAATTTGGATTTCCGGGCGCAGAGGATCGCGCCGAGGCGAAACGTCGGGAGCTTGCCGGTCTCGACCACGTGGTAAACCTTGCGGCGTTGCTTAGGGTCGCCGAACAGAAACTCGGCGATCGCATCGGCACCGCGCAGCATGTCATCTGACAGGCAAAGCTCCGCCGTGGCGGGCGAAGGCCCGCTGTTTGGATCAGTCATTTTTGGTTTCCCTAGGTGCGCATCTTGCGGGCGTCCCGCTCGAATTGCGTGAAAACGTTCTTCAGGTTGACGACAGAATGGAATCGGGCAGTCTCGAACTCGCTTGAGAACCGCTCTCGCTGGTCAATATTTTTGCGACTGATAGCCTTCCACGTGCCATTTTGGTTTGCAGATACAGGGATGACGTTCCCGACCCAAAGGTCTCGGAGAGCCGGATCTATTCCCATGACCGCTTTGTTGATTTGGACGTGAAAAGCATTGCCCTCCGAAAGGATAAGCATCGCACCAAATTCTTCGCGGATATCGTCTTCCGACATCTCAGTAAAATTCACGAAAAGCTTGCGAAGCGTGTCGGAGGCGTCTCGCGAAATCTCGGCAATCGTCGCGTAATCAACGTTTGTCGCCCGCTTAAGACATTCCAATGCTGCCGCTACGGCCGCTTCGGGAAGGTGCCAAACACGCTTGAAGCTGCCGCCGGCGCGCGGCGCTTTGGTCGCATAAAGAACGCCGGCAGTTTGCAAGAGGCGGAGCGATCGTTCGGGTACGCCGCTAAGCGCGGCGCATTCTTCATCGGTGCAAAAACGGAGCATCGATAATGCCCACACCTGGTTATGATCCCACAGGGGGCCTTGAATGGCCTTTTCAAACTTGGCCTCGATCGTCTCGGGCGGTCTGATTGCGAATTCGGGGTACTGGTGCATATTTTGAGAACTACCATGTGACATGATCTGTGTCAACTGACTTGACTCCATCCGTGTCAAGTGTACTATCTGTTCCGATCCATTCCGGATCGGGCAGGGGAAGTACCACAATGAACGTGCATTTCGTGTTTGAGACCAAGGCGGGCCGCGTCACCGACTACCGGCTTCCGGGGGCAATCTTTCATAGTCGCCAAGCCTACAACGAGTTCGCGCCCGAGCGCCGGGCGTACGAGGCTGCGGTGGCGGCCTATGCGGACGATCCCTGCGCTGATTTGGAACTGCGCGTCGACTTGAGCGCGCTCGGCTATTCCACGGATGACATCGAGTGGCACCTTGCGACCCCGGGCGCGCGCTTGGCGGCCGACTACCGCACGGCCGCCGATCTGGGGGTGATGTATGGCTAGTATCCGCAAGCGCACGTGGAAGCCGGCGGGGTGGAAAGAGGGCGACAAGCTGCGCGAGGCTTGGGCGGTCGATTACACCGACCAGAACGGTGATCGCCAGCGGAAGCAATTTCGAACGAAAGGCAAGGCGGACGCCTTCCGTATCGAGGTTGAGGGACAAATTCGGGCCGGCACGTTCCGGCCCGACGCAGACAAGGTGACGGTCAAAGAGGGCGCCGAGCAGTACCTCGATCACGTCAAAGGTCGCTCGGAGCGCGGGGAGCGCTTTTCTCGCCGGCACTTGGCCATGGTCGAAGGGCGGGTCTGGAACTACATCTGCCCGGATCCAGCCCGGCGCCAAGGTGTGCGAAAGTCGACCCCCTTCACGGAAGGGGTGGCCGGCGTGAAGTTCGCTCATTTAACGCCGCCAGTGGTTGACGACTTCCGCGATCGGTTGCGCAGCGCTGGCGTCAGCGTTCCGATGACGCGCAAAATTCTCGGAACGCTGCACGCAATCTGCGAGTTTGCCGTTCGAAAAAACATCGTGGCGGTCAATGCCGCCAGGGGCGTCCGGGTCATCGGCAAACGCGGGGAGGGGTCGAAGAAGGTCACACCACCGAGCAAAGAGGCTGTTCGCCAAGTCATCGCCGCGGCCGATCAGGACTTTGCTGTCGAGATCATTTTCGCCGCGGCGAGCGGCCTGCGGGCAGGCGAGCAGCACGCGCTCCGCTGGAAGCACATTGATTTCGACAGGTCGGAAGTTTCGGTCGAGACGCGAGTCGATGCCTATAACGAGGAAGATTTACCGAAATCGGAAGCCGGCTTGCGCACCGTGCCAATCGGGGCGGACGTTCTTCACCACCTGCGAAAGTGGAAAATGCGGTCGAAGTGGTCGAAGGCGGACGATCTCGTATTTCCGAACAAGAGCGGCAATTATGTCCGCCACGGCCACATGCTAAAGGACCGGTTCTATCCGCTGTTCGACAAACTGGCCGCACTGCACAAGTCGGACCCTAGTCGGCATCCGCCGGCGCCGAAGCGCTTCAAATGGCACGCTCTCCGTCATTTCGCCGTCTCGTGCTGGATCGAAGCGGGATTGCAACCGAAAACTGTCCAAACGTTCGTTGGCCATGCTACGCTGCAGATGACCATGGACACCTACGGGCACATGTTCCCGAGCGATGACCATGCGAAGGCCATGGACGCGATTGCTAAGGGGCTGTTTACATGAGCGACCCGATCAAAGAGCTTGAAAAAGCTCGTCTCGAAATGGTGAGCACGCGACGCAGATTGGTATCGATTCTAGCTGGCTCCTATGAGCGCGGAAAAACGGAGGACGCCACGGAGAAGCTGATCCAAATACAGAAGGCGATCGAAGCCATCGACGCGGCAATCGCCGATGAAAAGCAGACGGCGCCAAAAAAATCGTCGAGCCAAGAATTGCGGTTGTGAGTTCCTAAGCGCGCGGCGGCACACCATTGGCACACGGTCGCGCCGGCTATTTGATTTCTCTTGCGAATTTTGTCTTTTTCACAAGCCTTCCAAGCTGAATACGAGGGTTCGATTCCCTTCACCCGCTCCAATGATTTCAATCACTTATCGGACTTGTTCATTTCCATTCCGACAAGACGGCTGAATCCATTCCGACAAATGTTCACTTTCTGGCCGCGTGCTTGCGCCGCTTGATGCGCTTCATTTGTGCGTCCTGCTTGGCCTCGTCGTCATGATGAAGATGGTGCGCCATCGCTTTGGTCGATGACCATTGGCCCTTCTTCATCAGCTGCGTTTCTGTGAGGCCTGACGCGCTCGCCTCGGTGGTCCCGCCATGCCGGCCAAATGACGTGAAGGTCAGCTCGGCACGCAAGCCCGCGGCTGATCTTCTTCGAAATGCGCTCGACTTGAGTCAGCATTTCGCCCTTGCCGCTCCAGGGCAGACTGCTTCCATCTCGTCGCAGCATCAGGCCGCCCGTCGGCCGCAATGCTTTCATGGCGTCTAGCTCGGCGATTAGCAGAGGATAGAGCGGCTAAACCCTTCTTATCGAAGAGCGGCTCCCACGAGCCCGTGCTCGTCTTGTAGTTGATGACATAGACATGGTTCGGGCGACTTTCCGACCGGTAGTGCTCTGCCATGAACCGGATGAAGATATGAGCCTTGCGCTGCAGCCATTCCCACCCGATCAGGACACCCGTTGCCAAAGACGGATACCCCAATTCGATCGCTGTCGCGCGGAATGCCGCTAACTCTTCGAAGTTGGCATGCGGTGTTTCGCGCGAGGTGGATTGCAGGCCCATCTTCTCAAATGGGTTCTTCGGCGCAAACAGGTGAGGGTGTGCCCGTGAAATCGTATTCCATGCGCCGCGCGCGGTCGTCATCGCGTGGTTCACGGTCGTGCGGCGTTCGACCTTCTCGCCGTCGACACTCTTGTAGAGCAGTTTCTCGAACAGATCGTCCGCAAACGCCGTATCGATGCTCGAAACGCGTAGCGTGCCAAGGCGCCTTCCGTCCTTCAACAAATATTCGCAGATCATCTTGATGCCCGTCTCATGCACGCGACATTGACCGGGGCTCAAAGGCTGCAAACGCTTTGCCGTCTTCTGTTTCCACGTTCGACGATACTCGTGAAACATCCAATCCAGCGTTCCGATCACCACTCCAATGCCCACGGGACTCGCATCATCGCCACCCGTCAGTCAGCTGTCGAACGCAGGCAGCAAGATCTTCTCGGCGCGCTGCACGGCCAACTCGTAATCGGCGCCGAGCGGTTCGTTCTTGACTGGACAACCCTTTTTACGTGCCCACGTTGGCACGTCGAAAAAATACGCAAGGCTCCCTTTCTGAAGGCGTTTGCGCCTTGTGTAGCGAGACAGCGGCAGCGCCGAACGTCCCACCCTCATCACAGCGTGAAAAGCGGTGAAGTGAAGTTGGACCTAGCTCCACCTGTAGCCGAGACGATGAGTTGATCTTATCCCGGGCAGAGTACCGCGATTAAGCAGTCATTTCTGACGAAGCATCGCCGCGCGTACGATCGTACAGAAAGGCCTGCTCTCGGATCAGGCGGTGTGGAACCGAGTAGAAGAAGTCCGACAACGTCGACGTGACAATCGAGCAAGATGCGGGCCAGGTGTCCGCAGCGAGCCCGGATTACCGCCAACAGTGACGTGGACTGGCTTGGCCTCGTTATGCCGCTTTCCTGCGGGGCTTTGGCTTTGCTTTCTTGTCGAGCAAAACTCGCTCTGGAGCGGGGCGCGCGCCTGGACCAGGATGGACATGAACTTCCTTGGCCAAAAGTGGCTCTCCGCATTCGGAGCACACCATCACGGGATCGAACGTCTTGCCGCACTTGCGGTGCTCGTGCAGCAGGGGACGTCCGCGTTCGTCAACCATGTGGGTGTCACCCCAGTGTACGAGCGCCATCATGATCGGATAGAGGTCGAGGCCCTTTTGCGTCAGGATGTACTCGTGGCGTTTGGGCGACTCCTGATAGGGAATGCGGCGCAGAACGCCCTGCCGAACTAGCTTTTTGAGCCGTTCGGCAAGCAAATGGCGGGTGATTCCAAGCGCCGACTGAAAACCCTCGAAGCGGCGCGTGCGCAGAAAGCATTCGCGGAGAATCAGAAGAGTCCACCGGTCCCCGATCACGCCAATGGTGCGGGCCATCGAACATGGCTCTTCCTCAAGTTCGTCCCATTTCATTCGTGCTCTCCGGTCGACCGACTCCCGTTCCGCCTGAATCAGGGGAAACGCCAAGCGCCGCTCCATTCTAGATAGGTACTAAAGTTGAGACAATACCCCCGCCGACGCGCGATCTGGCCACGGCGATGGTCCATTTGACAGTTCATTTTTAGAACTGTAAGGGTGGGTAACAGGCAGCGACCGGCCTAGAAGATCACGAAGCCTGCCCATCATTGCGCTCTGCGGGAGGAGCTGACATGTCCCTGAAAGTTGAATTCCTGTTCGATTTCGGCAGTCCGAACGCTTACCTCGCGGAGCTGGCGCTCCCGGGAATCGAGCGGCGCACCGGCGTGAAGTTCGAATATGTCCCGGTGCTGCTCGGCGGCATTTTCAAGGCGACGGGCAACATGTCCCCGTTCGAGTCTCTTCGCGGCATCAAGAACAAGCCGGAGTACCAGGAACTCGAGACTCAGCGCTTCATACGCCGCCACAATGCAGCGAAGTTCCGGCCCAATCCATTTTTTCCCGTCAATACGCTGATGTTGATGCGCGGCGCCGTCGCGGCCCAGTTCGAAGGCGTGTTCGAACCCTATTTCCGCGCGGCCTACCACCACATGTGGGAGGAGCCAAAGAAGATGGATGATCTCGAAACCTTCCGGGCAGCGTTCATCTCCTCAGGCGTCGATATCGATCGGTTGCTTGCGCGTGCGCAGCAGGACGACGTCAAGAAGGGGTTGATCGATCGCACCACCGACGCCGTCAACCGCGGCGCATTCGGCTCACCAACTTTCTTTGTTGGAAAGGAAATGTTCTTCGGCAAGGACCAGCTCCGCGATGTGGAGGAGTCGATCGTCGAGCAGATCGGCCAGCCAGTTTCGAAGACGGCCTAAGGCCAGAACCTGGAGCCTTGCAGAGCCGGGCAGACGTCCGCGCGCCTGCAGGACGAAAGTTAAGTCGGCCTTACAACGAAACCAATTAGGGAGAATGTCATGCCCGGCCCGCTCAACGGCGTTCGTGTCCTCGATTTGACAGGCGTGGTGTCGGGTCCTTTCGCGACCATGTTCCTGGCGGATCAGGGCGCGGACGTCCTGAAAATCGAGCCGATCGGCGGCGATATTACCCGCCGTAGCCGTGCAACGATCGACAAGGATGGCGAGTTCTCTGCACTTTTCATTTCGTCAAACCGCGGCAAGCGTTCGTTGTCGGTCGACGTCAAGAGCGCTGCGGGCCGTGAGGTTCTCGCCAAATTGGTAGCGCAGGCGGATGTGCTGGTGCAGAATTTCCGGCCCGGAACCATGGAGCGTCTCGGTCTCGGCGTCGAGGAGTTGCGCCAGCGTCATCCGCGCCTGATCTATGTATCGATCAGCGGTGTTGGCGACAGCGGACCCTATGTGAAGAAGCGCGTTTACGATCCGATCATTCAGGGCCTCTCGGGCTTTGCCGATATCCAGTCGCAGCCGGTCACGAACCGTCCGCAGATGATCCGGACTATCGTCTGCGACAAGACCACCGCCGTATTCACCGCCCAGGCCGTAGCGGCGGCGCTCTACGCTCGCGAGAAGACAGGGCAGGGTGATCACATCCAGGTCGCCATGCTGGATGCGATGATCTCGTATTTGTGGCCCGAAGGCATGATGCAATACACGGTGGTGGGTGCCGAGGCCGCTGCTGCCGATCCCAATGATCGTCCCGATCTCGTGTTCAAGACCAGCGACGGCTACATCACCGCCGGTACCATTTCGGATTCCGAATGGCAGGGTTTTTGCCGGGCGTCCGGCGATCCGGAGCTTGCCAAGGATCCCCGCTTCTCGACGCCGGCGGCGCGTTCCGTCAACGCCACGGCACGCATCAACAAGATGGCGGAATATATCAGCCGGCACACCACTGCTGAATGGCTGGAGCGCCTTGACGCGGCCGATGTCCCTTGCTCACCGATCCTGCGGCGGGGCGAGATCATCCACAACGAACAGGTGGTCGCCCGCGATATCATCGCGGAGTTCGATCAACCGAAAGTCGGGCGGGTGCGGCAACCGAAGCCCGCAGCCCGCTTTGCCCTGAACGAGGCCGCGATCGGTGGGCCCGCTCCCAGGGTGGGCGAACACTCCCGTGAGGTGTTGCGCGAGCTGGGTTACGACGACCATGCCATCGACAAGATGGTTGCGGAGCGTAGCGTGCGGGTCGCCGTCTGAAGGGCGGGGCTAGGCCCGTTCGCACCAATTCTAGACCGTCCCCGTCGCCGGCGTAATCGGTGCCATCGGAACATTCGCCGCAACGGCGCGCTGAAAGGCGTCCCGTTTCCTGATGCGTTCGAGATAGGGCTGAGCGTTGTCGCAAATGCCGACGCCATAGGCGATGGCCCACTCCAGGCAGGTCGTGAGCAGGATGTCTGCGCTGGTAAACCGGTCGCCCATCAGGAATTGCCGGCCATCTGCGAGCGCGACTTCGACATGGCGTAACTGTTGGCGGAAATACTCGCCGGCTTTCGCAACGACCTCGGGCGCGATGCCGTAGATCGGTCCGAGCGCGTCCGCCCGATGACGGCGCATCACGTAAAGGCTGGTGGAATCCAGCTCCGCGACGATAAAGAAGCACCATTCCAGCCATGCCGCATACTCGCGGGCAGCTTCCGGAATCAGCGTTCGTTCCGCGGTGGAATACATTCGCGACAGGTAGGCAACGATTGCCGCGCTCTCGCCGATGCAGAAGTCGCCGTCCTGAAGCAGCGGAATCTTCTGGCGCGGATTGAGCTTCGAGTATTCTGCTGTCTTGGTTTCGCCCGTGCGTGGCCCAATGGGTTTCGTGTTGTAGGTCAGGCCCAGTTCGTGCATGGCCCAATGCGGACGAATGGTGCGACTTGTTCCGACGCCCCACAGGGTCAGGTTTGGTGTCGCGTTCATGTTACCATTTCTCCACGGACGGGCGGAGATCGAGTTCGTGGGTCCAGCCATCCCTGCTCTGTTGATGGGTGAACCAATAGGCCTCGGCAATTGAAGACGTTTTGGTCAGGCTGTCCGGCGGAATATCGCTTGCCTCGATGCCCTTCGCTGCCTTCATGCGCGCGTGAATCGCCTCGCTATCCACGCCAGCGTCGATGAGGAGATGCACGACGTGAATATTCTTCGGTCCAAGCTCGCGCGCCATCGCTTGAGCCACCGCTCGAAGTCCGAACTTCGCCGATGAAAATGCAGCAAACCCCGCGCCGCCACGCACACTTGCCGTCGCACCTGTAAAGAAGATGGTGCCGCGTCCACGCGGCAACATCACGCGAGCGGCCTCACGCCCCACCAGGAAGCCGCCATAACAGGCGAGTTCCCAGGCCTTGAAGAACAGCTTTTCCGTCGTGTCGAGCAGGGGCTTGTTGACGTTTGAGCCGGCATTGTAGAGGCAGACCTCGACAGGCCCGAGCTCTTTCTCGACCCGTGCGAATATGCCTTGGACCTCGGCTTCCTGGCGAGCATCGACGCTGAACGCGTGAATGTCATGTCCCTGAGCCCTCAACTCGGCGACAAGCCCCTGCGATTTGGACGCATCGCGCCTGCAGATGCAAACCGTATAGCCGCCCTCGGCAAAACGCCGGGCGACCGCCGCGCCGATGGCATCGCCTGCGCCCACAAGTATCGCTACACCCCGGCTCGCTGCCATTTCCCGCTCCTCCCATATAAGTTCTTATTTGGTACTTGATCGTAGCGGTCAGATGAGGGGTTGTAAATGGCGGCGTCAAGCGATGGCGGCCGGCAATGAATGCCGTCATGATCGTCATTCGGGACTCCGGGAAAGACCGGCGACGAATTATCGATTGACGAGTTCTAAAAAAGAACGATATGTTGTTGTAATGTGCCGCGTCGCAAAGGTCGGCATGTTTCGATCGGGAGGTTCGTCGTGGTGGAGCTTTCAGAGGCGATCAGTCTCGACGAGATTGCTGCCGGCTTGCCGAGCCGCATCCATGACGTCACGGCAGGACCGGCTGCCGAGGCGCCAAACCGGACCGCGCTGGTCGAAGACGGAGCGTCCTGGAGCTATCGCGATCTGGAGCAGCGCGTTGGCGAGATCGCGACGGTGCTCTCGTCGCTGGGGATCAGACCCGGCGATCGTATGATCATCGTCAGCGAAAACTGTATTGCGCTTGCCGTCTTGCTGCTGGCGGCGAGCCGGCTCGACGCATGGGCCGTTGCCGCCAACCCGCGCTTGTCGGCGCGCGAACTGGACCAGATCCGCGACCATAGCGGCGCTCGCCGGTTGTTTTTCACGTCGGGTATCTCGAAGGAGGCTGCCGCCCACGCCTCGCGCTATGGCGCCGAGACCCGGCGGATTGGTACGCTGGCGGAACTTGGTGTCGGTCCGCTCAACGAAAGCGCAATGGTCGAGCCGGTGCAGGCCGATCGAGCAAAGCAGGTTGCGGTTTTGATCTACACGTCGGGCACGACCGGGGCTCCTAAGGGCGTTATGCTGTCGCACGATAACCTGCTGATCAGCGCAAGGACCACCGCGCATTTCCGCAGGATGAATGAGGACGACAAAATCTATCTTGTGTTGCCGATCTCGCATATCGTCGGCATCTCGCTCTTGATCATGACGCTGATGGTCGGTGGCACGGTTCGGATGGTCAGCAAATACGATCCGGCGGCAGCCGCAGAGGCGATCGCGGAGGAGGGAATCACCATCCTCAATGGCGTGCCCGCCACCTATCAGCGTCTGTTGGAGTACAAGACCGTATCGGGCTTGGACCAACTCGCCCGAGGTTCGTTGCGCTTGATTGCCGTCGCCGGTGCGCCACTGGACTTGAACCTGAAGTCGCGTGTTGAAAAGGAGTTCGGTCTTCCGTTGCTCAACGGCTACGGGATCACCGAATGCTCGCCGGGAATCTCAGGCGTGCGTTTCGATAGGCCGCGCTCGGACCAGGCTGTTGGCACGCTGCTGCCGGGTGTGGAGGCGCGGGTGCGAACAATCGAGGGGTTTCCGACGGTATCGGGTCAGGTCGGCGAGCTGCACGTCCGCGGGCGCAACGTGATGCTGGGGTACTACCGTGCCCCCGAGCTCACCGCGAGGGTGATTGACAGCGAGGGCTGGTTCAATACGGGCGATCTGGCGCGTTTCGACGGCGATTGTCTGTACATCGTCGGGCGCACCAAGGAAATGATCATTCGTTCCGGTTTCAACGTCTATCCCGCGGAGGTCGAAGCGGTCCTCAGTTCACACAAGGACGTGGTGCAATCCGCCGTGGTCGGTCGTGTCGCGGACGGCAACGAAGAGATCGTCGCCTTTGTGAAATTGTTGCCGGGATCTCGCACGACGCCCGAGATGTTGATGAGTTTCATCCGACCCCAGCTTACGTCTTACAAGCGGCCGTCCGAAATCGTCATACTTGATGCCTTGCCGGCGACCTCGACCGGCAAGATACTCAAGCACAAGCTCGCGGAGTCCTTGCGCGAAAGTGGCGCAATCCCGCCGGTGCATACGCCCAAATTCCGACGGCAACAGATCTAACTTCATCGGGAGGACATCCGTGCAGAAGAGAAACGCAACCGTGGCCGTGATCGGCGCCGGCGACTATATCGGAGCCGAGATCGCCAAGAAGTTCGCCTCGGAAGGCTTTACGGTCTTCGCCGGCCGGCGCAACGGCGACAAGTTGGCGCCGCTGGTCAAGGAGATCGAGGCGGCCGGCGGCGAGATTCACGCCCGTTCGCTGGATGCGCGAAAGGAAGAGGAAATCATCTCCTTCCTCGGCGATGCCGACAAGCACGCTCCGCTCGAAGTCTGCATCTTCAACATTGGGGCCAACGTCAACTTCCCGATTCTGGATACGACCGAACGGGTCTTCCGCAAGGTCTGGGAAATGGCCTGCTATTCCGGCTTCCTCGCAGGGCGCGAGGCGGCCCGGCTGATGCTGCCGCGCGGTGCCGGCAACATCTTCTTCACCGGCGCGACCGCCTCGCTCCGCGGCGGCAGCGGCTATGCCGCCTTTGCCAGTGCGAAGTTCGGGCTGCGTGCGGTGGCGCAGGCGATGGCACGCGAACTCGGGCCGAAGAACATCCACGTCGCCCATCTCATCATCGATTCCGGCGTCGATACGGAATGGGTGCGGCAGCGCCGGATCGAGGCGCTCGGTCCGAACGCGCTCGACGATCCCGATCTGTTGATGCCGCCGTCGTCCGTCGCCGCCTCCTATTGGCAGCTCTACCAGCAGCCGAAGAGCGCATGGACCTTCGAGCTGGAAATCCGTCCCTTCGGCGAGAAGTGGTAGGGAGATCATCGCGATGGAACTCGCGCTGTCGGCCGAGGATGCCGCTTTCCGCGATGAGGTGCGTGCCTTCATCGCGGCGAATTATCCCGCGGAAATGCGCGTTCCCAACCCCGAGACCGATCTGACCAAGGAGCAGTCGCTGCTCTGGCATCGCATTCTCTACAAGAAGGGCTGGATCGCGCCGTTGTGGCCGAAGGAGTACGGCGGCCCGGGCTGGTCGATCACGCAGCGCTTCATCTTCGAGCAGGAGACGTCCCGCGCTGGAACTCTTCCGCCGCTCGCCTTCAGCGTCACCATGGTGGGTCCCGTGATCTACACGTTCGGCAACGAGGCGCAGAAGAAAAGATTCCTGCCGCGGATCCTCTCCGGCGAGGACTGGTGGTGCCAGGGCTATTCCGAACCGGGCTCCGGCTCCGACCTCGCGTCGGTGCGAACCAAGGCCGTGCGCGACGGCGACCACTACATCGTCAACGGTCACAAGACCTGGACCACGCTGGCGCAGCATGCCGACTGGATCTTCTGCCTCGTGCGCACCGATCCGAGCGCGAAGCCGCAATCCGGCATCTCCTTCCTGCTGATCGACATGAAGTCGCCCGGCGTCACCGTGCGGCCGATCATCACGATCGACGGCAGCCACGAGGTCAACGACGTCTTCCTCGAAAACGTCCATGTGCCGGTCGAGAACCTGGTCGGCGAGGAGAACAAGGGCTGGACCTACGCCAAGTTCCTGCTCGGCAACGAGCGCACCAGCATGGCCGGCATTGGGCGGTCCACCCGCTATATCGGCAGGTTGAAGCAGATCGTGAAGGCCGAGATCCCGACTGAGGATCCCGCGCATCTCGAATTTCTGCGGGACATTGCCCGCATCGAGCTCGATGTGCTTGCGCTGGAGGCGACGGAGCTGCGCGTCGTCGCCCAGATGGCGCGCGGCATAGACCCTGGTCCGGCGGCCTCGCTGTTCAAGATCCGCGGCACCGAGATATTTCAGGACATCACCGAGCTCACCCATCGCGCGATCGGCAATTACGGTCTTGCCATCCGCGAGCATCCGGTCAGCGCCAACCGCTTCATGCCCGGCCCCGATTACGGCCATACCGCGTCGGAGAAATACCTGAACGCGCGCAAGCTCAGCATCTACGGCGGATCCAACGAGATCCAGCGCAACATCATCGCCAAGGCCGTGCTCGGGCTCTAGCCGCGGCGGATCGGGAGGGTCGGATGGATATTCAGTTCACGGAAGAGCAGGAATTGCTGCGATCCAGCGTCCAGCGTCTGCTACGCGACCAGTACGATTTCGAGGCACGGCGCAAGATCGTGGCGAGCGAGGAAGGCTTTAGCCGGAAGCACTGGGACGCGTTCGCCGAGCTCGGTCTGCTCGCTGCGCCGTTCTCCGAGGGCGCCGGCGGTCTCGGCGGCGGTCCGCTGTCGACCATGATCGTCATGCATGAGTTCGGTCGTCACCTCGTGGTCGAGCCCTTCGTCGAGACGGTGGTGCTGGCCGGCGGATTGATCGAGCATTTGGGGACGCCGGAGCAGCAGCAGAGCTTCATCCCTGAAATCATTGACGGCTCGAAAATCTGGACCCTGGCCTGGACGGAAAAAGCATCGCGCTTCGATCTGGCCAATGTCGCGACGAGAGCGCGGCGCGAGGGCAACGACTACGCCCTGACTGGCGCGAAAACCATCGTGATCGCCGCGCCCTGGGCGGACTATCTGATCGTCTCGGCGCGGACCTCCGGCGATGATCGTGACCGCGGCGGCGTGAGTCTGTTCGTGGTCGATCGGCGCGCCACCGGCTTCGACCTCCAGGGCTTCAAGACCATCGACGGCCGCCGGGCCGCCGAGGTCAGCCTGCGCGATGTACGCGGGCAATTGCTGGGCGCAGAAGGCGAGGGCGTTGCAGCGCTCGAATCCTGTCGCGACGGCGCCATCGGCGCGCTCTGCGCGGAAGCCGTCGGCGCTATGGGTGAGCTGAACGCGGCGACGCTGGACTATTCGAAGACCCGCAAGCAGTTCGGCACCACCATCGGCTCCTTCCAGGTGCTGCAGCATCGGATGGTCGATATGTTCATTGCCCATCAAGAAGCGCTCTCCCTGATGCAGCACCTGAACCTCAGCCTCGGCACCGGCGATGCCGGCCTGTCGCGGCTCGCCTCGGGGACCAAGTCGAAGATCGGCTATGCCGGCCGGTTCGTCGCCGACCAGGCGGTGCAGCTTCACGGCGGCATGGGAATGACCGACGAGCTCAACGTCGGGCACTATTTCAAGCGAATTTCCTCCATCAACATCCAGTTCGGCGATCCCGCGTTCCACCTGCTGCGTTACGCGCAGATGGACGCGGCCGCGTAAAGAGAAGAGGCCAGCATGACCACTGAAGCAGTCATCGTTTCCACCGCAAGAACGGCCGTCGGCAAGGCCTATCGCGGCGCGCTCAACAATACGGACGGCCCCACCATGGCCGGGCACATCATGGCGGAAGCCGTGAAGCGCGCCGGCATCGCGCCGGGCGAGGTGGAAGACGTGGTCATGGGCTGCGCCATGCAGCAAGGCACCATGGTGATGAATGTGGCTCGCAAGGGCGCGATCCGCGCCGGTCTGCCCGTCACGGTCGCGGGCACCACGATCGATCGGCAATGCGCGTCCGGCCTACAGGCCATCGCGGTTGCCGCGCGATCGGTGATGCTCGATGGGGTCGAGGTCGCGATCGGCGGCGGCATCGAGTCGATCAGCCTCGTGCAGAACGAGCACATGAACAGGTTTCACGCCGTCGACGACGAGCTGATGGCGATGAAGCCCGAAATGTACATGTCGATGCTCGATACGGCGGAGGTCGTCGCCGAGCGCTACAAGATCGGCCGCGACAAGCAGGACGAATACAGCCTCGAATGCCAGCGCCGCGTCGGCGCTGCGTTGCAGGCCGGCCGCTTCAACGACGAGATCGTGCCGTTCACGACCAGGATGGCGCTCGTCAACAAGGACACCAAGGAAGTCTCGTACGAGCAGGTGACGCTCACCAAGGACGAAGGCCCACGTCCCGAAACCACCGCCGAGGGCCTCGCCAAGATCAAGCCGGTGTTCGAGGGCAAGACCATCAGCGCGGGTAATGCCAGCCAGCTTTCGGACGGTGCCTCGGCCTGTGTGATCATGAGCGACAAGGTTGCGGCGAGGAAAGGGCTGAAGCCGCTCGGCATCTTCCGCGGCTTCGCTGCCGCCGGCGTCGAGCCGGACGAGATGGGCGTTGGTCCGGTCGCGGCGATCCCGCGACTGCTCAAGCGCCATGGTCTGAAGATCGGCGACATCGACCTCTGGGAACTGAACGAGGCTTACGCGGTGCAGGTGATCTATTGCCGCGACAAGCTGGGCATCGACCCGGACAAGCTCAACGTCAACGGCGGCTCGATCGCGATCGGTCATCCCTACGGCATGACCGGTTCGCGGCTCACCGGCCACCTCCTGATCGAGGGCCGTCGGCGCAAGGCAAAGTACGGCGTGGTGACCATGTGCATCGGTGGCGGCATGGGCGCGGCCGGTTTGTTTGAAATCATCCACTGAGCGGCAACGCGGGGAGATCAGTCGTGAAGACAGCGATCACTGAACTGTTCGGCATCGAGCATCCGATCATCCAGGGCGGCATGCACTATGTCGGCTTCGCCGAACTCGCAGCCGCGGTGTCGAATGCCGGCGGGCTCGGCGTCATCACCGGCCTGACCCAGAGGACGCCCGAGCTTTTGGCCAAGGAGATCGCGCGCTGCCGCGATATGACGGACAAGCCGTTCGGCGTGAACCTCACGTTCCTGCCAACCTTCACCGCACCGCCCTATCCGGAATACATCGCTGCGATCAGGGAGGGCGGCGTCAGGATCGTCGAAACCGCCGGGCGCAGCCCCGAGCAGTACATGCCGGCGCTGAAGGCTGGCGGCATCAAGGTGATCCACAAATGCACGTCCGTTCGGCACTCGCTGAAGGCCGAGCAGATCGGTTGCGACGCTGTCAGCGTCGACGGCTTCGAATGCGGCGGGCATCCCGGCGAGGACGACATGCCTAACATGATCCTGCTGCCGCGCGCCGCGGAGGAACTGAAGATCCCGTTCGTTGCCTCAGGCGGCATGGCGGATGCGCGCAGCCTGGTTGCCGCCCTGGCGATGGGCGCTGCGGGCATGAACATGGGCACGCGCTTCATCGCCACCAAGGAAGCGCCGGTGCACGAGAACGTCAAGAAGGCGCTGGTCGCGGCGACGGAGCTCGACACAAGGCTCGTCATGCGGGCGCTCCGCAATACCGAGCGGGTTCTTAACAACAAGGGCGTCGAGCATCTGCTCGAGATCGAGCGCGAGAAGGGCAAGAGCCTCAAGATCGAGGACATCCATGACCAGGTAGCGGGTGTCTATCCCAAGGTGATGATCGACGGCGACATGGATGCGGGCGCCTGGAGCTGCGGCATGGTCGTCGGGCTCATTCGCGACGTCCCGACGGTGAAGGAACTGATCGACCGTATCATGGCGGACGCCGAACAAATCATCCGGCAGCGCCTGACTGGTTTCCTCGACGGCGCCGGGCAACAGCGGGCCGCGGCTCGGGCGATCGCCTGAGCCTTCCGGAAGGGCACTGCGGACGTTCTGACGAGGGCGATGCGCACGCATGGTCATGCGATGCGCCGATCTTTGCTGAATCTCAACGGGCCAGATCGACGGCCTTCGGCAGCTTCGGGGGCATTAATGGATCAGGTCGACTTCCACTACTACGAGCCTTCGAAAGGCCACGGGCTCCGGCATAATCCGTTCAATGCGATAATCGCGCCGCGTCCGATTGGCTGGATTTCATCGCGCAATGCGGCCGGTCAGTTGAACCTCGCGCCGTACAGCTTTTTCAACGCCTTCCTGTACGATCCTCCGATCGTCGGGTTTTCCTCGATTTCGTGGAAGGACACCGTCAAGAACGTCAGCGAGACCGGTGAATTCGTCTGGAATCTGGTCACCATGGATCTCGGCGAGCGCATGAACGTGACGGCGAAGCCGCTCGATCATGGTGTCAGCGAGTTCGAGGCTGCCGGACTGACACCAATACCCGGACGCCACGTTGCTGTGCCTCGGGTGGGCGAGAGCAGAGCCGCCATGGAATGCAAGGTCGTCGATGTCTCCCAGTTAGCCAATGCACGTGGTGAAAAGGTCGAAGGGTGGTTCGTGCTCGGCGAGGTCGTCGCGGTCTACATCGACAAGACGTTGATCGAGGACGGCGTCTACAACACGGCACTTGCGCGTCCCATTCTGCGCGCCGGCCGGGGTGGAGATTATCTCGAGGTCAGGACCGAGAACATGTTCGAGATGAGGCGCCCAGCGGGCAGCAGCAAGCCGGAATTCCACGGGACCTGATTGCGCTGGAAACAAGCTTAATTGTCGGGCCGGCCAAGCCTTGCCGCGTTTTGCCGACAGGCCTAAGCCAGGCTTCGCAAAGCCGATGAGTGACTGAACGGAAACGCGTGCGGAGTCATACGCCCATCAAGACCCCGGGCCCCTCGCGTACAGGCCAAGAGCCAGCAGGGAAAACGCGCTCATCACGACGCCCAGCGCAAACATTGCTTCATGTGACACTGTGGCAGCAAGCCATACCCCAATCGCGGCGACCGTCATCTGCAGGAAACCCAGCAGCGCCGAGGCCGCGCCGGCCTTCTCGCCGAATGGAGACAACGCGCGCGCCGTGGCCAACGGACTGACAATGCCCATGCCGAGGAGATATACGCTCATCGCGCCTAGAAAGGGCAAGAAAGTCGGGTTGATCAGTGAGATGAGCAGTACCGCGAGGCTGCTGGCGGCAGTCGCCCACAAACCTGCCCGAATCGGACCATCAAGCCCGTAGCGTGGTGCCAATCGTGTGGCCAGCATACCCGCGGCGAATACGATGAAGACGGTGCCGGCAAAGAAGAGCCCGAGCTGGATCGGCGTGAAGTGCAGCGCTTCGATGAATAGGCGCGGCGCAGCGGAGAACATCGAGAACAAGCCGCCCATCGTGAGGCTCGAGGCGGCCGCGGGGGTAGCGAAGCGACGGTCTCCAATCAGACCGGCATAGGTCCTGCCGACGACAACTGGATTGAACGGCGTGCGGACCGAATTGTGAGTTTCGCCAAGAACGATGGCGTAGGCAACGGCGCCGACGGCGGCAAAGGCCGCGACCAGCGCGAATTCGGCGCGCCAGCCCAGGCTATGGTCGAGAGCGCCGCCAAGTAGCGGCGAGAACCCGGGAGCTGCGGACATCACGATCATGATGAGCGCCATGGCGCGCGCCAGTGCCGCACCACTGAACATGTCGCGGGCGATGGCGCGAGACAGCACTGACGTCGCGCAAGCACCTGTTGCCTGCACGACGCGGCCGATGAGGAGATTGGGCAGGTCGGTTGCCAGACCGCACCAGACGCTGCCGGCGAAGAACACCGCAAATCCGATCAGAACCGGCCGACGTCTTCCGTAGCGGTCCGAAAGCGGTCCGACCAGGAGCTGGCCCAACCCGAACACCGCAAGAAAGACGGTGATGGCGGACGTGACCGCCGCACTCGTGACATTCAATGAGATCGCAATCTGCGGCAGAGACGGCAGCAAGATATTGGTCGCAAGCGTTCCCATTGCGGCCAGCACGGAAAGGATCGCGATCGGCAGGACACTGGAACCAGGAATGTCCCGCGACGCGGTGTTCGTTATATCGGCCATGGATATTCCTCGTCGGGGGGTGGGCAGATCAAGTGGCGATTGACGCGGCTCGCACCGCTCGCCGAGTGCGTCTGGTCGATCCAGCCGAGATATCAGCGGACAACGCGCTCGATTGCGATGGCGGTAGCTTCGCCGCCGCCGATGCAGAGTGACGCGACGCCGCGCTTTAGGTTCCGCGTTTCGAGCGCGTGCAGCAGCGTCACGATCAGCCGCGCGCCGGTGGCGCCAATGGGATGACCTAGCGCGCAGGCGCCGCCGTTTACGTTCAGCTTTTCTCTGGGGATGCCGAGATCCTTCTGCGCCGCCATCGCTACGACCGCAAACGCCTCATTGATCTCGAACAGATCGACGTCGCCAACGCTCCAGCCGACTTTGTCCAATAGCTTGCGAATAGCGGGGATCGGCGCCGTCGTGAACCATTGTGGCTCCTGACTGTGGGTGGCATGACCCTTGATCTCGGCGAGCACCGGAAGGCCGTCGCGATCGGCGAGCGAGCGTTTCGCCAAGATGAGCGCTGCAGCGCCGTCAGCATTGGCGGATGAGGCGGCGGGCGTGATGGTGCCGTTGGCGCGGAACGCGGCTTTCAGCCCCGGGATTTTGGCGGGATCGACTTTGAGCGGATGTTCGTCATTGGAGATGATCCGGGGCCCAGCCTTCTCGGCCAACGTGATCGGAGCAATCTCAGCCTTGAACGCGCCGCCTTCAACCGCCTTGCGGGCGCGGGTCAAGGTCTCGATCGCATAGTTGTCCTGGTCTTTGCGGGTGAATTGATAGGCTTCGGCGGTGGCCTCGCCGAAATCGCCCATCGAGCGTCCTGTCTCGTAAGCGTCTTCCAACCCGTCCATCAGCATGTGGTCGATGATGCGGTCGTGGCCGGCGCGATAGCCGCCACGCGCCTTGGCCAGCAAATAGGGCGCATTGCTCATGCTCTCCATGCCGCCAGACAGAACGATCTCGGCGGAGCCGGCATTGATGATGTCGTGAGCGATCATGGTAGCCTTCATGCCGGAGCCGCAGACCTTGTTGATGGTCGTGGCGCCGGTGGCATCCGGCAATTTGGCGCCGCGCGCGGCCTGGCGCGCCGGTGCCTGGCCTTGTCCGGCCGGCAGCACGTTGCCCATGAAGACCTCGTCGATCCGTTCCGGTGCCAGCTTGGCCCGTTCCAAAGCCGATCCGATCACATGGGAACCGAGCTTGTGGGCACTGAGTGGCGAGAGCTCGCCCATGAAGCGGCCGAGCGGCGTGCGGGCTGCGGAGAGGATGACGACGGGATCCGAAGCGGCGGCCATGGCGAATTCTCCTGTTGATCGCTGTTGTTATATGACGATAATCATATAACATGGCCGGCGTTGCAATGAAATATTGCCGTCACTTCAAAAGCGCGGTCCAGAAGCGCTGGTGGATGGGATCGGTCGAAAAGCCGGTCACCGAGCAGCTTGCACGGAGGGGAGATGCGTTACGTAGGAGACCATAGGCGCCAGACCCACAGCCGGATCGTTGAAAATGCTTCCTACGGCTTGCGTCAAAGCGGTGCCGAAGGACTTAGCGTCGTCGCGTTGATGAAGCTCGCGGGTCTTACGCACGGCGGGTTCTATAACCACTTCGAGTCACGGGCCGCACTTGTTGGCGAGGCAATCGCGTTTGCGATGGACCAAATGGTCGAGCGGTGGAGAAGGCTGGCGAACCGGAAGGCCAGCGGGGATCGCTTCGAGACGGTGATCGCCGATTACCTAAGTTCCCGCCACCGCGACAATCCCAGACAAGGTTGCGCGCTTCCAGCCCTGGCCGCAGATGTCGCTCGATCGAGCCCGAGCGAGCAACGGGCGCTTGCTTCCAAGCTGGAGGAGATGATCGACATCCTGGTCGAAGTGCTTCCCGCCGAGGGTCCCCAACAGGCACGCCAAATCGCGACGAGCGCCATTGCGACCATGGTCGGATCGATCGTGCTGTCGCGTGCTGTCGGCGCCGGGAAGCTTTCCGACGATATTCTCGACGCCGGACGGATGACTGTCTGCGGCGGCAATCACAAGCGGCAGCGCAGAACAGCAAAGGCTATGAGCTGCGACAAATCGTAATCTGGGAGGTGCCCATGACGGCCGGCAAGTGGCTCAAGACAGCCTGCAACCTGTGTTACGTAAACTGCGGCATCGAGGTCTGGGTGAATGAGGGGCGCCTCGAGAAGGTACGAGGCGACCGTTCAAACCCGAAGTCGCAAGGCTATCTGTGCAACAAGGCGGCACGCATTCCCTACTATGCCCATCACAGAGATCGGCTCACGACCCCGCTGCGCCGCCGCGCCGATGGCGGCTTTGACGAGATCGAGTGGGATGTGGCGATCGCGGAAATCGCGGAGCGGCTTCGAGACGTCGTCGACAGGTATGGCGGCAAGAGCATTGCCCTTTACGGCGGCGGCGGGCAGGGTAACCATGCTGGCGGCGCCTACGCCAGTGGCTTGTTGCGTGCGCTGGGCTCGCGCAGCGTCTTCAACGCGCTTTCGCAGGAGAAAACCGGCGACTTCTGGGTCAATGGCCACATGTTCGGCAGCCAGACGTGCCACACGGCGGAAGACGTCCATCATTGCGATCTCTTGCTCGTCATCGGGGCAAATCCCTGGATCGCCCACGGCTTCCCCAATGCGCGCGACCATCTCAATCAAATCCGCAAAGATCCCGCACGCAAGCTGATCGTCATCGACCCTCGGCGAACCGAAACCGCTGAGATGGCGGATCTGCATCTTGCGGTTCGGCCCGGTGCCGATTCGTTTCTCCTTGGAGCGCTGCTGGCCATGCTCGTCCGTTCCGACCGGATCGACCATCCGTTCATTGAGGAGCACACGATCGGCTTCGCGGAGGTGAGGCAGGCGCTATTGAATATCCCCGTTGCGGAATGGGCGGCCGCCGCCGATATCTCGATCGCGGAGCTGGAGCGCTGCGCGGCGATGATCGCGGCCGCGAAGGCCATGGTCGTTCGGGTTGAACTCGGAATCCAGCAAGGCGTCAACTCGACTCTCAACTCTTATCTCGAGAAGCTCCTGATCATGCTTTCCGGCAATTTCGGCCGTGAAGGTACCAACCAATTGCACAGCTGGCTTCAGCCGCTATGGGGAAATTCTCCGAACCAGACATTCGCGCCAACCGGCGACGCGATCATCGGCGGCTTGTTGCCGCCCAACATTTTCCCCGAAGCGGTTCTCAAGGACCATCCAGACCGGTTGCGCTGCGCCTGGATCGAGAGCTCCAATCCCGCCAACACGGCAGCCAACACCGATGCTGTGGAGCGCGCGCTGCGTTCGCTCGATCTATGCGTGGTGGTCGACGTTGCGATGACCGAAACCGCGCTGCTCGCCGATTATGTTCTCCCGGCCTCCTCGCAATTCGAAAAAACAGAGTTCACTCTGTTCAACTTTGAATTCCCGACCAATTTCTTTCATGTGCGCGCCGGTGTATTGCCGCCACTGGCCGGCACCTTGCCGGAGCCTGAGATATATACGCGCCTTGCCATCGCCCTTGGGCTTCTGCCGGGTGACAATGTGCTCGCACCGCTACGCGAGACAGCACGTCGCTCCCGCCCGGAGTTCGCCGCCGCCTTTCGTGCCTTCATCGCCGAAAACCCGCGGGTAGTGCCGGCGCTTGTGCTCTACCATACGCTGGGGCAGACGCTTCCGGATGGGACGGCGGCCGCGGCTCCCTTGTGGAGCGCGGCACTGGCTTGCGCGAAGCGATCGCCGCAAGCGGTGCGGCGGGCGATCGGTGCATCCGACGAGGTGGCGGATCAGCAGCTCGGAGATCTCCTGTTCGACACCATCGTGGCCGCCCGGCAAGGCACGGCGGTTACCCGGCACGAGTATGACGAGGTCTGGTCACTGATCGGCCATTCGGATCGCAAGGTCCGGCTGATCGTCCCGCAGATGCTGGAATGGCTGGCGCGTCTCGATCCACAAGCCGCTGGCGCGCCAAAGGAGTTCCCATTCGTGCTAGCGGCTGGTGGCCGCCGCATGTTCAATGCCAACCAGATATTTCGCGATCCCGCGTGGCGTCGCGACGACCCTGACGGCGCCATGTTGATCAATTCGAGCGATCTGAGCGAGCTGGGTGCGAAGGATGGCGATTGGATCGCCGTCGAGTCGTCGGTCGGGCGGCTCGTCGTCCGCTGCAAGGTCGATGACGCCATGCGGAACGGCCAATTGGCGCTGCCGCACGGCTATGGCCAGGCATACCCGACATCAGACGGAGAGCGCCTGATCAACGGACCGCGCATCAATCTGCTCACCGAGAGCGGCAACCGCGATCCCATTGCGGGCACGCCTTACCACAAGAACGTCCCGGTGCGCTTGTCCCTGGTGTCGAGGCACGAAGCTGCCGCCTATCAGTCGCAATCCGACCGAATTCACTCCAGAGCGGCCGGACAATAGTCGAAGGGAGCGTCAAATGACCGAGAAGCCAATCGCGATCGTGACCGGGGTGGGCCCGGGAACGGGAGCTGCCATCGTCAAGCGCTTCTCTGCCGGTGGTTTCCGTATCATCGCGCTTGCCCGCTCTGCGGAGCTCATCGATCGCCTCGCGCAAGAGCTTCCCGACGTGCACGCGATGACCTGCGACGTATCGGACGAAAGCCAGGTGCGGATTGTGATTACAGAAGCAAAACGGCGTTTCGGTCCGGCTGACGTTCTCATCCACAACGCGGTCGGCGGCGGCTGGGGGAATTTTCGCGAGATTGATCCGATGTTGTTGAAGGGAAACTTCGAGGTCAACGTGATGGGCCTGTTGTACCTGGCCCGCCAAGTGGCTCCCGACATGATCGATCGCGGCAAGGGCGCAATCCTCGTGACTGGAAACACGTCGTCGATCCGAGGCAAAGCCAATTTCGCCGGCTTCGCGCCGACAAAGGCGGCGCAGCGGATTTTGGCCGAGTCGATCGCACGTGACCTGGGACCTCTCGGCGTGCACGTCTCCTACGTTCTCATCGATGCCGTTATCGATACGCCCCGTATGCGCGCGCGGATGAGCGACAAACCGGATGAATTCTTCATCAAGCCTACCGCGATCGCCGACGAATTGTTTCATCTTTACGGTCAGGACCGCTCGGCCTGGTCGTTTCTCACGGAACTGCGGCCATTCAACGAAAATTGGTGATGCTCAAATACGGCACGGCGTACTGGGTTACTCTGCGAACTCTCGGCGCGACTTGAAAGGCCAGAACCATGACTGATGGATCAATCTCGGTTGATACGGGGACGGACGAACTGCTGTGCGCGATCCGGGATCGCGTTGCGGTGATTACCTTGAACCGACCCCAAGCCCGAAATTCGTTGTCCGATCATCTGACGCCGGCGTTGCGCCGGATGATCAAACAGAATGGCGATGATCCTGAGGTCGGAGCGCTCCTGATTACCGGCGCAGGCACTGCTTTCTGTTCGGGCGGCGACGTCAAGGGGATGGGCGGCAACTCCGCCGCGCCGGCCATGTCAGTCAGCGACAAGGTCGCGCGATTGCAGGAACGCCAGCGCACCCTGACCGGCGTACTTGTTTCGGTGCGGAAGCCCACCATCGCGGCTCT
This sequence comes from Bradyrhizobium sp. R2.2-H, assembly GCF_004346455.1. NCBI lineage: Bacteria > Pseudomonadati > Pseudomonadota > Alphaproteobacteria > Hyphomicrobiales > Nitrobacteraceae > Bradyrhizobium > Bradyrhizobium sp. R2.2-H. The sequence goes on from NZ_SMBR01000009.1 coordinate 357,056, forward strand.
GCCGGGACCGGCGGCTGGCGCCGGGCTTGCGATCGCGCTCGCCTGCGACCTTCGTATTGCAGCCGAGTCCGCCATCATGACGACTGGCTACGCCAGGATTGCGCTCACCGGTGATTACGGTATCTCGTGGCTGTTGACCCGGCTTGCCGGGACGGCACGTGCTCGCGAACTGATGTTCTTGTCCGAACGGATCAGTGCCCGGCGCTGCGAAGCATTGGGCCTCATCAATCGCGTGGTGCCTGATTCCGAACTGCAAAGCGAAGCATTCGAAATGGCGAGAGCATTGGCGAATGGCCCGGCGAGCGCCTATGCCTCCATGAAGGATAATCTAGACCTTGCGTTGTCGGCCGACTTCCTGACGTCACTGGACCACGAGGCCGAGCGGATGGTCCTCGCGGCAGGAACTGCGCAGCACGCCGAAGCCGTCCGGGCTTTCATTGAGAAACGTTCTCCCAGTTACAGGTGAACCCGGTGGGTTCATGAGCTTGAAGGCGGCGCGGGCCGTGCTTGCGGGCAAGAGAATAGCTCATCCGGCTTCGCCGGAGTCTTGCCGGCCAAAAAATCGGAGGAACCAAGATGACTCAGCCCTCTCGCGATACCCGAATTTCCGCACCTGAGGTCGCACTCATTGTCGGTGGCGGCCCGGGCATCAGCTCGAGTTGCGCCAGGTTGTTCGCGGAAAACGCGATGCGTGTCGGCGTGGCAGCCAGGAATCCGGAAAAACCAGTTCTTCAGTCTCTCGAAAGAATGCATGGCGTGCGTCGATACGCCTGTGATGCAGCCGAACCAGCAGCCGTGGCACAGCTTTTCGAGAAGGTCGTTCAAGAGATCGGGACGCCAAGGCTCGTCGTGCACAATATCGACGGCCGGGTTCCTGGCATCTTTCGCAAGACTATAGTCGATGCCGATCCAGGCATGGCGCTCGAAACAATCCGAAACTCGGCGTTCAGCGCGTTTCTGGTCGGTCAACAGGCGGCTCGGCTCATGCTCGGAAACGAGCCCGACGCCAATGGCGCGAGAGGAACGATCATCTTTACCAACGCCAGCGCGGCGCTCAAAGGTTTTCCATCGAGTGGCGCATTTGCGATGGCGTGTCATGCCAAGTCCGGACTGGCGCAAAGCATGGCAAGAGAATTGATGCCGCAGGGCATCCATGTGGCGAACGTGCCGATCGATGCCGCGATCGGATGGGCTCAGGAGGACGGCACCCGCGCGCACCGGCTGGCGGGAGCAACTGTCGACGACAACATGGCCGATCCTGTCCACATTGCGCAAACCTATCTGCAACTGCACCGTCAGCATCGCTCGACATGGGCCTTTGAAATCGTACTGCGGCCGTGGGTCGAGAAATGGTAATCGCGCTCAGCCAATTCTCCGAATGATTGCGCTGCGTCGGTAAATTCTAAAGTGGAATGCAACCCTTCTGTCAGTGGCTACCGTTGTACATAGCTACTCGAAACATTCTGATGGCTTGACAGTTCTATTTTAGAACGCTTTACTCCCGCCCGTCCAATAGGACCGAAGCTGCGGACCTTCCCGGTTAGAGGGGGCCACAATGCTGCCGACAACAAGGCGCGAGGGAGGATGGCATGAGGAACGTGGACGAGCTCACCGCGGCCGAATTGCTGGACGGCCTGCCGTCCAGAGTCCACGAGGTCTACGCACCGTTCGTGCGAGCCATTCCGGATCATCCGGCCTTCGTGGAAGGCGGACGTTCCTGGAGCTACCGGCAGTTCTCGGATGCTGTCGACGCTGCGGCAAAGGATCTCGCCGGTTTGGGCATTGAGCCCGGCGATCGCGTGATGATCGCCAGCGAGAACAGTGTGGCTCTTGGGGCGATGCTGTTTGCGGCGAGCAAGCTCGATGCCTGGGGTATCCCGGTCAATCCCCGTCTTTCGTCCCGAGAAATCGACCTGATCGGAACGCACAGTGGTGCCAGACGCGTGCTGTTCAACTCCGCGGTGTCAAGGGAAGCCGCCGATCATGCCACTCGCATCGGTGCTAAAATCGGCGCCGTGGGGCCCTTTGGCGGAATCGGTGTTGGTCCGCTCAATGCGGCTGCGGTAGCCGAGCCCGTCGAGAAGGATGGCGCCCGCCAGGTCGCGGGGCTCTTGTACACCTCGGGTACGACAGGTGCGCCGAAGGGAGTCATGCTGAGCCACCGCAACCTGCTTTTCACCGCAAGGACGTCGGGAATTCTTCGCCAAACTGGCTCAGCCGATCGCATTTACGGCGTGCTGCCGATGTCGCACATCGTCGGGTATTCGATCTTGCTGATTTCGACGCTGATGCATGGCGCCACGTTGCACGTCATAGCCAAAGCCGATCCCGCCGCGCTGGCTCATGCCATCGGCGAGGAGGGAATTACGAGCCTGTTCGGCGTGCCCGCCACATATCAGCGCCTGCTCGAATACAAGGCTGTCAAGGGCATCCAGCGGCTCGAACGGGGAAATCTGCGCATCATGGCCGTGGCCGGCGCTCCCCTCGATCTCGATCTGAAGAAGCGGATCGAGAGCGAGTTCGGAATTCCGCTTTTGAACAATTACGGCATTACAGAATGCTCGCCGGGACTCACGGGGGTCCGCTCGGACCGGCCTGTGTCGGATGAGTCGGTCGGTCCATTTCTTCCCGGCATCGAGCACCGGATCGTCGACGGGCAAGGAAAGAAGGTGGCGACAGGCGAGGTGGGCGAACTGCACGTTCGAGGTCCCAACATCATGCTCGGCTACTATCGAGCGCCCGACCTGACGGCGGCGGCGATCGATGATGACGGATGGTTCAACACAGGAGATCTCGCCCGCGTCAACGACGAGGGACACCTCTACATCGCCGGCCGCACCAAGGAGCTGATCATTCGTTCCGGCTTCAACGTCTATCCGGCGGAGGTGGAGGCGGTCCTGAACGCGCACGAGCAGGTCGTTCAATCGGCCGTAGTCGGTCGGAAGGTCGACGGCAATGAGGAGGTGGTCGCGTTCGTTCAGCTTCTGCCCGGTGCCAGCATTGGTCCCGAAGAACTCAAGCGGTACGCGGCCCAATTGCTCACCTCCTACAAGCGTCCGACCGAATTGATCATGCTCGACGCTCTGCCCTCGGCTTCAACCGGAAAGATACTCAAACACCGATTGCGGGAGATCGCGAACGAGCAGGTGGCTCCCAGGACCACCGGCGCAGCGACCGCGGGCTGATCAGCTGCGGGAAATGATCAAAGCGTTTGGAACCAGAGGCCCGTTCAAAAAACAATTGTGAGCGACGGAGTGTCGCCAGGGGAGATGACGATGATGAGAAACATCATGATTGCAGCCACGCTCGCGGCCTCGATGGCGGGCGCGCATGCGCAGACGCCGGGCGTCACCGAATCCGAGGTGAAGATAGGGGCGACTTTTCCGTTTAGCGGGCCCGCTTCGCCCTTGAGCAACACCGGCAAGGGCATGATCGCCTACGTCAATTCGATCAACGACCGCGGCGGCATCAACGGGCGGAAGATAAACCTGATCACTTACGACGATGCCTACAGTCCCCCGAAGACGGTGGAGCAGACCAGGAAACTGATCGAAAGCGATGAGGTGGCGTTCCTGTTTGGTCCGTTGGGGACTCCGGGCATCAGCGCCACCATCAAGTATGTCAACGCAAAGAAAGTGCCGCATCTATTCGTCGTGAGCGGGGTCACCAAGTTCACGAAGTTCGCAGAATTCCCCATGACCACGACGGGACTGCCGAGCTACGACACCGAAGGACGGATCTACGCGAAATACATCACCCAGACCCGTCCAGACGCAAAGATCGCGATACTCTATCAGAACGACGATTTGGGTAAGGACTTCGTCAATGCGTTCAAGGGTTACCTGAAAGACGATTTCGACAAGAAAGTCGTCGTCTCCTCCTATGAGGTGTCCGAGCCGACCATTGATTCCCACGTGGTTTCGCTGAAATCGTCCGGTGCAGAAGCGTTCCTGGTTGCCGGCACGCCGAAATTCGCCGCGCAGGCCATCAAGAAAGTCGATGAGATCGGTTGGAAGCCGCTCTTCCTGATCAACTTCGTTTCGAGCTCGGTGTCGTCGACCATCGTCCCGGCCGGACCGGAAAAGGCCGTCGGCATCGTCGCCGCGACGATCACCAAGGATCCAAATGACAAGAAGTGGGCCGACGATCCCGGCATCAAATGGTACCGTGAGTTTTTTGCCAAATACCTGCCCGGTGCCGATATCGGCGATAACAATTATCTGTTCGGTACTCAGCAGGGACAGCTCCTTGAGCAGGTCCTCAAGCAATGCGGTAACGATCTCTCGCGCGAGAACATCGTCAGGCAATCGCGTAGCATCCGCGGGCTGTCGCTTCCCACGGTCATACCTGGCGTCATCATCAACACGAGCCCCGAAAGCAGCATGGCGTATACGCAGCTGCAACTACAGCGCTGGAATGGGACCACGTGGGAGCAATTTGGTAGTGTACTCAGCGCCGACGGCAAGTGAATTGTAGCTTCCGAATATGCAGCGCGGGGGATTGAGCCCGTAACACACCAACCCACTCGTGGAGCACGGATGTCCAGCGACGCTCTTTTCCGGCCTTTCAAGCTGAAAGGGCTGAACCTGCCAAACCGGGTCTTGATGGCGCCGATGACGCGTTCATTCTCTTCCGGCGGAATTCCGACATCCCTCGGCCGATCAGCACCGGTGTGATCAGACGTCTTTCGGAGCTCAGTCCTGGACAACGGCTTGCAAAATGCAAGCTGTTGTCTATGCTGCATCCCAGAAGCTGTTCATTTTGTTGGGAGGCGCATCTTGAAGCTGGCTACCTATCGATCCGGCGGTCACACCAAGGTCGGGCTGGTGCATGCGGGCGGCGGCTTGTTGTTTGATCTCGCTTCCGCATCGCAGCGGGCCGGTAAGCCAAATCCGGCGTTCAACTCGATGCTGGACCTTGTGGATCACGGTGACGCCGCGCTCGACGAAGCATCCAGCCTGTTTGACCATTATCGGGATGATCAGGATTTGTGTTCCGCAGTCGGGGACTCCGAGATTCTTGCCCCGCTGCCGGAGCCGCGTCAGATGCGCGACGGCATGTCGTTTCCGGTTCATATCGTTCAGGGCCCGATTGGGCATCTCAAACTGAAGGCACGACAGGCCGGCGATATGGCCGAGCTCGCTCGCCTGCAGGCGGCGCCGCTGCCAGAACTGCCCGAGGTGTATCGCAAACAACCGATCTACTACATTACCAATCGGTTCAGCGTGCAGGGCCCCAATACGACGGTGAAGTGGCCACGCTACAGTCAGGTGATGGATTACGAACTCGAGTTTGGAATCATCACCAAGAATAGAGGCGCGAACGTCTCCGCCGCGAACGCGCGCGATCACATTTTCGGCTACACGATCTTCAACGACTTCTCGGCCCGCGATGCCCAGCGCCTGGAGATGGAGGGGCGGTTGGGACCCGCCAAAGGCAAGAGCTTCGATGGCGGCAACGTGCTCGGGCCATGGATCGTGACGCCCGACGAAATCGGCGATCCCTACAAGCTCAAGATGGAGGCGCGCGTCAATGGCGAAGTTCGTTCACAGGGCACGACCGAAGGCATGCTGTTCTCGTTCGAGGAAATCATCGAGCACGTTACACGAGACGAGACGCTGATGCCCGGCGAGTTCATCGGATCCGGTACCGTAGGCAATGGCTGCGGCCTGGAGCTCGGCTGGTATCTCGAGCACGGGGACAGCGTCGAACTAGAGGTCGAGAACATCGGTGTCTTGAAAAATCGGGTCGAGTGTCAGGACGCTTGAAAATAGTGGCTTGCAAAATGCAAGTCGTGAGCTAAGCTTGCATTGTGCAAGTTGAATAGTGCGGCCGGAGAGCCGTCGACACAGGAGGTAACTTTGTCCGAGGATGCGTTGGTAACGCGCGAACAGCGCGGCAATATCTCCGTTTTGACGATGGTCTATCGGCCGTACAACTTGCTCGGCCCGAAGCTCATCAACGCGCTCGTCGAGCAGGTGGAGGGCGCGCAGCAGGCGGGCAGCCGGGCGATCGTCATCCGCAGTGGCTTACGGCATTTTTCCGCCGGGGCTGACCTCGATATCTTCGATAAGAGGGTGGAAGCGGGCAGCGCGGATCAGGCCAGTGAAAATCGGCGTTTGAGCGGCGTCGAATTCCTGCGCTTCATGGAGCTGCTGCCGATTCCGTTGATCGCCAGCGTTCACGGTGTTTGCCTCGGGGGCGGGCTCGAGCTTGCGCTGTCGTGCGACTACATCATCGCGGCATCCTCGGCGAAGATCGGCTCGGTCGAGGCGACGCTCGGGCTACATCCGCTGCTGGGCGGGATTCAGCGCCAGGTGCAGCGGATCGGCGCGCAGCGTGCCAAGGAAATGTCGATGCTGGCGCGGCGCTACGATGCTTCTACCCTGGAAAAATGGGGATTGATCAACCTCACGGTTCCGGAGGAGTCGCTGGAGACCGCCACCATCTCGATAGCGGAAGAGTTTGCGCAGGGGCCGACTGTGGCGCACGCGGCGACCAAGCAGCTCGCGCATATCGCCGTCAATGAGGGGGTTGCGGCCGCCGATGAGGCGATGGCGAGAGTCCAGGCGCCGATTTGGGCGTCGGAAGATCTGAAGACCGGTCTGGCCTCGTTCCGCAAGAACGGGCCCGGCCTGGCCAAGTTCGCGGGGCGCTGACATGAGTGGCCCGTTGAGCGGAATCCGTGTGGTCGATTTTTCCCGAGTGCTCGCCGGTCCGCTGTGTGCCCGGACCTTGCAGGACCTTGGTGCCGAGGTCATCAAGATCGAACCGCCAAGTCCGGATGTCTCGCGCTTTGCATTTCCATCGACCGACGGGATGTCCGGCTATTATGCGCAGCAGAATGCCGGCAAACGCAATGTCAGCATCAATCTCAATCTCCCTGGCGCCTATGAGTTGGCATTGAAGCTCTGCGACACGGCAGACGTGATCGTGGAGAATTTCCGGGCGGGGACGTTAGGGTTTTTTGGTCTGGACTACGAGACATTGTCCAAGCGAAACCCGCGCCTGATCTATGCGTCCATCACCGGTTACGGCCAGGGGGGGCCGTGGCGGAGCCGGATGGCCTATGCACCAACCGTGCAGGCCGAGGCTGGATTCACCGAAAACAGCGTGCGTCACTATGGCAGCGCGCTCACTGAGCCGCGGACGGATAGCCTCTCACATGCTGACGTCTATGCCGGACTGCAGGCCGTGGTCGCAATCCTCGCGGCGCTCAACAGCCGGCAGAACACCGGGCGGGGCCAATATATCGATATTGCGATGGCAGCAACATTGCTCGCTGTCAACGAACGTGCGCATGTCGATCTGTCGGATGACGATATCGGCGCGGAACCCGCAGTGCTCGGGGCCACAGATTGCTCGTTCTTTACGGGGCCGCAAGGTGAGCACTTCACTGTGGCCACGAGCATCATCGGCAGCAGGACGTTTCCGTCTTGGCTGCGTGCCATGCGTCGGGCCAATCTCTCGGACGATCCGCGATTCTCGACTGCGGCAGCGCGCCGTTTGAATTTCGGCGTGCTGCACCAGATCATCCAGTCCTGGATCCTGACGTTTCCGGACATGGCGACGCTCGATGCCCAGTTTGACGAGGCCAAGATCGCCATGGGGGAGATCCGGTCGATCAAGGAACTCACGGCGTCGGAGTGGAGCGATTATTGGGGCGCTGTGCAGCACGTTCCCGATCGCAGTGGGGGCGAGTATCGCTTGCCGGGTCGGCCTTGGCGGTTTTCGGCCGACGAATTGACGCCGATCGGCGCACCCGCTTTCCAAGGCGAGCATAACAAGGCGGTATTCGGTGAGCTTGGCGTCAGTGAGGTGGAATTGAAACGCCTGAGCGATGTCGGAGTCCTCGTCTCGCATCCGCGTGCAGAACTGTCTACATAAACTCGGCATCGGCCAAACGGGCTGAGTCAGGCGGGAGCACGCCTTCCACATCGTTGAGGCGTGGACGTTCGTCTTTGTCGCCTAATCGAAGCGACATAAACGGTTTCCAGAGTCGATGATGCCGATGGATGAAGACCCATGGTCTAAGCAAAACCAGATCGCGTCTCAATGGTGGACGATCGTGGTCGGCTGGGGTGTGACCCTGATTGCGCTCATTGCGTTCTTTATCGTGGTTTCATAGCGCGGAGATCGGCCCGATTTTACGTAACTTCGAGAGGTTCAGAATGAAGGATCACATGAGGGCTGGATTGCTGAACGCCAGTTGCATGTTGGGGCACGCTTTACTTTTGCTTTGGACGACAGGCCCGTCAATCGCACAGAACTATCCTGCGAAAGCTCTCACCATCAAGGTGGCGTTTCCCGCCGGAGGTCCCGCCGATGCGTCAATACGGGCTGCGAACGTAGTACTGGAGCGGCATCTCGGCAAACCGATCGTCACGGAAAATATCCCAGGAGCGAGCGGTTGGATTGCCGCTGCCGCCGTGCTGAAGGCCTCGCCGGATGGTTACACGTTGCTCGGCACCACAGGCCTGGACTTCATCACGGCACCGATCACGATGCCATCGGCGAGGTACGAACCCGAGAAGTTCAAGCTGATCGGGATCGTCGGCGATTCTGATTTCGTCCTGTTGTCGAGCAAAGCGCACGCGTTCAAGACCATCGATGAGCTGATCGACTACGCGCTGAAACCGGGCAACAAGGAATTGACGCTTGCCCATTGGGGTGCCGGATCCTCGGCGCAGGTCGTCGGAGCCGACTTCCAGAACCGAACCGGGACGAAATTCCTGGAGGTGCCGTACAAGGGCGTTGCGCCGGTGATCGCGGACATGTTGGGGGGACACATCGACCTCGCTTTTGTGCCGATCGGCGGCGGAACGGTCAGTCTCATTCAGGCCGGAGAGGTCAACCCGATCGCCATCGCCAGTGCGGAGCGCAATCCGATGTTGCCGACCGTCCCGACTCTCGGCGAGAGTGCAAAAATCGGTAAGTTCGAGTACAGCATCTGGGCGGCGTTATTCGCGCCGCCGGATACCCCCGACGAGGTCGTCGCGCGCCTGAATGAGGCAATGAACGTCTGGACCGCGAGTGACCAGAACCTCGAGAGGATCAAGGCAAACGCGTCGCGAAGTGTCGCGCCCATGGACGTTTCTCGCGCAATGAGTTTCTTCAAAAGTGAACGCGAGAAGTATTTGACGGTCCTTCGGTCGCTTTCGGCCAAGCCGCAGTAGGGAATCGACGGTCCGCTATTGGAAGTCTCACCAAACCGGCGGAGCCCCGTTCGAAGCTTCTGCAGGCAGTCTCGGAGGCCGTGGCGACCGGGGCATTCCGCAGGAGGCTATCGTGCGCTCCAAGGACAATGGCCCGAGGCCGCCGGATCCCCGAGGGGGGCGGTTTTGAACTCGGGCCGGGGTAAACTCCGATGGTAGCGCTGGACATGCACGAATTCAGCCTCAATATGATGGAGGCAGGTCTCGGAGCAGATGGGTGGTTATGTCCGGTGTGAAGCAAAGTCGTCTGGCAAACAAGGAATGCTCCATGGCCCGGGCCATGGAGATCGTGGGCGATCGCTGGTCGATCCTTATCCTGCGCGAAGCGTATTACGGAGTGAAGCGCTTCGACGAATTCGAATACTACGTAGGCGTTGCACCCAACATCTTGAGCTCCCGACTGAAGAAATTGGTCGATGCCGGCATCATGGCCCGCGTGCGGCTTCCTGAACATGCCGGACGATTCGAGTACGTCCTGACCGAGAAAGGACGTGATTTCTTTCCGGCCTATCTGGCGCTGAAGAAATGGGGCGACGCGTGGCTGGCCGAGCCGGCCGGGCCCCAGGTCGTATTCCGCGAGCGCGGCGCGGCGCGCCCGATCGACGTTCCGGAACTACGGACCAGCAGCGGCAAACCATTGCGCCTCGAGGATGTCGAGATCATTGCAGGCTCAGGTGCAGTCGCCTTCAATCGCAAGCGATTTGGCAGCGTTGCTGCGGATGGCGTGACGGCTGGGACGAAGGCTCCCGCTTCACGGAGAAAGCCCAAGTAGCGCTCGCTTAAGCTCCACTTGGATCAGATTCGCGCGATAGTCCGCCGAAGCGTACCGGTCCGAGAGGCACTCGGTGGCTTCACTGAGCAGTCTTGCCGCCTGGTCTATGTTCTCCTGCGAAAGCGCCTTTCCGATCAAGAAATCGGCGGCGTCGTCGCCGGCGAATGCGTGATTCGCCGCGCCGGTGACACCGATGGTGGCCTCGGTTACCAGGCGTTGCGTCAAGCGCACGGCGATCGCGATTCCCACGACCGCGAAGCCGCTCGCTGGATGCCGGATCTTGCGGTAGATGAAGCGCGTGCGTGGCTTTGGCCGTGGGATATGGATGCCGGTGAGAATTTCGTCCGGCTCCAGCACCGTCGAAAAGATGTCTACGAAGAAGTCGCGGGCTGGTACCCTCCGGAAGCCCTTGGAACCTGCGATTTCGAACTCTGCCTGGAGCGCCAGCATGATCGCCGGCCAGTCGGCCGCGGGATCGGCGTTGGCGAGCGAGCCACCGATCGTTCCGCGGTTTCGCACCTGGGGATCGGCAATGAGGCCGGCCGCCTGGCGAAAGATCGGCAGCTGCTCGTTCAACGGCTCGGAAGCAAGGAGTTCGGCATGGGTCGTCAGCGCGCCGATCCTGATGCCGCCCTCGCTGATGTCGATTCCCTTGAGCTCGGCGAGGCCGGTGATATCGATGAGGAGCGCGGGCGAGGCCAGCCGCAGCTTCAGCGATGGCAGCAGCGTATGGCCACCGGCCAGAAGCTTCGCCCCGTCGGAATCCTCGCGCAGCAGACCGATCGCCTGGGTGAGCGAAGACGCACGGACATAATCGAAGGCTGCGGGGATCATTGGTCTGCTCCCGTGCGTGCTTCTTGCAACGCCGCCCAGATTCGAGGCGGTGTCAGCGGCATATCAAGATGCGTGATGCCGAATGGAGACAAGGCATCCAGCACGGCATGGACCATGCAGGGTGGGGCGGCAATAGAACCACTCTCGCCGATACCCTTGACGCCGATCGGATTGGTCGGCGAGGGCGTTTCCTGAAACAGCGAGCGGATGTTCGGCACATGCTCGGCGCGCGGAACGGCGTAGTCGAGCAGCGAACCGGTCAGAAGCTGTCCATTGTCGGGATCGTAGCTGACCTCTTCGTAGAGCGCCTGGGCGATGCCCTGCACGACGCCGCCATGGATTTGGCCGGCTGCGAGGCGAGGGTTGATCAGGGTCCCCACGTCATCGACGGCGACATAGTCGAGAATGTCGACGATCCCGGTCTCCGGATCGACCTCGACATAGGCGAGATGGACGCCCGAAGGCGAGCCCATGCCGGTCGGGTCGTAGAACACCGTCTCATCGAGGCCCGGCTCCAGCCGATCCGGAAGCTTGTGGCCGACATAGGCCATGCGGGCGACCTTCGAGAACGTCACCGGCGCAATATCCGTGCCGGGCACGCTGAACGCGCCCGCCGAATAGGACACATCCTTCTCGTCGACCTCGAGCATGCTCGCGGCGATCTTCTTGGCCTTGGCGACGATACGTTGCGAGGACACGTGCACGCTGGATCCGCCGACCGCCATCGAGCGCGAATTGAAAGTGCCGTGGCCTGCCTGCACCTGGCGGGTGTCACCTTGCACGACGTCGATGTTCTCGATCGGAATTTGCAGCACGTCTGCCGCGATCTGCGATAGCGAGGTGATGTGGCCCTGTCCCTGGCTCATCGAGCCCGAATAGATCGTGGCTCGCCCGCTGGAGTCGATGCTGACGCGCGCGCTTTCCCAGCCGCCACGGTCAAATCCGCTCATGGCGAGCCGGCGTGATGGCGCCATTCCGCACATATGCGTATAGGCGGCGACGCCAACGCCGCGATAGATGCCGCTGCCGCGCAGGGTCTCGCATTCGCTGCGGCGTCGGTCGTAGTCGAAAGCCGCGAGCGCCTTCTCGAGCAGCCCCTGGTAGTTGCCGCTGTCATACATCACGCCCATGCTGCCGTACGGCCGGTAGGGAAATTCCGCCGGTTGAACGAAGTTCTTCCGCCGCACTTCGACCTGATCGAGCTTGAGATGGCGGGCCACCGCATCGATGGCGCGCTCGGCGATGTATGCGCCTTCGGGGCGGCCATAACCGCGATAGGCATCGACCGGAACGGTGTTGGTGACGACGACGCGGGAAACTGCCTCATAGTTGTCGATCTTGTAGGTGCCGGTGCCGAAGTTGACCGTGTTCACGGTCGGGCCACCGGTCGCCATGTTCGAGAGATAGGCGCCGACATTGCCCAGCGTCTCGACCTTCAGGCCAAGGATCTTGCCGTCGCTCCTCAACGCTATCTCGATATTTTCCGTATGGGCACGACCATGGCTGGTCGATTGATGGCTTTCGGAGCGGCTTTCCCACCATTTGACGGGTGCGCCGAGCTCGCGTGCAAGAAACGGGCAGAGCAGGTCTTCGGGATACAGATGCATCTTGGCGCCGAAGCCGCCGCCGATGTCAGGCGCGACCAGCCGCAATTGATGCTCGGGAATCCCGACGGTTTCGGCGATCCAGCGCCGGTGCATGTGCGGAACTTGACTGCCGATATAGACTGTCAGCGTGCCATCCGGTTCCGGCGCGGCAACAATCGCGCGCGTTTCCATGCAGGTCGGGATCAAGCGGTTGTTGACGACGCGCAGTCCGATGACGTGATCGGCCTCGCGACTGACCTTCTGGTAATCGCCCCCGCGCACCTTGTAGATCGTCGTGATGTTGCCGGGTACGTTGTCGTGGAGCTGCGGCGCGCCATCGCGGACGGCGACTTCTTCGTCGGTCACGGCGGGCAGTACCTCGTAATCGACATCGATCAGGCCGATGGCGTCATAGGCCTCAGCCAGCGTTTCAGCCACCACCAGAGCCACGCACTCGCCGACAAAGCGAACGCGATCGATTGCGATCACTGGGCGAGATGGTACCTTGCTGCCGGGAATGATCCAGTTTGGTCTGATGGGGCCGATCTTGCCGTCGAGCGCCTGGCCGGACAGGGCGAGGCGGACACCGGGCCCGCTCCTGGCGGCCGACAGATCGACGCGTCCAATCCTGGCATGGGCATGCGGCGATCGCAGGATCGCCATATGCAGCATGCCGGGCAATTTGATATCGTCGACGTAACGCCCCTTGCCGGCGAGGAGCTTGAAATCCTCTCGTCGCCTGAGCGGTTGACCGATTTGGCGGATCGCGGGCGCCTGGTTCATGACTGTTCGCCTTTCGATGCCAGGCTTTCGACGGCGCGGACGATGTTGTGATATCCGGTGCAGCGGCAGATGTTGCCGGCAAGACCGTGGCGAATGTCGTGCTCGCCCGGATCGGGCTGATCCTTTAAGAGTTGACGCACGCTCATCACCATGCCCGGCGTGCAGAAACCGCATTGCAGCGCATGATGCTCGTGAAACGCGGCCTGAATCGGGTCGAGATCGGCGCCTGGGCTGGTCAGGCCTTCGATCGTCGTGATCGACGCACCTTCTGCCGAGACGGCCAGCACGGTGCAGGACTTTACCGCAAGTCCATCGATCTCCACGGTGCAGGCGCCGCATTGTGAGGTATCGCAGCCAACATGCGTGCCGGTGAGGCCAAGGTCCTCCCGGATCAAATGGACGAGCAGTCGTCGCGCCTCCACGGCCACGGTCTTGCGGGCGCCGTTGATTTCGAAGGTCACCGTGTGACGCTCTTCACGCGTAGACATGACATCTCCTCACGAGAACTTGACGTTGCTGATGTCGATGGCCACGCCAACTCCGTCCCGGATCGGAGTCCCATCGGTGTTTCGGCGATAGGCGCGGCGTTTGGTGGGAATCTTGATTCCAGCGAAGTCGCGATAATCGGAAGTGTAGTGCGCGGTCGGAATGCCACCGACGACGTTCGCGGAATAATCGAGCCGCGCTATCAGGCCGTTGCCGTCGACGTGGAACACCTGCTCGGGTGAGTGGGTGGCGATCGACTCTGGGAATGTGATCTTGAGTCGGCGCCAGCTCTCGTGACCTTCAACCCACGGTTCGATCTCTTCCGCCGCGAAGCCTGGCAGCGCGAACATGAAGGGCGTGTTGAGGTAGTTCCACATCGCGTAGCCACTGAAATAGGCGAGGTGGAGATCGTCCCACGGGGTAGCCGGCGTATGGCTTGCAAATGCATCGCGCGGATTGGTGCGTTGCTTGAGGCGCTTGCCGTCGAAGGTATCGATCGCGACCAAGTCGGGACGATAGAAGCTTCGCAGGCCGTCAGCCGTGAATGGCTCGTAGCTGAGCTGCTGCTCGGCGATATCGGCGGTGACGCGAACGTTCTTCAGCGCGTCCGGCCAGCCCTTTCGCGCCCACAGGGCGCCGACGATCGACATGTCCCCCTCGATCTTTCGGAACCGTTGCCATTGCTCGGCGCCGTGAGCCTCAAGAACCAGATCGCGCAAGTCCGTCACAGCCATCTCCCTCGCTGAGTCTTTGTAACTCTAATTATAAGAGTGACAGAATAACAAGCCCTTTGCAATGATTTGCGTAGATGATCGAGATACTCTAATCATTAGAGTAATTTGCTAGGATGGATCCGATGCGGTCGAAGAGCTTTGAGGGGATGACGTGCTCGATTGCCGGCGTGCTCGACGCCGTGGGTGACCGCTGGGCTATGTTGATCCTGCGCGATCTCTCGCTGGGGCTAAGCAAATATGAGGAATTGAGGAAATCGACCGGGGTTACGCATGCGACGCTCTCGGACCGGCTCGGCCATTTGGAAGAGAACCATTTGATCGAGCGGCGGCAATACCAGACGGGCCCCGATCGCTACGAATACATCCTCACGCGGAAAGGGTGGGACATCGTCTTGGTGATTCAGGCGCTTGCCCAGGTCGGGGACAAGTGGGCCGTTGCAGGCGAAGCGGGACCGCCGCTCAGGTTCATCAACAAGAACAGCGGACGTCCGGTTAAGGTCGCGTTGATCGACGACAAGTCAGGGGAGGTGGTGCGGCTGCGAGACGTCAGGCCGCAGGCCGGCCCCGGAGCCGACGAACTCGTGCGGTGGCGATTGACCAAGTTCGACCAGCGATGATCTCGATCTGTCGCTAATCTGGCGCAGGCCTCGCCGTGTAGAGGTAACGGCGGAATTGCCAATGCCTGGTGACGAGCAATTTTTCTGTGAATTCAAGACCAAAAAATTGCGTCGGTATGCCGTCGGAATTTGTCCGTCAGATTCGAAAATGTGTGTTTGCAAATCAACGACGAAACCTCGTTCGAAATGATTGAGTGGGTTCATCGACTTTTCGGAAAGAGTGCGGCAGCTATGGGTGAACTGGAAGCAGTGAGGTATTCCTCCGGATGAGGATCTTCACTGCGACGTCCCGTGCCACGTCATAGCGGTACGCCATCTTGTGGACAGGTCGGTCGCCCTCGATGGCGTACATCTCGAAGGAGCGGCTCCCCGGCGCACTTCTACTGACCGACGCTGACGATAGGAACGCCGGCCTATCTCATCTCGACCTTGCGTCCGCTCGGGCACTGTATCCTCGTCTCGCGCTGGATGTCAGACGTGGTGCAGCCGCGGTGGTCGCGGATGAAGTTTTAGACCTTCTGCTGCTGCTGCTCCGTGAGCTTCATGCGTTCAAGGGAGCCTCGGCGCGTTATTCTGCTTGACTACGAACATGCTCGCGAATGGCTTGCGCTTGTCCTGTGTAGACGTCTCTTGTGCACCGAGGTGAAGGCAGCATTCGAGTTACTTGCAAAGTAGAAGAGCGTAACTCCTGGCAGATCGGTGGCTAGGTAGACCTAGGTCTTCTTGCGCAGCTCATGATATTCGAGGATGGCCTTGCGAGCCGCTAGCAGAAGCTTGTCTGAGGTCTCCTGGTCCTTCATGACACGCGAGAGGGTCACAGCTCCAACGACCATGCTCATGACGGCCATGGCGAAGTCATCCCCCTCATCCTCTGCTGCGATGTCTTTGATGTTGTCGAAATACTTCCCCAGTCTATCCGACATGATCGTCCGAACGCGGGTGCCGGCGCGCGCAACGTCGCCAGCCAGAGCCGAAATTGCGCAACCTGTACTCGGATTGTCACGATGGGTCTTGCTGAGATAGCTGTTCAAGAAGGACTTGAGTGTGCGCGGACCCTTCGTGCTCCCGCTCCGTAGCGATGACTCTTCGCCATCGCGAAGCGCTTTTTCCAACGCCTCGGCGACCAAATCGTCGCGAGACGAGAAATGCCCGTAGAAACCCCCGTGCGTGAGCTTCGCGGACTTCATCAGGTCCCCGATGCTCACGCCGGATAGACCGAGCTCCCGCAGCTGAAGCGCTGCCGCGTCCAGAATCCGCTGCCGGCTCTGCGCTTTGTCGGCTTGAGAATGACCCACGTTCCGAAATCTCCAAAAACTAAGACTTGACGATCTGGATGATAGTCGTCATCCTGAGTTCTGGATGATGAGCATCATCCAGATCGCTTTCCGGAAGATAAGGATGTTCGCGGTTGAAGCCAATCACTTTTGGCTGCGGCTATCCGGGAGTGGTCCAATCGCCAACAGGGAGAAGACGAGGTGGGAGCAATCCGACCGGGTGCCGACGCTGACGTGCCGTCGCGTGGTCCGGCCCCATTTCGTCAAGTCGACCTGGACTGGCTGCCCTGGAACCACGTCATGGGTGGCAACGGCGTATTCAACGTCATCCTATCTCTGGGTTTGTCGCTCTACATCGACGACGGCAAGCCGGTGGGGGAACAGTTCTCGAAGACGATCCGGAACCTGCGCGATATTTCACCGATCTCCTACACGAACGCACCGGCGGGTTTCGCGTCTCTTGCAGCGGCACTCGAAGGCGACGACGAGCTATGCCGTTCCTTCTTCAAGAATTTGAAAGTGATGACATACGGCGGTGCGCG
The DNA here is from genome assembly GCF_004346455.1 of Bradyrhizobium sp. R2.2-H. NCBI lineage: Bacteria > Pseudomonadati > Pseudomonadota > Alphaproteobacteria > Hyphomicrobiales > Nitrobacteraceae > Bradyrhizobium > Bradyrhizobium sp. R2.2-H. The sequence continues at coordinate 373,899 of NZ_SMBR01000009.1, forward strand.
CCTGCCCGACGACGTCTATGCCCGCGTTCAGGCGCTCGCCGTCAAGACCACGGGGCAGCGCATCGTGTTCACGACGACGTACGGGACGACCGAGACGGCGCCGGCAGCAACCATGTCCCATTGGAATGCCGAGCGGGTGGGGCTGATCGGGCTGCCCTGTCCGGGCGTCGAACTCAAATTGCTTCCTGTCACGGATGGTAAGTACGAAGTCAGGATCAAGAGCATCGCCGTCACGCCGGGCTATCAGAAACTACCGGATCTGACTGAAGCGGCGTTCGACGAAGAAGGGTTTTACAAGATCGGCGATCTCGTCGAATTCGCGAAATACGATCGGCCGGCTGAAGGCTTGATTTTCGCGGGGCGCCTACTCGAGGATTTCAAACTCTTGTCCGGGACGTTCGTCCTGGTCGGCGTGCTGCCTGTCGATGCAATTACCGCTGCGATTCCGCTGATTTCGGACGCATTGGTTGCGGGTCAGGATCGCGACGAGGTCGGTTTGTTGGCCTGGCCTCATCTGGAAGCTTGCCGCTCCTTTATCGGGGACCGGACCGCGACCATCGAAGAGATCGTCGGAAATCGCGAGATCCGCGGCGCCATCCGATGGGGTATCCATTCTCATGACGAAGCGTGCGGCAACGCTGGAAGCCGGCGTATCGAGCGAGTGCTCTTGCTCAGCGATCCGCCGTCGATCGACCACAACGAAATCACCGACAAGGGCTACATCAATCAACGCGCACTGACCCGTCGGTCCGCCGCCGTCGATCGCCTATACGCTGATCCCGTCACAAGCGACGTGATCATCATCCCGCGCCAGGCAGATTTTCAACACAACGCAGCGGAGAAGAGAAATGTCGGACAAGGTCGAAACGGTGGGACGCGTCTATCATGAAACGCACGGTCACGTTCTCAAGATCGTGATCGACAACGCCGCGAAGAAGAACTCGTTCAGCCCCGAAATGATGGCCGAGCTGTCGGATGCGATGACGCTGCTCGACCGCGACGAGAATTTATGGGTGGGCGTCCTCTGCGCCAACGGCTCGGACTTCACCGCTGGTCTGGACATGCCGAAGTTCTTCGGACCCAAGGCGACCGTGAAGCCGCGCAAGGAAGGCAACATCGATCCCTTCGGTCTCGCCAACCGTTGCCGCAAACCGATCGTCACCGCCGTTCAGGGTATCTGCTTCACGATCGGCATCGAGATTTCGCTCGCGGGCGACATCGTCGTCGCGGCCGAAGATACCCGCTTTTGCCAGATGGAGTCGAAGCGCGGCATCGCGCCGCTCGGGGGCGCTCACTTCCGCTATCTGACGCGAGCCGGTTGGGGGGATGCCATGTACCATCTGTTCCTCTGCGACGAGTTCAACGCCCAGCGGGCCTACAAGATCGGTCTCGTCCAGGAGGTCGTGCCCGCCGGCAAGCAGGTGGAACGAGCCATGGAGTTGGCTCGGTTGATCGCCAAGAATGCGCCCATCGGCATCCAGATCACCAAGGAAGCGGGTCTCAAGTTCATCGAGGCGGGGGAGAAGGCCGCGGTCGACATCATTCCCCAGATCCGCGATCGGGTCATGAACAGCGAAGACATGAAGGAAGGCATCCAGTCCTTCGTCGAACGTCGTGCCGCGGTCTTCAAGGGGCGCTGAGATCTTCCCTCGCTATTCTGGAGTTGTGCGATGGTCGCCTACAAGGCACCCGTTGATGAGTACATGTTCGTCCTGCATGAAGTCCTGAGAATTCAGGACTTTGCGCATATCCCCGGATTCGAAAACGTCAGTGAGGAACTGACGCGACAGATCCTTCGAAGTGGTCGACCAAGCGATAGGCCGGACGGGGGCGTTTGAACCGATCGACGGCCAAAATTGAGAGTTCGATATTCGAGCGAGCGGAAGGCAATACACTTCCGCAGACGAGAGAGACTGAAACGCCCGAATACACAGCCCCTAAATCCCAGACAGAAAGTGCCGTCGACGGGCCTATTGAACTGCTTCGGAGGCCAATCGCCCTGGAAGATGAGCATGCGTCCCACGCGTATATCGAAGGAGAGAGAGTTTATGAAGAAAACGGCGTTCTATGTCGTCTGCCTTGCAGCGATCACATCGGTAGCTCGTGCGGAGGACCTTTCCACCGCGACTGCACCTCTGCCTCCGGGCACATTCACCACATCAGAGCACTCCGATGAATGGAAGATCGCAAATGCTCTGAGCGCCGGGCCGCCCAGCATCACCGATCGGGCGGCCGTGATGGATTGGCCCAAGGAAGGCACCCACCAATACCGAATGCTGCGCGAGGGTACCAATGGTTGGACTTGCATGCCCGATATTCCCGGAAGACCTCAGCATAATCCCATGTGTATGGATGAAGTAATGATGAAATGGGCGGAGGCGACTATCTCAGGAAAAAAACCAAACATCGACCGAGTTGGCCTCTCGTACATGCTTATGGGGGAGGCGCGGGAGGGACAGAATGTATTCACGAAAACGGATCCAAAGAAAGTTGAGCAGTGGTACTACACCGGTCCGCACGTAATGCTCGTGCTCCCGGATTCTTATGTGGACGCGCTTCGAGGGATAAATCAGGATCTAACTAACAACGAACCATACACTACAATGCTTAGTCCTGCGCCGGGATCTACTCCCATTTGGGTTATCCCTGTCGCTAATGCGGGAGAGCGGATCAAATCCGTATTCCAGTTCTCTAAATGATGAGTGTTTTGCGCGCATCCGCAAATCTCGATGCGCGCATTCCCGCTCGTGCACCGACGCGAGAGGCAGAGCATCTTGAGGAAGAGCCGAGGTAATGTCCGATCCAGCCATCATTACAAGAGATCGATGAGGGGGAATGCCTCACTCGATCAGGGTGTCCGGATCTCCTTCGCAGCCCCGCGCGCAAACGGATTGATCATGATGCATTCCGGAGGAATGCGATCGCCTAGAACTGCCCGCAGCATGGGCAAGTCTCCATTCGAGGGCATTTTGCATATGACGGGTGTCATGCAATCTGCGCCAGATTGCAATGCCATGTCGCGATGCCGTGCCTGGCTCAACTCTGATCGGAAAACGCTGCCTTGGGAGAATCTGCGGGTTCCTTCGAACGATCTGATTCCTGAGCGGTGTCGCATGTCGGAGGACGTCGAGTAGCCGGCTCGAAAACCCACAGCAAACAAAGTGAGGTGGACGAATTGGTGCTCGGTCTGCACGTCCAGCATCCACGCCAAAATCGTCACAGTCCATCGCGTAGGCCGAAAGAACGGGCCGCATTTGCCAGGACGCAAATCCGATTGGCGGGCTGCGTTCTCATCGACTGGATCAAGTTTCCATGCGCTACCGTTCCGGCGTCGGCCCTAGTCAGCACCCGCCGGTCCCTTGCCTGTACATGCAACGATCGACCAGGTCACCGTACGAGAGTTGCCGGATTGCCCGGGGGCGGATCCCAAGAGGGGCATCGTGAGCGGCCATGAGCTGCCGCCCGCAGTCGATCACCATCAGGAGTGACGTCTGGTCGCTCTTCGATGAGACGCAGGCCTGCCGATCGAGCAAGTTCTTGAGCTTCGTCAAGAATCCTGGGGCTCCATCTGAGAGCGACGTGGAGGCCAAAATCGAATTGAGCAATCGTATGCGTGTAGCGCTTCCTCGCCGTGCTTGGAAGGCTGTCTGCGTTCCGACGGGGGCACCAAAAAGACTGGTTGCAAAATTAAACCGGATGTGACAAATGTCGGTTCGGGTTGCAAAATTAAACCTGAAGAAGAACCTCTGACCGTGCGAGGTCTTCCAAGGAGTGATGCTGGATGTCTGGCTTGCTTGACGAAGTGCTCGCTGCCCATGGCGGGCTCGACCGGTGGCAAAAGATCGAGAAGATTGAGGCAGACGCTTCGATCTACGGCGCGATGTGGATTCGCAAAGGTCATGGCGATGCACTCCGCGGCGTTCACATCACGGTGAAGCCGCGTGAGCAATGGATCAGCTATTCGCCCTTCAAAGGCGCGGGCAGACGCAGCGTCCACACTCCCTCGCGTACCACGATTGAAGACTCGAAGGGAGAAGTTCTGCAAGCGCGCGATAATCCTCGTGCTGCATTTGATGGACATGCCGTCGAATCAAAGTGGGACGATCTTCATCTCGCGTATTTCAGCGGCTACGCGATGTGGAACTATCTCACCGTGCCGTTTACGTTTGCGATGCCAGGATTCCAGGTTCAGGAAATCGAGAGTTGGAAAGAGGGACAGGAGACGTGGTGCCGTCTCAAGGTTTGCTTTCCAGAAAACATCGCGACGCATTGTCCGGAACAGGTTTTCTACATCAATCCGCATGGATTAATCGCGCGAATGGATTATGCGGCGACGGTCACAGGGGGGCGTCCCCACCGCACACTACTTGCTGGACCACGAGAATTTCGATGGAGTTGTTTTGCCCACGCGGAGGCGAGCGCTTCGTCGCAATACCGACGGAAGTGCGGTGCCGGAGCCCGTTTTTGTGGCGATCGACTTTGACGACATTCGCTTCAGCTAGGCCTTTGGCATCTTCGTTATGGAGCAATCAATGAAAGTAGCACGACTGCACAAGTACGGTGGTCCGGATGTCCTCGTCTATGAGGACGCCCCGAAGCCGAAACCGGGACCCGGCGAAGTTTTGATCAAGGTGGAATCTGTCAGCGTCAATTTTGCTGATGTAGTCAGGCGGAACAACGATCCTTATCCATTTCCTTCACCGCTCCCGTTCATTCCAGGCAGCGAGGTCGCGGGAGTCGTGGAGGTAGTTGGCGAGAGTGCCGGCAACATCAAAGAGGGCATGACAGTTTTCGCGTCCCTCGAAAACGGTGGGGCGGGCGGATACGCTCAGTACGCGGTGGCGAAGACCGGTAAGGTCATCCCCTTGCCGGAGGGGCTGACGCCGGACCAGGCTTGCTCGCTCGTGGTCGCCGGAATGACCGCCCTGCAAACTCTCACCGATTGCGCCCATCTTCAGTCCGGTGAGACCGTCCTGGTGCAGGCGGCCGGCGGCGGGGTAGGTACTTACGCCGTGCAGATCGCCAAACATCTGGGCGCCGGCAAGGTCATCGCCGCTGCCAGCACTCAGGCAAAGCGCGACCTCGCCTTGAAGCTCGGTGCGCACCACGCGATTGACTACACCGCGCCGGATTGGGGCGACCAGTTGCGCGTGCTCACCGACGGCAAGGGGGTCGATGTTGTGCTCGAAGCCACCGGCGGTGACGTTCTTACGCAGAGCATCCAGACCATGGGTCCCTTTGGACGCATCGTTGTGTTTGGAGCCGCATCTCGTGAGCGCAAGTCCATCAACCCATACGCCATGCTCGGGTTAAACCAATCGCTCATCACGTACTACGTGGGTGGTTGGTTTCAGGCCCGACCGCAGCAAGCCGTCGCCGCACTTCTGCGCCTCATTGGCTTGATCAAGTCGGGGGCGATCCAGGTGCAAATCGGGCATATTCTTCCCTTGAGCAGGGCGGCGGAGGCGCACCGAATTCTCGCCGCGCGCGCGAGCGCCGGAAAGATCATCCTCAAGCCGTGGCTTCAGGCGTCCTGAGCGAAAGGGTGGGAGCGTCTCTTGGCTTGCGGATTGTCAAGGGAACGTTTCTGCACTGCCGCAGTCCGCAGCGCCTGGAAAAGCCCGCTTCCGGAACCTCAACTATCGACATCACGGTCCGAACGGTTTAACTTTGCAACTCAATGGTCGAAGGAGCGGACTGAGAGAAGCAATGAAAGGAAAACGAACCCAACTGGATCAAGCCAACTGTGGGATTGCACGCACGCTGGAGATCGTCGGCGATTGGTGGTCCCTTCTGATAATTCGGAATGCGTTCCACGGGGTCGGGCGTTTCAGCGAGTTTCAGAAGAGCCTTGGCTTGGCGAAGAACATCCTGTCGGCCCGACTGAAGAAGCTGGTCGAGAACGGCATCTTCAGGATCGAACCGGATGACGAATCGTCGTCGATCCATCGTTACGTTCTGACCGACAAGGGCGAGAAGCTGTACGTGGTTCTCATTGCGCTGTGGCAATGGGGCGAAGAGAACTGCTTCAAGCCTGGTGAGCTCAAACATGTGATGGTCGACAATCGGAATCGAAAGCCGCTCGGTCGGCTGCAGATCAAGACGAAGGATGGCCGCGTTGTCGGACCGCGCGACTTTCGTACGATCCGGATTGAATCGACCGGCAAAAGAGCTGCCGAGCGAGGAGCTTGAATTGCGTTGATCTGACTGGTTTTGGCGGCAATCGTTACTGCTGAGCCAAGCGCCGAACTCTCTCGCCCCGGTACACGAAGGCGAGAAGCTTTTGCGAATTCGTGTAGCAAGCGAGGATCTCACGTGGATCGCATCAAGTTGTCCTCGGAATATCAATCCAGTCAATGCAAAAAAGAACTAAGAAAAGATAGCCGGATCATTTTCCAGAGCGGCAGTTTGCGCGCGGCAAGTGTCTCTTGGTGGTACCAGAATAGCTAGAATACGCGCGTATTAGGCGCGAACGGCGTGTCTACGTTCGGACCGAAGGCATTCCTCGCGCAAGTCATGCAAGGGCTTTGCGCTTGACCAGTTCTAAAAAAGAACGATATTCGCGATGAAGGCGGCAATGCTCGCGCCGGATCAGACGAGGAGATTGAGAAATGGTAGACGCCGTTATCGTTTCGACAGCGCGGACCGCAATCGGTCGTGCCTATGATCCCGATAAGCTCAACGTAAACGGCGGCTCAATAGCGCTCGGCCATCCCTACGGAATGACCAGCGCCCGTTTGGCGGGTCACATCCTGATCGAGGGCCGTCGCAGGAAAGCAAATTATGGGGTTGTGACCATGTGCGTTGGCGGCGGCATGGGTGCCGCGGGGCCGTTCGAGATCGTCAATTGAATCAGGTCAACGAAGTCACACACGCAAGTACTTCGTCATAATCACTTGAAACCAGCAAGGACTGAGACATGCCAACGTTGTTCGACCCACTGCAGTTAGGAGACATTCTGCTTCCCAATCGAGTCATCATGGCGCCACTCACCAGATTGAGGGCGGGCGACAGCAAAGTGCCCAATAACCTCATGGCGGAATACTACAGTCAACGGGCGACGGCGGGATTGATCATATCGGAAGGTGTTCCGGTATCCCCACAAGCAGTTGGTTATAAGGGTGTTGCAGGCAACTGGGCTCCGGAGCATATCGAAGGCTGGGGACGCGTCACGGCAGCGGTAAAGCGCGCCGGTGGCCGCATCTTTATGCAAATCTGGCACGTAGGGCGCATATCCGACCCGAGTTTCTACGAGGGAGGCCTGCCCGTCGGACCAAGTCCGATTGCTGCGAAGGGGAACGTTAGCCTTCTGCGTCCGGAGCGGCCGTATGTCGAACCCCGAGCGTTGCGCACAGACGAGGTGCGAGGCGTAGTCGAATCGTTCCGACGCGCGGCTCAGTTTGCTCAAATGGCCGGCTTTGACGGCGTCGAATTGCACGGAGCGAACGGATATCTGCTCGATCAATTCTTGCAGGATGTCTCGAATCGTCGCGAGGACGAATATGGCGGCTCGATCGAGAACCGAGCAAGACTCATGCTTGAAGCCACGGATGCCGCGATTTCAGTGTGGGGGCCGAGCAGGGTCGGTATGCATCTGGCTCCCCGTGGCGACGTTTATTCGATGGGGGACAGTGATCGCACGAGAACATTCACCTATGTCGCGCGAGAGCTGGGACGCCGCAAGATAGCCTTCATCTGTGCCCGCGAGAAGGTGGCGCCTGATAGTATCGGCCCCGATCTGAAGAAGGCTTTCGGCGGCACATATATCGCCAACGAAGGCTTCACGGCAGCTTCGGCGGACGAGGCACTCGCCAAGGGGGGGGCTGATGCCGTGGCGTTCGGAAAAGCCTTCATTGCCAACCCGGACCTTGCCGAAAGGTTGAGAGTCGGCGCCGAACTCAACCCGCCTCGTCCCGAGACTTTCTATGGCCCTGATGCCGTGGGGTATACGGATTATCCTACGCTGAAGCAATTGCAGGGGAAAGTGGAAGCAGCGCCGTCGTAATTGGGCCCAGGCCGCCTGCCGGTTTCGCTGCTGTCGCTCCCTCGAGATCTTGACTGAGTTGGGCGATGCATCGATGCAGATCGCAGCATCGCCCATAGGGGAGTTGGACCACCAGCCAGACGGTTCATCCGTCCCGCAACGAACCGCAACTTCGTAAGGGCAGACCGATCGTCTGCGTTACATCGGCTGAGATCGGGTTGAAAGGATCGACGGATGCACTTGCCAACCCATCAAAACCTCAGCGGATGGGTTGCTTGCTCCCTCGGGGCCGTCGCTGGCGTCTCGTTCAAGGAGACCGTCACTATATTGGGAATGTTGCCGCGTTGGATGTAGCTGCGGTTTGTTACTTCGGGGGGCTACGAGGCCGCCATTGGTGCAGTTGAACTCAAGCGGCTTACTGAGGCATGTTCGTCATTCCTGCGTGACCTACGCCACGCGCTAGGCGTTATCCTGCGCCAGCGAGTGAAGGCCCTCCTGAAATTGGCTTCGTCGCCAAAGCCGCACCTCTCCGCGATTTCAGACACGGATAGATGTGTGTTCTCCAGGAACTCGCAGGCGAGCGAAGCGCGAGTTTGGTCGAGCAGGTCTTGGAACGCGGTACCGTCTCGCGCCAATCGACGAAACAGGGTGCGGCGCGAAAGACCCAACGCGGCTGCCGCCTCATCAGCCGTGGAGCGCCGGCCGCTGTTGCCTAGGAAGTAGCTGCGTAGCTCCCGGAGCAGCGAGCTTTCTCCGTCTGCGCCCACAATCAAGCCTTCGCAGAAGTCTCGGCAGATGTTTGCGGTGAGTGAGCTGGCGTTTGGGCAAGGCCGCGAGAACACGGCTGCATCGAAGTGCCATTCCATCGTTTCAGATTCGAATTCAAGCGGGCATTGAAATAGTTCGGCATACGCCCGCCAATGCGCAGGCCGAGGATAGGGAAAGCGCATGAGAGTGGATGGGAAGTGGTCCTGGAGAATTTCGCCCTTCAGGGTGACCATAGAGGCGCGCCAAAACTCTGCAACGAACGGCAGCAGCCCACGCAGCGAGTTTGGGTTCCAGCTTTGCATCACGACCCGATCACCCTCCCGGCGGAGGGTGATCCGCAGCACGGCACCTGCGAACTCGACGTGTTGGTGGCCAAAGGCGAAAGCATCGCCGAACGTCGGGCTGGTGGCGAGCGCGAAGCCATAAACTCCGAAATGATGCACGCGCTGGCGCTTGCCCGCCCTGAGCGCGAGTAAGGGATCTTGGGTCAGTTCATGCGCGGCCGTGAGCACGGCCAGTCGCTGCGCCTGGGTGAGCGTGCCGCCGAGGGATCGTAGCCCCGCTGCGCGTCGCAGCTTTTCAGCGTCTATTCCCAACGCCCCCAGCTCTTCAATCAGGGCCTGGAGGCCATGACCGACAGCAGTATCACGCAGTGCGGAGGGTGGCATCATTTCACCTCATGATGGCACGATACCACCTGTATCATCAAGCGTGACGGGCGCAATGATGTTGTCATCAATATCAAGGGATGAACGCCTATGTCTTCAATTTCCAAGCCTGTTTCGTCCTGCGTCAAGGTCTCCTACGAAGGGCCGGTTGCTGTCCTTTCGATGGAATCTGCACCGCACAACCTGATCGGCTTTGACCTGATGGGCGGCATCAGGGAAGGTCTTGCCTCAGCAAGAGAAGCTGGCTCGCGTGCCGTCCTGCTCAAGAGCGGCCTAAGACACTTCTCCGCTGGGGCGGATACTTCTCTGTTCGAACGGTCGCAAGGCCCGGAGGGACGGGTCGGAAGCTCCTCGCTTGCCTTCCTGCGCGACCTAGAAAATTTTCCGCTGCCGATTGTCGCGGCGGTGCAGGGCGTCTGCGTCGGTGGTGGCTTTGAACTGGCATTGGCCTGTGATTTCATTATCGCGGCGCGTTCGGCCAAGATCGGCTCGGTCGAAGCGACGCTGGGCTTGAACCCGCTGATGGGCGCGATCCAGCGTCAGGTCCAGCGAGCGGGGATCGCGAGAGCCAAAGAGATGTCGATGCTGGGTCGGCGCTACGATGCGGCAACCCTGGAGAAGTGGAACATCATCAACCTCGTCGTGGACGATGAGAAGCTTGGCGAAGCGGCGATGATGGTCGCGCTCGAACTTGGCAATGGTCCGACGCTCGCGCACACGAGCACAAAACAGATCGCCAACCTTGCCGCGGCCAAGGGCGTCGAGGCCGCTGACGAGGCCATGGCGCAACTGCAGCGGCCGCTTTGGACGTCCGACGACCTCAACATCGGCCTCGAAAGCCTGATGAAGCAGGGCCCCGGTCTTGCCGTCTTCAAGGGACGCTAAGCTATGGCCGCTCCTCTCGAAGGCGTGAAGGTCGTTGATTTCTCACGCGTGCTGGCGGGCCCCCTGTGCGGACGCACGCTGCAGGACCTCGGAGCCCATGTCACCAAGATCGAGCCGCCTCGCGGGGACGTTTCGCGCTTAGCCGCGCCGATCAATCTCAACGGCGTCACCGGCTATTACGCGCAGCAGAATGCCGGCAAGCGCGCCCTGTCGATCGATTTGAACAAGGACGAGGCCAAGGAGATTGCGTGGAAGCTAGTGGAAGCGGCCGACATTCTGGTCGAGAACTTCCGCCCCGGCACTCTTGCCTCCTTTGGGTTCGACTACGAGAGCGTCGCCAAGCGCAACCCACGGTTGATCTATGTCTCGATCTCGGGTTATGGCCAGGGCGGTCCATGGCGCGGCCGGATGGCCTACGCGCCGACCGTCCAGGCCGAAGCCGGGTTCACCCACCACACGCTTCGTCATTTCGGCTTGATGAATGAGCCCAAAACGGACGCTCTCAGCCATGCCGACGCGTATGTCGGACTGCAAGGTGTCATCGCGGTGCTCGCAGCGCTCCACCAGCGTGAGCGGACCGGAATCGGTCAACACGTTGACGTCGCCATGGCCGCAACAATGTTGGCCGTAAACGAACATGCCCATGTGGACCTCAACGGCCTCGACCCGGGTGACGACCCGGCCATCCTGGGTGCAACCGATGGATCGTTTTTCACTGGTCCGAACGGTGAGAAGTTCGTCTGCGCAATCAGTATCGTCAGTGCGATGACGTTCAGCTGGTTTGTCGCGGCGATGCGGCGGCCCGACCTGCTGGAGGATCCCCGCTTCGCCACCTCGGGCCTGCGTCGGGCCAATCGCGCGCAGTTCGAAGAGATCGTCCAAAAATGGATTTGGACCTTCCCCGACATGGCGACACTCGACGCCCATTTCGACCAGGCTAAGCTGGCTACCGGCGAAGTCCGCACGGTTGAGCAACTCGCGGCCAGCGAATGGGCCGACTACTGGAGCGCGACGCTGAATGTCCCGGATCGGCAGGGCGGTGAATTCCGCCTACCTGGCCGCCCGTGGAAGTTCTCCGACGCGGAATTACCTCTCCCTGGCGCTCCCAGCGAACAAGGCGAACAGAACGAGGAGATCTGCCGGGAGCTAGGCTACAGTGATGCCGACATCGCTCGCATGCGCGAAGGCGGCGCGCTCGTTGGCAATTTCGTCTCGCAGATGAGATCGTGTCCCCTGGCGTGGTGTAGCTGGCGGCGGGTTACCGCGTTCTCCGGCGAGAGCCGGGCTGGTCAGCTGGCGATAGCCTGAAGGCTGACG
>NZ_SMBR01000010.1:0-287294 GCF_004346455.1 Bradyrhizobium sp. R2.2-H
GCGCCAATCTGCGTTCGGATAGCGGCCGGTCCGTCGGAAGGATGATCGAGCAACATCGATTGTCTCCAGGTTGAATGGATGCAACCTCAGTCTGGTCTCAGACCTGCTCGCTATCCACTACCCCATGGAATCTTCGTCGCTTCGCTCCTCGCAATGACGGCGGAAAGAGCTAGGCCTTCTCCACCCCGCACCATTCGGCAATGAACAGTGCCATAGCCTTGGTCGTCTTCTTCAGCGACTCCAGGTCGACGAACTCGTTGAAGCCATGCATCTCGCCTCCGCTGGCCCCGAAACACAGGCTCGGAATGCCGTGATTGAGGCCGTAGAAGCGCGTGTCGGTGAGCGCGGTGAAGACGAGGTCCTCGACCGCGCCGCCATAGACGGCGCTGAAGGCCTTGCCGAACGCAGCTTCCGGCGCGGCGGCGTCGGCCAGTTCATAGCCTTCGGACAGGAAGCCAGACCATTCGATCTCCGGCGGATTATTGGCGAGGAAGCGGTGGTTGCGCGAAGCGGCGGCGACGCAAGCCATGATCTCCTTCTGGTGATCGGCGATCGACCAGCCCGGCAATACCGCAATCCGGCAATCGACGTCGCACCAGGCCGGCACGCTCGAGGCCCAGTCGCCGCCCTTGATGATGCCGGGGTTGAAGTTGATGGGATGGTTGAGCGTCTTGAAGTGACGATCGGCCTTGGCGCGCTCGTTCCATTCGATCTCGAGCTTTTGCAATGCCTGGATCAGGTGATACGCCGCCATGATCGCGTTCGCGCCCGAACCTGCGAAGGCCACGTGGGTCGGATGGCCCTTCACGCGCAGGCGAAACCAGATCACGCCAACCTGCGAGCGCACCATCTTGCCGCCGGTCGGCTCCGGAATGAAGCAGGCGTCCGCGCGATAGCCGCGCTGCAGCGTGGAAAGTGCGCCGACGCCGGTGCTCTCTTCCTCGATCACCGACTGGAAGTGGATCCGCGCCGTCGGCCTGAAGCCGGCGGCCTTGATCGCGTCCAGCGCATAGAGCGCACCGATCGTGCCCGACTTCATGTCGCAGGCGCCGCGGCCGAACATCTTGCCGTCCTTGATGACCGGCGAGAATGGCGGCGTATCCCACAATTCCAGCGGGCCGGCCGGCACCACGTCGCAGTGCCCCTGCAGGATCAGCGATTTACCGCCATTGGTCTGCGGACGGTAAGTGCCCACCACGGAACGTGCCTTCGAAAAATCGTGCTCGATCGGACCGAAGCCGCGCAGATCCTTCAAATCGTCGACATTGATGTGCCAATCGTCGACCTCGTAGCCGCGTTGCCGCAGGAGATCGCCGATCATGTCCTGGCACGGCCCCTCCGCCCCGCGGGTCGAAGGGATCGCAACGAAATCGCGGGTGGTTGCAAGCTGAGCTTCGAAGCCGCTGTCGACGGCGTCAAGAATCCTCTGCTGCATTTCGGCATTCATCAGGGCAACTCCAGGCATCTCGATGGTTCTCAAGGAGTGCGCAAACTAGCCGATTTCAACCGTTCGGGTACTCCACAAAATAAGCATCCCGCAATGCATCTTCGAGCAGCCGGCCTTCGGAATAGCCATTCAGCGTCGCGGGCCGGCTCACACCGTCGAGCAGGCGCGGGCACGGCTCCGGAGCACCGAGCACGGTGCGGACCGGAATGCGCTCCGCGTAGATCGGCAACGCATAGTCCTCGTCGTCGTCAGCGACACCCTTGGCCCGGATCTTGGCCGAAGCTTCCTCGATCTCCATCGCGATGAAGGAGGTTGCCTTGATCTCCTGCGCGGTGCTCTGCCGCAGGCCGGCGGTGCGATCCGGGAAGAAGCGGTCGACCATGGCGATCACCGCCCGCTCCTTCTCCTCGGGGTCGGTGACGAGATAGGCCGTGCCGAAAGCCATGACCGCGCGGTAGTCGGCGGAATGGTTGAAGCCGCAGCGCGCCAGCACGAGGCTGTCGAGATGGGCGACCGTCAGGCAGACGCGCTCGCCCTTGCTCTGGTTGCGCAGCATGCGGCTGGCGCTCGAGCCGTGCCAGTAGAGCCTGGTGCCCTCGCGCCAGAAGAAGGTCGGCGTGCAATAGGGCTGGCCGTCGATCACATAGGAGACGTGGCACAGCATCGTGGCATCGAGGATGCGGTGGACCGTGGCGTGATCGTAGAAGCCTCGATCGTGCCGGCGCTTCACCTGGTTGCGCGCCGACGTCGGATAGGAATTTGAGGTCTCAGTCTGGCTCACGGCCGCTCCCGCTCGGATTGGAAGAATTCCAGCGCAGTTGTAGCGAGGCTTTTGGTCTGCGATAGTTCCAATTCCATGCGAAAAATTCCGACCAATTCCTCCGCGCGAGGCAAGACCGAGTTGCCCCTCGACCTCACGGGGCCGCACATCACGGCGGGCGCGTCCGCCGCGCACCGGCTCTATCAGGCGCTGTGCGAGACGATCGTCTCCGGCCTCGTCAAGCCCGGCGAGCTGCTGCCGCCATCGCGGACGCTGGCCAAGCAGACCGGCTTCCGGCGCAACGCCGTCGTCACCGCGTATGAGCGTCTGATCGCCGACGGCTTTGCCGACGCAACCGTTGGCTCCGGAACGTTCGTCGCCGCACGAATCCCTGCGCGGATGGCCGAGCGGAACAAGCCGAAGGTGGTTGTCGAAACGCCCGGGCAAGGCGCGTTCGCGCTCGGCTGCACCCATATCGACGAGCGCGCGGTGCAGCGTTTTCGCGCCTTCGTCGGCCGCCGCATGCGTGCGTTCGGGGCCGAGCACCTGCATTATGGCGATCCCCGCGGCAGCCGCGAACTCCGCGCGGCGATTGCCGATCATTTGCTGTCGGCCCGCGGCCTGCGCTGCGATCCCGATCAGATCATGCTGACGTCGGGCACGCTGCACGCGCTACGCATCGTGCTGAGCGCGATCCTGAGGCCCAACGACCAGGTGTGGTGCGAGGACCCCGGCTATCCCGCCGCGCGAAAAACCATCGCGCATTGCGGCTATCGCGCGGTACCCGTCCCCGTCGACGAGCACGGGATGCGTGTCGCCAACGGCCGTATCGCGGCGCCGTCCGCGCGCGCAGCCTACGTCACACCGTCGCATCAATTTCCGCTTGGCGTGCAGATGTCGATGCCGCGGCGGCTCGAGCTTCTGGACTGGGCAAGGCAGGCCGGCGCCTTCGTGCTCGAGGACGACTACGACAGCGAGTTCCGCTATGACGGCGCACCGCTGATGTCGCTCGCCGGCATCGATCGCCTCCAGCGCGTGATCTACCTGGGCACGTTTGCCAAGACGCTGTTTCCGGGCCTGCGCATCGGCTATTGCGCCCTGCCCGAACGCCTGATCGCTGACGTGGCGGCAGCTCGCGCGGCGCTCGATCGCTTTCCCGGCACGCTGATGGAAGGCGCGGTGGCGGACATGCTCAATTCCGGCGCCTTCGCCGCGAACCTGAAGCGCGTGCGAAAACTCTATCGCGAGGCGCGTGATACGCTGGCCGAGACGCTGGAGGCTAGGTCCGACGGCGCTCTATCCGTGCCGGTGCCATCCCAGGGCCTGCATCTTGTCGCCCGGTTCGATCCTTCCGTCGACCTGTCGGTGGCAGCGCTGGCCAAACGAGCGGCCGGCGCCGAGGGCTGGCTATTGGCCGACACCTATTCACGGGCGCGTCCGCTGCCCGGCTTCGTGCTGGGATTTTCGGGGCATGCAGTTCCACAACTCGTAGCGTCCGCCGAGCGGCTCGCGCGGGAATCGCGCTCGGCCTTGCGCGCCAAGAGCAGAACTGGCCGGCGGGCTTAACCAAGCTTCACTATCAGAATCGCTGACCGGCCCCTACATTGCAGCTTCAATTCCGGGAGCTTCCGTCATGTCATTTCTTCGCACCGCCTGCTGTTCGCTCCTGATCGCCACCGCGCTTGCCTCGACGGCGTGTGCTGGCAGCGTCGGACGCGAGCAGGACATCGTCGATCTGAAGCTCGGTCAGCGTGTGCTCGTGGATGACGGAACCTGCCCTGCCGGTCAGGTCAAGGAGGTGCGCGGCGCCAAGATGACGGACAAGGGTGTCTCGCGTACGAGCTCCTGCGTGCCGCGGCATGGGCCGAAATCGAGATGATCAGCTGAGAAGCTACTTCGCCGGATCGAACATGCACTGCAAGGTCGGCTTGGCGATCTTGGTGAAGGTCGGGCCGATCTCACCCTGCTTGGATACCGGTACCCAATCGGTCTCGATTGTCGGCACGCCGGTCTCGGTGATGCCGCGCAGCAGCGCCTCGCGCAGATCGCGGTCCTCAACGGCAGCGGCGGCATGGTCGTGGAGGCAGCTGCAAACCGCTTCCGGATGCTCCCAGCGCCCGAGCATGCGCGGCGCGCACTGGCGCACGAATTCGCTACGTGGATCGGGTAGCCGGGAGGGTGTGCGAACCTGCGCCTGAACGGAACCGACCGTCAGAAGGGACACGAACGCCGCGGCGCAGAGACGAAGCAACATGATGGCCTTGCCGGCTGTTGTCTTGTGTGCGGTCAGAAGCGCGCGGCGACCACGATCGGCTGCGCTGGCGTGATGGTGACGGGCGAGCCGCTGTACTGGAAGGTCCCGACACCGGGGAGATTACCGTCAGGCGCCCCCGCGAACGAGGAGCCGGCGAGCACGAAACCGAAAGCAAGGATGAAGCTGAGCGCGCGCATGATCTTTTATCCCAATTCGGTAATCGGCGGTGCGCCGTCGTCGTTGTGACGCTGATAACCATGGGCGGTTTCGCGCGTGATGCGCGAAAAGCTGAAAATGGTTTCGTCGCCGTGAGAATTGTTTCGTCCCGTCCGTAACGACGAAACAATTTTCGGAAAAGGCCAGTCATTTCAGAGAGGTCAGGCTGCAGCTCAAAGTGGCCCGGCAAGTTCCGGCTCCAGCACGGAAACGCACCCTGCCCCGGCGCCGTCATGTTCCCGCCTCAAGCGCTTCATACGCATTTTACGTTTTTCTGCTGAACAGGGCAGCAAACGAGGGCCGGGTCGATCCTATTGAACCGGGCGCGGTTCGTCCGCGACCCAAGCCATCGAAACCGAGACGCCCGCTTCATCGGGCGCATTCACGTGAGGAATGGCCACCATGACGGCGGGAAATCGCGCAGCGCCGCGCGATGCGGATCCACTGAGGGATCGCGGAGATGAACCACCCCTTCGCGGCAGCGCCGGCGAAATGGCGCTGCAATCGAACCGCGGCTTCGAGGCTGTACCGCAGATGTTCGTGCGGCTGACCGGTTCGCATCTCGCGAAACCGGGCGATCGTCTTTGAGCGAACGCAAGCGCGTCACTGAGTGACCGCTCGGGCGTCACTGAGTGAAGAACTCGCCGCACTTCTGGACGTTTGTGTCCGCCGGTCCCCACGGCATGATCGGCACGGTCGAGGTCGAGTTCTTGGGCGACCCCTCGATCAGCCTGTCCGAATAGACCATATAGACCAGCACGTTGCGCTTGGCGTCGCAGCCGCGCACGATCTGCATCTTCTTGAAGAACAGCGAGCGCCGCTGGCGGAACATGTCGTCGCCCTGCTCCATCTTGTGCTTGAACCTGATCGGAGCGACCTGGCGGCAGGCGAGCGAGATGTCCGAGACCTCCTCGGCAAGGCCCAGCCACCCCTTGAAGCCCCCCTTCTCCGGCACCGTGAAATGACAGGCGACGCCCTCGACTTCCGGATCGTCGAGACCATAGGTCGCGAGCTTGTCGTTCGGGCTCATCCATTTGAACACGGTCGAACGGCGGAAGATCAGATCGGGCTCGTCGGCGGCGGATGCCGACGCCATTGGAGCAGTCAGAGCCAGGAGGAATAAAGCGAGGCCTTTCAAGCGGATGCCCGAAAGACCGGGGAAACGAGATGACATGAAGTTCTCCGGTAACAAGTCTCCGCAATGTAGGAACGCGACAGCCCGACAGGAAGACGACAGGCAGCCCCGGCGCGGCCGCCGTTTACCGCTCCGTGAGGCTTTTCTGCTACGGCTTGGACAAAAGTAGCTGATCGCAGAACCACCCTGCTGGTGAACGCGTATCCCCTTTGCGAGACTAACGTCTGATTTGGATTGTGGATTCGAGGATGAACAGCGTGAGTGGGTCGGGTTCTTCCGCCAAGTCGGCGCGGCTTTGGCAGGTCGCCATTTTGACGGCGGCGGGTGCGATTTGCACGACCAGCCACGCTGACGCGGCGTTCTACTATTGGACGGATTATTCCGACGGCTCCTATTACGTCCGGCAGCGTCCCGAGCCACTGCGCCAGAAGCCGCAGAAGCGCCAGACAGTCGGCAAGAAAGAAGTCGCCGAGAAGGAAGCCGGCACCAAACCGCAGGGACCGCTCGTCATCGTCGTATCGATCGACCGGCAGAAGGTGACGGTCTACGACAGCAAAGGCGCGTTCGCGGAATCCCCGGTCTCGACCGGCATGAAGGGCCATTCGACGCCGATGGGTGTGTTCAGCATCATCCAGAAGCACAAATTCCACCGCTCCAACATCTATAGCGGCGCGCCGATGCCGTACATGCAGCGGATCACCTGGTCCGGCGTCGCCATGCATGCCGGCGTGCTGCCGGGTTACCCGGCCTCGCACGGCTGCATCCGCATGCCGATGTCGTTCGCGGTGAAGATGTGGAACTGGACCAGGATGGGCGCGCGCGTCATCGTCGCGCCTGGCGAGATGACGCCGCACAGCTTCTCGCATCCCCTGCTCGCTTCCGTGCGTGTGCCGCCGCAGCCCATGGCGAGCCTCGAGCCGCAGACTACCGTCGACGAGAAGGGCGACAACGGTGCCACCGAAACCAAGCCCGCGGAGATGAAGACCGCAAGCGCCGACAGCGTGCTCGCGTTGCGCGCGTCCCTCGGCCATGCCGCGATGTCGGATGTGACCACGGGCAGCGCGCCCGCGCGCGAGGAAGCCGTCGCACCGGTCGATAAGGCCAAGACGGCCGAGGCATCCGGTACGATCAAGCCAGGTCACGACGACAAGCCCGCCGACAAGGTCGAGGCGGCCAAAGCCGAGCCGGTCAAGACGGAGGCGGTGGACTCTGCGAAGACGCCCAATGCATCGGCCACTGCGCAAATGACTGCTTCGCCCGATGCAAAGAAGGACGAGACCCGCGTTGCCGACCCGGCGCCAGCCGCCAAACCGGAAGCGCCCAAGCGGGCCGGCCAGATTGCCGTCTTCATCAGCCGCAAGGATTCCAAGCTCTATGTGCGGCAGAATTTTGCGCCGCTGTTCGAGGTGCCCGTCACGATCGCCGCGAGCGACCGGCCGCTCGGCACGCATGTCTTCACCGCAGAAGTCGACAAGGCTGATGCCAATTCGCTGCGTTGGTCGGTGGTGTCGCTGCCCGTCTCCGCCCGTTCCGCGGCGCGCGCGGACGACAGCCGCCTCGCGCGCGGCCAGCGCGGCGCCGCCGTGATCCCCGTCGCCGCCAGGCCCGTGGTCACGCCGGACAGCCCGGCCGAGGCCCTCGACCGCATCTCGATCCCCGCGGAGACCATGGCGAGGATCAACGAGATGCTGACGTCCGGTGGCTCGATCATCGTCTCCGACCAGGGCATCAACCAGGGCGAGACCGGCGAAGGCACCGATTTCATCGTCCGCCTGTACTAGGCTTCGTCGCTCCGATAACGCGGTGTTGAGCAGTCCGGTCGTGCCGGCGGGGTAACATGCTGCCCGGATCATTTCGGGGGACGCCGTCATGATGAATCGCAGGACCATGCTCGTCGCAACGGTGGCAGGCGCGATCGCGCCGGCAGCACGCGCTTTCGCCGATGGCGGCATGAGCCGGATCTCGGCCTACGCCTTCTCCTTCCCCGCATTGTCAGGCGATGACATCCGCCTCGCCGCGTTCACCGGCAAACCGCTTCTGGTGGTGAACACTGCCTCGCTCTGTGGCTACACGCCGCAATATGCCGGCCTGCAAGAGCTATGGAACGAATTCCGCCCCCGCGGGCTCACCGTGATCGGCGTACCTTCCAACGACTTCGGGGGCCAGGAGCCCGGCGGCGCGAGCGAGATCACGGACACCGCGCACCACCAATATGGTGTTACCTTCCCGGTTACGGCCAAGGCCGTGGTGGTCGGAGCGAAAGCGCATCCATTCTACAAATGGGCCGCCGAGGCGCGACCGAAGGAGGTTCCGAGGTGGAACTTCCACAAATACCTGATCGGCCGCGACGGCTATATCGCCGACGTCTTTGCGTCCGCGGTCGAACCGGCCGACACGCGAATCAAAACGGCCATTGCCAGGGCACTGGCCGACAGTTGACGCAAGCGCCGCATCCGGCTGGGCACAATTGTGGCCGGGCGTCAAACAGCCGTTGCAATGGCGATGGCCCACCATCTAGGCTAGGATCGTTTGGGCAGGATGGGTTTTGCCGCAGGCGAAAAGCCGCGGCGGGACAACGGGGCCAATCTCGAGGACAACACCATGCGTGTGGCGGCAGGACTGATTCTGGCAGGCGCGATGTCGGTTGCGATGACCGGCGCAGCATGGTCGCAGACACCGGCCGCGAAGCCGGCAGCCGCGGCACAAGCCGCACCGGCGACGACGCCAGTCGCGGCGGCGCCAGCTACGGCTCCGGCCGCGGCTCCCGCAGCAGCTGCTGCGCCAGCCGCTTTCGTCAATCCGCCCCCGCCCAAACAGCCGCCGCAGCCGGCCCGCGCGGCCTGCAACACGCCGGGCGCGCTCGGCGTCGCCCGCACCGTCGAGATCGATACCACGGGCGGTCCCGGCTTCGGCTTCGAGCATTTCAAGGAGCTCGACTTCCTGCGCGACAAGGAGGTGGTGCTGACCTTCGACGACGGCCCCTGGCCGCGCAATACGCCCGCGGTGCTGAAGGCGCTCGCCGACGAGTGCACCACCGGCATCTTCTTCTCCATCGGCAAGCACGCGACCTATGAGCCGGAGATCCTGAAGCAGGTCTACGCGGCCGGCCATACGGTCGGCGCTCACACCTGGTCGCACGCCAACCTCAACAACAAGAAGCTCACCGAAGCGCAGCGCAAGGACGAGATCGAGAAGGGCTTCAGCGCCGTGAGATGGGCGCTCGGCGGCATCTCGCCCTCGCCGTTCTTCCGCTTCCCGGCGCTCCAGCATCCGCCCGAGATGGTCACCTATCTCGGCAACCGCAATGTCGCGATCTTCTCCTGCGACATCGACTCGTTCGACTTCAAGGCCTCCAAGCCCGAGAAGGTGGTCGAGACCGTGATGAAGAAGCTCGATACCAAGGGCAAGGGCATCATCCTGATGCACGACTTCCAGAAGCACACCGCGGAGGCCCTGCCCGAGCTGCTCAAGCGGCTGAAGGCCGGCGGCTATAAGGTGGTGGCGATGCGCGCCAAGTTCCCGGCATCGACGCTGCCGGAATACGACCAGGAGCTGCTCAAGGACGCCAAGCTGCCGACGGTGAGCCAGCGCCCGGTCAATTCCGTGGTGACGACCGTTTCCGAATAGAAGGCCGTTGTCTTTCCGCATCGAGGGCTACGTCATCGTCTCGGCGGACGGCATGCTTGCCGACGCCGATCGCGTCATGCCCGACAGCCTGAAGTTCGAAGCCGACAAGCTGTTCTTCGAGCAGGCGCTCGATCGCGCCGCGCTGATCGTGCATGGCCGGCACTCGCATGAGCAGCAGCCGAATTCGCCGAAGCGCAAGCGGCTGATCCTGACCCGCAAGATAAGGAACCTCACCGTCGACCCGGAGATACCGAACGCGACGCTGTGGAATCCTGAGCATGCGAGCTTCGATGAGGCCTGCGCCTTCGCGGACGTCTCCTCCGGCATGATCGCGATCATCGGCGGTCCGCTCGTATTCGACCTGTTCATGGACCGCTACGACACGTTCTGGCTCTCGGAGGCCCCGCATGTGCGGCTGCCCGGCGGCGAGGGATGCTTCGTCGGCGTACCCCAGCGGACCCCTCACGAGGTGCTGGCTTCGCACGGGATGAAGCCGGGTGCGCCGTATCTCCTCGACGCGGCGCATGAGGTGACCGTGACCCCGTGGCGGCCGGCTTAACCTCTCGACAGCGGCGACGCGGCCCGGCTCCAACTCAAAACTGGAAAAACAACCCCATGCACAGTACCGGCAACAAAATACCATTTGGTATCTTGCTGGTTTCATGAGCTAAAATTGGTCCCGCCGCCGGCCAGCGCAAAGCCGGCTAGCATATTTGCCGAGACCTGATAATCGGCCCCGACGGCGGTCGTGGCGCTATAGCCAACGTCGAAGGCGCGGCGTCAATACGAGCCGGCTATTCCGAAACACCGCATCAACAGACTGAGACAAAAGCGCAAGAGTGGACGGCTTTGGATTCGAGGGGAAAGGCACCAATCGGGTGCCGCCCGCCCGAGCCGACAGGATGAGAGAGCTGGCTCCGGAAATTAGGACAGGGCGATAGGTGGAGTTTCTGCCTGACGGCGGGCAAGATTGTCCCGCGAATCAGGAGAGACGACGAGCAGACGAGCCTGCCGGCAGCACGCACCGGCTTCAAGGCCAAGGTGGCGTTAGCCGCGATCAAGGGCGAGATGACGCTGGTCAGTTGGCTGAGCATTTCGACGTGCACCCGAACCAGATCACGCAGTGGAAGTCCCACTTCAGGAAGCGGCGGCCGAGGTATTTGGACCTGGCGGCGGCAATAGAACGAGCGAGCCCGCGGCGGACGTGAAACCGCTGCACGCCAAGCTCGGAGAGCTGACGCTGGAAAACGATTTTTTAGAAGGCGCGCTCAGCAAAGCCGGCCTGCTGAGCGCAAAGCGATGATCGACCGTGAGCTAGGTCTGGGCAATGGACATCATCTACATCCAGATGGCGCGCGGCTTCGTCTATCTCGCGGCGGTGCTCGACTGGTTCAGCCGCCGGGTGCTGTCGTGGCGCGTCTCGACCACGATGGAAGCCGCATTCTGCGTCGAGACGCTGGAGGACGCTCTCGCTCGCCACGGCAAGCCGGACATCTTCAACACCGACCAGGGCTCGGGAGTTACTTGCTCCAGGCGAAGGCACTGCACACCTTGCAGCTCCAGGACCATTCTTTCCGCGACGACGCCGATGCGCTCGCGGATAAGGCAGGCATCTGCACTAAGCAGCTCCAAGGGAGTCACGCGTATCATCCCCCGCAAGGTTTGGTCGAGAACGGGAGCTCGCGATCCTAAAAATGGCTTAGAGGCTCGTGCGCTCACGCGAAAGACGGACGGCACCGAGATAGATCGAGTGAATGATTCTCACCGGAGCTCTGCAAATCGTCGCAATCACTGCGAAGATGGGGTTCTTGCTCTGCGTTGCTGACGAGTCGCAAGCTTGTTGGCGGGCTCAGGAGCATGAAAGTCTTGAGACACCCTCATTTTTAACGCGAACTTCTTTTCTCTCACAATCTCTATTTACAACCTCCGGTATCCATCTTACGCTTTGAGCTACGATGCTTAGTTTCATAACGAGACGAATGCTTCGAGAAAGACTTCAAATGGCAAATGTCGCGAATGAGTTTGCTGCGTGTTCAAACGCCAAGGCTGAGCGCGCTAGTTCCTCCGTCACCGCAAGGCGTTGCGAACATCTTATCGGGGACACTTGCCTCAGGTCCGGATAGGCCTGCCCTCAGCAATCAACTTGTATTTTCCGCGCCCTTCCGCATCAGCAGTAGCGAGGATACTTGCTGCGCCGTGGAACGGTTGAAAGCTATCCAACGCAAGGAAACGGTCATGCAACAACGCGTCACCTCTGCGGCATTTGTCGCTTTGGCTCTTCTCATTCTTGGTTCAGAACGCGCCCGAGCGCAGTGCGTGCTGCCGTATCAGCTGACGAATGGTCAAGTCGCCGACGCTACGCAGGTTATGGCAAACTACAACGCGCTGATTGCCTGCCTCACTAGCGCAGCGCCGGCCGGCTCCAATAATGCACTACAATACAATGCCGGTAGCGGCACGCTCGGAGCTGTTGGACCACTGACCGATGGGCAGCTTGTCATTGGTTCGACGGGCGCCGCTCCGCAGGCTCATACATTGACGCCTGGCTCCGGCATCGTGATTACCAACGGGCCAGGTAATATTACGATATCGACAGTCCCGGGAGGGGGAAGCGGATTGTATGGCCCCGTGATCTCCGGCAGACCAACGGCTGCAAGTACCGGGCTTGTCAATTGGCTAAACCAGAACGGTGGTACTTCAACAGACAGCGCCGTCGGACTCAGTATCAACGTTCCCTCTTCCAGCGGCGCAGTAAGCGGGCTCTTTGCAGCGGCCCCCCCGACGCCCTACACTATCACCGCCCTCATAGCAGCGACGCGCAACAGTAACAGCTTCAATGGCGTTGGTATCGGCTGGTATGACGGCTCCAGTAAGCTTCATCTTATATCATACGTCACCCAAGGCGGTAACGCTCCGTATTTTGAGATTGAGAAGTGGGACTCGTTCAGCTCATTCAACAACAAAGATATGACGAGTGCATCCAACGCGTTCTCGCAGCCGATATGGCTCCGTATTGCCGACGACGGCGCAAATATCACCTTCGCGTTCAGTCAGGACGGCGCCAATTTTTTACCCCTGTTCTCGTCCGCCAAATCATCCGGTTTCCTCGGCGCCACCGGTTACAGCAACATCATTTTCTTCGCCAACCCGATCAATAGTCGGACAATCGGGACGCTCATGTCCTGGGCACAGAACTAGGGTGTTGGAGGATCAGATGGCCGAAGCTCAGAAGGACGTGCGTGTTGCGGCGCGTGTGCGAGCCACGACAGCGTTGGCGCTGATCGTGCTTGGGTCGCTCACGATCGCGAGCGCAGGGCAGGCCGATAGTTCGGTCTCTTATGGCTACGATCAGGTGGGACGTGTCACATCAGCCGCCTACAATAACGGACTTTGCATCGTCTACACCTACGATGCCAACGGCAACCGGACGGCACAGTCCTACTCGATGTCCAGCGGGCCAGCCTCGCAGAACTGGGGGGCGGGCGTATGGGGCTGTTACCTCAAATGGACGCCACACTGAGGTATCTCCGAGGCTCACTCTGACCTACGTGCAAAAAGAAAGTTAAGGTCTGGAGATTGACGATGACGTCAACGAGATGGCCGGTATGGTTTGTCGGGGCGATG
This sequence comes from Bradyrhizobium sp. R2.2-H, assembly GCF_004346455.1. Taxonomy (NCBI): domain Bacteria; kingdom Pseudomonadati; phylum Pseudomonadota; class Alphaproteobacteria; order Hyphomicrobiales; family Nitrobacteraceae; genus Bradyrhizobium; species Bradyrhizobium sp. R2.2-H. The sequence continues at coordinate 13,064 of NZ_SMBR01000010.1, forward strand.
GTTGCGCTGCTGCTGGCGAACCTGGCGCCGGGTGCGGTTGGACCAGCACGGGCAGATTCCGAACAGGCGACCGGCGCGCTCGCCGAGGCCATTCAGCGCGCCTATTTCAGCGAGCCTCTGATCAAGGTCGGTTCGACTTCTGCAGCCGAGGATGACGCTCTGCTGCAAGCTCTCGAGGCGCACGCGCGACGCGCGGAGCGGGAGGATGTGAGCCACTTCGTCGGTTTCCTGTCCCGCTATCCACACTCCGCCTGGGCGCCGGCGCTCTGGACCAATCTGGGCCTCTCTTATCGTCACGGCGGCTATTTTTCGCGCGCCCTCGACGCTTGGCAAAAGGCATGGAGTGAAGGGAAGGATGCGACCGATCCTCAAGCCAAGGCGCTCATCGACAGGGCGGTAGGCGAGCTTGCACAGCTCTATGCGTCCTTCGGCCGCAATGAGGAATTGGCGGCCTTATTCGATGATATCGGCGAGCGTCCGATCACGGGGTCGGCGACCGAGGCGGTGCAATCGGCCAAAGAAGAACTAGTCCTGAGTGAGAAAGACCCCGGCCATCTCTTCACCTGCGGTCCCCTCGCGCTGCAGTCGCTGATGATGGCGGAAGAGGCCAAGCCTGATCAAGTCGCCTTCCTGCAATGGTACCGGGCGGGCCGTAACGGCACGAACCTCAACGAGGTCGGGAAACTGGCCGATAAGGCCAATTTCGCCCATCGCCTGGTCTTCCGAGAAGCCAGCCAGCCGGTGCCGGTCCCGGCTGTCGTTCATTGGAAGGCCGGCCATTTCGCGACGATCGTCGGTGAAGCTGACGGGCGTTTTCACATTCATGATCCGGTGTTTGGACACCAAGATTTCTGGATGAGCCGCGCCGCTCTGGATTCGGAGGCGAGTGGTTACTTCTTAGTACCCATGCGTACGAGCAAGATTGCCGAGTGGCGGAATGCCTCTACGTCCGAGACGGCTAGCGTCTGGGGTAAGGGACCGACAACCGGGACGCCGCCGGGCACACCCGGGCCGCGAGACCCAAAGGCGAATCCGTCCCCGCCACACGGCCCTCCACCCGATGATAATGGACCGCCTTCGGATTGCCCGCTGTGCGCCTACAATATCGGCGAGGCAACAGTCAGTCTTAGCCTTTCCGATACGCCGGTCGGCTATTCGCCGCCGATCGGGCCTTCGGCGAAGGTGCAGATCACATACAATCAGCGCGAAGACAGTCAGCCTGCCATTTTCACCTTCTTCAATGTCAGCCCAAAATGGACGCTGAATTGGCTGAGCTATGTGACGGATGATCCCGCTCATCCCGGTGCCACTGTGTCGCGGTATATCGCCGGCGGCGGCGCATATTTCTACAGCGGCTATCAGAGCCGCACCGGCCAGTTCGCGGCGCAGAATGACGATGGATCTATTCTTGTTCTGGCATCAACGGCGCCAATCAAATATCGCCGCCAGATGGGTGACGGGAGCGTGGAGGTTTATGCGCAATCCAACGGCAGCGCGAGCTATCCAAGGAACATATTTCTTAGCCAAGTCATCGACCCTCAGGGCAACACGCTCACGCTCAACTATGACAGTCAGCAACGACTCATTTCGTTGACCGATGCTACCGGTCGACAGACAACCTTTACCTACGGCCTGACCGCCCGCCCGCTGCTCATCACGAATATTACCGATCCCTTCGGCCGCAGCGCGAGCTTAACCTATGATTCCGCCTATCGGCTAAGCTCCATCACTGACATCATCGGCCTAACGTCGCGCTTTACATATGACGCCTATTCGCTGGTCAATTCACTGACGACGCCTTATGGGACGACGACCTTCGCCTACACTCCTCCGGGGACGAGCTCTCCGCCCCGCTTCGTGCAAGTGACCGATCCGCTCGGAAACAGCGAGCGGGAGGAGTGGCTCGAGCCCGCTCCCATTCCAGACAGCGATCCAACCGCAACCGTACCGGTCGGCATGTCGGTCACGCCGACAAATCAATACCTCACTTACCGGAACAGCTTCCACTGGGACAAGAGCGCCTATGTCGCGGCAGGGTGCACGCCGAGCGGCGGCTGCGACTATGCGAAGGCCCGCATCAAGCATTTTGCTCATGTGGCCGGCAACGCCAACCAGAAATCGACCACGGTCGAAAGCGTCAAATATCCACTCGAAAATCGCATCTGGTTCAACTATCCGGCGCAGACCAACTCAAACAACTCGGGGAGTTACGTCAAGCCGACCGTGACGGCCCGCGTGCTTGACGATGGTACGACGCAGCTCAGCAGCGTCGCGTACGACACGGCGGGCTATTTCAAGGTGACGCAGATTACCGATCCGCTGGGGCGAATCACGTCATACGCCTATTCGAATCATATCGACCTAGCAGCGGTGAGCCAAACAACCGCCTACGGCGTTCAACAGACGATCGCCCAGTACATCTACAACAATCAGCATCGTCCGATCTTCCTTACGGATGCGGCGGGACAGACCACGACCTTCGCCTACAACACCGCTGGTCAGGTGACTTCGATGACCAATGCGCTTGGTCAGACAACGAGTTATCAATACAACGCAACCGGCGATCTCATCACTATCCTCAACGCGAACAACGCCGTCGCGGCCAGTTTCACTTACGATGCTTATGATCGCGTCAGGACCTACACCGACTCGGGAGGATGGACAGCGGCCTACGACTATGACGCGGCCGACCGCATTACGAAGGTCACGTTTCCGGACGGATCAAGCCGAACCTATGCCTATGACAAACTCGATCTCGCCTCCTTCCAGGATCGACAATTCCGCAAATGGATCTTTGCACATAATGCAAACCGACGTTTGACATCGATTACCGATCCTGCTGGCAATCATACCCTGTTCGGGTACACCCCCAGCGGGCGACTAAGCAGTCTAACTGACCCTAAGAGCAACCTCACGTCTTGGTCGTACGACGTGGAAGACCGGATCACGCAGAAGACATATCCGGACACGAGCGTGGTCACCTACACGTATGAGAACACGACAAGCCGACTTAGATCTGTCCTGGATGCGCTGGGACAGACGAAACAATACGGCTACACGCAGGACGACCTCTTAGCGACCATCACGTACCTGAATGCGGTGAACGTAACGCCTAATGTCTCTTTCTCTTATGATCCGTACTTCCAGCGCCGCGTGTCGATGACTGACGGTACTGGCGTCACGACGTATAGTTACGTGCCCACTGGCAGCCCAGGCGCCCTGCGGCTGCAGGCGGAGGGTAGCCCGCTCTCTAACAGCGCGATCGGTTATACCTACGATGCGCTCGGCCGGCTTGCCTCTCGGTCCGTTGCGGGCGCTGGGGCGGAGACGTTCAATTACGACTCGATTGAGCGTCTTGCCAGTCATGCAAGCGATCTCGGTGCGTTCACACTGAGCTATCTCGGACAAACCAGCCAGATCACCCAGCGACAACTGGCCAACTCCACACTCTCGACGGCCTGGAGTTATCTGCCGAACAGCGGAGACCGGCGTCTCGCGGGTATCAGCAATATCGGCCTGACGGCCGGCCAGTTCTCCACCTACGGCTATTCGACGACGTCCGAGAACTTCATCAGCGCGATCAGCGAGACCAGCGATAGCGCAGCCGTCTATCCAAGCACGCTGACACAAACAGCAAGCTTCAACAATCTCAACCAACTTACGAATCTCTCGGGGCAAGCGTTGACGTTCGATGCTAACGGCAATCTGCTAGCAGACGGACAGCGCAACTATAATTGGGACGCCGAGAATCGTCTGGTCGGGATCACCTATCCGGGACAGCCGGGTAAGCAGACCGCGTTCGCGTATGATGGACTAGACCGGCGTACCGCAATCATAAACACGCTCTCGGGAGGCATCGCAACAACGACCTCCTATGTATGGTGTGGGAGCAGCATCTGCCAGGCGCGCAATGCCAGCAACATCCCCACTCGCGCCTACTACGCCGAGGGCGAACTCCTTCCCGGCTCCCCAACTCAGACCTACTACTATGGACCTGATCAGATCGGATCGACGCGGCGCGTCTTCGCGAGCACGGCGAGCGCGCCAGCTCTTGGATACGACCCTTATGGACGTCCACTGCAAGGTACAACGCCGCCCACCGACTTCAACTATGCGGGTATGTTCTACAATGCCGATAGCGGACTCTATTTGACCCAATATCGTGTCTACGATCCGACCGCTGGCCGTTGGCTTTCGCGTGATCCCTTGGGTGAATTGAGCGATTCAGTTGCAAATCTTTACCCTTACGTTGGTGGCAATCCGCTGAGCGGAACCGATCCGACAGGCGAAGTCTACGGCCCCACTAGTCCCAAGTTCTGGGCGATTATCGGAAGAATCTGTGGGCTACTTTTGGGACCGCCAACGGCACCGGTCAATCCTCCGCCCCCTCCGCCGGAGATTCAGTCGCCTTCAAACCCGACGGGGACGAGGGGAGGGTCTCCGCCCCCTCCGCCGGAGGGTCCCGGCGGCTTGCGTCCTCCACCCCCTCCGCCTGAGCCTCCTATCTTCCGCTCACCGCCAAAATTGCGGTAACTTTGGTCGCCAGGGGGCTCTGATAGTAACTCCGTCCTCATCCTGGCTAAGGAGGGGAGCATAGTGAGAACAACGCTTGAACGAGAATATCGCTCGCAAGAAGAATATCGCCGTCGCGCCGCCCTGGGCGACACCGAAGCTTTGTTCCACTTGGCTTGGGATTATTTCAAAGGGCGGCTGGTTTCGAAAGATGTCCCAATGGCCATCGCGTTGCTTCGGCAGTTGGAAGAGAGGTCACCCGAGTGGGCACGCTTCAATATAGCAAAAATGAAGTATCTTGAGGGCGATGCATCCTTAGGAGACGACATCAAAGCCGATTGCGACGCTGGGTATGGTCCTGCCCTCTACCTGATGGCGGCGCATTTGGCCAGGAACGGAGACGAGATAAGCAAGAGAGAAGCCCTTCGCTACTTTCGGGCGGCTGCGCAAAGTGGCCACATACCATCCAAGATTTTGTCATGGAGGCTTTCCGAACTTGGCTTCTGGAGACGCTCTACGACGGTATTCCCGATCTTGTGGGCGTCGCTTCGGTTCGTAGTGATCAGCATGCGCAATTTGAATGACGTACGCATAGTGACGTAAGAGGACTTTCTGGCGATTCGGCAGGACGGACATCTCGTGGCGGCTGCGACTATGCAACGGCCTGCATTCACAGTTCACGCTCTTCGAGTTACTATAAGCTGGAGCGCGTCCTTAGGCGTATAGTGAGCACTTCGCCGCAACTCCTAAGCGCTGCGACATCCCCTGCAACCACCAAGCGCTGCAATCAAACTGGGATAGCCGAAACCCCTCCGTTCCAAACGCGGCCGAACGGCATTGGTCTGTCAAGGCAGGCGCTGACGCCATGGGCCCGGTGCTGATCGGGCTGAGCCGTGCCAGCGGCCAGCGTTTCCGCCGTACCCCCGAAACGATTGCGCGCAGCGGCGTCGACCACATCATTCTCCAGCTCTATCTGAAGGGCGGCTATGACGGCGTCGCCGGCACCCGGCCGATCCGTGTGCGCGCCGGCGACATCTGCCTGTTCGACCTCGCCCAGACCCTGGAGACCAAAGCGACGGCTTTCGAGAATGTCACGCTGGTCGTGCCGCGCCCGATGTTCGGCACCCATCTCTTGCGGGTCGACGACCTGCACGGCCTGGTCCTGGCCGGCAGCAGCGTGATCGCAAGGCTGCTGGCGGGACATCTCTCCGCCCTGGTCGAATTTGCGCCCCGCATGACGCTCGACGAATGTCAATCGGTGGTCGAGGGCACGGTCTCGCTGCTGGCCGCGTGCCTGCGCAACGAGCTCGAACGTGGCGACGCTGACGCCGACCATACCGTCGCCGCGAGCCCGTCCTTGATGCGGATACGGCAATATATCGAGGCTGGCCTTGCCAGCGAGGATCTGTCGGCCAATTCGATCGCGGCCCATTTCGGCCTGTCCCGGGCTTCACTGTACCGGTTGTTCGCGCCTGTCGGCGGCATCGCGGACTACATTCGCAGCCGGAGGCTGCACCGCGCGTTCTTCGATCTCGCCAATTCGGGCTCGCGTGGTCCGCGCATCAGCGAGGTCGCGCGGCGCTGGCGGCTCGGCACCGACGCGCATTTCACGCGCTCGTTCAAGGCAGCCTACGGCATTACGCCCCGCGCAGCGCGCGAGGCCGCATTGCTCGGCCTGCAGCACGGCACCGATGCTACGAGCAGCGCAACGATTTCCCGCTGGATGCGCGAGATCGCGCCCCCGAGGGCGCATTGATCGCTACACGTCGCCATAAGCCGCTTCGGCCGGACGCGTGGTGCGGCCGTATCCCATCAGCATGAACAATGCGCCGATGATCGAGAGGTTCTTCAGAGCATCGACCACCATCTTCGCATTGTCAGGCGGCGCCTGATTCCAGAAGTCGTTGAACAGCACGGTCGCAACCGCGAGGTAGATGATCATCAGCATCGCGAAGAACCGCGCCCCGAAATTCAGCGCGATCATCAGGCCCGCGATGACCTCGAGTCCGCCGACCGCGATCGCCAGCAGCTGCGGCGTGGACATCGCGGTCGCGCTCTCGACCTGCTGGGCGTAAGGCGCGACGACATCGGGCACCACGACCCTGGTTGCGATGAAGTCGGCGGTCGCCTGGATGGCAAAGAGCTTGGTCGCGCCCGTGTATACGAACAGCACGGCGAACAGGATTCGCCCGAAAGTCACGAACGCTGGCATGATCGGCCTCTTGGCAAAGCGCTACAGCACGGAACGCTTGAAGAGATTATGAAGAGTCGTGCGCCGGTTTACAAACGGGGAAATGGAGAACCGTTTTGAAAAGATTGAGATCGAGAGGCTCGGGCGCTGCGCTCCCTCGCCCCGTTCTTACGGGGAGAGGGTTGGGGTGAGGGGCTGCTTCCGCAATCGCGGTGAGAGCTGGATTCGCGGAGACTCCCCCTCACCCGGAATTTGCTGTCGCAAATTCCGGCCTCTCCCCGCGCGCGGGGAGAGGCGAAGCAGCGTCGGCGACCGTCTCAGGTAAACAACGTCGGCTGCCGGGCTGCCCGCTCCTGGGCTTCGACGACGGCAACAGCCGTCATGTTGAGGATGCCGCGCGCGGTCACCGACGGCGTCAGGATATGCGCGGGGTGCGCCGGGCCGACCAGGATCGGGCCGACGGGGAGCGCGTCCGCCAGCGACTTGATCATCTGATAGGCGACGTTGGCGGTGTCGAGGGTCGGCATGATCAGGATGTTGGCCTCGCCCTCCAGCTTGGAGTGCGGCAGCACCATCCTTCGCGCGGCGGCGGAGAGTGCGGTATCGCCCTGCATCTCGCCGTCGGCCTCGATCTCCGGATGCTTCTCCTTCAACAGCTGGGTCGCCCGCCGCATCTTGCGCGAGGATTCGGTGTCGTAGCTGCCGAAATCCGAGTGCGAGACGAAGGCAATCTTCGGCTTGATGTTGAAGCGCTGCACGTGGACCGCGGCGAGCGATGCGATCTCCGCGAGCTCTTCCGCGCTCGGGTTGGGCCGAACCTGCGTGTCGGCGATGAAGAAGGCGCCCTTGCTGGTGATCAGCAGCGCAAGCGCCGCGTAGTCGCTGATATCAGGCGAGAAGCCGATGATCTCGCGGACATGGCGCAGATGGCTCATGTAGCGGCCCTCGACGCCGCAAAGCATGGCATCCGCCTCGCCACGCGTCACCGCGAGCGCGGCGATCACGGTGTTGTTGGTGCGCACCACCGTGCGGGCGGCATCCGGCGTGACGCCGCGGCGCCCGGCGACCTCGACGTAGGACTGCACATAGGAGCGGTAGCGCGGATCGTCCTCGGGATTGACCAGGTCGAAGTCCTTGCCGGCGCGGATCGAGAGCCCGAAGCGCTTGATGCGCGCCTCCACGACCGAAGGACGGCCCACCAGGATCGGCCGGGCCAGGTTCTCCTCCAGCACGACCTGCGTCGCGCGCAGCACGCGCTCGTCCTCGCCTTCGGCATAGATCACCCGCACCGGCTGGGTCTTGGCCTTGGCGAACATCGGCTTCATGACGAGGCCGGAGCGGAAGGCGAAGCGCTCGAGCAGCGCAGTGTACTCGTCGAAATTGGTGATGGGCCGCGTCGCGACACCCGACTCCATCGCCGCCTTGGCCACTGCCGGCGCGATGCGCAGAATCAGGCGCGGGTCGAACGGACTTGGGATCAGCGAGCCCGGGCCGAAGCCCTGGGTCTCGCCCGTGTCAAAACCCTGCGCGACGGCATCCGACGGCGCCTCGCGCGCGAGCTGCGCGATGGCCTCGACGGCGGCATGCTTCATCTCCTCGTTGATCGCGGTGGCGCCGACGTCGAGCGCGCCGCGGAAGATGAAGGGAAAGCAGAGGACGTTGTTGACCTGGTTCGGATAGTCCGAGCGGCCGGTGCAGATCATGGCGTCGGGACGCGCCTTTCGCGCCTCTTCCGGCATGATCTCCGGCACGGGATTGGCAAGGGCCATGATCAGGGGCTTGTCGCCCATCGCCTTGGCCATCTCGGGCTTGAGCACGCCGGGTGCCGAGAGCCCGATGAAGATATCGGCGCCGCCGATGACGTCGGCGAGCGTGCGCTTGTCGGTCTTCTGGGCATAGACCGCCTTCCATCGGTCCATCGAGGTATTGCGCCCCTCATGCACGAGACCGTCGATGTCGCATACCCAGATGTTCTTCCGCTGCGCGCCCATCGAGACGAGCAAGTTCAGCGTGGCGAGCGCGGCGGCCCCTGCCCCCGAGGCCACGATCTTGACCTCCGGCAGCTTCTTGCCGTTAAGCCTGAGACCGTTGGTGATCGCCGCGGCGACGATGATGGCGGTGCCATGCTGGTCGTCATGGAAGACCGGGATCTTCATGCGCTCCTTCAAGCGCGTCTCGATCTCGAAGCATTCCGGTCCGCGGATGTCTTCCAGATTGATGCCGCCGAAGGTCGGCTCGAGCGCCGCCACCGTCTCGACCACACGGTCGATGGTGTCGGCGGCGATCTCGATATCGAACACGTCGATGCCGGCGAATTTCTTGAACAGGACCGCCTTGCCTTCCATCACCGGCTTGGAGGCCAGCGGGCCGATATTGCCGAGGCCGAGCACCGCGGTGCCGTTGGAGACCACCGCGACCAGGTTGGCGCGGGTGGTGAGCGAGGCCGCCTCGGCAGGGTTCTTGGCGATCTCGGTGCAGGCGGCGGCAACGCCCGGAGAATAGGCCAGCGCGAGATCGCGCTGGTTGGCAAGCGGCTTGCTCGCCTGGATCTCGAGCTTTCCGGGGCGCGGCAGACGATGATAGGCCAGCGCCGCCTGGTGGAGATCATCAGAATAGGACGACATGCGGAGTCTCGCCTCACGTTACCGGCATCAAAATGCATGATCCGGAGCTGCCGCCCAAGCGAAACGGTATTTCCGGGTCATGGAAACGGGATGAAGCACGCCGGGTGCCCCGGTGGCAACATCCGATTGCGCCACCATCAACAGGGCGCTCCGTCAAGCATTTGAAAACCATAGCTTTCCCTGGACCGTGCGGCGTTTGCCGAATATGGCAGGTTGCGCGGTGTAGAACGAGCAACTGGAGCCGGGAATGAAGCGAATCCTGATCGGCCTGATCATGGCAGCCGTGCTCGGCGCCGGCGGATGGTTCGGCTTCAATCTCTACGTCCAGCACCGGGCGACCAGCGAGGTTGAGGCGGTGTTCGCGCAGATGCGCTCGGGCGGCGGCAAGGCGAGCCATGGCAAGATCACATTCGCGCTCGCGACCCGGACGCTGACGATCGAGGACATTGCAGTTGAGCCGGGCCAGGCGCAGTTCGCCACCTTGAAGGTCGCCAGGATCACGGCCGTCGGTGTGCGCCAGCCGGACGAGGCCCGTTTCTCGGCCGACAGCGTCGAGGCATCGGGGGTCGAGGTCGGCTTCACATACACCGAGCGGATCACCGTGAAGGCGAACTACAAGATCCCGCAGATCACCGCGCGCGATTTTTCCGGCCCGACCCGCGCAGACGGCACGCCGGTGACCGGCTCGATCATCGACACGTACCGCTTCATCCTCGCGCAATACGCGACCATCTCGGCATCGGAGATCGCGGTGCCGACCCTCGCGGTCAACGTCGATGCGGGCAGTAATCCGGGCGGCGGTGATTATGTCTATTCGGGTCTATCTATCCAGAACCTCAACCGGGGCAAGATCGAGACGGCGAAGATGGACCGCGTCGCCTTTACGGTCGACCTGGGCCAGCCGGGCAGGCCCGCGAAGATGACCGGCGAATTGTCCGGCCTGGCCATCTACGAATTCGACCCAACCGCCGTGAGGGCCGCGCTCGATCCGCAAGGATCGAACGACGACAATTTTCACAGGATTTATCGGCGCATCTCGGTCAACTCCTATGTCGTGACGGCGGCTCCCGGCATGCGCATGCAGGTGGACGGCTTCACCTTCGACGACATTGCCATCCGGCCCTCGAAATTCCGGCCGGCCGAGATCATCGCGCTGATGCCGGCCGACGGCTCGATCCCAACGCCGGCGCAGTCGCGCGACATGATCGCGAAAGTGGCTGATTTCTTCGAAGGCTTTCAGATCGGCAAGGCCGAAATTGGCCGGCAAACGGTCGAGACGCCGCAAGGAACGGGGCGGCTCAACGCGGTCAAATACGATCAGGACAGAATAGCGCTGGAGGGCCTCGACATCCCGATGCCGCAGGGCCAGCTCAAGATGGACCGCTTCGCGTTGAAGTCCTTCAGCGCGGCAAATCTGATGCGCTGGGCGGCGAGTCTCCAAACGCCGGGACGGCCGCCCTCGCCCGATCAGATGGTCGGCTTGTTCCGCGTGCTCCAGGGCGCCGAGATCAAGGGCGTGGTCTCGCCGTACAAGACGACGCGGCAGCTCTTCACCATTGATACGATCAGCCTGAACTGGGGGCAGTTCGTCGGACCGATCCCGAGCACGGCCAATCTGGTCGTGAAGATGGTCGCGCCGACCGATCCCGCCAATCCGGCGCTGCAGCCGCTGATCATGGCGGGCGTGGACAAGCTGGCGATCGATCTGGATCTCGGCGCGGCCTGGACGGAATCGTCGGGCGCGTTCGCGCTGGCGCCGGCCACGCTCGATCTCGGCAGCCTCGCCAGGCTGCAGGCCCGCATCGCGCTCGCCAATGTGCCGCGCGGCCTGTTCACGACCGATCCGGCGCAGGCGATGGGTCAGGCAGCGCAGGTCGAAACCGGCGCGCTCGAGGCCTCGCTGCGTGACGGCGGCGTGGTCGATCTCGTCGTGGCGCAGTTCGCACGCATGCAGAACGTCAGCCGCGATGCCGCCCGCAGCGCCATCGTCGCGATGATCAGGGCGCAAGGCGAGAAGATCGCAGGGACCAACGGCGATGCCAGGGGCGCGGTCGACGCGCTCGCCGGATTCGTGGAAACGCCGGGGCAGACGCTGACCATCAAGCTGACGCCCCGCGCCAAGGTGCCGCTGATGCAATTGGTGCAGCTCTCGCAAACCGACCCGCAGAGCGCGCTGGCGCAGTTCCGGATCGAGGCGTCGACGGGACTGTAGGCCCGCGGCGGCGGTGCGCTCCCTCGCCCCGTTCTTACGGGGAGAGGGTTGGGGTGAGGGGCAGCTTCCGCAATCACGGTCAGAGTTGGACTCGCGGAGAGTCCCCCTCACCCGGATCGCATCTTCGATGCGATCCGGCCTCTCCCCGCACGCGGGGAGAGGCAAGAACATCACTTCTGCGGCAGGTTCACCCGGATGTGCAGCTCGCGGAGCTGCTTGGTAGTGGCTTCCGAGGGCGCGCCCATCAGGAGGTCCATGGCCTGCTGGTTCATCGGGAACAGCGAGATCTCGCGCAGATTCGTGGTGCCGCAGAGCAGCATCACGATGCGGTCGACACCCGCGGCCATGCCGCCATGCGGCGGGGCGCCGTACTGGAAGGCGCGGTACATGCCGCCGAAGCGGTCGACCACTTCCTGCTCGCCGTAACCTGCGATCTCGAACGCCTTTACCATCGCTTCCGGCACGTGGTTGCGAATGCCGCCCGAGGCGATCTCGTAGCCGTTGCAGGTGATGTCGTACTGGAACGCCTTGATGGTCAGCGGGTCCTGGCCCTTCAGCGCCTCCAGGCCGCCTTGCGGCATCGAGAACGGGTTGTGCGAGAAGTCGACCTTCTTGTCGTCCTCGTTGTACTCGTACATCGGGAAGTCGACGATCCAGGCGAGCTCGAACCGCTCCTTGTCGGTGAGGTTCAACTCTTCGCCGACCTTGTTGCGGGCAAGACCCGAAAATTTCCAGAACTTGTCGGGATCGCCGGCGACGAAGAAAGCGGCATCGCCTTCCTTGGTGCCGAGCTGCGCGCGGATCGCGGCAGTGCGCTCGGGCCCGATATTGTTGGCGAGGGGACCTGCGCCCTCGCCGCCCTCGCGCCACATGATGTAGCCGAGGCCGGGCTGGCCCTCGCCCTGCGCCCAGGAGTTCATGCGGTCGCAGAACGCACGAGAGCCGCCGCCCGGCGCCGGGATTGCCCAGACCTGGTTCTTGGGAGCTTCCAGCATGCGCGCGAACACCTTGAAGCCGGAGCCGCGGAAATGCTCGGAGACGTCCTGCATCTCGATCGGGTTGCGCAGGTCCGGCTTGTCGCTGCCGTACTTGCGCAGCGCCTCGGCGAACGGAATGCGGCGCCAGTTCTTGCTCACCGGCTTGCCCTTGGCGAATTCCTCGAACACGCCGGTGATCACCGGCTCCATCGCCGCGAACACGTCTTCCTGCGTGACAAAGCTCATCTCGACGTCGAGCTGGTAGAACTCGCCCGGCAGGCGGTCGGCGCGCGGGTCCTCGTCGCGGAAGCAGGGCGCGATCTGGAAATAGCGATCGAAACCCGACATCATCAAGAGCTGCTTGTACTGCTGCGGCGCCTGCGGCAGTGCGTAGAACTTGCCGGGATGGATGCGCGAGGGCACCAGGAAGTCGCGTGCGCCTTCCGGCGAGGACGCGGTCAGGATCGGCGTGTTGAACTCGAAGAAGCCCTGCCCCTCCATGCGCCGACGCATCGACTTGATGATCTCGACGCGCGTCATGATGTTCTGGTGCAGCTTCTCGCGACGCAGGTCCAGGAACCGATATTTGAGCCTGATGTCTTCGGGATATTCCTGATCGCCGAACACCGGCAGCGGCAGGTCGCCGGCCGGGCCCAGCACCTCGATCTCGCTGACATAGACCTCGACCTTGCCGGTCGGCAGATCGTCATTGTCGGTGCCCTCGGGGCGACGGCGGACCTTGCCGTCCATCTTGACCACGAATTCCGAGCGCAGCTTTTCGGCCAGCGAGAACGCCGGCGAGTCCGGATCGACCACGCACTGGGTCAGGCCGTAATGGTCGCGCAGGTCGATGAACAGCACGCCGCCATGGTCGCGAACGCGATGGACCCAGCCCGAGAGGCGGATCGTCTCGCCGATGTTGCCCTCGCGGAGCGCGCCGCATGTATGTGACCGGTAGCGATGCATGGTCGTCCCAAAATCAATGTCTGAAGGAAGCGAATCGGACCGTCTGTCATGGCCGGTCCGAGATTGCGGCAGGGTTTACCCGACGCGACCCAAGGCGGCAACCAAGGGAAATGCCTGTTTTGGACCCGAACCGCCATTTTTGGCTTATCAGAGGGCAAGGCTTTGCCATCAGGCGTTCCAGCCCTATCTTGAGCCTATGACGGTACATTTCCCCTTCCAGAACTCCTATTCGGCGCTGCCGGACAGCTTCTTTGCCCGCGTCGCACCGACCCCGGTCGCCGCGCCCCGGCTGATCAAGCTGAACCGGCCACTGGCAATTCAGCTTGGGCTCGATCCGGACCTGCTTGAAACCCCTGAGGGTGCCGAGATCCTGGCCGGCAAGTCGGTTCCGGCCGGAGCCGATCCCATCGCCATGGCCTATGCCGGCCACCAGTTCGGGCATTTCGTGCCCCAGCTCGGCGACGGCCGCGCCATCCTGCTCGGCGAGGTCATCGACAAGGACGGCATCCGCCGCGACATCCAGTTGAAGGGCTCCGGCCCGACCCCGTTCTCCCGCCGCGGCGACGGCCGCGCCGCGCTGGGTCCGGTCCTGCGCGAATACATCGTCAGCGAGGCGATGCACGCGCTGGGCATCCCGACCACGCGCTCGCTTGCCGCCGTCGTCACCGGCGAACACGTCATCCGCGAGACCGCGCTGCCCGGCGCGGTGCTGACCCGAGTCGCCTCCAGCCATATCCGCGTCGGCACCTTCCAGTTCTTCGCCGTCCGCCGCGACACCGAGGCGGTGCGCCGGCTCGCCGACCACGTCATCGCCCGGCACTATCCGGAGTTGCTGCAGGCCGCGCGCCCCTATCACGACCTGCTCGCGAGCGTCGTCGCGCGCCAGGCCGAGCTCGTGGCGCGCTGGCTGCTGGTCGGCTTCATCCATGGCGTGATGAACACCGACAACTCATCGATCTCGGGTGAGACCATCGACTACGGTCCCTGTGCCTTCATGGATGCCTACAATCCCGCGCAGGTGTTTTCCTCGATCGACGAGATGGGCCGCTATGCCTATGCCAACCAGCCGCGCATCGGCTTGTGGAATCTGACGCGGCTTGCCGAATGCCTGCTGCCGTTGTTCTCGGACGAGCAGGAGAAGGCGGTTGCAGAAGCCCAGGACATTCTCGGCGCCTTCTCCGACCAGTTCAGCGCGGCCTATCAGGCCGGCCTGCGCAGGAAGGTCGGCCTGTTCACCGAGCGCGACGGCGACGAGGCTCTGATCCAGGACCTGCTCGACGCCATGGCCAAGAACCAGGCCGACTTCACCCTCACCTTCCGCAAGCTCGGTGACGCCGCAGCCGGCGACGCAGCCGACGCGCGCGCGCAGTTCATGGAGCCCGGCGCATTCGACGAGTGGGCCGGACGCTGGCATGCGCGCATCGCGCTCGAACCGCAGACCGCGGCGGAGCGGCAAGCGGCCATGCACGCCGTCAATCCGATGTTCATCCCGCGCAACCACCGCGTCGAGGCGGTGATCCAGGCCGCGGTGAACGATGACGATTACACACCGTTCGAGGAATTGGTGAAGGTGCTGGCGAGGCCGTTCGATGACCAGCCGGACTACGCCGCCTACGCCGATCCGCCGCTGCCGGACCAGCGGGTGCTGCAGACGTTTTGTGGGACGTGAGGCGGGCGCGACCGCGCACCACCATCTCTAATTGGTTCACTGCAGGGATTGCGCCTTCCGCGGTGCATCCTCCTCCCGCGGGCGTTGTGGACACGTCCCGCGCACGGGAACCGCTGTCATCAAACTGAAACACACGCGCTCTAACCGCCTGTCAGGGTCGTCTTGCCGGAGACGTCCATCCTCCAACCGTCCCGACAGCGCGCCATGCCCTTCAAATTCATCCACCTCACCGATACCCATTTGGCGAACCCGGGCGCGACGCTGTACGGCCTCGACCCGCGCGCCCGGCTGGATGCGGCGATCGCCGACATCAACAAGCATCAGTCCGACGCTGCGTTTGCTGTGGTGACCGGCGACCTCACCCATTGGGGCGAGCCTCAGTCCTACGCCAACTTCGCCGAGGCGATGGCCGCGCTGAAGATGCCTTACATCGCCATGGTCGGCAATCACGACAAGCGCGTCACCTGCCTCGACGCGCTGAAGGCCGCGCCGCGCGATTCCAACGGCTACGTGCAGGGCACGCGCACCACCGAGCACGGCCTGTTCGTCTTCCTCGACACCCTGGACGAGACCAGCCACGCCGGCGAGATGTGCGCCAAGCGCCTCGGCTGGCTGGCGAGCACGCTGGCCGCCGCGCCCGCGGACATGCCGCTCGTCGTGTTCATGCACCATCCGCCGTTCCCGGTCGGCGTGCACGCGATGGACGAGATCGGGCTGAAGCAGAGCGCGGAATTCGCCGAGGTGATCGCGCCTTATCGCGCGCGCATCCGCCATCTCTTCTTCGGCCATGTGCACCGGCCGATCTTCGGCAGCTGGGGCAGGATCCCGTTCTCGACCCTGCGCGGCACCAACCACCAGGTCTGGTTCGAGCTTGACCAGAGCGCGCCGCACCTCGCCAGCCACGAGCCGCCGGCCTACGGCGTCGTGCTGATCGACGACGAGAACCTCGTCGTGCACAGCCACGACTTCCTCGACACCAGCCTGCGCTTTCCCTTCGCGCCACCGGCAGGAGTGGACGGCCGCGACTACGCGCTCAATTTCCGGGCGCCATGAGATGAGCCTCGCTGAACCCGCGGCTCTCCCGGTCGCGACTTCGGCGGCACCGCGTCTGCACGTCCTGAAGCGGTTCTCCAACCGCTTCAAAGCCTCGTTGCCCGCCTACCTGCTGCTGCTGCCTTCGCTGGTCTTCCTCGCGCTGTTCACCTATGGCGCGATGGGCCGCGTGCTCATCGATGCGCTCTATCAGCGCGCCACGCCGAAGGTGCCGCTGCGCTTCGTCGGTCTCGACAATATCGCGTCGGTGCTGGCCGATCCTGCCTTTACCGGCGCCGTCGTCAACAACCTGATCTACGCCGTGGGGACGGCGGTGCCGAGCATCGCCCTCGCGCTGCTGTTCGCGCTGGCGCTTGCGCGCACCCATGCCGTGAACAGCGCGCTGCGCGCCGCGCTGTTCCTGCCGGTGTTGATCCCGATGGTCGCGGCATCAGCGCTGTTCCTGTTCATCTTCCTGCCCAATGTCGGCCTGCTCGACTACTACATCGGCCGGCTGCTTCCGGTGCTGCCGAACTGGCTCGGCGACCCCGACATCGCGCTCTATGCGATCATGATCATCACGATCTGGAAGAACGCCGGCTATTACATGCTGTTCTTCCTCGCCGGCCTCCAGGCGGTGCCCGAGGACGTGATGGAAGCCGCGCATCTCGACGGCGCGGGCCCATATCAGCGCCTGCGCCACATCATCCTGCCGGAGCTCAAGCCCACCTTCCTGTTCGTCACCGTCATCGCGATCCTCAACGCGGTGACGCAGGTCGACCACGTCTTCGTCATGACCCAGGGCGGGCCGTCAAATTCGACCAGTCTCGTGCTGTTCTACATCTACCAGCAGGCGGTGGAGCACTACGACATCGGCAAGGCCTCGGCGGCGACGCTGCTGACGCTGGCCGCGCTGATGGGCCTCACCGCGCTCTCCTTCCGGACCATGGCGAACCGCGAGGGCGGGTCATGAAGCTGATCGACCACCTGTTCAGGGACGCCCCGCTCGCCACAAGGGGCGAGATCACGCCGAAGCTCGGCTTTTTGCTGACCGTGCTGCTTGCGATGGTCTGGCTGATCCCGTTTCTGTGGATGGTCGTGGCGACGCTGCGCCCGGCCTCGGACGGCATCAACGCCATGGCCGAACTGATGCCGAGCCTGAAGCCGACGCTCGACAATGTCAGGGATGCCTGGGAGATCGGCGATTTCCCGCGCTACACGCTCAACACCACGATCATCTGCACCGGCATCCTGCTGGTGCAGTTCGTCACGATCACGCTGGCGGGCTTTGCCTTCGCCCGCCTCGACTTCGCCGGCAAGACGCTGATCTTCTACCTGTTCCTGATGCAGCTGATGCTGGTGCCGGTGCTGCTGATCGTGCCGAACCTGTCGCTGGTGGCGCAGCTCGGCCTCTACGACACGCTCGCCGGCGTGATGATGCCGTTCTTCGCCTCCGCCTTCGGCACCTTCCTGATGCGGCAGGCGTTCGAGGCAATCCCGACCGAGCTGGAAGACGCCGCCCTGATCGACGGCGCCAGCCTGCTCCAGCGCATCCGCCACATCTACGTGCCGCTGTCGATGCCGAGCTTCTCGGCCTTCGCCATCATCTCCGTGACCAGCCACTGGAACGACTTCCTGTGGCCGCTGATGGTGATCAATTCGCCCGACAAGCGGCCGCTCACGGTCGGTCTCTCGGTCTTCACCAAGACCGCCGAAGGCACGCAGGCCTGGGGCACCATCGCCGCGGGCACGCTGATGGTGATCGCGCCGCTGCTCGTCACCTTCCTGATCTTTCAGAAACGCTTCATCAGCTCTTTCGTCACCTCAGGCATCAAATAGGAGATTTTCCGATGCTGTTCTCCCGCAGGCTCATGCTCGGCCTTGCCATGGCAGGCACTATGGCAGGCGCCCTCGCCTTCCCGGCGATGGCCGAAGGTCCCACCGAGATCGACCTTTTCTTCCCCGTTCCCGTCGACGGCAAGCTCGCCCGCGACATGGGCACGTTAATCAAGGAGTTCAACGAGACCCATCCCGGCGTCAAGGCGACCGCCGTCTACACCGGCTCCTATGACGACACGCTGATCAAGACGCGCGCCGCGATCAAGGCCGGCAAGCCGCCGGCTGCCGTGATCATGTCAGCGAACTTTCTGCTCGACATGCAGATCGAGAACGAGCTCACCAATCTCGACAGCCTGATCGCTGCGGACGGCACCACCAAGGAGAAGTTCCTGGGCCAGTTCTTCCCGGCGCTGCACGGCAATGCCGTGATCAACCGCTCGGTCTACGGCGTGCCGTTCCACAATTCGACGCCGCTGCTCTACATCAACGCCGACAAGGCCAAGGAAGCCGGCCTTGATCCGAACAAGCCGCCGCAGACCTGGGCCGAGCTCACCGACTGGGCCAAGAAGCTGACTAAGCGCGAGGGCGACAAGGTGACCCAATGGGGCATCGCGATCCCCTGCGCCTACGACTATTGCGGCTGGATGATGGAAACGCTCACCATGAGCAATGGCGGGCGCTACTACAACGAGGAGTTCGGCGGCGAGGTCTATTACGACACGCCCTCGATGCTCGGTGCGCTCACCTGGTGGAACGACCTTGTCTACAAGCACAAGGTCCACGCGCCCGGCGCGACGCCCGGCCCTGCCGTCAGCACCTCCTTCATCTCCGGCAATGCCGCGATGATGATGCTGTCGACGGGCTCGCTCACTTACGTGCGCGACAACGCCAAGTTCAATTACAAGGTCGCCTTCATCCCGCGCAACGTCCGCAACGCCGTGCCGATCGGCGGCGCCTCGCTGATCGTTCCGGCCGGTCTCGAAGCGGAGAAGCAGAAGGCCGCCTGGACGCTGATCAAGTGGATGACCTCGCCGGAGAAGAGCGCCTGGTGGAGCCGCGCCACCGGCTATTTCGCGCCGAACATGGCCGCCTACAAGACGCCCGACATGGTCGAATTCCTCAACAAGAACCCGGACGCCAAGACCGCCGTCGAGCAGCTCGACGTCGCAAAACCCTGGTTCGCGACCTACAAGACCGTGCCGGTCCGCAAGAACCTCGAGGACGAGGTGATGCTGGTCCTGAACGGCAAGAAGCAGCCGAAGGAAGCCCTCGCCGCCGCGCAGAAGGCCGCCGACGAGACGCTCAAGCCGTACAACGCAGAGACCTCGCTGAAGCTGCCGTAAGGACCGCCGACAACGGCAACAAACATCGGCGCTCCGTCATGCGGGGCGCCGAATTCGTTTGGGCGGGTCTGTCCATTAACTCCCCGTCCACCATCCGGCTGCCCACGCCGCCGGTAACCACGAGAATTAACAGACCCTCAACGTGCTCCCGACAAATCTACCAATGTTTCTGGAGGTTTCGCCGTGGATCTGTTGGTTATTGAGTTCCTGGGACTGGCTCTGGTCGCCATGTGCGTCCTCGTGGTGGCGCTGCCCTGCGCGCGAAAATCCACGCAGCGGGTCCGCTACGAATAGGATTTTCATCGGAAAATGGCGCCTCCGGCCCAAAAGCAAGGCTCGAATTCGCATCGAGCCCCTTGACATCACAGCACTTTCGGCAGAACGGCTGATATCACGTGTCATGGGCCGTTCATGGATTTGATTATCACCACCGCTGACCTCGCGGCTGCCTGCAGCCGGCTGGCCAAGCACCCCGTTATCACCGTCGATACCGAGTTCCTCCGCGAGACCACCTATTACCCGCTGCTGTGCGTGGTGCAGATGGCCAGCGCCGAGGAAGCTATTGTCATCGACACCCTGGCCGAGGGGATCGACCTCAAGCCGTTCTTCGAGCTGATGGCCAACGAGGGCGTGCTGAAGGTGTTTCACGCCGCCCGCCAGGACATCGAGATCATCTGGCACCAGGCCAATATCATCCCGCATCCGGTGTTCGACACCCAGGTTGCCGCGATGGTGCTCGGCTACGGCGACAGCATCGCCTATGACGCGCTGGTCGAGAAGGTCACCGGCCACCGCCCGGACAAGACCCACCGCTTCACCGACTGGTCGCGCCGGCCGCTGACCAAGGAGCAGATGCATTACGCGGTGTCCGACGTCACCCATCTGCGCGACGTGTTCGCAGCGCTCGACGCCGACCTGAAGAAGCGCCGCCGCAGCGAATGGGTCTCCATCGAGATGGAAGTCCTGACCTCGCCGAGGACCTACGACTTCCACCCGGAGCGCGCCTGGGAGCGGCTGAAGACGCGGGTGCGCAAGCCCAAGGACCTCGCGGTGCTGATGGAGGTCGCGGCCTGGCGCGAGCAGGAGGCGCAGAGCCGCGACGTGCCGCGCGGCCGCGTGCTGCGCGACGAGGCGATCACCGACATCGCAACCCACGCGCCCACCACGTTGGAGAAGCTCGCGCATCTGCGCTCGGTGCCGAAAGGATTCGAGAAATCCAAATGGGGCGCGGACATCGTCGCGGCGGTCGAGCGCGGGCTGGCGCGGGACTTTGCCAAGCTGCCCAAGCTGGAAAAACCGCGCAACAATTCCAACGGCGCCGCCATCGTCGAGCTGCTGAAGGTGCTGCTGCGGATGACCGCGGAGCGCCATGCGGTCGCAAGCAAGGTCATCGCGACCGTCGACGATCTCGAGGAGATCGCGGCGGACGACGAGGCGGACGTACCGGCCTTGCGCGGCTGGCGCCGCGAGCTGTTCGGCGACGCCGCGCTGAAACTGAAGCGCGGCGAGCTCGCACTGGCGATCGAGAAGGGCCGCGTGATCGGGGTACAGCGGGCGTAGCTGTCGGCTGCTTCCGCAGCGTCATTGCGAGCGAAGCGAAGCAATCCAGAGTCTTTCCGCGGAGACAGTCTGGATTGTTTCGTCGCCAGCGCAAAATCGCTTCGCGATTTCGCGCGGGCTCCTCGCAATGACGGGGAGAGAGCCTTACGCCGGCGTCAGCTTCGCCACCTCGCCCTTCATGTCATTCAGCACGCCCGAGATCGCGGCGACCAGCTCGTCGATCTGGGCCTTGGTCGTGATCAGCGGCGGACAGATGGCGATGGCATCCAGCATGTTGCGCGAGATCACACCGCGCTCCTGGAGCATGCGGCTGGCGATGCCGCCCACGGCGCCCGGCGTGCTGGCGGCGGTCTTGCGGCCCTTGTCGAGCACGAGCTCGAGCGCTGCGATCATGCCGACGCCGCGGACCTCGCCGACCAGCGGGTGGCTCGCCAGCTCCCGCAGCTTGCCCTGCATGTAGCCGCCGAGCTCGGCGGCATGCGCGACCAGGCCGCGCTCCTCGATGATCTTGAGGTTCTCCAGCGCAATCGCCGAGCCGACCGGATGGCCGCCCGCGGTAAAGCCGTGGCCGAGCACGCCGATCTTGTTGCTCTCGTCCGCGATCGGCTCGAACATGCGGTCGTTGAGGATGATCGCCGACAGCGGGAAATAGCTCGAGGTGATCTGCTTGGAGACCACGATCGCGTCCGGCTTGATGCCATAGGTCTCGCAGCCGAACATCTTGCCGGTGCGGCCGAAGCCGCAGATCACCTCGTCGGCGACCAGCAGGATGTCGTACTTCTTCAACACCTTCTGGATCTTGTCCCAATAGGTCGCCGGCGGCACGATGACACCGCCTGCTCCCATCACCGGCTCACCGAAGAAGGCGGCGATCGTGTCAGGCCCCTCCTTCTGGATCAGCGCATCGAGCTCCTCGGCGCGGCGCGTCGCGAAATCCTCCTCGCTCTCGCCGGGGGCGCCGTCCTTGTAGAAATGCGGCGAGCCCGTGTGCAGGATGTTCGGCAGCGGCAGGTCGAACGAGCGGTGGTTGTTCGGAAGGCCGGTGAGGCTCGCGGAGGCGATGGTGACGCCGTGATAGGCACGCAGGCGGCTGATCACCTTCTTGCGCTGGGGCTGACCGAGCGCGTTGGAGCGATAGGCGATCAGCTTCAACACCGTGTCGTTCGCCTCAGAGCCGGAATTGGTGAAGAACACCTTGCTCATCGTAACAGGCGCGAGCGCGACCAGCTTCTCGGCGAGGTCGATCGAGGGCCCGTGCGATTTGGCGGAGAAGGTGTGGTAGAATGGCAGCGCCTGCATCTGCTTGTGCGCCGCCTCGACCAGCCGCTTCTCGTTGAAGCCGAGCCCGACGCTCCAGAGGCCCGCCATCGCTTCGAAATAGCGCTTGCCCGTCGCGTCGAAGACATAAGGCCCCTCGCCGCGCTCGATCACGAGGGGGCCGGCCTGCTGATGCGTGCGCGCGTTGGTGTAGGGATGGAGCTGATAGGCCACATCCCGGGCCTCTTGCGAATTGGGCAGCATGGACATTTGCGAAGATCCTTGAAAGCGTCACGTCGCAGGCAGAGCCGGCGTCATCACTTGATGGCAAGTACCTTGGCTATTGCGACAGCGCAAAACATGCAACGCCAATTCGTCGGCAGCAAACGCTCAGCAGCGATGCACAAAGCCGCATGTCACAAATCCGCACATGACAGAACCGCACATCACAGAGCCGCACGGTGGCAGCTCTCACGCCGCGCCGTCGTCGCCACCATCGTCGGCGACGGCGCCGGCTTCCCTCACCTCCACCAGCGCCATCGAGAGCAAGTAGAGTGTCGTGGGCAGCCCAAGCCTGCGCGCCCTCTCGGCGGCACGCGAAAGATCGCTCGCCAGCTCCTTGAGCTCCTCTCCCCGTGACAATCTCTCACCCCATCCGCCGGTTGCGGACGCCTACACCGCAACGGCGCCGCTGGTTCTGATCAGTTCGGCGCTGGACTGCAGTGTAGCAAAATTTCCGATGACATTCACTACCGCATCCCTGTAGGCGGCGGCATCGTCCGCGCCCGGCTGCCGGCAGGCCGCGGCGTCAGTGACCACCTGGTAGCGATGGCTGCGATGAAACCCGTCGACGGCGGTGGCCAGGATAGTCTCGTCCAGGGAAAAGCCGATCAGAATGCAGCGCGTGGTGCGGATACTGGACATGTAGTCTACAAACCGCGACGAGCTGTAGGCGGACGGCAGCGGGTGCTCGAACGTCATCTCCCCCGGCCGCGGCCTGGTTTCCGCGATCCAATCGGTCAGCCCGGATGCCGGATTGAACCAGGCCGCCTGCGCGATGCGCTTCAGGTGCATGACCGGCCACAAATTGCTGCGCCACAGCGTGAGAAGTTCCAGGCAACGCGCCGTCACCGCATCGCCGTCGAGGACGACATGGCGACGGCCGGGGGTCAGATATTCGACCTGAAGATCCGCACAGACCAGTATCGGCGGATCTTCTTGCATGGAAGCCAGCATCTCGTTGCGCGCAGCTGCACCAGTTTCAACGGTCGGCAAATGCGAGGTCCCGCAGCGGTGAGGTCACCGCCCGCCCCGCGGAGGCATCAAGCACGCCCGGCCGGTCCCAATCGCCCTCGGGACGGATGATCACATAGGGATCGCTCTCCAGCGTGATGGCGTCCGGGCCCGGCTCGATCTCCAGCAACATTTCTGTGTAGGAGAAATCCGAGAACGTGATCTTGCGGTTGTGACCGAGCGGCTTGGCGCCGAAATGGGCCCAGAAATCGACCAGCCGGTCCTGCGCCTGGCCGTAGATCTTGCGAAAGCCCTTGCGCTTCACATAGTCGACGCTGGCCTGCACCAACTTGAACGAGACGCGCGAGCGCCGATATTGGTGACGCACCGCGAGCCGCTCCACCTTGGCGAAATCGCCGAAGAACCGCACCCGCAGGCAGCCCGCAGGCTCGTTGCCGACGAAGCCGATGAAATGCGCGGCGACCATGTCGTTGCCGTCGAACTCCTCCTCGAACGGACAATCCTGCTCGGCGAGATAGACCGCCGAGCGGATGGCGGTCACCAGCATGAGATCGTTCGGATCGCGCGCGAGACGGATGGTGATGGCGCGGGAACAGGGCTTGGCGAGAGGAATCCTAGTACCGTGCATCTGCAAAGCTCCTTGATTGGATGATCGCGCCTGGCATGCGCATCGGCTGCCGATGCCAGGGACGCTCGTAGCACCAAAGGTCGGGTTGGAAGCTCGGGACGGGCGCAAAGCCCGTCGCCTTCATGATGTCGCGTCCGGCCTCCGTTGACGGCTGCGCATAGCAATCCGCGCCGCGAAACCTTATCTGTCGCAGATGAGCCGCGGCCTTGCCGAGACCGGCGATGCCGCGCCCCGTCGCCGCGATCGCCCAGATGTAGATGGCCGCGACGTTTTCGTCCGCGGACGCGAGATGGCGGGTCTCGGGCGCGGTGAGGCAGATCTCGTCGAGCAGCAGCGCATCGTGTCCGCGATCATTGAGAAACAGGAAAGCCATGCCGCCGACGAGGCGGCCCTTCCGGCTGAACGTCAGGATGCTTTGAGGATCGAATGTGAAGTACCTCGCAAGCTCCGCTGCGCCGATCTGCACGCCCGGCACCAGCCGATGCGCCATATCCGAAAGCGCCGCAATTTCGGAGAATTGCGCACAGCGCACGTCGACATCCGGGCTCAGCGGCAAGGCATCGAAATCGTGCCTTGCGGCAAACGAGCCCCTTTCCATACTCATATCACGCCTCTATCGTTCGAGGCTTTCGTGCCCCGCTATGATGATGAGCTTAGCGGTTGGGGATCAGGAGTATGCAGCAGTTATTGCACCGGGGTGCTGCGATGATGCAGCACCGTGAAGAAGCCCTGGATGCGTCCTGGGATGATTTGAAGCTGTTTTTAGCGTGCGCAAAATATAAAAGTTTCCGCAATGCGGCCGAAGAGCTCGGGCTCACCTCCACGACCTTGATGCGCCGCGTCGATCGGCTCGAAGAGAGGATCGGGTGCAAGCTGTTCCTGCGCGACCAGAGCGGACTCACGCTCAGCGATGAAGGCACCGCAATGATCGCCGACGTTGCGCATATGGAGCGTCATGCCTTCAACATCTTCCGCCGCGCCTCGCGATTGTCGAACGACACCTCGGGCACCGTGCGCGTCGCGGTGACGGAAGGCCCCGGGAATTTCTGGATCCTGCCGCGACTGATCGACTTCCAGAAGACCTACCGCAAGATCACGGTCGACCTGCGCTGCGCGATGGAGCAGGCCGACGTCGCGCGGCTCGAATCCGATATCGCGATCCAGCTCGAGCCGCCGACCAATCCCGATCTGATCGTCGCCAAGCTCGGCCGTCTCCACATCTATCCCTTCGTCTCCAAGGAGTACGAGACTCTCTACGGCGTGCCGACAACGCTCGCCGAATTGAAGAACCACCGCATCATCAAGCAGAGCGCGCCGCAGGTCGACGACGGCGCCTATGCCCGTGTGCTCGGGCTGAACTCGCTCGAGGGCATCGTCGGGATCAAGACCAATTCGTCGGTCGGCGTGCTCTATGCCGTCGAACGCGGCGCCGGCATCGGCTTCCTGCCGACGGTGTCGATCGCACTCGGTGCGTCGCTCGTTGCCGTCGATCTCGGCGTCAGCCACCACGCCGATCTCTGGCTCACCTATCACAGGGAGTTCCGCACCTCCGAGCGTCACAAGGTTGTGGTCGACTGGCTGAAGAAGATCTTCGACGCCAGGACCTATCCCTGCTTCCGCGACGAGTTCATCCATCCGAATGCGCTGGTGCCGATGATGACGGCCGCACGCGAGGGGTTTGGATTGGCGGGCTATGTCGCGGCAACACCGACCTGAGCGTGGACGAGCTTCAGCTCACCATTTGTATTCGAAGCCGACAGTACCCTGGTGCAAGGTGAGCTCGTTGCGGAACTTGCCGTCGTAATTGACGTAAAGCCGTGCCACGTTGGTCAGGCTGAACGAAGCCGAGGCACCGGCATCCGCGCCGTAGCGGCTCTCGCCGATGCCGGGGACCACGATGCTCTGGGCGCCCAGGCTGACCTGAATCGATCCCAGGTCCTGGTGGAAATTGTCGACGAGCTTGCCGTAGGCCGAGAGGTCCAGAATCTTCTGGTCGAAGATGAAGTAACGGCCGATCTCGGCGCCGATCATCACGCGTGCACGGGAGAGCACCGTCGAGCCGACGCTGAGCGGATCGAGACCGCCGGATTCCTGGAACGCGGCACTGGTGGCGCGCACATATTCGAGCGCGCCCTTGGGCACGATGCGCATCTGGTCCCTGGTCCAGTAATAGCTGATCTCGGTCAGCGCGCCGTCGACCGCGGCGCGATAGCCGGCGCTCGCAAGGCCAAGGCCGGTATCGCGGCTGGACTGGACCTTGCCGAAGCCGTGCACCACGGCAAAGGCCCAGGTCCATGGACCCTTGTCGACCGAACCATTGAAGCCAAGCTGGGTCAGGTCGAGCGTGGCCGACTGAAGCGCGAGCGGTACGTCGATGTCGGTGTGGCTCTGGTCGATAGAGAAGCCGATGTTGACGCCGGGCGCGAGCCGCGCGCCGAGTCCGGCGACGCCCCCAAACGTCCTGCGCTTGTCGCCGACGAAATCGCCCTGCGCCTCGGTACGGACCGAGATGCCGTAGCCCTCGAACCAGGTACGGTAGCGCGGATCCTCCGTGCTCGCGGAGGCACCGCCGCCGCCGGGATTGGTCCGGAACGACCGGTTGAAACCATTGGCGGCCTGGTTGCCCAGCCGCTCCAGAAATCCCGAGCCGAAATTGAGCATGCTGTTGCCGGCCGACTGATCGTAATTGGTCGCGGTCGGCATCGGGATCGGGGTCGGCGACGGTGTCGGCGTGGGTGTCGGGGTCGGAGTGGGTGTCGGACTTTGCGCCAGGACGGACGTCGCGGCCGACACCGTTACGACCAGCGCAAGCGCGACGGCTGCAAAGGTCTTGGCGACCGCTGCCGCGATCCGGCGGACGCGGTCCAGCCCGATCGTCTGCCGTGTCCCGGACGGCTGCGAGGTGCAGCGCATGACGACAAAATCCCAAAGCAAAAGGCGGCCCGCAAAAATGCAACACGAGCGGCTCGCGCCGTGTGGCGATTTGTGCCGAACTGCAACGAAGGGTCAACCGGTTGGCCCGCTGTCTCCGAGGCTATTGCCCTCGATTGTGGTTCCGCGGCCACAGGTCGCAAATTGCAGGCGATGGTGCCCACCCCGGTCTTGAAATTCGCACTCTGCTTGCTACCGCGCGATTTTCATGTTGCAATATCGGACACAATCGGAATTGGCCGCTCTGCTGTGCGTTTCGCGACATTGAGACTCAAGACTCGAACAGGCTTCCGGAAAACCCGTTTGTGGCGTGGCGCGCGAAAAGCGGCCGCGTCTTTTTTATCTAGTGGAGGAGACTAGCGATGCCGCAAAAGGGCACCGTCAAATGGTTCAACCCGACCAAGGGTTATGGGTTCATCAAGCCGAACGGCAGCGACAAGGACGTATTCGTCCATATCTCCGCCGTCGAGCGTGCTGGACTCTCCACCCTCAACGAGAACCAGGCGGTTGAATTCGACCTCGTGGAGAACCGCGGCAAGACATCCGCGGAAAACCTCAAGGTCTCCTGATTTCTCTCGAGCTTGACAAGCGAGGGATCATGACGTTGCCCCCGGCTCTGCCGGGGGATTTTGTTTGGGAACCAATCTTTTGCGGATGGACCTTACCCGCATTCCCGGTTATATCTCCGGAGATATCCTTAGAAGGCGAGCTGTGGCAACGAAATCCCAGCGAAAGGCCACCCGCACCCATCGCCGCCGCGCCGCGGCGCGCGGTCTGGTACGAGTTGAAGTCCAGGCCGCCAAGAAGGACGCGAGCCTCATCCGCGCCCTGGCGGAAACTCTGCGCGACAAACCGGATAGAGCCGCTGCACTTCGATCGACCCTCGCCAGCGCCCTCCTCGATCCCGACGTCAAGACAGCCTTCGACGTGTTTGGCTCCGAGCTTCCCGATGAAGCCTTCGACGGAGTGTTCGATCAGCCGCGGCGTGACGGCTGGCGAGAGGTCGACTTGTGAAATTTCTGGTCGACACCAACGTCATTTCCGAAATACGAAAACGCGAGCGTGCCGACCCGAACGTCATTCGTTGGGTCAATCAGACGCCGGCCTCGGATATCGGAACCAGCGTTTTGGTCCTGGCCGAAATTCGCCGAGGCATTGAACTGAAAAGGCGAAGCGATCCGCTCCAGGCGAAATCTCTCGACCGATGGTTTTCACAGATGAGGACACGACTCGCCGAACGGGTTCTTCCCATCGATGAAACCGTTGCCGAGACTTGGGCCTTTCTTGGAATTCCTAATCCGCTGCCGCTCGTCGATAGCCTGCTCGCCGCCACAGCCAAGGTCCATGGCCTGACGCTGGTGACGCGCAACATCGCCGATATCGAATCGACCGGAGTAGCTCTGCTCGATCCGTTTGCCACGCCGTGAGCGATAGACGGATGATCGAACGGCGCACCCGACTTGCCGGAGAGGAACGACCGCGAGTTTCCGCGTCTACTGATATGTGCGCAATGGCGAGGCAGCAGGTTACATCGAGTAAGCCTGAGGTGCCCAGCTCAGCGCACCACCGGCGCAACCAGAAAATTCTCCGAGGTTCCGCTGCCCTCCGTCCTGCAGACATCACCTTCGATCCGGACCTTGCCGGTCGCGAGCAGCCGCAGCGCTTCGGGATAGATGCGATGCTCGACTTCGAGGATGCGCTCGGACAGCGTGTCCCCCGTGTCGTGGTCGCTGACGGGCACCGCGCCCTGCATCACGATTGGCCCGGCGTCGGTCTCGGGGATGACGAAATGCACCGTGGCGCCCGACAGCTTGACGCCGGCGCGCAGGGCCTGGCCGTGCGGGTCGAGGCCGGGGAACGACGGCAGCAGCGAGGGATGGATGTTGAGCATCCGCCCGTACCAGGCCCTGGTGAATTCCGCCGTGAACAGGCGCATGAAGCCGCCGAGACAGATCAGCTCGATGCCATGCCGGTCGAGCGCTGCCTGCAGCACCTTTTCGAAGCCGGCGCGGTCCTTGCCGAACGGCTTGCTCTCGATCACCTCGGTCTTCACGCCGCTCGCCCTCGCCTTTTCGAGTCCGAGCGCATCGGGCTTGTTCGAGATGACGAGCGAGATCTCCGCCGGAAAGTCCGCGGCAGCGGCGGCCCTGATCAGCGCGGCCATGTTGGAGCCGCGTCCGGAGATCAGGATGGCAACGCGGCGCTTCATCACAGCGCCAGATCGAGGTGGCCGTTATAGACGACGCGATTCTCGCCTTCGGCCGGGATCACGGTGCCGAGCTGCGCCACGGTTTCGCCGGCGTCGGTGAAGACCTCGACGACCTCATCGACCTTGTCGGGCTCGACGATCGCGATCATGCCGATGCCGCAATTGAAGGTGCGCAACATTTCCAGCTCGGCGATGCCGGCCTGCGCCGCCAGCCATTTGAACACCGGCAGCACCGGCAGGCGTGCCAGATCGATGCCCACGCCGAGATGCTTGGGCAGCACGCGCGGGATGTTGTCGGTGAAGCCGCCGCCGGTGATATGGGCAAGCCCCTTCACCGCGCCGGTCTCGCGGATCGCGCGCAGGCAGGATTTGACGTAGAGCCGCGTCGGCGTCAGCAGCGCGCCGCCGAGCGTCATCACGGGCGCAAACGGCGCCTGTGCCGCGAAGCCGAGACCGGATTGTTCCACGATCTTGCGCACCAGCGAGAAGCCGTTGGAATGCACGCCTGATGAAGCAAGACCGATCACGGCGTCGCCCGCGGCGATGTCCTTGCGCGGCAGCAGCGTACCGCGCTCCGCAGCGCCGACGGCAAAGCCGCCGAGGTCATAATCGCCGTCCTTGTAGAGGCCGGGCATCTCCGCGGTCTCGCCCCCGATCAGGGCGCAGCCGGATTCCCGGCAGCCCTCCGCAACACCCGCGACGATCGCGGCGGTGGCCTCGGGATCGAGCTTGCCGCAGGCGAAATAGTCCAGGAAAAACAGCGGCTCGGCGCCCTGCACCACGAGGTCGTTGACGCTCATGGCAACGAGGTCGATGCCGATGCCGCCATGCAGCCCGGTCTCGATCGCGATCTTGACCTTGGTGCCGACGCCGTCGGTCGCGGCTACGAGGACCGGGTCCTTGAAGCCGGCCGCCTTGAGGTCGAACAGGCCGCCGAAGCCGCCGATCTCGGCGTCGGCACCCGGCCGTGCGGTGGCGCGCACCATCGGCTTGATCAGGTCGACCAGGCGGTTGCCCGCGTCGATATCGACGCCTGAATCGGCGTAAGTGAGGCCGTTTTTGCGGTCGGTCATGCCCGATTTCCAGTGGGTTTGCGGCTGGTTACGTCGAATTCCGGGGACACGCAATGGCTCGCATGGCGCTCCTGCCTATACTATGTAGATATCAACCGGTTCAGCCTCCCGCGGGGGCCGGATTCGAGGTCAGACCGGGTGCCGGGAAGCGCTTTCGTGAGTATTCCGAACATCATTACCCTGGGCCGCATCATGCTGGTCCCGATCATCGTCTGGGCCATCGTGTCGAGCCAAATGGAGGTCGCCTTCGCCGTCTTCCTGATCGCCGGCATCAGCGATGCCGTGGACGGCTTTTTGGCCAAGCGCTTCAACATGACGAGCGAACTCGGCGCCCTGCTCGATCCGCTCGCGGACAAGGCACTGCTGGTCTCGATCTACATGGCGCTCGGCATCTGGGGCGCGATCCCGCGCTGGATCGTGATCCTGGTGGTCTCGCGCGACATCATGATCGTCGCCGCCGTGATCGTATCCTGGTTGTTCGACCGGCCGGTCGAGATGAAGCCGTCGAAGGTATCCAAGCTCAACACCGTGGCACAGGTGGCGTTCGCGGCGCTGGTGCTGGCGGCGCTTGCCTTCGGCTTCAAGCCGGCACCTTATGATATCATCCTGATGGGCCTCGTCACGATCTTCACGCTCTCCTCCGTGTCGCTCTATCTCGTCGAGTGGCTGCGGCACATGAGCACGATCGAGGCCAAATGAGCCGGGATGCGGCCCCGCAAAAGGCCAAGTCTCACAAGATCAAGTCTCGCAAGATCACGTCTCGCACGAACAAGTCCCGCGCGATCAAGTCGAACCTCTCAAACGGGCCGGCGCGCCGGCATGGAGCAAAGCAAGCGTGGCAGGCCGCGTCCATCCCCGACAATTGGCGTTCGCACTTCCGCATGCGGAGAGCCTCAGCCGGGATAACTTTCTCGAAGGCCCCGCCAATGCGGCCGGTCTCGGCCTGATCGACAGCTGGCCGGAATGGCCGAACCGGATCATGTGGCTGGCCGGCCCGGAAGGAAGCGGCAAGAGCCATCTCGCCGCGATCTGGGCCGAGGAAGCCGGCGCCCGTTCGACCACGGCCAATGCGCTGACCGCGGCAGGCGTTCCGGGCGCGCTCGCCACCGGCGCGCTGGTGGTCGAGGATCTCAAGGCCAAGGATTTCGACGAGCGTGCCCTCTTTCACCTGATGAACCTCGCCCGCGAGGACGGCGCCTACGTCCTCCTCACCGGACGCGAGGTGCCGGCCGCTCTGGAGATCGAGCTTCGTGACCTGCGCTCGCGTCTGCGGGCCGTTCCGGTGGTCGCGCTGCTGCCCCCCGACGACCAGCTCTTTCGCGGCCTCATCGTCAAATTCTGCGCCGACCGCCAGCTCAATGTGGACGAGAGCGTCGTCGGCTACCTCGCCACCCGCCTGGAGCGGTCCTCGGCCGCGGCCCGGCAGGCCGTGGAGCTGCTCGACAGCGAAGCCCTCCGGCTCGGCCGTCCCGTGACCCGGGCGCTCGCCGCCGAGCTGCTCCGGGACGCCTGATCGGCCCCGTAGGCCCAACGCCTTCTGCAACGGCTTGACGCGGCGGAACGGCGGAACATCAATGTCATCGAAACGTCATCGCTGTAACACATGCTCCCCCCGGGTTTTGCGCATAAGTCGCAAAGTGAGGCGAGACAGGATGGACCGACTTCTGATGGACTCTGCGCAAGCTGTTGAAATTAAAGAAAAAGCCCCGGAAGCCGAGGGCCTGCCGGCGATCGCATCCAGTCCCGAACGGTTCATCAACCGCGAGCTGTCCTGGCTGCATTTCAACCGCCGCGTCCTGGAGGAATCGGTCAATCCCAGCCACCCCGTGCTGGAGCGGGTGCGATTCCTGTCGATCTCGGCGAATAACCTCGACGAGTTCTTCATGGTCCGCGTCGCCGGCATCAAGGCCCAGGTGCGCGAGGGCATTGCCGAGCGCAGCCCCGACGGCCTGACGCCGTCGGAGCAGCTCGCCCTGATCAACCGCACCGTCTCCCAGCTCGCCTCGGACCAGCAGGCGATCTGGCGCGACCTGCGCAGCGCGCTGGCCGAGGTCGGCATCGTGCTGGTCGACGGCAAGGACGTCTCCAAGTCGGAACGGACCTGGGTCGAGGACTATTTCCTCAACAACGTCTTCCCGCTGCTGACGCCGCTCGCGATCGATCCGGCCCACCCCTTCCCGTTCATTCCGAGCCTCGGCTTCACCATCGCGCTCCAGCTCACGCGCGCCGCCGACGGCAAACAGATGAACGCGCTGATCCGCATGCCCGGCAAGATCGACCGCTTCATCCGCCTGCCCGCCGAGGGCACGGTGCGCCTGATCTCGCTGGAGCAGGCGACCGCTCTGTTCATCAACCGCCTGTTCCCCGGCTACAATCTGCACGGCCAGGGCTCCTTCCGGATCATCCGCGACTCCGAGCTCGAAATCGAGGAAGAGGCGGAGGACCTCGTCCGCCTGTTCGAGACCGCGCTGAAGCGCCGCCGCCGCGGATCCGTGATCCGGCTCGAGATCGACGCCAAGATGCCTGAGGAGCTGCGCAGCTTCGTGCAGCATGCGCTGTCGGCGGCCGATGACGAGGTGTTCCTGGTCGACGGCGTGCTCGCCATGAACGAGCTCTCCCAGCTCACCCGACTCGACCGGCCTGACCTCGAATTCACCCCCTACGTGCCGCGCCATCCCGAGCGCGTGCGCGAGCATGGCGGCGACATCTTTGCCGCGATCCGGCAGAAGGACCTCGTCGTCCATCACCCCTACGAATCCTTCGACGTGGTGGTGCAGTTCCTCCAGCAGGCAGCGCGCGACCCTGATGTCGTCGCGATCAAGCAGACGCTCTACCGTACCTCCAACAACTCGCCGATCGTGCGCGCGCTCGCGGAAGCGGCCGAAGCCGGCAAATCGGTCACGGCGTTGATCGAGCTGAAGGCGCGGTTCGACGAAGAAGCCAACATCCGCTGGGCGCGCGATCTCGAACGCGCCGGCGTGCAGGTCGTCTACGGCTTCCTCGAACTGAAGACGCACGCAAAACTCTCGATGGTGGTGCGCCGCGAGGGCGGCAGTCTCACGACTTACGTCCATACCGGCACCGGCAACTATCATCCGGTCACCGCGCGCATCTACACCGACCTCTCCTACTTTACCTCCGATCCGACCATCGGCCGCGATGCCGCGCGCGTGTTCAATTTCATCACCGGCTATGCCGCGCCCAGCGACCTCGAGAAGATGGCGGTGTCGCCGCTGACGCTGCGCAAGCGCATCATCGAGCACATTCAGGGAGAGACTGCGCATGCGCGGCACGGCCGGACCGGCGCGGTCTGGATGAAGATGAACGCGCTGGTCGACCCCGACATCATCGACGCGCTCTACGAGGCCTCCCAGGCCGGCGTCCAGGTCGAGCTCGTGGTGCGCGGCATCTGCTGCCTCAGGCCCGGCATCCCCGGCCTGTCGGAGAACATCCGCGTCAAGTCGATCATCGGGCGCTTCCTGGAACACGGCCGAATCTACTGCTTCGGCATGGGCCAGGGCCTGCCGAGCGCGAAAGCGGCTGTGTATATCTCGTCCGCCGACATGATGCCGCGCAACCTCGACCGCCGCGTCGAGGTGCTATGCCCGCTGCAAAATCCAACGGTGCATCAGCAGGTTCTCGAACAGATCATGGTCGCCAATCTGAAGGACAATGAGCAGAGCTGGCAGTTGTTGCCGGACGGGTCGTCAACGCGTATGAAGACCGCGAAAGGCGAGGAGCCTTTCAACGTCCACAACTACTTCATGACAAATCCGAGTCTGTCTGGCCGTGGAAAGTCGCTCAAGGAATCCTCGCCGCGTCGTCTCACGCGCCGGAACGAACGTCATCCATCCTGATCGGGGATCCGCGACGTGAAGCGGCCGCGCAAGCGCGGCTCGAGCGTCGCGGTTATCGACATCGGCTCCAACTCGGTCCGTCTCGTCGTCTACGAGGGACTGACGCGGAGCCTCATCCCGATCTTCAACGAGAAGACCCTGTGCGGCCTCGGGCGCGAGGTGCAGAGCACGGGTCTGCTCGCGCCCGACGCCGTCGACAAGGCGCTGACCTCGCTCAAGCGTTTCCGCGCATTGTGCCGCGTGATGCAGGTCGGGCGCGTGTTCGCAATTGCGACCGCGGCCTGCC
The DNA here is from genome assembly GCF_004346455.1 of Bradyrhizobium sp. R2.2-H. NCBI lineage: Bacteria > Pseudomonadati > Pseudomonadota > Alphaproteobacteria > Hyphomicrobiales > Nitrobacteraceae > Bradyrhizobium > Bradyrhizobium sp. R2.2-H. The sequence goes on from NZ_SMBR01000010.1 coordinate 47,484, forward strand.
GCGACGCCTCCAACGGCCCCGACTTCATCGCCAAGGCCGAGCGCATCTGTGCGGTGCAGATCGAGATCCTGTCAGGACCCCGCGAGGCGCGGCTGTCGGCGCTGGGGGTGATCTCCGGCATCCATCTTCCCGACGGCATCGTCGGCGACCTCGGCGGCGGCTCGCTCGAGCTGATCGACGTGCGCAGGAACAGCGTGCGCAGCGGCGTGACGCTGCCGCTCGGCGGTCTCGCACTCCAGGACCTCGCGCACAAATCGCTCAAGCGCGCCGATCGCATCGTGCGCGAGGAGCTCGACGAGTTGCCGCAGCTCACCGCAGGCCGCGGTCGCACTTTCTACGCCGTCGGCGGCACCTGGCGCGCGCTCGCGCGCATCCACATCATCCAGAGCGGCTATCCGCTCCAGGTGATGCACGGCTATTCGATTTCGTCCGCCGAGGCGCTCGACTTCTCCCGCCGTCTCCGTCGCCTCGCTGCCGCCGACATGCTCGCCGACATCGAGATCGTAGCCGATGCGCGGCGCCCGCTGCTCACCTATGCGGCGCTTGTGCTCGAGCACGTCATCCGCGTTGCAAAGCCGAAGAACATCGTGTTCTCGACCTTCGGTGTGCGCGAAGGCCTGCTGCACGAGAAGCTGCCGGAGACCGAACGCAACAAGGACGGGCTGATCTGCGCGGCCGAGGAGCTGAACCAGTTGCTGTCACGCTCGGCGAAGCACGCCCGCGAGCTGATCGCCTGGACCGACCGCCTCGTGCGCGTCGTGAAGCTGCGCGAGACCGAAGAGGACCGCCGCCTGCGCCGCACCGCGTGCCTGCTGTCCGACATCGGCTGGCGTGTGCATCCCGACCATCGCGGCGAGCAGACGCTCAGCCTCGTCGTCAACGCCAATTTCGGCGCGATCACCCACACCGAGCGCGCCTTCGTCGGCCTGTCCGTATTCTATCGCTATGCCGGCCTGAGCGAGGAAAACCAGCCGCCGACCACGATGCAGGAGCTGTTGACGCCAGCCCAGCTCGAACGCGCGCGCCTGCTGGGCGCTGCATTCCGCGTCGCCCACCTGATCTCGGCGGCGCGTCCGGGCGTCCTGCCCGCCACGCATTTCCGCAGCGAGGGCCGTAAATTGATGCTGGTGTTCGAGCACCGGCTCGGAGACCTCGTCGCCGACCGAGTTGGCAGCCGCTTCCGCCAGCTTGCCCGCCTGATCGGCCGTGCCGGCTCGATCGTGAGGCGCTGACAATCAGAAGCAGCGCGACGCTGCCTGGCCGTCGGGGCGCGCAACGAGCGGCTGGTCACGGCTGTCCTCCGGCGCGACAACGGCTTTCAGTCCGCCGAGTTCGGAATCGGCGAGAACAAGCTGCCATCCATAGGCACTGAGCACGTCCTGAACGATCGCAAGGCCGAGGCCGGCGCCGTCGCCGCGCTCATCGAGCCTTACACCGCGTTCGAGCACGCGGGCGCGTTCAGCGGACGCGATTCCCGGCCCGTCGTCCTCGACCGAGATCGCCGGATTCGCGGTGGCATCGGCAGCAATACGTACTTTGCTCTTGGCGTGACGGGCGGCATTTTCCAGGAGATTGCCGAGCACTTCGGCCAGATCGGTGCGATCGAGCGGCACGCTCGGCTCGCCCGTTATGCAGATCTTGAATTCGAGCCGCTGCGCAGTGGGCGTGCGCGCCAGCGTAAGCACCAGGGACTCGACGAGCGGTCTGAGGGGCGTGGAAACTTCGCCGCGCTGTCGTGCCGTCCCCCGCGCCCGGGCGCGTGCCAGCTCGCGGTCGACGTGACGGCTCATCGTGTCGCCGACGGCTTCGATTGCCAGGGCGACGTTCTGCTCACCTCGCTGGCGCAATAGTGCGACATCGGCGGCGAGTGCGGCGAGCGGCGTCTTCAGCCCGTGCGCCAGGTCAGCGGCACGGCTGCGCGAACGCTCGATCTCGCGTTCCTGTGCGTCGATCAGGCTGTTTACCTCTTCCACCAGAGGCGTCACCTCGGCAGGGACATTGGCGGGCAGATGCTTGCGTTGCCCGGAGCGGACCTCCGCGACGCCGCGGCGAAGTGCGTCGAGCGGACGTAAGCCCAGCCCGACCTGGATCGAGGTGGCCGCCGCCAGCACCAGCCCCAGCAGGCCGAGCGCCAGCGTCAGCTCCATGGCGAATTGCGAGCCGGCGGCCGACACGCGAGCGAGATCGGCCGCCACAACGACGCGCACCGGCGTACGGCGGTCGCCGATGGTGAGCAGCACGCGGCGTTCACTGACCAGGAGCCGTGCGTTCGCAGGCCCGGGAACGACATGACGGTGCAGTTCGCTCGGCGACGGCTCGTCCTGCGGCAGATCCAGCGCCGTGTCCCACAGCGAACGCGAACGCAGCACCTGACCACCGTCGTCCGACACCTGCCAGTACAAGCCCGAAAGTGGATCGGAAAAACGCGGATCGGCCGGCGGCCGGCCCACCACCAGCTTGCCCTGCGCATCGGCGTCGATACCCGCGACGAGTTGCTTCAGATAGATGTCGAGGTCATCGCCGATGGTGCGCGTGACGTGGCGCTCGAACAGCAGCGTCAGCCCCGCGCCGGCAATCGTCAGCGCGATCAGGATAGCTACAAGCCCGCCGGCGACCAGTCGCAGCCGCAGCGAGCCCCAGCTCATGGCGACATCTCCGGTACCAGATAGCCGAAGCCGCGCCTGGTCTCGATCAGGTCGGCACCGAGCTTCCTGCGCACTCGACCGACCAGCACCTCGAGCGCGTTCGACTCGTGGTCCTCGCCGTGGCCATAAACGTTCTCGTCGAGTTCTTGCTGCGACACCACGCGGCCGCGGTGGTGCAGGAGAAAGGCGATCAGGCGGTATTCCAACGGCGACAACGCGACGGGTACGCCGCGCAACGTCACCTTCATCTGACGCTCGTCGAGCTCGACATCGCCCGCAACAATCCGTGGCGAGGCATGCCCCGCCGAGCGGCGCACGATCGAGCGCAGCCGCGCCAGCAATTCCTCCATGCGAAACGGTTTGGGCAGGTAGTCGTCGCCGCCCGCGTCGATCCCATCGACGCGCTCGGCCCAGCTGCCCCGCGCCGTCAGGATCAGCACCGGCATCGACCTTCCGTTGGCGCGCCAGCGCTTGAGGACCGCCAGACCGTCCATGCCGGGCAAGCCGAGATCCAGGACGACGGCACCGTAGTCCTCGGTATCACCGCGGAACCACGCTTCCTCGCCGTTGCGAACGGTTTCGACGACATAGCCGGCCGCGCGTAGCGCCTTCTCCACATCGGCGGCGATCCGTCGGTCATCCTCCACAAGCAGCAGCCGCATCACTTCTCCTTGATGCGTTCAATCTCGCCGCTGCGCGCGTCCACATACGCTTCGTAGAGGCGGCCCTTGTCGTCGACGAGGCGAAACTCATAGATCCAGCGGCCGCGCTCACGCTCTATTTCGACGCCGGCAACCTCACCCGGCAGCTTGCCACGGACGGATGCGAGGATGTCGGCGAGTGACTTGATCTCGCCTGCCTCGACCGCGTGGCGCACTGCGTCGGGCGCGCCTCTATCGTGGTCGCTTGCGGCCGCAGGCACCGACGGGAGCAGGACTCCCACCAGCAACGGCACCGCGAGAAATTCCAGAAAGCGAGATGGCTGCATCCATGAAGTATGCCGCAATCGACCTGACAGATCGCTGACGTGGATCAACAGGCGGCGGTCAGGGCGCTTCTGCCAATGTCCACGCATTGCCTTGCCGCATGATGTGGCCGGGCCATGCACACCGGAGAGAACCATGCGCAAGATCACCATCTTCACCGCAGCTGCCGGCGCCCTGCTCGCGGCCGCCGCGACCGCTCATGCCGGCAGCCTCGGGCGTCCCTGCACGGCAGCCCCGACAACCCGCTGGCTGCCGCTCGAAGAACTCCAGGCCAGGATCGAGGCCCAAGGCTACAAGGTTCAGAAGGCCAAGCTCAAGAACGCCTGCGGCGAACTCTATACGATCGACAAGTCCGGCAGCCGGGTCGAACTGTTCGTCGATCCGACCAATGGCCAGATCGTCGGCCAGCTGTAGAGGGCGCCACCATGAGCGCCATCAACGACGGGATCGAGGCCGGCGGCGAAACGCCGCCGGCATCGGTCAAGGTCTGGGACCCCTTCGTGCGCGTGTTCCATTGGTCGCTGGCCGGGCTGTTTCTGCTCGCTTATGCCACGGGTGACGAGATCGAGAACGTCCATATCGCCGCCGGATACACGATTGCCGGATTGCTTGCGCTACGGATCGCGTGGGGCTTCGTGGGGCCGCGCAATGCGCGCTTCAGCGATTTCGTGCGCTCGCCACGCGCGGTGCTCGCCTACATGCGCGACGTGGCGTTGCTCAGGGCGCCGCGTTATCTCGGCCACAATCCAGCCGGCGGCACGATGGTCGTGGCGCTGATCGTCACGCTGATCGTCACCTGCTCCACCGGTTACATGATGACGACCGGTACCTTCTGGGGGGCAAAATGGGTCGAGGAGATGCATGAGGCGTTCGCCAACCTCACGATCGGCCTCGTCGTCGTCCATGTGCTTGGCGTCCTGTTGGCGAGCTTCGAGCACAGCGAGAATCTGGTGAAGGCGATGATCACGGGAAGGAAGCGTCCATCGTGACCGGGGCCGGGGAGCCGATACGACAGGTTCTCGCTATCTCTCGACGAATCGGCTCCCGTTCCACCGCAGCGTCCGGCCCTTGCCGCTCGCGTCCCGAACTTCAAGGAAGGCCTGATCGTGGGAAGAGGACAGCCGAACGTCGTAAGCGCGGACGGCAAGCACACGCCTATAACGACCGCTTTTCAAGACATACACCTCGTGCAGGCAACCTGTGGGCCCGCAATGAACAGCCCTGTTACGGCAATGGAAATCGTCGAAATGAAGAGCCAGGAATTGAGCTCCGGGCACGGTCAGATAGAGAGCAAAGCGTTGGGCGGCAGCGATTGGGCCACCGCACGCCGTGTCCCATTTCCGCACGTCTGCACGGATTTCGGGCGGCAGCATTTCGATGTGCGCAGAACTCCAGGGGTCCCGTATCGTTCCGCTATAGGAGAGCGCTGGTTGCATGAGCCCGACCAGCACAGCAAAGCCGGTCGCCAGGATCGAAGCAAGGTTGGTTGGTCTCACTGCCGCCTCTCCAAACGGTACGACCACAGCCTAGCTTCTGCGGCTGCGAGGGAATTGAGCGACATCAACCGAAACGCTCAATGGACGGCAGGCAGCCTTCCCAATTGGCTGTCTCGCTTGAGCCGCTTGAGCCGCTTGAGGCAGATCAACTCACCAACGCGGTGGTGGAGTAAGCCAAACACGCAATCGAACAGCACTTCGCTCGCCGGTGAGCGTGGGATATTCCTCATGCGAGTCCGTCACGAAACTCTCCTTCCCGCCTCTTCTCGGGGCGAGCTCGCTGGTATGCTCGTTGCGATTGCATTGAGCTTGTTTCCTTCCATGGCGATGGCGGAGGATGAGCTGAAGCTGAGCGATGCTCAGGCGCGCAATCTCGGAGTGCGCGTGACCCACCCGGTCGCGATCCGGACCGATCTGACGCTGCCCTATCCGGTCAAGATCGTGATCCCCACACCGCAAATGTGGGTCGTCAGTGCGCCGGTGGCCGGCATGGTCGCCACTCTCCTCGTCGGGCGCGGTGACCACGCCTCGGCCGGCCAACCGCTCGTCACGCTGGAGAGCCCAAGTTTCGTCTCCCAGCAGCGCGACTACCTGCACGCGATCGCCCAGGAGCATCTCGCCAGCCAGCAGCTGAAGCGGACTGCCGATCTGTTCGAGGGCAAGGCCGTGCCGCAGCGCGTGCTGGAGGCCAGCCAGGCGGAAGCGCGCCAGGCCGCTCTCGTGGTCGCCGAGCGGCGTCAGATGCTGCATCTGAGCGGGATGTCCGACGAAGCCATTTCTCGGCTCGGCCAGCAAGCGGCGATCAGCGCGACGCTCACGGTCAATGCGCCGCAAACCGCATCCGTCGTCGAGGTCGCAGTGTCGCCGGGGCAGCGGCTCGAACAATCCGCGCCGCTCGTCAAGCTGGCGCGGCTCTCACCGCTATGGGCGGAAATCGCAGTTCCTGCAGCCAATATTCGCGCGATCCGCGCCGGCGCGAAAGTCGAGATCGAGGGCTATTCCACCCCCGGCAAGGTCGTGCTGGTCTCCGAGACCATCGACCCTGCAACTCAGACCATTTTGGTTCGTGCAGAAATCCCCAACGACGGAGAGCTGCATCCCGGTCAGACCGCCGCTGCCCGCATCGGCTTTCTCTCCGCCGGCGAAAGCGCGTGGGAGATTCCCTATCATGGGCTGGTCCGGCGGGGCGAACGGACCTCGGTGTTCGTTGCCACAGCCGGTGGCTTCCGGCTGGTCCCGGTCAAGCTTGTTGCGGACGACCAGGACCATGTCGTGGTGTCCGGTCCCATCACGGAGCAGGACGAGATCGCGATCGGCGGCATCTCGGCGCTTCGCGGCATTCTCTCGGGCCTGGGGCAATAGATGCTCCAGCGCCTGGTTGCGTTCGCGCTTTCGCAGCGATTGTTCGTTCTGCTGAGTGTGCTGCTGCTGGTGGGCGCCGGCACCGTCCTCCTGCCCGGCCTGCCGATCGACGCGTTTCCCGATGTCTCTCCGGTTCAGGTGAAGATCATCATGAAGGCGCCGGGCCTGACGCCCGAAGAGGTCGAGCAGCGCATCACGGTCCCCGTCGAGCTCGAACTGCTCGGATTGCCGCACAAGAAGGTCCTTCGTTCGACCACGAAATATGCACTGGCCGACATCACCGTCGACTTCGAGGACGGCACCGACATCTACTGGGCGCGCAACCAGGTATCGGAGCGGCTATCGAACATCGCGCGTGATTTCCCCGACGGAGTGAGCGGAGGTCTTGCGCCGATCACGAGCCCCCTCGGCGAGATGTTCATGTTCACGATCGACAGTCCCGAGCTTTCGCTCGCCGAGCGCCGAACCTTGCTGGATTGGGTGATCCGTCCTGCGCTGCGAACGGTCCCCGGCGTTGCGGACGTCAATGCGCTCGGCGGGTACGTCCGCGCCTTCGAGATCGTCCCGCGCAACGATGCGCTCGCCGCGCGCGGCATCTCCTACGAGCTGTTTCGCCGGGCCATCGAAGCCAATAGTCGCAACGACGGTGCCGGACGGGTCAACCAGGGCGAGGACAGCGCCTTGGTCCGGATCGAGGGCAGCATCCGATCGGTCGAAGACATCAAGGCGATCGTCGTTGACACCCGCGAGGGCGTGCCCATCATGGTCAACGACGTGGCGAGCGTCAAAGTCGGGACGCTGACCCGCTACGGCGCAGTCACGTCGGACGGCCGCGGCGAGACGGTCGAGGGCCTCGTCCTCGGCCTGCGCGGCGCCAACGCCGGTCAGCTCGTCCGCGACGTGCGCGCCCGGCTCGCGGAGCTGCAGCCCTCGCTGCCGAAAAGCGTCTCCATCAACGTGTTTTATGACCGCAGCCACCTGGTCAACCGCGCGGTCGGCACCGTGGTGCGGGCGCTCGGCGAGGCGACCGCCCTCGTCATCGTTCTCCTGCTGCTTTTCCTCGGCAACTGGCGGGCTTCGCTGGTGATCGCTCTCAGCCTGCCGCTCGCCATCGTCTTCGCATTGATCGTCATGCGCGTGGTCGGGATGTCGGCCAACCTGATGAGCCTCGGCGGACTTGCGATCGCGATCGGCATGTTGATCGACGCGCTGGTCGTCGTGGTCGAGAACATCGTCGGCAATCTCGGCAAGCACGAACCGGGCAAAGCTGCTCTGCTGATCCACTTGGTGTACCGGTCGGTTTGCGAAGTCCTGGAGCCGGTGGCCTCGGGCGTCCTCATCATCATCATCGTGTTCATACCCCTGCTGACGCTGCAGGGATTGGAGGGGAAGCTGTTCATCCCCGTCGCGCTCGCCATCATCTTCGCGCTCACCGGTTCACTACTGCTGGCGCTCACCGTGATCCCGGTGATGACCTCCTATGTGCTCAAGTCCGGGTCGCATGGCGATCCCATGCTGGTCCGTGCGGCGCAGCGGGTCTACGCGCCTGCACTGGACTGGGCCCTGAAGAACGAGCGCAAGGTGATGGCTGCGGCGCTGATCTGCCTGGTCGCCACGGGATTCGCCTATACCAAGCTCGGCAAGACCTTCATGCCGACGATGGACGAAGGCGATGTCATCGTCAGCGTGGAGACGCTTCCGTCCGTCAACCTCGACGAGTCGCTTGCGATGAATGTCCGGCTCCAGAAGGCACTTCTGGCCGTGCCCGATATTGCCGGCATCGTCGCGCGGACCGGATCGGACGAACTCGGCCTCGATCCGATGGGGCCCAACCAGACCGACACGTTCCTCGTGCTCAAGCCCGCTGCCGAGAGGCAGACCGATAATCGCGAGGCCCTGCTGCAGAAGCTCCGCGAGGTCCTGTCCGGCTTTCCGGGCATCTCGCTCAGCTTCACCCAACCCATCGACATGCGCGTGCAGGAGATGATCAGCGGCGTGCGTGGCGACGTCGCCGTGAAGATCTTCGGCCCCGACATCGCCAGGCTGAACGAAGCCGCGGCCAAGCTGTCGGCGATCCTGTCCGGCATCGACGGCGCCGAGGACGTCTACACCACGCTGAACGAAGGCGCTCAATACTACACGGTTGCGGTCAATCGCATGGAAGCCGGCCGCCTCGGCCTGACCGTGGATTCCATCGTGAACTCGCTCCGTACCCAGATCGAGGGCCGAACGATCGGGACGGCGCTCGAGGAGGGCCGCCGCACCCCCATTCTCGTCCGCGGCAGCGAGACGACTAGGGAGGCGCCGACGCTGCTGGCGAGCCTGCCGCTGACGCTCGCGTCCGGACAGCATGTCGCGCTGTCGCAGGTCGCGCGAATCCAGCGCGTGGACGGGCCGGTGAAGATCGACCGCGAAGACGGCGCGCGCATGAGCGTCGTTCGCGCCAACGTCCGCGGCCGCGACATGGTCGGCTTCGTCGAAGCGGCCCGCCAGAAGGTTGCGACCGAACTTTCGCTCCCGAGCGGTTACCGGCTGACCTGGGGCGGGCAGTTCGAGAACCAGCAACGCGCCGCCGCGCGCCTGTCCATCGTGGTCCCGGTCGCGATCGGTCTCATCTTCCTGCTGCTCTTCACCACATTCGGCGCCATCCGGCAGGCCTTGCTGGTGCTGGTCAACATTCCCTTTGCCCTGATCGGAGGCGTCTTCGCACTGGTCCTGACGGGCGAGTATCTGTCGGTGCCGGCCTCGGTCGGATTCATCGCGCTGCTCGGCATCGCCGTCCTCAATGGAGTCGTTCTGGTGTCCTACTTCAACCAACTCCGGGCCCATGGCCTGAGCGAGGATCGTATCGTCGTCGAAGGCGCCATGCGCAGGCTTCGGCCGGTGCTGATGACCGCGAGCATCACGGCGCTGGGCTTGATCCCGCTGCTGTTCGCGTCCGGGCCAGGGTCCGAAGTGCAGCGGCCGCTCGCCGTCGTCGTGATCGGAGGGCTGATGTCCTCCACCCTGCTCACCCTGATTCTCCTGCCGATCCTGTATCGCCGCTACGGCGGAACGTCGAAGGTGGCGAAATGATCGATGGACCGGTCTGCCTCACGCTGATCGTACCGCGTCAGCTCCGCGAGGAGGTGTTCGACTATCTCGCCGAACAGACCGACCTCGTTTCGGGATTCACCGCATCGCACGGCGCGGGTCACGGCGCGGACGTTCGATTGCGGACGGCCGCCGAACGCGTCAAGGGGCACGCCGATCAGACGGCGGTGCAGATGATCCTGGCGAGGAGCGATGCCGACAGCTTGCTCGACCGGCTGCGGGTCTCATTTGCCGGAAGCAAGCTCGTCTATTGGACGATGCCCGTCACCGAATTCGGCACGATTGATTGAAACCACCTCAGAAATCCGTCGACATCGACAACAGCAGGGTCCGCGGCGCCCCTTGCGCGAGTGCCGAGTAGCTTGCGACGCCAGCCCAGTAATTGGTGTCGAACACGTTCTGAACCAGGGCCCGCAGCGTCACTGGCCGGTTGTTGATCCGCGTGGCGTAGCGGGCACCAAGGTCGAGCCTGGTCCAGGCCGGAACGACCTGCGTGTTTGCGCCATCCAGATATTGGTGCCCGGTATAGACAGCGTTTGCGACCAGCGTCAGTCCCGGTGCGAACGGGGTGTCCCATTCGGTGGACAGATTGGCCTGCACCTGGGGCACGCCGATCGGCGTCTTGCCGAGATTGGCTGCCGTGCTCGTCTTTGTCAGCTCCGCGTCGATCAGCGTCACGCCGCCGAGCACGCGAATTCCCGGCTGCAATTCTCCGAACACGGTGAATTCCACGCCGCGATTGCGCTGTTCGGCATCCGCCCGGTAAATCTTGTCGAGGCCCAGCTGTCCCGAGGGTTTGGTGATCTCGAACAAGCTGATCGTGGTGGCGAGCATGCCGAGATCGACCTTGACGCCCGCTTCCTTCTGCTTGCTGAAATAAGGCGCCAGGACCTCTCCTTGATTGCTCGCCGTCGTCGGAGCGACGTCGCCCTTGCTGAGCCCTTCGATGTAGTTGGCGTAGAGCGAAACGTGGCTCCAGGGCTTGACGACGACGCCGACCATCGGCGTGTACGCCGTCTGGTCGTAGGCGGAGGTCACGGCTCCCGTGGTGGTGTTGTAGTTGTTCGACTTGACGCCCTGTTGCCTGACGCCGACGGTCAGCTGAAGGCGCTCCTGGAAAACCGACATGGTGTCGGCCAGCGCAAGACCGGTCAGCTCGGTGTCCGACAGCTTCGGCACGGTCGCGGGAGCCGGAACGAGCTGCTGGGGACGAGCGATCGGCGCATAGATGTTGGACAGCACCGGCGTGCCGTTCACCGAGCCGCGCGAAACCTCGTCAATGTAATAGCTGCCCTGGAAGGTCACGGCGTGACTGATCGCTGCGGTGTCGAACCGGGCGCGAAGGCCGGCGTCGGCCACGTTCCTGTCGATGTCGAATTTGAACCGTCCCGGCGTCGACGTGGTGTTGCCCGCCGCGTTCAGGATCGTCGGCGTCCCGAACAGACGATCGACCTGCGTCCTGCCACCGCCGGCATCAGCGAACACCGTCACGGCGTCAGTCACATCGTATTCGGCGCGCGCCAGCAGCGAGTTGTCGTGGACCTTGGCCCATTCCCAGGACTGCGTGACATTGCGCCGCCCGACCGGCGCGGTCGGGACGGCGACGCCGGTTGCCACCAGAAACGGCCTCGTGGGCGAGTCGAACTTTTCCTCCTGATCGATGAAGTCGAGCGAGGCTCTGAATTTCTCGCCGCGATAGTCGAACGCCGCGGAGCCGACATGCGCCTCCCGGCTCTGGTTGTCCAGCGGCGTATCGCCGTTGTGATAGCTGCCGTTGACCCGAATGCCGAATTCGCGGTTCTCGCCGAACCGCCGGCTCACGTCGACATGGGTGCCGAGCTGGGTGCTCGTCGCATAGTCGGTCGTGACCCGCGTGAGGTCGACGTCCCCTGCACGCTTCGGAACGATGTTGATGGTGCCGCCGACGCTGCTGTTTGGCGCCATGCCGTAAAGCAGCGCGGTCGGGCCTTTGATGATTTCGATGCGCTCGACGTAGTCGGTGAACACACGGTAGTTCGGCGCAACGCCATAGACGCCGTTGAAGGCAATCTCTCCGACATTCCCCTCGCCGATCGGAAAGCCGCGGATGAAGAAGGAGTCGAGGATGCCGCCAGCCTGGCCGGTGAAACGGACCGAAGGATCGTTGCTGACGACGTCGGCGACGGTGACGGCCTGTTGATCTTCGATCTTCTTCGCCGTGTAGCTCGTGATGTTGAACGGCGTATCCATGAAATCCTTGTTGCCGAGCAAGCCGACCTGGCCTCCACGTGCCACCTGCCCGCCTGCGTAGGTCGGCGGCAGAGCGCCGGGCCTCGCAGCCGTCGGATTAGCTTCCGCCTGCAGCTTAGCCCGATCATTCGCAGGCGCGCCGCGGCCCGCCCTCCTGACTGGATTGGCCCGTGGACGCACGCGCGGCTTCGGCGCGTCTGCGGTGACGGTCACGGCCGGCAACGTGCTTCCCCCCGCCGCCTTGGGCGCGGCGCTCTGCGCGCTGGTGCCGTGCAGGACGCCGTCGCTGCACACGACAATGGAGACCACGGAAACTGCGAAGGCTCTCGGGCTGGCGCACGTCAGAAGCGTCTTGATGCGAGCGGCAACAACGGCAACAGGACGACAAAGCACTTTCGACGACATCGCACCTTCCGATTTCATGAACATGAACGTCGGGGCGAGGTGCCGTGGGAACCTTCGTCGAGTCAACGAAAGTACCCTTGAATCTCAGTAGTTTATAATAAGACAAGATCTAAATCGCGTGAGGGTTGCACAGGGCGACTCTCCACGCAACGTCCGCGCGCACGACGCGAGCTCCTGCCAAGCGCGATGCATGCCGGTCACACGTCGCAACGATGGAGGGATTCGGGCGCCTGCGCCGAAGAACCTGTGGCCGGTGATCGCTCGCGTCCTGCCGACGCGGCACGCGTCCCGGTGATGTGGTCGCCTCTCATCGCTGGAGAGGAAGGCCGCGCCGATCAGAGCCGCAGCATCACTCCGCCGAGGCCTTGGCGTGGCGCTCGGAGGATTCGAGCGCTGCCAGGGTCAGGCTGCGTCGGCGCCAGATGTAGCCGACCACCAGCACGACCACGACGCCGAGCATGGCACAGAGATATTCGCCGCCTGCCCCGCCATGTCCGAACTGCGGCGGGATGCGCAGCGCGCCGAGCATGCTGTCCAGCGAGGTGCCCAGCGGGCCGTCGAGCAGCGTGTGCAGCTTCGGCGCGACGCCCGGGTCGGTCGCGATAACCTCGCCCGCGACCCAGCCGAGCAGCGCCGCACCGGCCCAGACCAGGACCGGCAGCTTTGCGAGCAGCGCCATGATCAGCGCCGCACCGGCGACGATCAGCGGCACGCTGATGGCGAGGCCGAGGATCAGGAGCGGCACGCTGCCATTAGCCGCGGCGGCGACCGCAATGACGTTGTCGAGACTCATGACGATGTCGGCGACCACGACGATCTGGATGGCGTGCCACAGATGCGAGGCGGACTCGACGTCGTCCTCGTCATCGTTTTCCGGCACCAGCAGCTTGGCCGCGATCACGATCAGCGCGAGACCGCCGATGAGCTTGAGGTACGGCAGCCCCATCAGGGTGGCGACGATGCCGGTGAAGATGATTCGCAGCATCACCGCAGCGCCGGCGCCGAAGATCATGCCCCAGAGCCGGTGGCGCGGCGAGAGACCGCGGCAGGCGAGCGCAATCACCAGCGCGTTGTCGCCGGAGAGCAGGATGTTGATCCAGATGATCTTGCCGACCGCAATCCAGAAGGTCGGTTCGGCCATTTCGTTGCGGAACTGGGTGAAGAATGCCCCGATCGTAGCGGGATCGAAGATCTGCCAAAGCCAGTCCACAATCAGTCCTTTCGCCCGTCGTCCCTAACCTGTCGGCCGATCGATCAGCCGACGATCTCGTTGCCCGAGAAGAACTGCGCGATCTCGATCGCGGCCGTCTCCGGCGCATCCGAACCGTGCACCGAGTTCTCGCCGATCGACTTTGCGTAGAGCTTGCGGACGGTGCCCTCGGCAGCCTTGGCCGGATCCGTCGCGCCCATCACCTCGCGGTACTTGGCGATCGCGCCCTCGCCTTCCAGAACCTGAACCACCACCGGGCCGGAGGTCATGAAGGCGACGAGTTCGCCGAAGAACGGGCGCGCCTTGTGGACGGCGTAGAAGGTCTCGGCCTGCTCCTTGGTCATGCGGATGCGCTTCTGCGCGACGATGCGCAGGCCCGCCTTCTCGATCACGGCGTTGACCGCACCGGTCAGGTTACGCTCGGTCGCGTCGGGCTTGATGATCGAGAAAGTGCGTTCGATGGCCATAATGTTGTCCTTGGGAAGAAGAAAGCGGCGGTTCGGAGTTGCGGGGCTTATATCGGCGCCTTCGCCGGACGGCAAGCGACCCGCCGAAACGGTCCGCACAGGCGCTTGCCGCGGGGGCGGCTGCCAATTCCAGCATGGATGACAACGATTTCACCCAGATGAACCCAATCTGAAACCGCCGTCAGGGATCGGTTCAGCTTCACCGGCGTAAGGTCGGACCCATCGAAACCGAAGCCTGATCATCAGGCGGACCGTTTCGGCGGCCTTTCCATCGGCGCGATAGCCCCGCGCCGGCAGTCTTCAGGAGATCACCATGTGGAGGAAACTTTCGCTTGCCGCCGTCGCCGCGGTCGCGCTGGGTGCCGCGCTGGCACCGACCTCGGCCTCCGCGCACTGGCACGGCGGCCGGGGCTGGCACGGCGGCGGCTGGCACCACGGCCACGGCTGGGGCGGACCGCGCTTCTACGCCGGCGGTCCCGTCTCCTACGGTTATGGCGGCTGCTATGTGCGCCGGCTGGTCCCGACCCCCTGGGGACCCCGCTGGCGGCTGATCAACCGCTGCTACTGAGCCCGTCAGCACCTTCCCGAGAGTACCCAAGCCCCCCAGGTACCCTCCAGGAGAAGCCCCGGCGCCCCCTCGCCGGGGCTTTGCCTTGAGCGGAAAAGGCTTGGTTCATACAATTTTTACGAGAATGCCCGGCATCGGCTGCCGCCGGCGAAACTATTTGGGCGGCAATGACTTGGTACCTTGTCCTTACTTTGAGAGCACGGAACCCCGCGATGGCTGGCCTCCTTGCCAATGATAGCGAACAGATCGACCGGCGGACCAGCCGCTCGATTTGCGATGCCGTGGGCGAGCGGCTGCAGCAGAGCCTCCGGCCCGAACCGCGCCTGCCGACCCATCTCGAGCAGCTCCTGAACGAGCTGCAGCGGCGCGAGCGCGAGACGCACTGACGGAAAAACGGGTTGCGTTCGACGCGCCTTGCGGTGACAAGGCCGCATGCTTGCGATCACCGATCTCTCCATCCGTCTCGCCGGACGCCTTTTGATCGACCAGAGTTCCGTGCAGATCACGCCGGGATCACGCGTCGGCCTGGTCGGGCGCAACGGCACCGGCAAGTCGACGCTGTTCAAGGTGATCCGCGGCGAGCTAGCGGCGGAACACGGCTCGGTGACCCTTCCGCCGCGCTGGCGCATCGGCAGCCTCGCGCAGGAAGCGCCGAACGGTCCCGAAAGCCTGATCACGGTCGTGCTCAAGGCCGATCTCGAACGCGATGCGCTGCTCACTGAGGCCGAGCACGCGACCGATCCGCACCGGATCGCCGAGATCCAGACCCGGCTCGTCGACATCGACGCGCATTCGGCGCCGAGCCGCGCCGCCGCGATCCTCTCCGGCCTCGGCTTCTCGGCTGCCGACCAGCTGCGCCCCTGCGCCGAATTCTCCGGCGGCTGGCGCATGCGCGTCGCGCTCGCCGCCACGCTGTTCGCGGCCCCCGACCTTCTGCTGCTCGACGAGCCCACCAACTATCTCGATCTCGAAGGCACGCTGTGGCTGGAGGACCACCTCGCGCACTATCCGCGCACGGTGATCGTGATCAGCCACGACCGCGACCTGCTGGAAAGCTCGGTCGACCAGATCCTGCATCTCGAGCGCGGCAAGCTCACGCTCTACAAGGGCACCTATTCCTCGTTCGAGGAGCAGCGCGCCGCGCGCGAGCTGCTCGACGCGAAGGCGGTCAGGCGCCAGGAGGCCGAGCGTGCGCGCCTGCAGGCCTTCGTCGATCGCTTCAAGGCCAAGGCCTCCAAGGCGCGCCAGGCGCAATCGCGCGTCAAGATGCTGGAGCGGCTGAAGCCGATCACGGCGCTGGTCACCGAGGATGTGCGCGAGATCAGCTTCCCCGCGCCGGAGAAGATCCTGTCGCCGCCGATCATCGCGGTCGACAACGCCTCGGTCGGTTACGATCCGGCGAGCCCGGTGCTGAACCGCGTCACGCTGCGCATCGACAATGACGACCGCATCGCGCTGCTCGGCGCCAACGGCAACGGCAAATCGACGCTGGTGAAACTGCTCGCCGGACGCCTGGCGCCGTTCTCGGGCAAGGTGACGCGCGCGGACAAGCTGTCGATCGCCTATTTCGCGCAGCACCAGCTCGACGAGCTCAACGAGGACGCCTCCGCCTACGATCACGTCCGCAAGCTGATGGGCGATGCGCCGGAGGCGAAAGTGCGCGCCCGCGCCGGCGCGATCGGCTTCTCCGGCAAGGCCGCCGACACCAAGGCCGGCAAATTGTCGGGCGGCGAGAAGGCGCGGCTGTTGCTGGGTCTTGCGACCTTCTTCGGCCCCAACATGATCATCCTGGACGAGCCGACCAACCATCTCGACATCGACAGCCGCGCCGCGCTTGCCGAAGCGATCAACGAATTCCCCGGCGCCGTCATCATGGTCTCGCACGACCGCTACCTGATCGAGGCCTGCGCCGATCGTCTCTGGATCGTCGCCGACCGCACCGTGACCAATTACGACGGCGACCTCGACGAATACCGCCGCCTGGTGCTGTCGGCGCGCAACGCGGACGCCCCGCGCGAGCACAGCGTGCCGGCTGAGAAGCCGCAGCGTCCAAGGTCGGACAATCGCGGCTCGCTGAAGAAGCGCATCGCGGAAGCCGAGGCCGAGATCGCCCGCGTCAGCGAGATCATCACGAAGATCGACACCGCGCTCGCCCTGCCCGACATTTTTACGCGCGATCCCAAGCAGGCCGCGCAATTGTCGAAGGCCCGCGCCAATGCCGCCGACGCGCTGGCGCGCGCGGAGGAGCAATGGCTCGAAGCGAGCACGCAGTTTGACGAGGCGGCGGGCTAGCGTCGCCCCATCAAAACCTCCCTATGCACAGACGTGCGTCCGCAGCCGGCGTCAGACCGCGAGGAGCGCCTGGTGCTGGCGCAGGTGTTTTCGGAAGCGTTCGGCATAGTCTTCGACCACCGCGCCGCTGACGCTGGGACGCACTGCGAGCGCCGACCGCCACGCCGAGACGCGCGGAAGGTCGCCAAAGATCGCCTGCGACACGGCGGGGTCGATGATGCCGAAATAGCGGAAGAGCGGGGCGTAAACTGCATCGACCATGCCGAAATCGGCATCGGAGAAATACGGCCCTGAGCCCAGCTCGGCCTCGATCCGCTCTAGCCGGTCGCGGAACGCTGCCCGCTTGGCGTCCGCGACCGCAGGGTCGGTGGCGTTGAGGAACTGCCAGGCATCGGCGAGGGTCGGCGTGGCGAACTCGATCCACGCGCGCTGCCGGGCGCGCAGCAGCGCATCGTCGGGATACATCGACGCGCCGCCCTGCGCTTCCTCGAGATACTCGCAGATCACCATGCTTTCGAAGAGGATCGCGTCCTCTCCGTCGGCCTGGCGCACCTTGAGCAGCGGGACCTTGCCGGTCGGAGATAGCGCCAGGAACCAGTCGGGCTTGGCCGAGAGGTCGATGTTGATCCGCTCAAACGGCACGCCCTTTTCCAGAAGAACGATCGCGGCGCGTTGGACGAACGGGCAGAGCGGGTGGCTGACGAGTGTCAGGCTCGGGTCGGGCATGATGGCCTCTCTTTCCAGGTGAAAGAGCGACGCGAAGATCAGATCGCCTGACCACCCGAAATGTCGAAGGTCGTGCCGTTCGCCCAGCCCATGTCGTCGGACAGCATGGCCGCGACCGCGCCGCCGATGTCGTCGGGGTGGCCGACACGGCCGAGCGCGATGGTTTGCGCGACAAACGTGTTCACGTTCGCATCGTCGCGGACGATGCCGCCCAGGAAATCGGTTGCGATGGCGCCCGGTGCGATCGCGTTCACGCGGATTTGCCGCGCGCCGAGCTCGACCGCCATGAACTTGGTCAGCGTCTGAAGCGCCGCCTTCGCCGCCGCGTAGAGGCCGTAGCCCGCCATCGTGACGCGCACGAAGCCCGACGAGACATTGAGGATGCGCCCGCCGTTCGCCATCAGCGGCAGCAGCTTTTGCGTCAGGAAGACCGGACCACGCAGATGCGCGCCGATCAGCGAGTCGAACTGTTCCTCGGTGGCCTCGGCGAAAAGCGCGTGCAGACCGTGGCCGGCGTTGTTGACCAAAAAGTCGAACCGCTCACGGTCGAACTCTGTCTTCAACGCGTCGGCGACCCTTGCGGCAAACGCCGGGAAGCTCGCGGTATCACTGACGTCAAGCGCGATCATCACCGCCTTCCCGCCGAGCGCCTCGATCTCCTGGCGCAGCGTGTCGGCCTCTGCCGCGCCGCTGCGATAGGTGCCAATGATGGCGACACCGCGCCGGGCGAGGTGAAGCGCCATGTTGCGGCCGAGGCCGCGGCTGGCGCCTGTGATGAGTGCGATCTGCTTGGTCATGGTCGGTCCTTCATGGGCTGGTCTCCGGAACGCGACACCGCTGCGGCGCCGTTCCGATGCCAACCAGATAGGCTGCCCGGACAGCGCCCCGCCCGCCCAATGCTCTCAATCTATTGCCTGATTGTCTCAAGGTCTTTGCTCGTTCGAAAAACGATGCCATAGAAGGCTCATGACCGAGCATCTCCAGCCGCATCTCGATCTCGCCCTGCGCCACGCGCGGTCGGGGATGACCGTCACGCCGATTCCGCGACTGGAGATCGGCGTGGGGCAAAAGACCTCCGGCACGTCGCCGTGCCTGTACCGCTCGATGATCTGCTTCATCCTGCAGGGGTCGAAGGATGTGGCGATCCACGACAATCTGTTGCGCTACGACTCCGCGCAATATCTCGTCAGCGCGCTGGATCTGCCGCTGAGCGGCCAGATTCACGATGCCGGTGACGGCCGCCCCTATGTTGCGGTGTCGCTCGTCCTCGACCCCGCATTGCTGGCCGAGGTCGCCTCCACCATGCCGCCGGTGCGCGATGCCGACGCGCCCGGCAGCGGGATCGCCATCAACCCGATGACGTCGCCGCTGCGCGACACGCTGCTGCGCCTATTGGCCTTGCTCGACACGCCGGGCGACATTCCGGTTCTGGCCCCGATGGTGGAGCGGGAATTGCTCTATCGTCTCTTGCAGGGACCGCAGGGGCGCCTGCTGCGCCATATCGCACGCCCCGAGGGGGCGCTTGGCCGGATCCGGCGTGCGGTCGAATGGATTCGCGACCACCACAACACGCGGCTGCGGATCGAGGCCCTGTGCGAGGCAAGCGGCATGAGCCGCGCCAGCCTACACCGCCATTTCGTGGCACTGACGGGGCTAAGCCCGATCCAGTATCAGAAGCAGCTTCGATTGCAGGAAGCGCGGCAACTGCTCCTCTCCGGTGACCGAACCGCTTCAGATGTCGCCTTCGCAGTAGGTTACGAAAGCGCCTCACAATTCAGTCGCGAATATGTCCGGCAGTTTGGTGCGCCGCCGGTCCGAGACGTCCGTCAAATCAGGCGCACAATCGGCAGCGTGTCGGCGAATTGATCGCGCATCTCCTCAATCTGATTTTAATGTCGCACCTCCGGACTCAGTCCGCATACTGCCCCGCCGCCTTGATGATCGGCGCCCAGCGGTCGATCTCACTCGTCAGCATCGCGCCCAGCGCCTCGGGCGTCGCCTTGTCCTGCGGGACCGGCTCGGTGTTGATGTCGTTGAACCGTGCGATCAAGGCGGGATCCTTAAGAGCGGTCTGGAGCGCCGCCGTCAGTTTCTGAACGACCGCCGGCGGTGTGCCCTTGGGCGCATAGATGCCGTGCCAGACGCCGAGCTCGAAACCCTTGAGGCCGGCCTCGTCGGCCGTCGGCAGATCGGGCAGGCTCTTCAGCCGCTCCTTGGTGGTGATCGCGTAGGCCTTGACCTGCTTCGCCGTGATCGGCCCGGTGGTGTTGGTGGCCTGATCGCAGGTGAGATCGATCTGCTTGCCGAGCAGATCGTTCATGATGGGACCGTTGCCCTTGTAGGGCACCGTGGTGAGCTGCTTCTGGATCGCCGTCATGAACAGCATGCCGCACAGATGCGATGCGGCGCCGAGCCCGGCATTGGCGTAAGTCAGCTTGTCGCCCTGCTGCTGGGCGTAGGCGACCAGTTCCTTGAGCGTGTCAGCCGGGAAATCGGGACGCGCGATGATGGTCATCGGCGCGTTGGTCACGAGCCCGATCGGCGCAAAGGCGGTCTTGGTGTCATAGCTCAGATTGCGGTACAGCGTAGCGGCAGTCGAGATGCCGACATGATGGATCAGCAGCGTGTAGCCGTCCGGCTGGGCGCGCGCGGCGCGGGTCGTGCCGATGGTGCCGCCGGCGCCGGTCGCGTTCTCGACGATGACCTGCTGTCCCAGGGATTTCGCCATGCCTGCCGCGGTCAGGCGTGCGATGGTGTCGGTCGGCCCGCCCGCGGCGAATGGAACCAGCATGGTGATGGTTCTCGACGGATAGTCCTGCGCGAATGCCGCGCCAAACGGCAAGAGCAGAGCCGATACGAGGGCAATGAACCGCATAGTCTCCTCCGGATTGTTGTTCACACTATCAAAGCGCATTCCGGGCCATCACGAAAGCGACTTCATCAGCAGTGTGGCGATCACGATCATGATCGCGCCGCCAACGCGCGAAAAGCGGCAGGCTCTGAGCTGCAGGCTCGCGACGAGCTCTCTCTCTGGCACCGTGTCATGCCCCGGTCGGATTGAAGACGGGGCTGGTCCGTTGCCGCGCGATGCGCACGCCGCGCCGGATCAGGTCGCGCAATTGCACGAACATCATGGCGGTCATCAATGCGTCGTTGAAGGCATCATGCTGTCCGAGCGGCGGAATGCAGAGGTCGCGCAGCATCGCAGCGAATGACAGGTCGACCGAGGTGTTTGGCGGCGCGTCGCCGTATTTGCGGTCGTAGTAAAGCCGCGACACTTCGATGCGTTCGTTGGGCAGCTCAATGCCCACCAGCGGCAGGATGTACTTGTTCAGCATGGCGATGTCGAAATCGACATAGTAGCCGATCAACGGGCGCGGCCCGATGAAGTGCAGAAAGCTCGGCAGCACCTTCCAGACGATCGGCGCCGCTTCGACGTCGGACCGGCGCAAGTGGTGAATTCTGATCGCCTCCGCCCCGAGCTCCCTGTCAGGGTGGACGATGGCTTCGAAACGCTCGCTGGTCAAAATCCGACTGCCGCGGATCTTGATCGCGGCGATCGCGACAACGTCGTCCGTTCGCACGTTCAGACCGGTGGTCTCGCAATCGATGACGACGAACTCGTCGTCAGGCGCACGGCCGAACATGAAGCGGTAGGATTGGTCGCTCAGGGTCGCTTGGTGCAACAGCCGCTTGATCGCGCGAGGCAGCATTCTAGAACATGCCCAACTTGAAATGATGACCGACGATCTCGCGAAACTTCTTCACCACCTGGAGCGTATCACGCAGGAGGTGGCGTTCCATGCTGGATAGCTGCGCCGGTCGCACCAGTGTCCCCGATGCGCCGGCGGAGGCGGCCAGCTGGCCGTCGAGCCGAAGCATCAGCAGGAACCGGAAGGCCTGTTTCAGGTCGCGTCCAAAATCCGCTTGCAGCACGCCGAGCTCACATAGCCGCGAGATGCGCTTGTCAGTCGAAGTCTCCTGCAGCCCCTGTTCGAGCGCCAGGCTGCGAACGCCGTGCACGATCGGAAAGATGCCACCTTTCTTGAGGTCGAGCGCGTCTCCCGTCCCCTCGGACGTGATCAAATTGTTGAAGAGACCGATCGGCGTCTCGAACGCGTCGACCGCGCGCGCAAAGTGGGCCATGAACGCCTGCTCGCCCCGGGTCATATCGATCAGCGCCGTCTTGGCGTCGTCCAGGAGTTGCTCATCGCCCGCGATCACCTGGGCATCGTAGATGATAGCCACATTCATGTGCCCGGCCTGGTCCGGAAGCACGATCCAGCGGCGCAGGTCTGCGAGATATTCGGAGAGCGGCCTGGACCATGCCGGATTGCGCACCATGATGTCGCCGGGACAGGGTGGAAAGCCGAAGCTCTCGAGAGCGGCGAAGAAGTCGCGGCGGAACGCCTCCAGGATCTCACCCTGCACCGGGCCGGCCAGGATGAGCCCGTTGTCCTGATCGGTCCGTACGGTCTGCTCCCCCCGCCCCTCGCTTCCCATCACGATCAGACAGCTGCCGGTGCGCAGCTTGGCCGGCGCGAGCATGTCAAACAATCGCGACAGCAGGCGCCGGTTGAGATCGGAGACGATCTCCGCAATGACCTCCACCTTGACGCCTTGCCGCCGTAGCACGCGCGTTTGCGTCTCGATCTCGCGCGCTGCGGTGGCAAGGTCCTGCCGGCTCGAGGCGCGATCGATACGGCCGGCGGTGATCTGGGCACTTCCGGCCAGAAATCCCAGAAGGTCGATCTCCTCCAGAATTCCGACGAATTCCTCATCCTCGCGCACGACAAGTCGCCGCTTGTTGTGCTTGGTCATCAGCAGGAGAGCCGAGGAGACGAAATCGTCACGTCGCAAGGACACGATGTCGTAGTTCGCGAGCGTGCCCACCGGGGTCTGGATCGACAGGCGCCTCAGCACCACCGCCTTGGACAGATTCATGCCTGTGACGATGCCGATGCGCTCGCCGTCCCGGACGAACAGCGCATTGCTGTTGATCTCGCGCATCAGGTGACCGGCGGTCTCGATCGTGTCGCTGGCGGCCAGAAACACCGGCGGATGCAGGAACAATTCACCGACCTTGGCATGCATCAACGAGCCGTAACGTCCCGCCTCCTCGTCGTTGGCGAGCTCGTCCAGCTTCTGGGATATCTCGCGGTAAAAGAACGCGGCAAAGCGCGGATTTACCTTGATCAGATCGAGGGCGACCTTCCTGGGGATCACATAGCAGAGCGTCTCGTCGCGGGCGAAGAACTGGTGGCCGCTGTGATCGTGAACGAGCGCGCGACTGTCGAACGTGTCCTTGGGGCCGAGCAATGCGAGCAGGTCGACATCGCTCCGCTCCTCGACGATGCCCTTGATCACGACATAGAGCGCCTCCGCCGGAGCGTCCCGCCGGATGATCGCTTCTCCCGGACTGAAGTAGGCGATGTCGAGCGCGGCCCGCAACGTCTCGGCCTCGTTCGACGTCAGACGATCGAACGGCGGGTTGCTGATATCGAACGCCTTCGGCATTTCGACCTTTCGAAGATGCGGACGATCCACCCGCCGGTCGACCATCTAACGAGTCGCACCGGCGGGGGCGAGCTGACCCGGCCGGTGCAGAGGCGGTGTCCTTGGACCCTCATTCAGTGAGCCGTCGCTGAGGCAGCTCCGATACCGGTCTGGGACCGGACATATTGCGCATCGAAGCCGTCGCGATCGGCCGCGGCACGCTTGCTGCGATCCAGGATCGAGACCAGCCAGATCCCCGCAAAGGCGATGGCCATCGAGAACAGCGCCGGATTGTCCAGCTTGATGGGCGCGGAGCCCTTGGCGAAGCCAAGCGTCACCTCCCAGACTGCCGGCGAGAGCACCACGCCCACGACCGCGCTAATCAGACCGAGGAAGCCGCCGACCACGGCTCCCCGAGTCGTCAGGCCCTTCCAGAAGATCGACGTCACCAGCACGGGGAAATTGCAGGACGCCGCGATGGCGAAAGCAAGGCCGACCATGAAGGCGACGTTCTGGTTCTCGAACACGATGCCGAGGACGATCGCAAGTACGCCAAGCACCAGTGTCGCGATCTTCGACACGCGGATCTCGTCCTGCTCATTCGCGTTGCCGCCCTTGATCACCATGCCGTAGAGATCGTGGCTGATGGACGATGCCCCCGCCAGAGCCAGCCCTGATACGACGGCCAGGATCGTGGCGAAGGCGACGGCCGAAATGAAGCCAAGGAACAGATTGCCGCCCACGGCATTCGCGAGGTGAATCGCCGCCATGTTGGAGCCGCCCTTGATCGCCGCGATTCCGCTCTTGGTCTTCTCGAGGATGCTCCCGTCCAGGAACATCGCATCGGTCGAAACCAGCGTGATCGCGCCGAAGCCGATGATGAAGGTCAGGATGTAGAAATAGCCGATGAAACCCGTGGCGTAGAAAACCGACTTACGGGCGGCCTGGGCGTCCTTCACGGTGAAGAAGCGCATCAGGATGTGAGGCAGGCCCGCCGTTCCGAACATCAGCGCCAGGCCGAGCGAGACAGCGGAGAGCGGATTGGAGATCAGGGTGCCGGGCTCCATGATCGCGAGCTTCTTGGGATGCACTTCGGTTGCCTTGGCGAACAGCGCTTCCGGACTGAACCCGAACTTGTAGAGAACGGCGCCGGCCATGAACGTCGCTCCCGAGAGCAACAGCACCGCCTTGATGATCTGCACCCACGTCGTCGCCTTCATTCCACCGAACGTCACGTAGATCATCATCAGTCCCCCGACCAGGACGACTGCGATCCAGTAATCAAGACCGAACAACAGCTGGATCAGCTTGCCGGCCCCGACCATCTGCGCGATCAGGTAGAATGCAACGGTCACCAGCGAGCCGCACGCCGCCAGAATCCGGATCTCGGTCTGCCCGAGGCGAAATGAGGTGACGTCGGCAAAGGTGAACTTTCCGAGATTGCGCAACTGCTCGGCGATCAGGAAGGTGACGATCGGCCATCCCACGAGCCAGCCGACGGAGTAGATCAGGCCGTCGTAGCCGGAGGTGTAGACGAGACCCGATATGCCGAGGAACGACGCCGCCGACATGTAGTCGCCTGCGATCGCAAGTCCGTTCTGGAATCCCGTGATTCCGCCGCCGGCCGAGTAGAAATCCGCAGCCGACGCGGTCCGCTTGGCGGCCCAATAGGTGATGACGAGCGTCAGGCCGACGAACCCGACGAACATGCCGATCGCCGCCCAGTTGGTCGCCTGCTTCGAGCCGCCCTCGACCGCGCCGGCCGCGAGCGCGATGGTGGGAATGCTTGCGAGCAGAATGACCGGTAGCCAGGTGAATTTCTTCACGAGCGGTTCTCCTCGACGATTTTGCGGATGAGCACGTCGTAGCTGGAGTTCGCCTGACGGACGTAGATGCCCGTCAGCACGAAGGCGAGCACGATGACGGACAGTCCAATCGGAATACCGATCGTCGTCACGCCGGTGCCCAGCGGTATTCCCAGGAACTTGGGAGCGTAGGCCACCAGCAGGATGAAGCCGAAATAGATGACAAGCATGATCGCCGACAGCAGCCAGCCCAGCGACGAGCGCCGGCGCACGAGCTCCTGGTAATTCGGATCGCGTTCAATCTTTGCGAGGTTGCTCACGTCAATGATCCCTGGAATGTTCCTCTGAAAATTCTGACGGCAGCCCTTCTGTCGGGGAGTTGTCCCAGCCTGCACTGACGGCCGAGCGGGCTCCATGATCCAGATCAAGAGCGATCGATCCCGCTGCGATGTGTCCGCAGGGCCGTCCGTGCGTCCGACGCGAGACAGAGAGGCGATGGCTCGGGAACTATCCGCGCCTGCCGGCCAAATGGCCCGTGTCGCTTCCGCGCATTTGGGATTAGGCTGGACGGAATTTGCATCAGCGCATCGCGGATGACCCGGCTCCACGATCGAGGACGATCGGCATTTTCTGCCCAAGCAATTTCCAGCTCAAGCGATTTCCAGCCCAAGCGATCTGCAAGCAAGGGAATGATGAAGGGATAGCTCAAATGTCGACACCCGAACCGATCAAGTTCACCGACGGCGCAGCTTACGAACGCTTCATGGCGCCCTGGAGCCGATCGGCCGGGGCAATTTTCCTGGATTGGCTGGCGCTGAGACCAAGTCTGTCGTGGGTCGACGTCGGCTGCGGAAACGGCGCGTTCACGGAGATGATCCTCGCCGGAGCTGCTCCCTCGCACGTGAGCGCGATCGATCCGTCCGAAGCTCAGATCGCAGCGGCACAGCAACGGATATCGGCGAAGCAGGTCGAGCTTTCGGTTGGCGATGCATTGGCGCTTCCCTACGACGATGCGCGCTTCGATGCGGCTATCATGGCGCTGGTGCTGTTTTTCGTGCCCGATCCCAAAAAAGGTGCGGCCGAATTGGTGCGCGTGACCAAGCCCGGCGGCATGGTCGCGTCCTACACCTGGGACATCACGCGCGGTGGCACGCCGACACAGCCCTTGTGGGAGGAACTGGATGCCATGGGCCAGCCGACGGCGCGTCCGCCGAGCGCGGATATCTCGCGTTTTGCGGCCTTGAAGGCACTCTGGGTAGAGCTGGGCCTCCGCGATGTCGAAACCCGCGAACTCGTCGTCGAGCGGACGTTTGCGAACTTCGACGATTATTGGCTGTCGATGGTCGTGAGCAGTCCGACCGGCGTCGTGGGAAAGCTGTCCGATGCAGAGAGCGCCGAGTTGAAACGCCGGCTGCAAGACAGACTTCCGGCAAGCGCGACGGGAGCGATCACGGTCCACGCCTGGGCGACGGCGATCAAAGGGCGAAAAGCCGCGTGACGCGCGGCCCTTACGTCGCCGCCTTCTTCGACTTCGGCTTGGCCGCCCTCGGCACCGGTTGCGGCTCGGGATTGCCCTCGATCGAGGACAGGCGGCCGGAGGTGAACGTGTAGATGCCCGCGCGCGGGCCGGTGGTCCAGGTCACGACGGCGACGCGTCGGCCGATGGCGTCGGTGGACAGGTTGACGTTCGAAGGCGCGCCGATGCCGCGCACCACGTCGCACTCGGTATGCCCGAGCGCGACCGTGCCGCCCATCGGTGCGGGGGCCGTCGTCGACGCATTGGCGTCGGCGGGCCCGGGAGGCGGGGCCATGCCCGGACAGGCGCCGTCGGCGCTGACGAGGTCCTCGGCTCCCACCGGCTTGTCAGGCGTGAGCGGCGGCGATTCGATCGAGATGTTCTTGATGAAGAGACGGCCCGGCTTCTGGAACCATTCTGCGTCCTTCGACAGCAGATCGGTCCCCGAGCAGCCCGCGAGCAGCGGTGCTACGGCGGCCAACGCAATCATGAGCGAGCCGGGAAGCTTTTGATGTCGCACGATAAACTAATTCCCCGCCTGAAGGACCAGCCCTAAACGATTGTCCCAACATCCCTTTGCGGCACGAAGGTGGCCGAAGCCAGCATCGTTCACAAACTGCAAATTATCATTAATTGCCGACGGCCGCTAATTCCGCTTCTGCCACCGGCCCCGCTCGTCGGCCTGCCAGTAGGTGACATCAAATCCCCGCGCCTTGCAATCGGTCCAGGCCGCGCGGGCGAGCGCAAGCGCATCCGGATCGTCGCCGTCGAACAGCAGGACCATGCGCTCATAGCCCTGCGAGTCCTCCGGCAGTACGGCATTGTCGATCAGGAAGCGGACATTGGCACCGTTGGGATTGCCCCCCTCGATCGCCAGCACGATCGGCTGATCGGCGACGTCGTTCACCCGCCACGTCGCGTGCGGCAGGAAGGAATCGTCGCGATAGGTCCACAAATGCGAATCGAGCGCATCGGCGCGTTCCTCCGAGTTCGACTGCACCACGACGCGCCAGCCGCGCTCGAGCGATTTCTCGAGAAGCGGCGGCAACACATTCTCCACCGTCATGTTTTGCAGATGGTAGAACAATACTTCAGTCATCTCGGGTCATTTGCGCTCGTAATGATCGGAGACCAGGCGATCGAGCAGGCGGACGCCGTAACCGCTTCCCCAGCTCTGGTTGATGTCGGTCTTCGGCGCGCCCATGGCGGTGCCTGCGATGTCGAGATGCGCCCAGGGCGTGCCGTCGACGAAGCGCTGGAGGAACTGCGCCGCAGTGATCGAGCCGCCATGGCGGCCGCCGGTGTTCTTCATGTCGGCAAACTGGGAATCGATCAGCTTGTCGTATTCGGGGCCGAGCGGCATCCGCCAGACCTTCTCCCCACTCTCGACGCCGGCCACGAGCAGCCGGTCGGCGAGTTCGTCATTGTTGGAGAACATGCCGGCGTGTTCGGTGCCGAGCGCCACCATGATCGCGCCGGTCAGCGTCGCCAGATCCACCATGAATTTCGGCTTCATCTTCTTGGCGACGTACCAGAGCACGTCGGCGAGCACGAGGCGGCCCTCCGCGTCGGTATTGATGATCTCGATGGTCTGACCGGACATCGAGGTGACGATGTCGCCCGGCCGCTGGGCGTTGCCGTCGGGCATGTTCTCGACGAGGCCGATGGCGCCCACGACGTTGACCTTGGCTTTACGCGCAGCGAGCGCATGCATCAGGCCGACGACGCAGGCCGCGCCCCCCATGTCGCCCTTCATGTCCTCCATGCTGCCGGCCGGCTTGATCGAGATGCCGCCGGTGTCGAAACAGACGCCCTTGCCGACGAAAGCGACCGGTGCCTCGCCCTTCCTGGCCCCGTCCCAGCGCATGATCACGGTGCGGCTCGGCCGCGCCGAGCCCTGGCCGACGCCGAGCAGTGCGCCCATGCCGAGCTTCTGCATCGCCTTGACGTCGAGCACCTCGACCTTGACGCCGAGCTTGCGGAGCTGACCGGCGCGGCGCGCGAACTCTTCGGGGAAAAGCACGTTCGGCGGCTCGTTGACGAGGTCGCGCGCGATGATCACGCCGTCGATGACGTGGGCGGCCGAGGCAAACGCCTTCTTCGCAGCACCGGCATCGCCCACCGCAAGCGAGATGTCGGCGCGCGAGCCGCCCTCCTCGCCCTCCTTCTTCTTCGTCTTGTAACGGTCGAACTTGTAGGTGCGTAAGCGAAGGCCCGAGGCGATCGCCACCGCCTGCTCGCTCGTCATCGCGCCGCCGGGCAGCTCGGCCATGATGGTCATGGCGCTGGTGCCGGAGGGCAGCTTGCTCGCGGCCACCCCGCCGAATTTGAGGAAATCGTTCGCCTTCAGGCCGGTCGCTTTGCCGGCGCCGATCACGATCAGCCGGGTCGCCTTCACGCCCTCCGGCGCCAGAATGTCGAGCGCGGCCGCGCTCTTGCCTCTGAAGGCGGCGGCGGCCGCCGCACGCTTCACAAGATCGACAGCGCCGCCCAGCGCCTTGGCCGTCGCGGGACCGAGCTTCAGGCCGTCATCGCAGAACACCACCAGGATGCCACGGGGGGCGGCAGACAAAGGGACAAAGCCGACCTTGATGGCATCGGACATGGGTAACTCCTTTAATGCATGAAACTTTTCGCCCGTTCGGCGGCGCCGGTCCCAGCCGAAGCTGAACGGCGATTCACTGGGGCTTGCCCTACTATGGGCCAGCCGGCTGCCCGATGCCAAGCGCCGCCGTGGCCGCCCGGCCACAACCAGCGAAATATTAACCATATATTGAAGGTGCCACGGGGCAGCCATTTTGTTGACGGATCAAAGGGATGGTAGTGAGAAAGTGAACCACCGGAAGAGCTGATGGCCAACCTTGGGGATCCCCTGATCGGGGATTGGTTGGACAGCCGGAATTCTGGTCGACATCGGGGCTGATGGGGATTCGTGCGGTAGCGCATGGGGTCGATCGATAGGTATATTTTCCGCACGACGCTGGCGTCGTTTGCGCTGGTCCTGGTCAGCCTCACCGGCGTGATCTGGATTACGCAGGCGTTGCGCGGCATCGACCTGATGACGAGCCAGGGTCAGACCATCCTCACCTTCCTCGGCATCACCAGCCTGGTCATCCCGGCCCTGGTCCTGATCATCTCGCCGATCGCGCTGATGATCGCGATCTCGCACACGCTCAACAAGCTCGCGACCGATTCCGAGATCATCGTGATGAATGCCGCCGGCTTCTCGCCGTTCCGGCTGTTCTATCCGTTCTTCTATGCCACCTGCGTGGTGGCGCTGCTGGTTGCCTTCATCGCGGCCTATCTCGCCCCCGACGGCATGCGGCGGATCAAGCAATGGGACGCCGAGATCACCGCGGACGTGCTCACCAACATCCTCCAGCCCGGCCGCTTCGCCCAGCTCGACAAGAACCTCACGATCCGGATCCGCGAGCGCCTGCCCGGCGGCATCCTCGCCGGCATCTTCATCGACGACCGCCGCGATCCCAACGAGCGCGTCTCGATCGTGGCCGAGCATGGCGAGGTCGTGAAGAACGAGACCGGCTCGTTCCTGGTGCTGGAGACCGGCAATCTGCAGCGCTTCGAGGCGGGCAAGCGCGATCCCGCGCTGGTGGCCTTCGGCCGCTACGGCTTCGACATGTCGAAGTTCTCGGGCCAGGGCCGCGACGTCACCCTCGGCATCCGTGAACGCTATCTCTGGGAGCTGTTCTCGCCGTCCGAGGACGATCCAGTCTACAAGCAGATCCCCGGCCAGTTCCGCTCGGCCCTGCACGACAGCATCCTGGCGCCGGTCTATCCCTTCGCCTTTGCGGTACTGACCTTCGCCTTCCTGGGCGCGCCTCGCACCACCCGCCAGAGCCGCAATTTCTCGATCGGATCCTCGATCATCGCGGTGTTCGGCCTGCGCATGGCCGGCTTCGCCTGCTCGGTGATGGCGGTGAAATCTCCGGGCGCGGTGCTGGCCCAATACGCGATGGTCATGGGCGCCATCGGCGTCGGGCTGTGGATGATCGTCGGCGGCTTCGTGGTCGAGCCGCCCCCTGGCCTGATGGAGGCCATCAACAGGTCGAACGCACGGATCGCGCGGCTGTTCGGACGCCCGGCCGCCGCATGAGCATGCTCACCAACACACTCGGGCGCTATTTCGCCGGCCGTTTCGTGGTGGCGGCGCTCGGCGTGTTCGCCAGCATCTTCCTGCTGCTGGTGCTGGTCGACTACATCGAGATGGTGCGCAAGACCTCGGGCCTCGCCTCCGCCTCCGCGATCATGGTGGCCGAGACCTCGCTGTTCCGGGTGCCGCAGCTGCTGGAGAAGCTGACGCCGTTCTGCATGCTGATCGGCGCCATGACCTGCTATCTCGCCCTCTCCCGCCGGCTCGAGCTCGTGGTGGCGCGCGCCGCCGGCATCTCCGCATGGCAGTTCATCTCGCCGGCGCTCGGCAGCGCGCTCTTGATCGGGGTGATCGCCACCGTCGCCTACAATCCGATGTCGGCCAATTTGCGCGAAGCCTCCAAGCGCATGGAAGCCGAGCTGTTCGGCTCGGCGCCCGGCGGCGGCATCCAGGACGCCTCCGGCTTCTGGCTCAACCAGAAGACCAGCGACGGCCAGACCATCATCAATGCCGCGCGCAGCGAGCAGCAGGGCCTCCGGCTGACCGGGCTGACGCTGTTCCGCTTTGACCCCGACCAGCACTTCAAGGAACGGGTCGAGGCGCGCGAGGCGACGCTCGAGGCCGGCCGTTGGCTGTTCAAGGGCGTCCGCCGCTTCTCGCTGGACGCGCCGCCGATCGAGCAGGCCAGCCTGGAGATTCCCACCACGCTGACCGAGGCGCAGGTCCGCAACAGCTTTTCCACACCCGAGACTGTGTCTTTTTGGCAACTACCGAGCTACATCCGCTCCTCCGAGAGCTCGGGCTTCGCGACAGCCGGTTACCGACTCCAGTATCAGAAGCTTCTGGCACAGCCGTTTTTGCTTGCGGCCATGGTGATGCTCGCGGCCTCCGTGTCGTTGCGCTTCTTCCGGATGGGCGGCGTGCAGAAGATGGTTTTGAGTGGCGTGGGCGCAGGCTTTCTGCTCTACGTTCTGTCGAAAGTAACTGAGGATTTGAGCAAGGCTGAGTTGATGCATCCGATCGCTGCGGCGTGGTTGCCCGTTGTGGTGGGCGGCCTCACCGGCTTTTTGGCCTTGCTCTATCAGGAGGACGGATAGTGACTGCCGTCCACCGAGGGCTCGTGTCTCGTTTGACGCGGCGCATGTTGGTGCGTGCGGACGGGTGCGGCTGGTCCATTCGCAGGCTCCTGCTCGCTGTCGCCGCTGCCGCCTCGCTCGGCGGGCTGATCGGCGCTGCCACCGTGGCGCCGGCCAGCGCCCAGAGCTTCACCTACAATCCGCTGCCGCCGCGTCCGAAGCCGCAGAGGGTCGCCAACGACAACCAGATGCTGGTTCAGGCGACCGAGGTCGACTACGACTACAACAATTCGCGCGTCTCCGCGGTTGGTAACGTCCAGCTGTTCTACAACGGCACCAGCGTCGAGGCCGACCGGGTCATCTACGACCAGAAGACCAAGCGGCTTCATGCCGAAGGCAACATCCGCATGACGGATGCCGACGGCAAGATCACCTATGCCGAGATCCTGGACCTCTCCGACGATTACCGCGACGGTTTCGTCGATTCGCTGCGCGTGGACACGGCCGACCAGACCCGCATGGCCGCGAGCCGCGCCGACCGCTCCAGCGGCAACTACACGGTGTTCGAGAACGGCGTCTACACGGCCTGCGCGCCGTGCAAGGACGATCCGAAGAAGCCGCCATTGTGGCAGGTCAAGGGTGCGCGCATCATCCACGACCAGCAGGAGAAGATGCTGTATTTCGAGACCGCACAGCTCGAATTCTTCGGCGTGCCGCTCGCCTACATGCCCTATTTCTCGACGCCCGACCCGACCGTGAAGCGGAAGAGCGGCTTCCTGATCCCGGGTTATATTTCCGGCACGGACAACACGGGCTATGGCGTCGAGGTTCCCTATTATTGGGCGATCGCGCCCGACATGGACGCAACCTTCACCCCGCGCATCCTGTCGCGGCAAGGCGTGCTGCTGCAGGGCGAATTCCGACAGCGCCTGATCGACGGCGCCTACCAGATCCGCGCGTACGGCATCAACCAGCTCGATCCCGGAGCGTTTGCCGGGCTACCCGGCGACCGCGAGTTCCGCGGCGCCGTCGACACCAAGGGTCAGTTCGCATTGAACGACAAATGGGTCTGGGGCTGGGACGGCGTCCTGATGTCCGACTATTATTTCTTCTCGGACTACCGGCTCTATCAGTACCGCGACCCGCTCGGCTCGTTCCTGCTGCTGCCGACGGAAGCGCTGTCGCAGCTCTATTTGACCGGCGTCGGCAACCGCAGCTTCTTCGATGCGCGCACGATGTACTGGCTGAGCTATTCGGGCAACCAGAGCCAGGTGCCGATCGTCTATCCGGTGATCGACTACTCCAACGTGCTCAACTATCCGGTGTTCGGCGGCGAGTTCAGCTACAAGACCAATTTCGTGAACCTGTCGCGTGACGATGCGGTGTTCGATCCGATCACGACGGTCGCCAACACCAGCAGCCTGTGCACCACGGCGTCGGCCGATCCGCTGGCCCGTACGCCCTCGCAGTGCCTGCTGCGCGGCTTCCCCGGCACCTACACCCGCCTCACGGCGGAGGCGCAGTGGCGCAAATCCTTCACCGATCCGCTCGGCCAGATCTGGACGCCGTTCGCCAGCCTGCGCGCCGACGCGATCAACTCCTCGGTCTCCAACCAGCCTGGCGTGTCGAACTACCTGCCCGTCGGCGACACCCAGGCGTTCCGCCTGATGCCGACCGTAGGCCTGGAGTACCGCTATCCGTTCATCAACATCCAGCCCTGGGGCTCGACCACCGTCGAGCCGATCGCTCAGATCATCATCCGCCCGAACGAGACCTATGCCGGCAAGCTGCCGAACGAGGACGCCCAGAGCATGGTGTTCGACGCCTCGAACCTGTTCAGCGTGGACAAGTTCTCCGGCTACGACCGCGTCGAGGGCGGCGGCCGCGCCAATGTCGGCGTGCAGTCCACCACGCAGTTCGACCAGGGCGGCGCCGTCAAGGTGCTGTTCGGCCAGTCCTACCAGCTGTTCGGCCTGAACTCTTTCGCGGTCCAGGACACCATCAATACCGGCCTGGATTCCGGCCTCGACAAGCCGCGGTCCGATTACGTCGCGAGCGCCAGCTATTCGCCCAACAGCACCTACACGTTCAGCGTCCGCTCCCGCATGGACGAGCAGACCTGGAACGTGCAGCGCTTCGAGGCGGAAGGCCGCGCCAACTTCAACCGCTGGTCGGTCAGCATGCTGTACGGAAACTACGCGGCCCAGCCGGAACTCGGCTATCTGACCCGCCGCGAGGGCATCCTGACCACGGGCTCGCTGAAGATCGCGACCAACTGGGTGGTGTCGGGCTCGGCGCGCTGGGACCTCGAGGCCAACAAAATCAACCAGTATGTGGTCGGGGCCGGCTATGTCGACGATTGCTTCGTGCTGGCGGCGAACTATGTAACTTCGTATAGCTATTCGGCGGGCACCGCACCGCCCGTGCTGAGCCACGCGTTCATGTTCCAAATCGGCCTGCGCACGCTGGCGAACTCGTCGACGACCAGCGGTCCCACCGGCCTCCAGTGAACGGTTTGAAGTGCCGGCCGCGTATGCCTCATCACGACGCGGTTGATCTGCGAGCGACATCATGACGATCCCATCGACTTTCTTCCGCCTCCTTCTCGCCCTCGGTGCGGGGCTGATGCTGACCGCCCTGCCCTCGCCGTCGCACGCGCAGAACATCGTCGTCATGGTCAACGGCGATCCGATCACCGATTTCGACATCGAGCAGCGCTCCAAGCTGGACCAGCTGACGACGCAGAAGACCCCAAGCCGGCAGGAGGTCATCAACGAGCTGATCGACGACAAGGTGAAGCTCAAGGAGGGCAAGAAGTACGGTGTCGACCCAGGCGTCTCCGACATCAACCAATCCTATGAAGGCATGGCGCAGCGCATGCGCATCACGCCGGATCAGCTCACCAAGTCCCTCGAATCCAAGGGCGTCCGACCCGAGACCTTGAAAGGCCGCATGAAGGCCGAGATGGTCTGGACCAGCCTCGTGCGCGGCCGCTACAAGGAGCGCCTCCAGGTCGGCGAGCGCGACGTCGCGCAGGCCGTGCAGGCCCAGACCGGCGAGAAGCTTCAGGTCGAGGGCACCGAATACAAGATGCAGCCGATCGTGCTGATCGTGCCCCGCGGCTCGTCCGCTGCGTTCCTGGAAACGCGGAAGAAGGAAGCCGAGACCTATCGCGCGCGCGTCGGGAGCTGCGAGGAGGCCAATTCGCTGTTCCGCTCGACGCCGAACGCCACCATCCGCGACACCGTCACCAAGACCACCGCGGAGCTGCCCGAACCGCTGCGCAAGGTGCTCGACGACACCCCGATCGGCCATCTGACCGCGCCCGAGGTGACCAAGGCGGGCATCGAGATGGTGGTGCTGTGCTCGCGCAAGCCGACCATGATCGACACGCCGAAGAAGCGCGAGGTCCGCGAGAAGATGTATCAGGAGAAGTACGAGAAGACCCAGAAGGCCTATCTCGATGACCTCCGCAAGGCCGCGATGATCGAATATCGCAATCGCTGATGGCCAAGTCCCTCCTAGAGCCTTCCGCCAAATCCGCAGCCGAGTCCGCAGCCAAGCCCCTTGCCCTGACCCTGGGAGAGCCCGCCGGCATCGGCCCCGACATCACGGTCGCGGCTTGGCTCAGGCGCCGTGAGCTGAACCTGCCCGCCTTCTACCTGCTCGGCGACGAGGCGCTGATCGCGCAGCGCGCCAAGGCGCTCGGCGCCGATATCAGGATCGCCGCGGTGAGCCCCAGCGAGGCCGCTTCCGCCTTCACTGATGCCCTGCCCGTGGTCGCGACCGGCGAGCGCGCGACCGCCGAGCCCGGCAAGCCTGACGCATCCAGCGCGCCGGCCGCGCTCGCCTCGATCCGGCAGGCAGTCGTCGATGTGCGCGCGGGTCGCGCCGGCGCCATCGTCACCAACCCGATCGCCAAGAGCGTGCTCTACCGCGCCGGATTCCGCCATCCCGGCCACACCGAATTCCTCGCCGAGCTTGCCGCGGAGAACGGCCGTGTGCCGCAGCCGGTGATGATGCTGTGGTCGCCACAGCTCGCCGTGGTACCCGTGACCATCCACGTCTCGATGCGCGATGCGCTGGGAGAGCTCACCAGCGCGCTGATCGTCTCGACCGTACGGATCCTCACCACCGCACTGAAATCCCGCTTTGGCATCGCAAAGCCGCGCATCGCGGTCTCCGGCCTCAATCCGCATGCCGGCGAAGACGGATCGCTCGGCCACGAGGAACAGACCGTCATCGCCCCCGCGCTGAAAGTACTGCGCAACGAGGGCATCGAGGCCAGGGGCCCGCTGCCCGCCGACACCATGTTCCATGAGGCTGCGCGACAGACCTATGATTGTGCGGTCTGCATGTATCACGACCAGGCGTTGATCCCGATCAAGACGGTCGCCTTCGACGATGCCGTCAACGTCACCCTCGGCCTGCCCTTCATCCGCACCTCGCCCGATCACGGCACCGCCTTCGACATCGCCGGCACGGCCAAGGCCAATCCGGCGAGCCTGATCGCCGCGCTCAAGCTTGCGCGCCGCATGGCCGCTTCCATCAGCTGATGGGCGCGATCGACGACCTCCCGCCGCTGCGCGAGGTCATTCGCGAGCATGCGCTGTCGGCCAGGAAATCGCTCGGTCAGAACTTCCTGCTCGACCTCAACCTGACCGCGCGCATCGCACGCGCGGCCGCGCCGCTGGACGAGGCGACCATCGTCGAGATCGGCCCCGGCCCCGGCGGGCTGACGCGCGCGCTGCTCGCGCTCGGCGCCCGGCGCGTCATCGCCATCGAGCATGACGAGCGCGCGATCCCGGCCTTGCAGGATATTTCGGCGCGCTATCCCGGGCGGCTCGATATCGTGCATGGCGACGCCATGACCTTCGATCCGCGCCCGCTGCTCTCGGGCGAACGTGCGAAAATCGTCGCCAACCTGCCCTACAACATCGCGACCCAGCTTCTCATCAACTGGCTCACCATCGAGCCCTGGCCGCCCTGGTACGAGATGATGGTCCTGATGTTCCAGCGCGAGGTCGGCGAGCGCATCGTGGCGCGCGAGGACGAGGAGGCCTATGGCCGGCTCGGCGTGCTCGCCAACTGGCGCTGCGAGACCAGGATCCTGTTCGACATTGCGCCGTCCGCCTTCGTGCCGCCGCCGAAGGTCACCTCCTCCGTCGTGCGCCTGATACCGCGCGCAGAGCCGCTTCCATGTGACCGAAAACTGCTCGAGCAGGTCGCTGCCGCAGCCTTCGGGCAGCGCCGCAAGATGCTGCGGCAGAGCCTGAAATCACTGGGTGTTGATCCCGCGCGGCTTGCGCAGGCAGCCGGCGTCGATGCGACGCGGCGCGCCGAGACCATCCCGATTCCAGGCTTTGTTGCCATGGCGCGTGAATTGGCCGATATACGCAGCGAAGCCTGACAATCAGAATTTCGGAGGAAGGAATATGGCGTTGATGCGTCGGCAATCCCTGGTCAAGTTCGATGCGCCGCTTTGCGAGACCATCGTGGACACGCCCAAGCCGCAGGGCCGCGAAGTGCTGGTGCGCATCGAGCGCTGCGGCCTCTGCCATTCCGACCTGCACATCCAGGACGGCTATGCCGATCTCGGCGGCGGCAAGAAGCTCGACACCACGCGCGGCATGACACTGCCTTTCACGCTCGGCCACGAGATCGCCGGCGTCGTCGACGAAGTCGGCCCGGACGTCGCGGCCAGCCTCGTCGGTGCCAAGAAAGCCGTTTTCCCGTGGATCGGCTGTGGCCAGTGCCGCGATTGCCTGAACGGCGACGAGAACCTCTGCGTCAAGCAGCGCTTCCTCGGCGTCTCCATCGACGGCGGCTTCGCCACCCACGTGCTTGTGCCCGACGCGAAATATCTGCTCGATTACGATCCCCTTCCCGTCAACCAGGCCGCGACCTTGATGTGCTCCGGCGTCACCGCCTACGGCGCGCTCAAGCGCCTGGTCGACCGCCCGCGCCAGCGCAACCTGCTGCTGATCGGCCTCGGCGGCGTCGGCATGATGGGCCTGTCGTTCGCCCAGGCGATGTTCAAGCAGCCGATCACGGTCGCCGACCTCTCGCCGGCCGCGCGCGAGACCGCGCTCAAGAACGGCGCGGCCTTTGCCTATGACCCGGCCGAGCCTGACGTCATCAAGCGCATCCTCAAGGAGACCGAGGGCGGCTTCGACGAGATCGTGGATTTCGCCGGCAACGAGAAGTCGATGGCGTTCGCGGTTGCGGTCGCCGCGCGCGGCGGCAAGATCGTCGTCTCCGGCCTGATGGGCGGCCAGTTCACGCTGCCCATGGTGCAATGGGTCTACAAGCGCATGACCATCGAGGGTTTCATGGTCGGCACGCTGGCCGAGGCCCACGAGCTGATGGCGCTCGCCCGCGCCGGCAAGATCAAGCCGACGCCGATGCGCGAGGAGCCGATGGGCGACGTCCAGAAATGGATCGACGAACTGCGTGCCGGCAAGGTTGTCGGCCGCATCGTGCTGAAGAACTGACGGAAGCGCGGCGAGCACGACGCAAGTCTGGCCCGCCGCACGGAACGCCTTCGGCTGCGCTGCGTTGGCAGCGCATGTCGATCCGTTGCACCGTTGAAAGCGCATTCTTCATCGCCTGGAGCTGCCTGGAAAAGAGCGGCGAGCTCGGCTCGCCCGACGCGAGCGCGAATTTCCTGCTCGATGCCATCGAAGCCCAGCTTCGAACCGGTGAACGCCGGCAGTTGATGCTCGCGAACAGGGCGATCGATGCCTACCGCGCCGCGGCTGACAATCCTCGCTGCCGTCCAGCCCGCTGAGGCCCAGGGCAATCGCATTTGAACATTGCAGAGGTGGTCATGCCCGGGCTTGACGCTGCGGAGACAGCCGGTGCCCATAGCCACATCTCATATGCGATTGCCCTGCGCTGAAGCCCGCGACGATGTGCTCTAATTTTCCACGTCCGAACGTCCGTTGTGTGCACTTTGGAACCGTCGGTTCCGCCGCGGAAACGTAGGTTTCCCGCTGGCGCCGATTCCCGGCCCGCCAAGAGAACACATTGTGACCGGTCGGCCCCAGAACGATCTGCTCCGGCAGCTCAATCACCAGGATTTCGAACTGCTCGCGCCTTACCTCCAGCCGGTCGAACTCGAGGCGAGCCACATCCTGCATCACGCCGGCGACGACGTCGCAGCGGTTCATTTCCCCTGCGGTCCCGCGCTCGTGTCCTTCGCGGTGCCGGTCGAGGACGATCGCGAGGTCGAAAGCCTGCTGGTGGGACGTGAAGGTGCGGTGGGCATTGCCCCCGGCCGCACGCCTTCGCTCGCCTATTCGCGCATCGTCGTGAAGCTCGGCGGCACCCTGGTCCGGCTGCCGCTGCGCGCGCTCGAGCAGGCGCAGCAGAGGTCGGCTACGCTCCAGGAGGTCTTCTTACGCTATGCCGACTGCCAGTTCGCGCAGCTGCTGCAGACCGCGGCCTGCAACGCTGCGCATTCGATCGAGCAGCGCGCCGCCAAGTGGATCATCTCCGCACAGGAACATATCGGCGGAGCCGAGATCCCTCTCACCCACGAGCAGCTCGCCGGCATGCTCGGCGTCTCCCGCAGCTATGCCAGCCGTGTCATCCAGATGTTCAAGGCGAGGCG
Source organism: Bradyrhizobium sp. R2.2-H (assembly GCF_004346455.1). Lineage (NCBI taxonomy): Bacteria > Pseudomonadati > Pseudomonadota > Alphaproteobacteria > Hyphomicrobiales > Nitrobacteraceae > Bradyrhizobium > Bradyrhizobium sp. R2.2-H. Next base: position 86,582 of record NZ_SMBR01000010.1, read on the forward strand.
CATCCTCGCGACCCGCCGCGGCGCCATCCTGATCCTCGACGCATCGGCACTCGAAGCAAGAGCCTGCTGTTGCAACGACTGGGTGAACAAGTATTTCGACGAGGTGCGGGGCGCAGCGGCAGCCGCCGAGGGCTAAAGCATGATCCGGGAAAGTACGCAGCGGTTTTCCGAAAAGATCGTGCTTAAACAACAACCGAAAGCGCGATGACGATTCATCCTGATCGCATCGCGCTATAGTGCCTCCGGCTCACGCAAGCGGCGGCGACTGCCGCTTCAGGTGCAGATAGACCGGACTAAAATCTCCGAGCCGCTGCAGCTCGCGCCATTTCAGCACGATCAGCTCCCCGTCGCGCAGGTCCATGGCGCCGCTTCGCCTGAGGTCGGCGAGCGTCCGGTTCACCGTCGCGATCGCCATGCCAAGCGTCTCGCCGAGCTGGGCCAAGCTGATCGGCACGCGGCAGCGATTGCCGCGGACCAGATCCGCCGCGCGGGCGCGGTAGAACAGCTCGCAGAACAGGTGCGCCATGCGCGCCTGCATCGGCCTGGCGCTGTTGTTGGTGATGGCCTCGCGAAAGATCGCCGCGTCGAGCAGAGTCTCGCGCCACACGGCCAGCGCAAAGGTTGGCCGCCGCCGGAAGGCGATGAACAATTCGCGATGCGGGATGAAGGCGACTGAGGCCGGCCCCAGCGCGCTCAATCCGTGGTCCATCTGGTCGATGAACAGCCCCTGCGCATCCGGAAGGTCGCCGGTGAGATGGAACGCGAGGTACTGCCGCCGCCCGCTCCCGAGCAGGTGGTAGCGCGCGACCATGCCGGAGACGACCAGCACCGAATGTTCGGGTTCGTCGCCCTGACGGATGAAATCCTCGTTGGGCCCCAGATCGCGCAGCGTGAAGGTGAGCGCCCGGATTTCCGCGATGTCCTCCTCTGCCAGAGCGGTATGTTCGGAAAGGTTGCGGATCAATACGTCGTGGGCTTTTTCCATGGGGCCGCCAAAAATCGCGCCGGTTCTATCAAATGATACGTCCGGCTTGGGTTCAGCGGACTAGAACGCTGGTCGGAAGCATGGGTTGCTAACGGGTTTGCCGCCGCACCAAGTCGCATCCAACCCACCTCCTCGACCGCAAAAGAGCCGTCCCTTCATGAGCCCTACGACCATCCTGGAGCGCATCCGCAGGCTATTCGCGTCAGATGCGAGCGAGCACCTCGACAGCATCCGCGATGCTTTGGTCGCGGGCACGTTGAAAGAGCCGGTCCGGCCAATGTCCGATCAGGAACTCGCCCGCGCCATCCGCGAGTTCCGCTCCGTGCCGGTCTCCGACGGGACCCTCGCAAAACTCTCGCAGCGCTTCGTCGCGGCGTCGGTGCCGCGAGACGTCTGAAGCAGCACGCGAGGCTCATGCCGCATCCGAAGTTCATCGCGCGTCTCCAGGCGATCGAAGGCCTGTCCGAGGACGAACGCCGGCAGATCGCAGGCTTGTCGTCCACGCTGCGCCAGGTCGCGGACGGCGAGATCGTGCTGCGCCAGGGTGAGACCGCTTCACGCTGCGTCTTCGTCGTCAGCGGCTTCCTCTACCAGGCCCGCATCGTCGGCGATCGCAGCCAGATCCTCGCCTTCCACGTTCCCGGCGACATGCCGTGCCTGCACACGCTGCTGGTCTCGCCGCTGGATGCGGACCTCGTCGGGCTCGGCCCGACCATCGTCGGCACCGTCGCGCACAGCCAGCTGCGCCAGCTTCTCGACGGCTCGATCCACCTGACCCGCGCCTTCTGGCGCGAGACGCTGATCGACGCGGCGATCTCGCGACAATGGATCGCGCGCCTCGGCGCGCAGTCAGCGCTGCCCAAGGTGGCGCATCTCATCTGCGAACTTGCCGCGAGGCTGGAGGTCGTCGGCCTTGTCAGGGACGGCAGTTTCCAGATTCCGATGACCCAGCGGCACGTTGCGGACGCCTGCGGGCTCTCGATCGTCCACGTCAATCGTACCATCCAGGAGCTGAGGCATCGCGGGCTGATTGCATGGGAGGGCAGCGAGATCGAGCTGCTGCAGCCCGACGAACTGCGCAAGCTCGCGGATTTCAGGCCCGATTATCTGTGCTGAGCGCGGTGCCACACATGGCGCTAGCTCGTACGTCGAATCTCCTCCCGCTCGGATTCGACCTCCTCGGCGTCTTCGTCGTCGACCTTCATGACATGGTCGCGGCCGGCCACCTTGAGCAGCTCGTCCAGCTTGGCGTGAATCGCCTGGGTGTCGCGGTGCTCGGCGCGCTGGATCACCAGCGTCATGCCCCATGTCGCCAGCGTCGCGAACGAGTGCCATTCGAGTCCGTTGCCCACCGTGATCCAGGCGATGCAATAGACCACATAAACGGCGAACGCGGCCGGGCGCGAGGTGGCGACGCCGATCTCGGTGAGCCAACCCTTTGACTTCGGAAGGGACATGTGCGGCAACTCGCGTAGGCCGCCGGCGTTCCCGCGGAAGCTGAAGATGCGCTGGCCAAGTCGCCCCTCTAAGGTCGCCCTCTAGGATCGCGAGGAATGCGGCCGCCAGTGTCTGAGCAGCGGACCGCCGGCCCCCAGCACAGGATCCGTCTTCGGCTTGCGGACCTTGGCGATGCGCTTGATCGCGTCAGTCCGCTCCCGCGTGTCGGTGCACTCGTCGTACGTGCCGTCCTGCGGGTAGGCTCCGACGACCAGAAAGTCCCGGCCGGACTCGATCAGCCGGTGGCCCGTGCCCGCGGGTAGAACCAGAACGTCACCGGCTTTCACATTGAGGATGCGGCCCTTGATGCCGCCGCACTCGATCCTGGCCGTGCCGCGCGCCACGCCCATCACTTCATGGATCTGCGAATGGTAGTGGACGAAATCGTACACGGTGTCGCGCCACGACCGGGCCCAGCCGTTCGTGGCGAACAGCGTGTCGATGATGACCTCCGGCGGAAAACGCCGGCCCTTCAGCTTCACCGCCCCGCGATAAAGCAGCGCCGGCAGTTTCGGATTGTTCGGCACGATGCCATCGTCGCGAAAATGGATGGCAGTCGGTTTCCGCGCCCGCACCAGCGCGCGCAGCGTCGCCGCGTCGGGATGCTCCTCCACGAGCTTCCTGGCAAAGTTCTTGATCTGATCCTTGACCGGCATGCCTGCTCCTCGGTCGCGATTCAACGACGGCGGAGGCGAGAAGTTTCGAGGTGGAACGGCGCTTGATCGGGAGCAAGGGCTCACTCCCCTCCCACGGGCTGAGCTCCTGGGCGGGCCAGTTTCGCTTGTACGAGAGCGACGTCGTAAGATGCGTCACGCCCATTGGGAGCAGCCGGCAAGAGCGGACGCGGAGGGCAGCCCTCGCGCTTGGTACAGCCAAAATTCACAATCCTGGTACTGTTCTCGTGACGAGGCGCAACGCATCTATTCGCTAGTACCACGACCGGAGCGCTCCCGATCGTCAGTCTTAGTTGGGAGCCCCGGTCAAAGCAGACGAGCAGATCGCAGACACCCGGACAACTCTGCCACGCCGCCTCGGCGTGTGGATAGCCGGCGCATTGGCACTCGCTGCAACAGTTGTACCAGACAAGGACCGAGGAGATAATTCCCATGAAGGCGATCGTCGTAACGGAACAGGCCGCGGGAACGGCCGGCTTGAAGCTGGTGAACCGGCGCGATCCGATGGCATCGATAAACGACGTCGTTGTTCAGGTTCATGCGTCCGGATTTGTTCCGACCGAACTCACGTGGCCCTCGACCTGGACCGATCGCCTCGCGCGTGACCGAACGCCGTCGATCCCAGGACACGATCTGGCTGGAGTGGTTAGCGCTCTCGGATATGGCACGACAGGGCTATCGGTGGGGCAGCGGGTATTCGGCCTCACGGACTGGTATCGCGACGGCACGCTGGCCGAGTACGTGGCGGTTGAGGCACGCAACCTCGCGCCGCTGCCGGGTGACGTCGACTTCACGGTGGGCGCGAGCCTGCCGGTCTCGGGCCTAACCGCATGGCAAGGGCTGTTCCAGCACGGCCGTCTCAAGGCGGGGCAGAGCGTCCTCGCACACGGCGCGGCCGGCGCAGTCGGTTCGATGGTGACGCAACTCGCACGAGAGGCCGGCGCCCACGTCATCGGCACCGGACGCGCCGCCGACCGTCAGACGGTGCTCGACTTCGGCGCTAAGGAGTTCGTCGACCTCGACAACGACGCCCTGAACGACGTCGGCAAGGTCGATCTGGTGTTCGATGTTATCGGCGGTGACATCCAGAAGCGATCCGTCGGCCTGCTTCGATCTGGAGGAACGCTGGTGTCCATCGTGGGGCCGGCCGAGGCACGGCCCGCCGACGGTCTGGCGGTCGACTTTGTCGTCGAGGCCGACCGGGCCCAACTGAGTGAGATCGTCCAACGGGTGCGGGATGGACGACTGCGGACGAACATCGGGAAAGTTTCGACCCTCGACGGCGCCGCTGCCGCCTTGAATCCGACTACGCGACGCAAGGGAAATACGATCATTCGCGTTCGCCCCTGAACGACGCACGCCCGTGGATGCACGCGGCCGGCCGGCCCTGTCCGGCTCGGCCGAACGTTGAGAAAATGTCCGCGAGGGGCCACAAACTGCGGTGATGGAGATACGGAACGCTCTTTGGCAACTCGCGTTGCGCGAGAACTCGCACGGGTGGAAGAACGACGCAATCCAGTACGTCGAAAATCACTTCGATGCTGAGGCTACTGGCCATGCTGCAGCAGTGCCTCCGAGAAGCGTGATGAATTCGCGGCGTTTCATTCGATCACCTCGCCACATTCCGGCTGAGCTGCGGACCGCATTGAAGCACGATCCAGACGACGTGAAACACAGGTTGCTACGAGCTGTCGCGAATGCTTCGCCCAGAAAGCAAGCACCGCCTGATCATAGGCGTCGGCGGCACCGGCGAAAGGTATTGCGAGACGACATTTCTGCCTCCGCGCAATTGCGGTTCGCGACGCCGGATCTCGTCTCGGAGATTGTGCTCAACAACGAACCCTTGCGGTCATCCCGACACGCAACCAGGAGAACAGATCGCGCACTCTTTGTGAATGAACACCGGGGAGGATCTTTTCAGAAAGCACGATTGCCCTCCGAAGAAAATGTCTGCTTCGGGTCACGGGCGGCGGCCGAGGCGAACGCGTCCCCGCGTCCGGGTGACCGCCGATAGCCTATCGTCGCAGGCCAGTGTCCATGTGCCCTTTGGCCTCCATCGGGCCATCGCACGGCATGTCGCGCCGCTTTCCGTCCGCGCGCCGGGCTGGTAGGATGGCGTCGTTGTTTTGAGGCATTTTGATGCGCGCGAGGATTTTCAATCGCGTCCTGGGGTTGGCCGCGCTGGTCGCCGGCATGCTCGCTGCCACGACGCTTCAAGCCTCGGCCGAGAAGCGCATCGCGCTCGTGGTCGGCAACTCCGCCTACAAGAACATCACCCCGCTCGACAACCCGTCGAGGGACGCGAGCCTGATGGCGGAGACGCTCGGCACGCTCGGCTTCTCGCTGGTCGGCGGACGCGCACAGCTCGATCTCGACAAGGGCGCGATGGACCTCGCGGTGCAGAGCTTTGGCCGGCAGGTCCAGGGCGCCGACGTCGCGCTGTTCTATTATGCCGGCCACGGCGTGCAGGTGGCGGGCTCAAACTATCTCGTGCCCGTCGGCGCCAACCCGACCCGCGAGGCCGACGTCGATTTCCAGATGACCGATGTCAACCTCGTGCTGCGCCAGATGCAGGGCTCGGGCACGCGGCTCAACCTCGTGATCCTCGATGCATGTCGCAACAACCCCTTTGGCTCACGCGGCCTGCGCTCCTCCGACGGCGGCCTGGCCCAGATGCGTGCGCCCGAGGGCACGCTGATTTCCTACGCGACCCAGCCCGGCAACGTTGCCCAGGACGGCAGCGACGGCCACAGCCCCTATACCAAGGCGCTGGCCACCACGATCCGGGTCGCTGGCCTCGACGTGTTTCAGACCTTCAACCAGGTCGGTCTTGCCGTGAAACGCGCCACCGCAGGCGCCCAGCAGCCCTGGGTGTCGTCCTCGCCGATCGACGGCACGTTCTATTTCGTGCCGCCGACGCAAACCGCACCGCCGCAGGTCGCGGCGATGCAGCCCGATCCCCTGCCCGCGGAGCGCCTGCGCGCCGACCCCGACCGCGTGCCCTTGCGCGATGCCGCGCTGCTCAGCGAACTGAGCGAGCGGCTCTACGAGCTCAATTTCGATCCTGACACGCCCGACGGCCTGACCCGCGCGATCACGAAACTCCAGCAGCGGATTTCGATGGCCGCGACCGGTGAAGCAACCGAAGGCCTGCTGCTGCGGATGCGCAAGATGGAGGATCTGAAGCCCTGGGGCTCGATCGTCTACGGGCCCGACGGCAGCAAATGGGGCATGTCTTGGAATCACGCCTCGCGGCGTGCCTCGGTCGCGGATGCGCGGGGCAATTGCGCCGGCGCCAAATGCCCGATCGAGCTCTCGTTCTACGGCCGAAGCTGCGGCGCCTTCGCCATCTCCGACAAGTCGTGGTCGCTGGTCCAGCGCGACAGCGTGCAGCACGCCCGGGACGCCGCGCTTGACGAATGCGGCAAGGCTGGCAAAGCTTGCCGCATTATCGGAGCCGTCTGCGCCGACGGCTCCGGCCGCTGATACGTTTTTTTTGGATTTTTCACTCATGCCCAACGCCGTCACCCTTACGACTGCCCTCGCCTTTCTCCTCAACCTCGCCATTGCCTCGTCGGCCGCCTACGCGCAATCCGGCAGCGCCGGCGGCTCGATCGGCAATGACGAGAAGTCGCTGTCGGGCTCGCGTTCGGAGCGCTCGGCCGAACCGGCTCCGTCCGCACGCCGGAGCAAGCCGGCCGAAGAGCCGCGCTCGTCGTCGCGGCGAGGCGGTGGCGGAGGTGGCGGCGGAAGCTTCGACGGCGCCTGGATGGTCACCAGCATCGGCTGCGGCGGCTCGACCACCGGTGCGGTGGTCGTCACGTCCGGCCGCGTCATCGGCGAAGGCGTCAGCGGAACCGTCAGCCCGAGCGGCTCGGTCTCTACGCGCGGACAAGGCCAGGGCGTAACCTTCACCGGCGCGGGCCGCCTCTCCGGCCGCAGCGGGTCCGGGACGTGGCGTCGCTCCGACGGCTGCGGCGGAACCTGGACTTCAGCCAAGCAGTAAGATCGAAAAAGCCCGACATCGCGGCGGAACGATCGCGCCAGAGGCCCGATTCAAGCCACATCCTCTCCGGATTTGCGGCTCATTGCCACCCAACTCTTTGACGAGAAAGGGCTGGTTGAGAGTTGCGTCATGCGTAACCGGGAGACCAGGATGGGCAACCGAACCGCAAAATTCGTATCTGCGCTTATTGGCGGCATCATTGCCGGTGCACCGCTGGCTGCCGTGTCGCAGAGCGCGCCGGCTCCGTCGAGCGCTGCCAGCACGGCTTCCGACTGCCTCGCAGCGCCAAAGGGCCCCGCGCCGCAGGGACAGCACTGGTACTACCGCCTCGAACGCACCACCAAGCGGCAATGCTGGTACCTGCGTGCCGCCGGCGACAAGGACAGCGCGAAAACCGCACAGACCGCGCAGGCTTCGAGCGATACGCCGACGGCCGATGCGCCGGCGCCGCAGCAACACGCTGTGCAGGACGCGCGCGCCGAATATCCGACGCCACGGAGCAGCGCCGCCCCGAAGACGCCGAGCGCCCCCGCGCAAGCCGCCGCCGCAACACCGGTCGAACAAGTCGCGGAGCAGACCGCTGACGGCAACGCGCAGCAACCCGCCGCCACCGCGCCCTGGCCCGATGTCTCCACAGCGTCCGCTCCGCCGGCGCCAAACGTCGTCGCAGCACCCACGCAGCCGGTCGCAAAGCCGTCGAAATCCCCGTCGCCGGTGGCGCTCGCTGCGGCAGACAGCACGACCGACAAGCCGACCGGCTCGCTCCAGACGCTGCTGCTCGTGATCGGTGGCGCGCTGGCGCTCGCCGGAATCCTCGGCAGCGTCATCTACCGCTTCGCCGGCGCGCGCGTCCGCGTCCAGTCCGCCGACCGTCACGGACATTGGCGCGATTGGGAGACACAGGACCAGGACGGAAGCCGCGCGCCCTGGCTCGCTTCAACGCCGGCCGACGCCCAGCCGCAGCACCCCGTCGACTTCGATGCGGTACGTCCGCAGCCGAAACAACGAGGGACAAAACTCGCCGCGATCGGCCGCGAGATCGAGTTGATCGACGCGCGCAGGCAACGGGCCGCCGCCCCGGCCGAACCTGTCGCGATCAGAAGAGACAAGGTCGAGACGAAGGCGGTCGACAAGAAAATCGAGACCGTCGCCCCGGCTCCCCAGCTCACCGCCGCCGAAATCGGCGAGGAGCACGATGACGCGCCGGCAGGCCATGACGCCGATGCCGTCGACATCGATGTCATCACGACGATGCTCGAACAGCTGGCGAAGGAAGGACCGCGCCTGTCCCGGCCTAACCTTGAAGCTGACCTTGCAAACTTCGCACGAAGCCTGCGAGGCCGATCCGCCGCTCGCGCTTGAGGCGTTCGGCCTTCAGGATCGACTGCACCTCGGCGAAGGCCTCGTCGATGTCGTGGTTGATCACGATGTAGTCGTACTCGGCCCAGTGGCTCATTTCGTGGCTAGCGCGGCTCATGCGCTTGCGGATCACCTCGTCGGAATCCTGTGCGCGCGAATGCAGGCGCTTCTCGAGATCGCTGGCCGACGGCGGCAGGATGAAGACGCTGACGACGTCGGCGCGCGCCTTCTCGCGCAGCTGCTGCGTACCTTGCCAGTCGATGTCGAACAGCACGTCCTGCCCGGCCGACAGCGCCGCTTCGACCGGCACGCGCGGCGTGCCGTAGCTGTTGTCGAACACGGTCGCCCATTCCAGCAGCTCGTCGCCCTTCACCATGGCGTCGAACCTGGCCTTGTCGACGAACAGATAGTCGCGCCCGTCGACCTCGCCGGGGCGCTTGGCGCGCGTGGTGGCGGAGACCGACATCCTGAGGCCCGGCATCCGCTCGATCAGGAGCCGGGACAGTGTCGTCTTGCCCGCGCCCGAGGGCGAGGACAGCACGAACATCAATCCGCGCCGCTCGACACCGTCAGTTCCGTGACCGCCCGTCGTCATCGATCACTCCAGATTCTGGACCTGCTCGCGGAACTGCTCGACCACGTTCTTCATGGCCAGCCCCGTGTTGGTCAGCTCGATGTCGTTCGACTTCGAGCAGCAGGTGTTGACCTCGCGGTGAAACTCCTGCGCCAGGAAATCGAGCTTGCGTCCGATCGGGCCGCCCTTGCCGATCAATTCGCGCGCCTGCGCGATGTGGGAAGCGATGCGGTCGAGCTCCTCGCGGATGTCGGCCTTGGTGGCGATCAGGATCGCCTCCTGCATCAGGCGGTCGGAATCGAACCGGTCCGAGGTGTCGAGCAGGGTTGCGATCTGCTCGGCGAGCCTGGCCTTGATCGCCTCGGGCTTGCGGCCCGGCGCAGCTTCCGCCTTGCTCGCAAGCTGCTCGATCTCGTCGACACGCTGGGTCAGGATCTGCCCGAGCGAAATTCCCTCGCGCCTGCGCATCTCGACGAGGTCGGCAAGCGCCTTGTCGAAGGTTTCGGCCGCGGCGGCACGCGCGGCCTTATCCTCCTCCTCGTCGCCCTCGGGCTCGGCGATCTCGACCACGCCCTTGATGGCGAGCAGGCCGTCGATGCTCGGCGCCACCGCGTCGACCTTGCCGGAGATCAGCGCGGCGGCCTTGAGGACCGCATTGAGCACGTCCTCGTTGATGCGGACCGTGGCGGCCGCATTGGTGCGCTTGACGTTGAGATTGGCGTAAACCGTTCCGCGCGACAGCAGCTCGCCAGCGTGCTTCTTGGCATGGGCCTCCAGCTCCTCGAAGCCCTGCGGCAGCCGCACCCTGAGGTCAAACCCCTTGGCGTTGACCGACTTCAATTCCCATTCGAACGTGTACGGCCCGCTCGCGCCGTGGCTTCGGGCAAAGCCGGTCATGGACGACAGCGCCATCGGTTCAGATTCTCCAGGAACACGGGATTCGCGAGGCTATCAAGCCACGCGAATCTTAAGACTATTTTGCCGGAAAGTGGAATCCGCAATGTCCGCAGGCAAGGCCCGCAAGTCTAAAGCGCGATGCGATTGGATGAATCGTCATCGCGCTTTAGGTTGTTGTTTAAGCACGATCTTTTCGGAAAGCCGCTGCGCACTTTTCCGGATCATGCTTTAGCGCTGGACCACCGGCGGAGAGGACTGCACCGCGCTCTGCCGGGCCGGCGCAGGATTGGCGGGACGAGTGGCCGGCGGTTTCTTCTGCTGGCTCGGCCGCGCCGGTGTGGTCGCGGTCGGCGTATCGGCGGCCGCCGGCGCGCTGCCCGCCGGCGGCTGCGCCTCCTCGGCCGGCTCGACCGTGTCGTTCTGGATCTGCTTTTCCATCGCGCGGAGCTTCGCGACGTTCTTCTGATGCGCGTCGTAGGTCTCGGTGAAGGCATGCCCGCCGGTGCCGTCCGCGACGAAATAGAGGTCGCGGGTGCGGGCTGGATTGGCGGCGGCCTCGAGCGAGGCCCGGCCCGGATTGGAGATCGGGCCCGGCGGCAGGCCCTCGATCACATAGGTGTTGTAGGGCGAGGGCTGCGTGATCTCGCTGCGCTTGATCGGCCGCCCCAGCGTGCCCTTGCCGCCGACGAGGCCGTAGATGATCGTCGGATCGGACTGCAGCTTGATCCTCTGCTTCAATCGGTTGACGAACACCGCGGCGACCCGGCTGCGCTCGTCGGGCTTGCCGGTTTCCTTTTCGACGATGGACGCCAGCGTGACCAGCTGCTCCGGCGTCTTGACCGGAATGTCCGGACTGCGGCGCTCCCAGATCTCGGCCAGCACGCGCTTGTGCGCCTGCTGCATGCGCTGGACCACCTGCTCGCGCGGTGTGCCGCGCGGGAACTTGTAGGTCTCCGGCAACAGCGTGCCTTCGCGCGGCAGCTCGCGCACGCTGCCGGTGAAGATGTCGTTGTCGGACAGCCGCGCCACGATCTGCTCGGAGGTAAGACCTTCCGGAATCGTGACGGCATGCTGCACCACCTTGCCCTCGACGATGGTGGCGATGACGTCGCGCAGCGACGCGTTCTTCTGGAACGAATACTCACCCGGCTTGAGGTCCGAGCTCGCCTTCAACGCGGCGACGCTGGCGATGAACACCCAGGGATTGATGTCGGTCACCCCTTCCCTGTTCAGCGTCTCGGCGATGTCACGCTTGCCCGCGCGCTGCGGGATGTTGACGATCTTGTCCTCCGTGAGCGGCCCGGGTGCTTCGAGCAGCTGCCGGCCGTAATAATAGACGCCGCCGGCGCCGAGCATGGTGATCAGCAGAAGGGTGATGATGGCATTGCCAATGATCACGAGAGGATTGCGCGCGCGGTCCGATCGCTTGGGCGGCGGCGGGAGTTGCTCGGGCTCGAGCGCTGCCCGCGGACTCCGGGGTGAAATGGGCGGCCTTTCACTCATAGAGACAACCTGAATCCTGCCGGTTCAATCGCGGCCGACAATCGCTTGCCCAGCCAAAATGCACGCGCCCACGTCCATGACTATCGCCGAATGCGGCAAAACGGTGGTTTCGTCTCAAACGCAAACTAACCGGCCAAGCGGCGGAAGATCACCGACGCATTGGTACCGCCAAAACCAAAAGAGTTCGATAACGTGACGTTGACCTCACGCTCCTTCGACTTGTGCGGCACGAGATCAATCGCAGTCTCGACCGAGGGATTGTCGAGGTTAATCGTCGGCGGCACGACGTTATCGCGAATCGCGAGGATCGCGAAGATCGCTTCGATCGCACCCGCCGCGCCGAGGAGATGGCCGGTCGACGACTTGGTCGAGGACATCGCAACCTTGGAGGCGGCATTGCCGAGCAGACGCTCGACCGCGCCGAGCTCGATCTCGTCGCCGAGCGGCGTCGAGGTACCGTGCGCGTTGATGTAGTCGAGATCGGACGGCGTGAGGCCGGCGCGCTTCAGCGCCGCCAACATGCTGCGGAAGCCGCCATCGCCGTCGGGCGACGGCGAGGTGATGTGATAGGCGTCGCCCGACAGGCCATAGCCGATCACCTCGGCGTAGATCCTGGCGCCGCGGCGCCTGGCGTGATCGAGTTCTTCCAGCACGAGGACGCCGGCGCCCTCGCCCATCACGAAACCATCGCGGTCCTTGTCATAGGGACGCGAGGCCTTCTCGGGCGTCTCGTTGAAACCGGTGGAGAGCGCGCGCGCGGCGTTGAAGCCGGCAATGCCGATGCGGCTGATCGGCGACTCGGCGCCGCCCGCGACCATCACATCGGCATCGCCGAGCGCGATCAGGCGGGCAGCATCGCCGACCGCGTGCGCGCCGGTCGAGCAGGCCGTGACCACGGCATGGTTCGGCCCCTTCAGCCCGTGCGCGATCGACACGTAGCCGGAGGCGAGATTGATCAGGCGGCCCGGAATGAAGAACGGCGACACCCGGCGTGGTCCGCGCTCCTTCAGGAGGATGGCGGTTTCGGCAATGCCGTTGAGACCGCCGATGCCGGACCCGATCATGGTGCCGGTCGCGCACTTGTCCTCTTCAGTCGCGGGATGCCAGTTGGCGTCGTCGAGCGCCTGGCCGGCCGCGGCCATGCCGAAGATGATGAAGTCGTCGACCTTGCGCTGGTCCTTCGGCTCCATCCACTTGTCGGGATTGAAGCTGCCGTTGGTCCCGTCGCCGCGCACGACCGTGCAGGCGATTTTGGTCTGAAGATCGGAGACATCGAAGCTCTCGATCCTGCGCGCACCGCTTTCGCCATTGAGGATGCGCTTCCAGGTCGGTTCGACGCCACAGCCGAGTGGCGAGACCATGCCGAGGCCCGTGACGACAACCCGCCTCATATCCGAAAACTCCGCATCGAAAGACTCACGGCCAATAGCAAGAAACCGGCTGACCGCTGCGAAGCGGCCCGTCCGGTTTCAATGTTGTCCCCGCGAAAATGAAGAGCTTAGCTCTTCGCGTTCTTCTCGAGAAACTTCGTGGCGTCGCCGACGGTGAGAATCGTTTCCGCAGCGTCGTCCGGAATCTCGCAACCGAATTCCTCTTCGAACGCCATCACCAGCTCGACGGTATCCAGACTGTCGGCGCCGAGGTCGTCGATGAAGCTCGCGTTGTCGACAACCTTCTCGGGCTCAACACCAAGGTGTTCGACCACGATCTTCTTAACCCGCTCGCCAATGTCACTCATTGCTTAACCTCGTGTTGTTCCCTGTAGACCCGACCCCCCGGGACGATACGAGCCGTCGTGGTCGTTTGACTGCCTTCGCTTACGAACTTGATTTGGCCCATCCTAACCGATGCAGGCCCGGCGAACGACGGCCAAAGGCTCCGCATCGCCAATATACAGGGTTTCAAAAACCTGCAATGGCGTTCTTTGCCCATCCGTTGAAGGTCCGGTTATCATACTTCAATTGCCTTGACTACAAGCCTCATTTCGCTCCGGAAACGGCCGTTTGCCGCATCCGGCACCGCCTTGACGGCAGTGCGGCACGAAGCGTCAGATCATGGCCATGCCGCCGTTGACGTGGATGGTCTGCCCGGTGACATAGGATGCTTCGTTCGAACTCAGGTAGACCGCGGCTGCCGCAATGTCTTCGGGCGTACCCAGGCGGGCGGCCGGAACCTTGGTTAGAATCGTTTCACGCTGCTTGTCGTTGAGCGCATCCGTCATCGGCGTCTTGATGAAGCCGGGCGCGATGCAGTTCGCGGTGACGCCACGCTTGGCATATTCGGCACCCAGCGTCTTGATCATGCCGATCAGGCCTGCCTTCGACGCAGTATAGTTGCCCTGCCCCGGATTGCCGGTGACACCGACCACCGAGGTGATGGCGATGATGCGGCCGAAGCGCTTGCGCATCATCAGCTTGGTTGCAGCGCGCGCCAGGCGGAAGGTCGCGGTCAGATTGACATTGATGACCTCGTCCCAGTCCTCGTCACGGAGTTGCACGAAGAGGTTGTCGCGCGTGATGCCCGCGTTGGCGACGAGAATGTCGACCTGGCCCATCGCAGCTTCCGCAGCCGGCACCAGCGCCTCGACCTCGTCTGCCTTGGAAAGATTGCAGGGCAGCACATGGGCGCGCTCGCCGAGCTTGCCCGCAAGCTCGTCCAGCACTTCCTTCCGCGTCCCCGATATCGCAACGGTGGCGCCCTGCGCGTGCAGCGCCTGCGCGATCGCGCCGCCGATGCCGCCGGTCGCGCCGGTGACGAGCGCCTTTCGGCCAGTCAGATCGAACATAGATAACTCCTCCAAAGCACGACCCGGAAAAATGCGCAGCGGTTTTCCGGAAAGATCATGCGTCAACTCGAGAACTCAAGCGCGGCGACCATTCATCGCGCTTCAAGCCTGCTTCGCAGCGGCCAATGCATCCCTGGCGGCGGCAATATCGTTCGGACCGCCGACCGCAACGCCCACGGCACCGTCCGCGATGCGCTTGACGAGACCTGTCAGCACCTTGCCGGCGCCGATCTCGAAGAAGCGGGTGACGCCCTGCCCGGCCATGTAAGCGACCGACTCGCGCCAGCGCACCGTGCCGGTGACCTGCTCGACCAGGCGGCGGCGGATCTCGTCAGGATCGGTGATGGCGCTCGCCAGCACGTTCGACACCAGCGGCGCGGCCGGCGCCTTGATCGTCACCTCGGCCAGCGCGGCCGCCATGGCGTCCGCAGCCGGCTGCATCAGCTTGCAATGAAACGGCGCGGACACCGGCAGCAACATCGCGCGCTTGGCGCCCTTGGCCTTGGCGATCTCGACGGCGCGGTCGACCGCGGCCTTGTCGCCCGAGACCACCACCTGCCCGCCGCCATTGTCGTTGGCGGCCTGGCAGACCTGCCCCTGCGCCGCCTCGCCGGCGACCTCCATGGCGGCTTCATAGTCGAGACCGAGCAGCGCAGCCATCGCGCCGGCGCCGACCGGGACGGCCTTTTGCATTGCGAGACCGCGCGTGCGAAGCAGACGGGCGGTATCCGAAACCGTCAGGCTGCCGGCCGCAGCCAGCGCTGAATATTCACCAAGCGAATGACCTGCGACGAAAGCCGCATCTCGTCCCACGGAAAAACCAGCCTCGGCCTCCAGGACGCGCAGCGTGGCGACGGACACCGCCATCAGCGCCGGCTGGGCGTTCTCGGTGAGCTGGAGGGTTTCGGCCGGACCTTCCCAGATGGTGGCCGTCAGCTTCTCGCCAAGCGCGGCATCGACCTCGTCGAACACGGCGCGCGCCACCGGAAAGGCGTCGGCCAGGGCCTTGCCCATGCCGACCGCCTGGGAACCCTGCCCAGGAAATGTGAATGCAGCCGTCATCGGCGCTCCCTGCTTGTCGGGCATGGTCCTATCGAGAACCGGCAGCCGATTGCGCACGGCCTTAGGCCATGGTTCCGGATCATGCTCCAAAGGGGGCCGTAGACACCGTCCGGGGCCGCACTGTCAAGCCGGGATGGGGGCTTCGACCAGCATTCAACGGGGAATGCGCCTTCTCAAAACCCGCCGGCGGTCTGGTTGGCATCGACGTCCGCCCCGGACTGCGCGCGGCGCGCACTGTTGACGAGTTGTCCCGGCCGATCCTCGCGGTTCGGCCTGGCCGTCGCCAGCCGCAGCACCGTCGCGTAATTCGGCTGCACTTCCATGCGGCCGGCGTGCCGGCTCGCACTGAGGAGGCGATGCACCTTCGGCAGATTGTAGCAGGGCACGTAGAACAACAGATGATGCTCGAGGTGATAGTTCACGTAATACGGCGCGATGAACAGGCGCTCGAGAAAATTGGCATGCGTGGTGCGGGTGTTGCGCAGGGGATCGCTGCTATCGGGGACGACGGCGTGCTCTGCAATGTTGCGAATGCGGGTGATGACCATCATCCAGGTCAGGAGCGGCACCAGCCATAGCAGCGGATAGGCCCACCACACGCCAGCCGCAGCGAGCGCCGCAAGCATGATCGCGTTGACGATGCATTGCGGGCCAAGTTTCTCCCAGAAATGCGCCGCACGCTGCCGCCACGGCCAGTCCTTTGGCCCAAGTGCGTTGAGCAGTTGCGCCTTGCGCTGCTGGTAGCCGGTCTGGCCGGTGATGTCGCGGATGAACTTGCGACGGTAGCTCAGCTTCGTGATCGGAAACGGCGCTGACAGCACGAGATCGGGGTCGTCCTCCTGCTGGGTGCGCGCATGGTGCTGAAGGTGATAGCGCCGGTAGCTGCGCGTCTCCGCAAACAGCGGATAGGCGCAGAACCACTGGCTTAGCGCCAGATTGGTCTTCTCGTCGGCGGACAGGCAGCCATGAGCACCGTCATGCATCAGGATCGCAAGGCCGAGCTGGCGCGAGCCGATGATGGCGACGGCGAGTATGTAGGTGATCGGATTGGGCCACCACGCGACCAAGGCGATGGCACCGATGATCAATGTCCAGGCGTGCGCGATCAGCGCCACGCCTTTCCATGTCACGCGCTGGCGCACGTCGGCGAGTTGATCGTCGGTCAGGAAATCGCGGGCACGCATGCGAAGCGCGGTCATGGCCTAACCCTCCTCATTCGAATTGCTGGATGCGCCGGCCTCCTCGACGAGGCGCAGGCGGGCGGTGTCGCCGGTGGATTTCGCCTGCTCGCCCAGCACGCGCAGCATCTCGGCGCAGAGCTCCTCCGGCGAACGGCCCATGGCATAGCCTTCGAGAATGACGCCGATGGCGACGGCCCAGAACCGCCGCGAGGTTTCGTCGGGCGCACGCAGGGAGCGCCAGCCGTGCCGCTCGACCTGCCCCGCATAAGCGCGCGTACCCTCGCTGTGCAGGCGTTCGATGGTGCGCTCCACGAGGGGCGCGAGATCCTGGCGACGACGCGTCAGCGTCAGCGCTTCGGCGAAGAAGGCAACCGAATCGCTCGCCGTCACGGACTTGGCCAGCGCGTGGATGTATTCCCCAGGCGTGCGCGCCTTCAGCGCCGCCTGCTCGGTGGCGCGTGCCAGATACAAGAGATCGCGGCAGGCGCATTCGACGAACAGCGCCTCCTTGGTGCGGAAGTAATAGGTGATCTGGCTCGGGAACGCGTCCGCGGCAGCCGCGATGTCGGTGATTGCCGTGCCGGACAGCCCCCGCTCCCGAAACAGCGGGCTCGCGGCGTCCAGGAGCAGCGACCGCATTTTGCGACCGGCCGAGCGCGTCGCACGCGCGGCGTGCTTGGGGTCGCCCGCCGCCTCGAGCGGCTCATGGGCCAAGGTTTCTACCATGGATATCCTCCACATCGATTTGTTTGTATGTCATACAAACAAACAGATCAAGGAGATATGATGGTATGGGAGGATGGTCCGGCTTCGCCGGCGTGGGATCCGGCCGAAACTTGGCCCCCAAACTTGCAAAGCCGGCCAAAATCCGTATAAGGCGCGCATCCGCAGACCCCGGCCGGGAGCTGAACGGACGGTCTCAGCAAATCATTCGTGATTTTGGTGTGGCAGGGCCAGTCGGTCCGTCGTCCCGTGTTTCCGCCTTCTGAGCTTGATCCCAGAGTCCTT
Source organism: Bradyrhizobium sp. R2.2-H (assembly GCF_004346455.1). Taxonomy (NCBI): domain Bacteria; kingdom Pseudomonadati; phylum Pseudomonadota; class Alphaproteobacteria; order Hyphomicrobiales; family Nitrobacteraceae; genus Bradyrhizobium; species Bradyrhizobium sp. R2.2-H. The sequence continues at coordinate 104,113 of NZ_SMBR01000010.1, forward strand.
TCCGAAGGTCTCTTAAGGGTTTGACGCCGGGCGATGCGCCAACATGAGGAAAGGACGTCCATGCCTCTTTACGAGCATGTTTTTCTTGCGCGCCAGGACGCGAGCCCGCAGCAGGTCGAAGAGCTGACTGCGCAGATGACCGGTATCGTCGAAGGTCTCGGCGGCAAGATCACCAAGACCGAGAATTGGGGCGTGCGCTCCCTCACCTACCGCATGAACAAGAACCGCAAGGCGCACTTCGTGCTGCTCAACATCGACGCGCCGTCCGCGGCGATCGCCGAGATCGAGCGCCAGGAGCGCATCAGCGAAGACGTGATCCGCTATCTCAGCGTCCGCGTCGAGGAGCTCGAGGAAGGCCCGTCCGCGATGATGCGCAAGGCCGACCGCGACCGCGAGCGTGACGATCGTGGCGGCGGCTTCCGCGGCGAGCGCGAAGGCGGCTTCCGGGGCGACCGCGAGGGCGGTTTCCGCGGCGATCGCGGTCCGCGCCGTCCGCGCGACGAAACTGAAACCACGACGGATGGGGAGTAAGACCAATGGCTGAAGCTGGTGCACGTCGCCCGTTTTTCCGTCGTCGCAAGAGCTGCCCGTTCACGGGCGCCAATGCGCCGAAGATCGACTACAAGGACTCCAAGCTGCTGATGCGTTACGTCTCCGAGCGCGGCAAGATCGTGCCGAGCCGCATCACGGCGGTGTCCGCGAAGAAGCAGCGTGAACTCGCCCGCGCCATCAAGCGCGCGCGCTTCCTGGGCCTCCTGCCCTACGTCATTCGCTGATACGACCAATTCGACCGGCGGCCGCTGGGCCGCCGGTCGTGACTTTTTCGAACTCATAAGGCTTCCGGGTCGTCCGGTCGCCGATGGTTGGGGCAAACGACGCCTCTAACCGCTCGAAGGGAGCGGGACAGCTGATGATGGCTTTTGCACTGATTGCCCTGATCGCCGGCGCCGCGTCGGCCCTGATGTTCGCCTCGATCATCTCGGGCGCGATGATCTCGCTCGTCCTGTTCTATCTCGCACCGCTGCCGCTGATGGTCGCCGCGATCGGCTGGGGACCGCTTTGCGCCAGCCTCGGCGGCATTGCCGCCGCGACCGGCCTCGGCGCCCTGTTCGGCCTGCCCTACTGCATCGCCTTCGCCGTCACCGTCGCGTTGCCGGCCTGGTGGCTCGGCCATCTCGCCCTGCTCGGCCGGCCGGTGGGAAGTCTCGCGCCGGACGCCGCCTCCGCCAAATCGGCGCCAGCCCCCGAGATCGAGTGGTATCCGGTCGGCCGCCTCCTGCTCTGGATCGCAGGCTTCGCCACGCTGACCACGATGGCCGCCCTGCTCACGCTCGGCAGCGACGCCGAGACCATCACCGGCACGCTGCGGCGCGGGCTGATGCGCCTGCTCCGCACCACCGACCCGCAAACCTCGGGCGAAGCCAGCCAGTTCGTCGACGCGCTGGTGCGCATGGTCCCGGCCGGCGCCACGATCATCGCGATGATGACGCTGACTCTCAACCTCTGGCTCAGCGCAAAGGTGACCGCGACGTCGGGCCGGCTGCGCCGTCCCTGGCCGGATCTGATGGCGGCCGAACTGCCGCCAATGACCCTAGTGGCGCTCTGCATCGCGCTGGCCTTCTGCTTCACCGGCGGACTGCTTGCCATCGTCGCGCAGATCGCCACGGCCGCGCTGATGATGGCCTATGCGCTGACCGGTTTCGCCGTGCTGCATACGCTGACGCTCGCGCTGAAGAGCCGCACATTCTGGCTCGGCTCGACCTACGTCGTCGTCGTCGTGTTCGGGTGGCCCGTGCTCGCGATGGTCATCCTCGGTCTTGCGGATGCCGTGTTCGGCTTTCGCGAGCGCTTCCTGCGCGGCCGGCAGCCGCCCCCACTGCCAACGCCTTAAGTCACCCCGAAACTGAAACCTACAGAGCACTTCAAGAGGAGAACGAATATGGAAGTCATTTTGCTGGAACGCGTCAACAAGCTCGGCCAGATGGGCGAAGTCGTGAAGGTTCGCGACGGCTACGCCCGCAATTTCCTGCTCAAGCGCGGCAAGGCGCTGCGCGCCACCGCCGACAACCGCGCCAAGTATGACGGCATGAAGGCCGATCTCGAGGCCCGCAACCTCGCCTCGAAGGCCGAGGCGTCCAAGGTCGCCGAGAAGATCGAAGGCAAGAACATCATCGTGATCCGCCAGGCGTCGGAAGCCGGCCAGCTGTTCGGCTCCGTCAACGTGCGTGACATCGTCATCGCGTTCGAAGCCGATGGCGTTTCGCTGGCTCGCCCGCAGATCCAGCTCGATGCGCCGATCAAGACCATCGGCAAGCATACGATCACCGTCGCCGTTCATCCCGAGGTCGAGGTCGAGATCACCGTAACGGTCGCGCGCAGCCAGGACGAGGCCGAGCGCATCAACCGCGGCGAGGATATCTCGACCCGCAACGAGGACCGCGATGCGGCTGCCGAGGCGATCGCCGCCGCCGGCGAGTTCTTCGATCCGGACGCCCAGCACGAGGACGCCGAGCCGGCCCCGGCTGCGGAAGAGAAGTAAGCGAGGAAAGTCGTTCCGGGGCGGTCAGCAAGACTGAACTATGGTGCGCAATTGCGCACCGGGGAACCTCGAGATTCCGGGTCTGGCGCTTGCGCGCCATCCCGGAATGACGAATTCAATCAGAAGCCCGGTCGCCTCAGGCGGCCGGGCTTTTCGTTTTGCCGGCGACGTCCTCGCTCAGCATTGCGATCGAGGCCAGCGCGGTTGCCGTGTGTTTCTCGACTCCGTCGCTGACGCAGAACACGTCGGCCGCAACCACAGCGACCTGTCGGCCCGGCTTGATCACCTTTGCCCGGCAGATCAGCTTTTCACCGATCGCTGGCGACAACAGGTTGAGCTTGTATTCGGCCGTCAGCGCCGCCTGGCCGCGCGAGGTCGCGGCCGCGATCGTCGTGGCGTTGTCGACCAGGAAGGCGGTCACGCCGCCATGAAAGAAGCCGTGCTGCTGAAGCAGCTCCGGCCGGCGCTCCACGGCGATGGTGCAGGTGCCGCGCGACAATTCGGAGAGCTCGGCGCCCACCAGGTTCATGAAACCCTGCCGGCCGACATTGGCGTGGATACGTTCGGCAACGGCTGCGAATTCCGGATCAGCTTCGGCCCGCATGCGGTCTCTCCCTATTGCCTGTTGATGCGATCGAGCGGCCTCAGCGCACGAATGGCGCAAGCGATCAGCGTGTCGGCCTCACTGCGCGGATCGGTGCGGTCGCGCCCCGACAGAAAGGCACGGCAGAAGATCTGCGCCGGACCGATGAGCTGGCTGACGAACATCACCGGCGTCATCGGCAGCAGCTCGCCGCCTGCAACAAGCGGCGCCCGCCAGCGCTCGATGCCTTCGGCAAGCCGCGCGTTCTGCGCACGCTGGGCATTGCGCACGTCCTCGCCCCATTCGCTGCGTGAGATCTCGAAGAGGTAGCGCGCCTCGCGCCGGCTGGTCACGACCCAGTCGAGATGCGCCCGGATCAGGCGATCGATGCCCTGCTCCGCATCGGGCACGGGATCGAGCGCCGCCAGCACCGCGGCGTGATAGTGCCGCAAGACCTCCAGGAACAGCGCACCGGCGAGCTCCTTCTTCGAACCGAAGGCATGAAAGAAGCTGCCGTTGGAGGCGCGGGCCCGGGTGCGGATCGCGGCCACCGTCGCGGCTTCGAAGCCGACGCGGTCGAACACCAGCAGCCCGGCCGCCAACAGATCGTCTCGCACGCTCGCAGCCATCGACGGGCCTCCTAGAGTATCACTCTAGAGCAATACTCTAGTCGTAGTCAATGCGATGCGGAGGCCGCATTGAAAGCGGCCTCCGCATGTCGGTGAGAAGGTAGCGGATCTAGCGCGAGATCGGAGGTGCCGGCGGGCCGGACGACTGCGCCGGCGGTGCTGCAGCGGTCGCGGGCGGTGCCGGGTCCTGCTGCGGCCTGGCCGCCGGTTCGGGGCTCGCTGCAGGCGCGGCCGGCTTGGAAGCGGCCTCGTCCGCCGGCTTGGACGACGCCGGTTCGGCGGGCCTTGCCGCGGCAGGTGCAGCCGGCGCCACTTGCGGGACCGGGTCGGGTCGCAGTGCCGGAGCTTCGCTGCCGCGCGTCTCGACCTTTGAGCTATCCGGCCTGGCCTCAACGGGCTTCTCGGATGCCTTGTCGGAGGCCTTGACGCTGTCGGGCTCGGCCTTGACGCTGTCGGGCTTGACGGCCTCAGGCTTTGGCTCGCTCTTCTTGTCCTCGGTCGCCGGCGCGGCGGCATCGACCTTGGGGGCTTCCTCAGTGCCCGGCTTGGCGCGCCGCTTGCCTTTGCGCGGCTCGGGCACTGTCTGTCCCTCCGGCGTCGCACCTTCCTCGGCAGGTCGCGCCGCGCGCTTCTGGCGCGCGCCCTCGGGGGCCGGAGCAGCACCCTCGCCCTCCGGCCTGGCGGCCTCTTGCGAGCGGTGGCGGCGGCCCTGATGCTCAGGCGACTGGCCCGGAGCGGTATTGGATTCCTTCTCCCTGGCGCCGTCCTTCTTGCCGTCCTTGGCCTGATAGCGGGTGTCGGTGGCACCGTTGGAGACCAGGTAGGAGGCGAGGACGCCCGCCATGTCCGAGCTCGTTGTGTAGTGCTGGCGCAGGAATCCCGGCAACGAGCTCGGCGTGACGGACTTCAGGAGTCCGCGCGGGCTCTTGTGGCAGGCGTTGCAGGTCTGCGCGAAAAGCTGGGACGGGGTCTTGCCGGCTTCGAGGTTCGTCGCCTGCGCAAGAACGGTATCGGCCGCGCCGAAGCCGGTCAGAAGCAATACCGTCGCGAGGCTGAGCGCTCGGCTCGACATTCCCATCATCTCCATTGAATTCCGCGAATGCAGCCGGCCTCCGGCGCAGCGGCGGTCACCTTTTAACCGATTGAGCTGCGAATGGAAGCAGGCTCCGCGCGCAAGGATGTGATTAAGCCATTTTCGAATATCGGCTTTGAATACAGCGCAATAGCGCAGCCGGAACCGGCTCGCTAGATTTGGATGCAAACGCATAGGAACCGCTGCGGCGCCTGGGCGTCAGATGTGAAGGCCGGGTTAGTCGCATCTTTCGGGTTCGCTCGAGAGGAAATGTCGATGGACCGTTTGTTGCACAGATTCCTGTCTCAATTCATCCGGCGCGGGTCGATGACGGTGACCAGCGCAAACGGATCGAAGTTCACCGTCGGCGACGGCTCCGGCGAGCCGGTCGCGGTGCGCTTCGTCACAGCGGATGCGGAGCGGAAGAGCCTCGTCAATCCCGAGCTCGGGCTCGGCGAGGCCTATATGGACGGCGAGTTCGTGGTCGAGCGCGGCACCATCGCTGATGCCCTCGCGATCCTGCTCGATCAACCCGACCTATTGCCGCACTGGGCTAAACCGTGGTGGCACCTGCGCTACCTCACGCGGCACCTGAAGCAGTTCAATCCCCGCACCCGCGCGCGCCACAACGTCGCCCATCACTACGATCTCGACGGCCGGCTCTATTCGCTCTTTCTCGATGCCGACAAGCAATATAGCTGCGCCTATTTCGAAACGCCGGAGATGCCGCTCGACGACGCGCAGCTTGCCAAGAAACGGCACATTGCGGCGAAGCTCCTGATCAAGGACGGCCAGCGCGTGCTCGACATCGGCTCCGGCTGGGGCGGCCTCGGGCTCTATCTCGCCGAGATCGCGGGCGCCGATCTCACCGGCATCACGCTGTCGACCGAGCAGTTGCAGGTCGCCAATGCACGCGCTGCCGAAAAGGGCCTGACGGACTCGGCCAGATTCCAGCTCCAGGATTATCGCGACATCGACGGTACCTTCGACCGCATCGTCTCGGTCGGCATGTTCGAACATGTCGGGGCAAGGTTCTACGACGCCTATTTTCAGCGCTGCGCCGAATTGCTGAGCGAGGACGGCGTCATGCTGCTGCACGCGATCGGCCGTTCGCAGGGCCCGGACTCGACCAATCCCTGGATCGCCAAATACATCTTCCCCGGCGGCTACATCCCCGCCCTGTCGGAGGTGCTGCCGGCGGTCGAGCGGGCGGGCCTGCTGGTCTGCGACATCGAGATTCTGCGCCTGCACTATGCCGAGACGCTGAAGGCCTGGCGAGAGCGCTTCATGGCGCGGCGCGAGGAGGCGGTGCAGCTCTACGACGAGCGCTTCGCCCTGATGTGGGAGTTCTATCTGGCGGCCTGCGAGATGACGTTCCGCAAGCAAGCCATGATGAACTTCCAGATCCAGCTGACCCGTCGCCAGGGCGTGGTGCCGATGACCCGCGACTACATCCAGCGGGAGGATGCCCGGCTGCGGGCGCGTGAGGCCTCGGCCATGCCCAGGCTCAAGCTGGCTGGTGAATAGACCCCAGGTCCTAGTGACGCAGGGTCGACATCAGGGAGGTCCGGGAAGATGCCGCTAGGGCCAGTTGCGCGCGCAGCTGCCGCAGGATCTCGGGTGCGACCGGCTGGCGACGGACGTCGGGCCGTTGCGCGTGCTCCATGGCCGCGATCAACCCGGACAGCCAAAGCCGGCTGCCAGCCTCGCTTCGCCAGTTCTGGTGCTGCCGTTCTGGCTGCATCGCTCGCCTCGTGTCCCTGTTGGCGGGGGAATGGGACAATCCCCGGCCGGCCTGGCTGTTCCGCATTATCCCCGAAAGAATCCGGGGAGATGTGATCTGTTTCACATAAGTCTGGTCGGGGCTGTCTTAGACCGTCGCCATGAGCAAAGAGACCCGAACCTCATTCGACGTGCCGGACGACCTCCGTACCGATTATGCCCTGATCGTCACCGGCGTCGGGGCCGCCTTGGTTGCGCTGGTCTACCTCCTGCTGGTCTGAACCGAGCCGAACGCGGCCAGCGTGCGTCATTTCGCGCGTTCTCAATACGTCTGCGCGCCGGTCGATAGGGTTCATGGGTTTCAGTATTTTTCGATGGCGCGGCCCCTGCCGCGCCGCGCGAGTTCCGCGGAAATCCGTCAAGCACGGCGCATGCTGCGACTGCTAATCATCCACCATTTTAACTGAGCGGTTGATAGCGATCAGCTTTTGCTTCCGCTTTCGCCTGCGGCGGCGCTTTATCCCGGCCCCGCATCCGCCCAAGAAAATTGCTAAGCACCTCCGACCATGGCCCTGACTGATTCGAACGTTCTCAAACTCGCGCCCGATGCCGGGACTCCGGCCTATCGGAGCGCGCCGCACAATATCGAGGCGGAACAGAGCCTTCTGGGCGCGATCCTGGTCAACAACGACGCCTTCTACCGCGTCTCCGACTTCCTGGAGGCGAAACATTTCTTCGAACCGCTGCACCAGACGATCTTCGAGACCGCCGGCAGCCTGATCCGGATGGGCAAGATCGCGACGCCCGTCACGCTGAAGACGTTCCTGCCAGCCGATACCGATGTCGGCGGCATGACCATCGGACAATATCTGGCGCGGCTTGCCGCCGAAGCCACCACCATCATCAACGCCCAGGACTACGGCCGCACCATCTACGACCTCTCGTTGCGGCGCGACCTGATCGGCATCGGCGAGGACATGGTCAACGTCGCCTACGACGCACCGGTCGATTTCCAGCCACGGGCGCAGATCGAGGACGCCGAGCGCAAGCTCTATGAACTTGCTGAATCCGGCCGCTATGACGGCGGTTTCCAGAAGTTCTCGCAGGCGTTGGCGGTCGCGGTCGATCTCGCGGCAAAGGCGTTCCAGCGCGACGGAAAGCTGTCCGGCATCTCGACGGGCATGCGCGACCTCGACACCAAGATGGGCGGCCTGCAGCACTCCGACCTCATCATCGTCGCGGGCCGTCCCGGCATGGGCAAGACCTCGCTCGCGACCAACATCGCCTACAATGTCGCACGCGCCTACGTTCCGGAACTCCAGGCCGACGGCACCACGAAGGCTGCCAATGGCGGCGTCATCGGCTTCTTCTCCTGCGAAATGTCGGCCGACCAGCTCGCCACGCGTATCGTGGCCGAGCGCACCGGCGTTCCCTCCTCCCACATCCGCCGCGGCGGCATCTCGGAAGCCGATTTCGAGAAGATCCGGGAGGTCTCGATCGAGCTGCAATCGCTGCCGTTCTATGTCGACGCCACCGGCGGTCTGTCGATCGCGCAGCTGATGGCGCGGGCGCGACGGCTGAAGCGCCAGAAGGGCCTCGATCTGCTCGTGATCGACTACATCCAACTGCTCTCGGGTTCGAGCAAGCGCGCCAGTGACAGCCGCGTGCAGGAAATCACGGAGATCACCACCAGCCTGAAAGCGCTCGCCAAGGAGCTCAACGTTCCCGTGATCGCGCTGTCCCAGCTCTCACGCCAGGTCGAATCCCGCGACGACAAGCGACCGCAGCTCTCCGACTTGCGCGAATCCGGATCGATCGAGCAGGACGCCGACGTTGTGCTGTTCGTTTACCGCGAGGAGTATTACCTCGCGATGAAGGAGCCCCGCCCAGGCACGCCTGAACACGAGAAGTGGCAGCTCGACATGAGTCTTGCGCACGGAAAGGCCGAGGTCATCATCGGCAAGCAGCGCCACGGCCCGACCGGCACCGTCGATCTGGCGTTCGAAGCCTCGGTCACGCGGTTCGGCGATCTTGCGCCTGACAGCCAGCTGCCGGCTCGCAGCGACAACGACTACTGAGTTCCTTGAACCGGACCGGCCACTTGCGTAAAACGGCGCCATGACAATGGCGTCCGACCCGAAACCCCTCTCGCAATCCGGCCTTCTCTCCGGGGAGGCCAATCAGGCTGCCGCGCTCGCGGCCTATGGCGGCGTGCTGACCGTCGATCTCGATGCTGTCATCGCCAATTGGCGCAAGCTCGAGAAGACGGCGGTGCCGGCCGAATGCTCGGCGGTGATCAAGGCCGACGCCTATGGCTGCGGCGCCGAGCAGGTGTCACGGGCGCTGAGCAGAGCGGGCTGCAGGACCTTCTTCGTCGCCACCCTCGAGGAGGCGCGCAAAGTGCGCGCCGCCGTGCCGGAGCCCACGATCTACGTGCTCGGCGGTTATTTCCAGAACACCGGCGAGCACTACGCCAAGTTCAATTGCCGTCCGGTGATCGGCGATCTGAACGAGCTCGCCGAATGGGACGTATTCTGCCGCCGCAGCGGCTGGACCGGGGGCGCGGCTGTTCACATCGACACCGGCATGAACCGGCTCGGCCTGACGCTTGCGGACGCGCAGGCCATCATCCCCCGCATCAACGCCGGCGATCACGGCATCACGCTGGTGATGAGCCATCTGGTCTCGGCCGAGCAGCTCAACAGCCCCATGAATGCCAAGCAGCTCGCGACCTTCCGCAACATTGCCAGCGAGTTCACGGGCGTCCCGGCGGCCCTCGCGAATTCCTCCGGCATCTTCCTCGGTGCGCCATTCCAGTTCGACCTGGTCCGACCGGGGGCCGCGCTCTACGGCGTCAACCCGACGCCGGAGGCCGACAATCCGATGCAGCCGGTGGTCGAGCTCAAGGCGCGCATCGTGCAGATCCGCAATATCGAGCGCGGCGAGAGCGTCGGCTATGGCGGCACCTGGACCGCGCGGCGGCCGACGAAACTCGCGATCATCGCGGTCGGTTATGCCGACGGCTATTTCCGTGCCGCCAGCTCCAATGACGGCACCCGCGGCGCCGACGTCATCGTGGCCGGCAAGCGCTGCCCGATCGCGGGCCGCATCTCGATGGACCTCATCGCCATCGACATCACCGACCTGCCGCCGAACGCGGCGCGGCGCGGTCACATGGTAACGCTGCTCGGCGACGGCATCACCGTCGACGAACTCGCACACCATTTCGGCACGATCGGCTACGAGGTGCTGACCAGCCTCGGCCACCGCTATGCGCGCGTCTACAAGGGCGGCGATGTGGTGGAGCCGCTCGCAAGGCCGGAGCCCGAGGCGAGTACCGGCCAGCCGCCTTCCCCACCGCCGATCGAGCAGCCGGCGGCCCCACCGCCGGGCTAAGTGGCGTTCTCGTGCCCCGGACGCAGCGCCGCGCTCCTTCAGCGATGCGCTGCAGAGCCGGGCCCCATCTCTCAACAGTGTACCGTGTCGCCCGTCTGGGTCCCGGCTCTGCGCCGCATCGCTTTCGCGCTGCGGCTTGTCCGGGACACGAGGTTTACTTCTTCTTCCGGCTGTCGAGTGCCGCCTTGCAGGTCGCGCTGAGCTGGTCGCGTTTGGCGTTGAGGCATGCGACGATGCCGCCGCCCGGCGAGATGCCGGCGCAGAACTTGTCGTAGTCCGCCTTGCACGCGCCGCGCGTTTCGGCCGACTGTGCCGTGGCCCCGGAGTACGCGACGACGAAGGCGATGGCGGCAAAGCTCAATTTGGACATTGTATCTCCGGAGACGGAAGGCAGGAGCCGGTAGCTCTACATGAAGATCGCGACATTCAACATCAACAACATCAACCGCCGCCTGCCCAATCTGTTGGCATGGATGCGCGTCGCAAAGCCCGATGTCGTCGCGCTTCAAGAGTTGAAGGCAAGTGATGGCGAATTTCCGGCGGCTGCGATCGAAAAGGCCGGCTACGGTGCGGTCTGGTGTGGACAGAAGACATGGAACGGCGTCGCCATCCTGGCCCGCAATGCCGAGCCCATTCTCACCCGCGACCGCTTGCCGGGAATGCCTGGCGATCGCGAAGCCCGCTACATCGAAGCCGCCGTGCGCGGCATCATCGTCACCAGCATCTACTTGCCCAACGGCAATCCGCAGCCGGGGCCGAAATTCGACTACAAGCTCGACTGGTTCGCGCGGCTCAAGCGCCACGCCAAGACGTTCATCAAGCAGGATCTGCCCGTGGTGCTCGCCGGCGACTACAACGTCGCGCCAACCGAGATCGACATCTACCTGACGCGCTCGTGGGACAAGGATGCGCTGATCCAGCCGAAGAGCCGCGCGGCCTTTGCATCGCTGGTCGAACAAGGCTGGTGCGACGCGATCCGCGAGCTCCATCCAAGCGAGCGCATCTACACGTTCTGGGACTACAAGCGAAACCGCTGGCCGCGCGACGCAGGCCTGCGGCTCGATCATCTCCTGCTCAGCCCTGCCCTCGCCCTGCGCCTGGCAAAAGCCGGCGTCGACAGGAAGATCCGCGGCGAGGACGGCGCCAGCGATCACGCGCCGGCGTGGGTGGTGCTGCGGTGAGCCAAGTGGCCGTCAGCAGCGGGTAGCCCGACGAAAACATGAAAAACAACCCCATGCACAGTAGCCGACCCCTATCCGGTCAATGGCTTACGGATAACCCGAAATCAAAGTTGATCTGTCGGGCAAAACACTGGCATGATGTCACCATCGAAGGCGTCCACGTCGCCGCCGAGGGCTCTTCAGATCGCCCCTTCATCGGGAATATTGAGAATCTTGCCACAGGCCTTGCAATGCACGGCGTCGGCGTCATGCCTCTGGAGCCCGCAAGCCGGACACGGAAATCGCACCTTGTTGGGACTGAGGAGCGCGCGGGCGAGATTGAAGAACAGCGTTACGCCGAAAATCATGATCACGACGGTTATCAAGCGACCGACCGTGCCCGACAGGGTAATGTCGCCAAAGCCGGTCGTCGTCAGCGCCGTGACGGTGAAATACAGGGCGTCGGCATAGTTCCTGATCTCGTCGTTGCGAAATTTCTGAGTCTCGTAAACGATCCCGGTCATGACGAATATGAAGACTGCCAGGTTCGTGACGGCGAAGATGACGTCTTCGTTGCGACGAAAGAACGGAGAATCGACGCGCAACCTCACCAGCATCTGGTAGTCACGAAGCAGCCCCAAGGTTCGCAGGATCCGGAGAAAACCGCCCGCCTCGCCGGCAAGCGGCGCCAGGAAGGATACGATTGCAACCATGTCGGCCCACGTTGCGATTTCAGTGAATTTTCGAAACGGATGCCGAGCGACGAGGAGCCGAGCCGAGAAGTCGGCAAGCAGCATGACGCCGAACAGGACATCGAGCGTTTCAATGATCTCACTGGGCTGCAGGAACGAGGTTGCGATGATGAACAGCACCGTCACGATGTCGAAGACGAGCAGCGCATAGCGGAAGCGCACGCCGCTCGACGTCGCACCCTCGTAAAGGTCGCGCACGTTGCTTCTGAGAGACGTGAGGGTCACGGCATCATGATCCCGGTTCGCACCGATGATTGCAATTCGAAAAGCCCGCGGCAAGCACAGGTTCCCTCGCCCGGCGCGAATCGCCGGTACCGCTGCCAGGCGCTAAACTCTCCCGATTCGTGGAGACTGTCTTGGCCTTTCTCTTCGTCCTCAGCGTCGGCCTCGTCGCCGGCACCATCTCCGGCATCGTCGGCACCGGCTCGTCGATCATGCTGATGCCGGTGCTGGTCTATGCCTATGGGCCGAAGGAGGCCGTGCCGATCATGGCGGTCGCCTCCGTGATGGCGAACTTCTCGCGGATCCTGGCCTGGTGGCGTGAGGTCGATTGGCGGGCCTGCGCGGCCTATTCGGTCACGGGCATTCCCGCCGCAGCGCTCGGTGCGCGGACGTTGCTGGCGCTGCCCTCGCACGTCGTCGATCTCGCCATCGGTATCTTCCTGATCGCGATGGTGCCGGTGCGGCACTGGCTGGCGCGGCACGACCTCAAGGCCAATCTCTGGCATCTGGCTGTCGGCGGCGCAGTCATCGGCTATCTCACGGGCATCGTGGTCTCGACCGGCCCGCTCAGCGTGCCGCTGTTCCTGTTCTACGGGCTCAGCAAGGGCGCCTTCCTCGCCACCGAAGCGGCCTCTTCGCTCGGCCTCTACTTCGCGAAATCAGTGACCTTCGAGCGTTTCGGCGCGCTGACGGCCGATGTGTTCTTGAAGGGCCTGATCGCGGGCTCCTCGCTGATGTCAGGTGCCTTCATCGCAAAACGCTTCGTGCTGCATCTGAGGCCGGACGTGTTCCGCCTGGTGATGGACGCGATCATGATCGCAGCTGGCCTTTCGATGCTCTGGAGCGCAGCCCAGCCGTAAGACAGCCGCGTTCAGGCGGCGAATTCCGGCGCGATCGATGGGCTCCCGGTGGTGCCACTTCTCGGCGCCGCCGGCTGGCTGTTGAGCCATTGCAACAGGACCTCGAGCGGCTGCGGCCGCTGATAGAGGAAGCCCTGCCCCAACCTCACGCCCATATCACGCATGGCCTCGGCCTGCTCGGCGCGCTCGATGCCTTCTGCGACCAGGGTCAGCCCCAACGTGTCGGCGAGCGAGGCGATCACGCCGACGATGGCCTTGTCCTCCGCGCTCTCGGGAATCTCCCGGATGAACGCCTTGTCGATCTTGACCTTGTCGAGCGGGAAGCGCCTGAGGTGAGCGAGCGAGCTGTAGCCGGTGCCGAAATCGTCGAGCGCGATCGTGGCACCTAAGCGCCGCAGGCGGTGCAACGTCTCGGTGGCGCTGGCGATGTTGTTGATCAGCGATCCCTCGGTGATCTCGAGTTCGAGAGATGAAGCCGCAACGTCGAAGCGCGCACAGGTCGCGCGCAGCTCGGCGGCGAGCGAATGGTCGGCGAGCTCTGACGGCGGCAAATTGATCGCGATCCGGATCTGCGGCCTGCCGGCGGCGGCCAACCGTTGCAAGGCCCAGCAGGCATCGGTCAGCACGTAGCGGGTCAGCCGCGCATTGTTGCCGCTGCGCTCGATCAGCGGCAAGAATTCGCCGGGGCCGATCACGCCATGTTCAGGATGGCGCCAGCGGATCAGCGCTTCCAGACCGACGATGTCGTGGGTTTCGAGATCGACCTGGCTCTGGTACCAGACCTCGAACTGCCCCTCGGCGAAGCCGGTGGGAATGGCGAGCTCGAGATCCCTGCGGCGGCGGTAGTCGCGCTGGAGCGCTTCGTCCAGCACGGCGACCGTGCCCGGCGCTTTGCTCTTGGCATGATAGAGCGCGATGTCGGCGAGCGTCGGCAGATGCGACAGCTCCGGATCGTCGGCGCGGCGCACGGCAAGGCCGATGCTGGCACGCGGCACCACTTGCTTGTCGTGGAGGCGGATCGGCTCGGAAATGGCCTCCAGCACATGCTGAGCGAACGCGTGCGCCGCCTGCTCGTGGCTCACCTCGGGACGAATGACGACGAACTCGTCGCCACCGAGCCGTGCAACCCAGTCCTCCGCTTCGACCGCGCTACGAAGACGCTCCGAAATCTGAACCAGGAACTTGTCGCCGGCCTCGTGACCGAAGGTGTCGTTGACGCCCTTGAAGTCGTCGAGATCGATGAAGCAGAACGCGACCAGCGTATCCGGCGAGCCTCCGTCCCGGCTCGCCACGGCCAGGCGCTCGGTCAGGGAGCGCCGGTTCGGCAGTCCCGTGAGCGGATCGTGCGTCGCCATGTGCCCGAGCCGGTCCAGCGCGCCTGACGTCGTGTGCTGCATGGCGTTGAAGGCGCGCGCGAGCTGGCCGAATTCGTTCGAGGACGTGACGTCCGCCGGATAGGCGCGGCCATCCTGCTTGCTGCGCTGTATCGCCGACATCATGGCCGCCAGCGGCCGGCCGATGAAGATGTTGGCGGAGATCCGCATGGCGATCAGGGTCGCAAACGTCGCGAGCAGGCCGACCACCAGCAGCAACACCAGGCGGCTGCCCGCATCCGCGTACAGCGTCGCACGCGAATAGGCAATGGCGATGCGGCCGGCCTCAACGGCCATGTTGCCATTGCTGTAGTGGATCGGGCGCGAGACTTCCGCGACCGCCTGGTCTTCGGCCCGCGCGACCACGCGGGCAATGGCGGCGCCGGTATCGTCATAAACCGCCGCCGCGGCGATGGTCTCGTCGTGCATGATCTCGTTGAGCACGCCGGTGACCTGGTCGTAACGCATCTTCCACAAGGGCTCGGCGATCAGCTCGGCTCGGCTCTCGGCGACGCGAGCGATGCGGGCGTCGAGCTGCCTGACCTGCGACCAGAAGCTCGATGCCTCGACGCCGGCGGAGGCGAGTAGTTGCACCAGCAGCAGAACGGGCACGGTGGCCCAAATCATCGCGTGGACGACCGAGCCCAGGCGTGCTGGCGCCGCCTGCTCGTTGCGATCCGGCTCAGTCACCGCCTCATCGTTCCGCATCAGTCGGCAACGCCTTCGGGAAGCGGCAGCGACGAGATGAGCGCATCGAGGGAGAAGTCATATTGGCCGCAGCGTCCGGCCTTCGCCCTGAACCGCGCAAAGTCGATCCGATCGAACGTTCGCGTCCTGATGAGGTCGCCAATCGAAGCGAGGTTGTCGCGCGTGATCGCAGACGTCTTGACCTCGACGCGGGGGGAAACGGCTGCGAAATCGCAGCCATCGGCATAATCGCGCAGGAGAACGATCGACCAGCCGCCGAGCAGGAAATGCCCGCCGTCGGTCAGGAGCAGACGACCCGCCTTGATCTCGCGCAGGGCGTCCTCGGACCAGTTGAGACCCACCACCTGGATGTTTCGACCGGGCACAAGGCCGGCAGCGATCGCCGCGCGGAGCGCGCCGAGCGCCATCGGATCGTTTCCGGCCCATATGCCGGCGGGCCGGATTCCCTTGCGAGAAGCCCAGCCCAGGTAATTCGCCGTGACCCGCTCGGCCTCCGACTGCGTCCAGTTGGCGAACAGCAGCCGGTCCACCACGACGTCAGGCGCGGCATCCACGGCCAGCTTGAGACCGGCGTTGCGGGCAATCGAGGCCGGTGTGATCTCGTCGCCGCCGATTCCGAGAATGTGGATCTTGCCGTCGGGGCTCTGCGATTTCTCGGCACGCGCCACCCCGATCAGCGCATTGGCCATCCGTGCACCCGCAGTCTGCAGATCGGTCGTGATGTCGCCGAGCCAGGTCTTGAGCTTCTCGCGCGGCGGTCCAAGACGCGCCGCATCCTCGCCGATCAGCGTGTTCGAGAGCAGCAGCGTCTTGACGCCCGCAGCCTCGGCCGCCTCCAGGATCGGGACGGCGGCGGACTCCTCGTTCGACAGGATGAGGAAATCGGGCTTGTCGGGACGTGCCACCACGCCGAAGCCGAGCTCCTGCATGGTGCGGTAATTCCGCTCGCTGGTCAGCACCTCGACATGCGCGTCGAGCCGGCGGCCGGCGGCCTGCATGGTCTGCGCGACCATGTCCCAGTAGACCTCACCGGTCTTGCCGGGATTGACGAAGACGATGTCGAGGGGCTTTGCAAGGCTCCCGCCGGCATACGCGAAAATGCTGCAGGCCATGCCCGCAGCGAGCAATATTCGTCGGAATCTCGGCATTTCCATTCCCACCCCGATCGGTTCCGAGGTTGGACGCGCGTCGGCTAACACTTTGCAAAATCAACCTGGCCACAGCGGCATAGAGCTAATGAACGGTATATCTGTCGTGTCGGATTGAGATAATCGAAGCGTTGGCGATCAGGCGCCCCTTCCGTGCCCTCAGCCATCGCTGGGTGGCCGCGAGCTCTCAGGCGTGCCACCTTGATCGACGCTCCGTGCACGATCGCACGATCTGATGTTCGACCGGGGAGATGTGTCTTGAGCGCACTGGCGGAAGCGGCCGATATCACAAATCTCCGAACCAATGCGGCCGGGCGAGCCGATGCCAAGCAAGACACCCTGAAGTTCGCCGAAGCTGCCCTTGCCGACAGCAAGCGAGATGGCCTGCTGCTGGCCGTTCGCGCCCGCTGGGCCGCGCTCGCGGTCACTGCCATTACCCTGCCGATCATCGCACCGAACTGGGACGTCATCTATTACATCCTGATGCTGGGGCTTTTCGCCGTCATCGGCTGGGCGCAATTGAAGGTCGGCAAGGTGGGCCGCTCGCGTCCCGAGCTTTTCCTGATATTTTGCGACCTGGCGCTGATGACCTTCCTTAGCGTCGTGCCCAATCCCTGGACCAACGTTCACTGGCCGATCGGAATGCAATTCCGGTTCGACGGCTTCATCTATTTCTTCATTTTCCTCGCCACCGCCACCCTCGCCTATTCCTGGCGAACGGTACTCGCGATGGGCATGTGGACCGGAGTTCTCTGGGCCATTGCCGTCGGCTGGGCATATCTGCAACCGGAAACCCATGCCGCGCTGTCTGAGCGCGTCAGGGAGGCGATCGGGGCGGATATTCGCATGTTCAATATCCTCGATCCCTCGTCGATCGGTTTCGGCGAGCGTTTCCAGCAAGTGATCGTATTCATCATTGTGGCCGCTATCCTGGCGCTGGCGGTGCGCCGTTCCAATGCGCTCTTGATCAGTCACGCCGGACTCGAGCGCGAACGTGCCAATCTGGCGCGTTACTTCTCCCCCAATGTGGTCGATGAACTCTCCGGCAATGACGAGCCCCTCGCGAAGGTCCGAACGCAGGACGTCGCGGTGCTGTTTGCAGATATCGTGGAATTCACCGCCTATGCCGATGGACGCGACCCGAAGGACGTCATCGAGACGCTGCGGCAATTCCATGAGCGAATGGAACGGGAAGTGTTCCAGCACGGCGGAACGCTCGACAAATATCTCGGGGATGGACTCATGGCGACTTTCGGCACGCCGTTCGTCGGCGATTCCGATGCGCTGAACGCCTTGCGTTGCGCGAGGGGCATGATCGCCTCGATCGCCAAGTTGAACAGAGAGCGTAGCGATCGCAACGAACCGCCGATCCAGGTCAGCGTCGGCCTGCACTACGGGCAAGTGGTGCTGGGCGATATCGGCCTCAACCGGCTCGAATTCGCCGTAATCGGGACCACCGTGAATGCGGCGAGCCGCCTCGAAGCGCTGACCCGCGAATTCGGATGCGCTATCGTCGTCAGCGACGCGCTGGTACAACAGGCCCACGCCGAACCGAATCACTCGAGTACCGATTTCGCAGCGCTCGTCGAGCGGCCGGCACAGACCGTTCGCGGCCTCGAGCGACCCGTCGGCATCTGGACATGCGCCAACGTCGACCCTTGAAGCTTGCGGTGGATGCATCGGCACCCATCGCCCTTATTCGTGCTAAGAACCGCTCGCCCGCCACACCGAGACCGCTATTTCCCCCATGGCCAAGAGCACTCTCTCCTTCGTCTGCCAGAACTGCGGCGCAGCCTACAACCGCTGGCAGGGCAAGTGCGAATCCTGCGGCGAGTGGAATACGCTCGCGGAAGAAGACACCAGCGGCAGCGTGCCGGTGTCGATCCGCTCCAAGCGCAAGGGCCGAACGTTTGCGCTGGAGAGCCTTGCCGGGAAAAGCCCCGATGCGCCGCGCCTCTCCTCAGGCATGACCGAGCTCGACCGCGTCACCGGCGGCGGCTTCGTCCGCGGCTCGGTGCTGCTGGTCGGCGGCGATCCCGGGATCGGCAAGTCGACGCTGCTGACGCAGGCGACCAGCCTCTTGGCGCGCGCCGGCCACCGCGTGGTCTACATCTCCGGCGAAGAGGCGGTGGCCCAGGTGCGCCTGCGCGCCGAGCGGCTCGGGCTGTCGGACGCGCCGGTCCAGCTCGCCGCCGAGACCTCGGTGGAGGACATCGTCTCGACGCTGTCGGAAGGCGCGGTGCCGCGGCTGATCGTGATCGACTCGATCCAGACCATGTGGACCGACACGGTGGAATCGGCGCCCGGGACCGTGACACAGGTGCGCGCCTCGGCGCAGGCGCTGATCCGCTTCGCGAAGAAGACGGGAGCCGCCATCATCCTGGTCGGCCACGTCACCAAGGACGGCCAGATCGCCGGCCCCCGCGTGGTCGAGCACATGGTCGACGCGGTGATGTCGTTCGAGGGCGAAGGCTCGCAGCAATTCCGGATCCTGCGCGCCGTGAAGAACCGCTTCGGCCCGACCGACGAGATCGGCGTGTTCGAGATGACGGGCCTCGGGCTGCGCGAGGTCACCAACCCCTCCGAGCTGTTCCTGTCCGAGCGCGATCTCGGCACGCCCGGCACCGCAGTCTTTGCGGGCATCGAGGGCACAAGGCCCGTCCTGGTCGAATTGCAGGCGCTGGTGGCGCCGACCTCGCTCGGCACCCCGCGCCGCGCCGTGGTCGGCTGGGACCCGAGCCGGCTCTCGATGGTGCTGGCGGTGCTGGAGGCGCATTGCGGGGTCAAGCTGTCCGGCCATGATGTCTATCTGAACGTCGCCGGCGGCCTGCGCATCCACGAGCCTGCGGCCGACCTCGCCGCCGCCGCGGCGCTGGTGTCGTCCCTGGTTAATGCGCAGTTACCCACCGATGCCGTTTATTTCGGCGAAATCTCGCTCTCCGGCGTGGTGCGTCCGGTGGCGCAGACCCCGGCGCGGCTGAAGGAGGCGGCAAAACTCGGCTTCCAGCGCGCCGTGCTGCCCGAATCGGCCCGCGGCGAGACCGGCGGCGATGCCGGATTGTCGCTTAATGCGGTGAACAGCCTGACGACATTGGTGGCCGAGATCGCCGCCCGCGGCTCCCGCCGAGGCGAATCGAACGCCGCGGCAGAGAAAAATGCCACACCGGCAAGATTCCGCCGCGGAGAGGGTTAGGTGGAGGTGACGCCGGGGGCCCCCGCCGCTATACAGCCGTCACAAAAGCAGCATGGGATTGCGTGGTTGCGGCCTTGCCGGGAACGCCGTCTGCCCTTCTTTTAGGGCAGCGGCCAAACACCGATTCGCTGAGCGCCTTTGACAGTACGAGCGGACCAGACCAGCCGATGCCAGTTACACTCCTCGACCTGATCCTGCTCGGTGTGATGCTGATCTCGGGCCTGCTCGCGATGGTCCGCGGCTTCATGCGCGAAATCCTGTCGATTGCGGCCTGGGGCGCGGCGGCAATCGTGACCTTGTACTCGTTCTCGAAGCTGCTGCCGACCGCCAAAACCTATTTCAACAACGACACGGTCGCGAGCGTGGTCGTCGTCGCCGGCGTGTTCGTGGGCACACTGGTCGTGGTCTCCGTGATCACGGTCCGGATCTCCGACATGATCCTGGATTCGCGGATCGGCGCGCTGGACCGCACCCTCGGCTTCCTGTTTGGCCTGGCTCGCGGCCTTTTGATCGTCGTGGTCGCTTTCCTGTTCTTCACCTGGCTGGTTCCGGACAAGCAGCGTCCGGACTGGGTTTCGGGGGCCAAGTCCCGCGTGGTGCTCCAGGGAACCGGGGACTGGCTGATGGCCCTCTTGCCTGACGACCCCGAGAACACCATCTTGAAGAGATTCAAGAAAAACAAACCAGATGATGACCAAGCTGAATCCGAGCAGCAGCCTTCGGGCAGTGGCGACGGATACAGTAAACCTGCTCGTGACAGCCTGAAAAAGCTGATCGAGAAACCTGCGGCGCGTTGATTGAGCCCTAAAGAGAGGCGCGGACGAGATGCGACACCCTGACCAGGACGCCCAACTTGATCTCGATCCCGACGCCGGTCCCGGCCCGGCCGCGCTGGAGCTTCAGGACGATCTGGAGGGGGATACGCTGCGCGAGGAATGCGGCGTGTTCGGCATCTACGGTCACCCCGATGCGGCCGCCATCACCGCGCTCGGCCTTCACGCCCTCCAGCACCGCGGCCAGGAAGCCGCCGGCATCGTCTCCTACGACGGCAGCCGCTTTCACTCGGAACGCCGCCTCGGCCTCGTCGGCGACACCTTCTCCCGCCGCGAGGTGATCGACCGCCTGCCCGGCAATGTCGCGGTCGGCCATGTCCGCTATTCCACCACCGGCGCCACCATCCTGCGCAACGTGCAGCCGCTGTTCGCCGAGCTCAATGCCGGCGGCCTCGCCGTCGCCCATAACGGCAACCTCACCAACGGCCTGACGCTGCGCCGCGAGCTGGTGCGGCATGGCGCGATGATGCAGTCGACCACCGACACCGAGGTGATCCTGCACCTGGTCGCGCGCTCCAAACGCGCTCGCTTCATCGAGCGCTATATCGACGCGCTGCGGGAGATCGAGGGCGCCTATGCGCTGGTCTCGCTGACCAACAAGAAGCTGGTCGGCGCGCGCGATCCGCGCGGCATCCGCCCGCTGGTGCTCGGCGATCTCGACGGCTGCCCGATCCTGACCTCCGAGACCTGCGCGCTCGATATCATCGGCGCGCGCTTCGTCCGCGACATCGAGCCCGGCGAGGTCATCGTGTTCGACGAGAACGGCCAGGACATCCACAAGCCGTTCCCGCCGATGGCACCGCGTCCCTGCATCTTCGAATACATCTACTTCTCGCGGCCGGATTCCATCGTCCACGGACGCTCGGTGTACGAGGTGCGCAAGGCCTTCGGTGCGCAGCTCGCGCGCGAGAGCCACGTGCCGATCGACGTCGTCGTTCCGGTGCCGGATTCCGGCGTGCCCGCTGCGGTCGGCTACAGCCAGCATTCCGGCGTGCCGTTCGAGCTCGGCATCATCCGCAACCATTATGTCGGCCGCACCTTCATCCAGCCGACGCAGGCGATCCGCGAATCCGGCGTGCGCATGAAGCATTCGGCCAACCGCGCCGCGATCGAAGGCAAGCGCATCATCCTGATCGACGACTCCCTGGTGCGCGGCACCACCTCGAAGAAGATCGTGCGCATGATGCGCGATGCCGGCGCCAAGGAAGTCCATTTCCGCCTCGCCTCGCCCCCGATCCTCTATCCCGACTATTACGGCATCGACCTGCCCGACCGCGGCGGCCTGCTCGCAGCGACGCATTCGCTGGAGGAGATGCGCGAGATCATCGGCGCGGACTCGCTCGCCTTCCTGTCGATCGACGGCATGTACCGCGCCATGGGCGAGCCCGGCCGCGACCCCGCCAACCCGAAATTCTCGGACCACTGCTTCACCGGCGCCTATCCGACCCACCTCACCGACCAGACCCAGACCGAGCCGCAACCGCGGCAACTCTCGCTGCTGGCCGAGGCGAGCTGACGAAAGGGCGTCCCGGGGAGCTCGTCAGAGGCTGCCTTTTTCGTCATGGCCGGGCTTGTCCCGGCCATCCACGTCTGTAATACCCGCCGCAAAGAACGTGGATGCCCGGGACAAGCCCGGGCATGACGGAAGTATTCGACGATGACAAAGTCCCTCGCTGATCGCATCGCTCTCGTCACCGGCGCCTCGCGCGGCATCGGCTTCGCCGCAGCCAAGGCGCTGGCCAAGGCCGGCGCGCATATCGTCGCGGTGGCGCGCACGCAGGGCGGGCTGGAAGAGCTCGACGACGAGATCCGGAAAGATGGCGGCAGCGCCACCCTGGTGCCGCTCAACCTCACCGATTCCGACGGCATCGCGCGGCTGGGGGCCAGCCTGCACGAGCGCTACGGCAAGCTCGATATCCTCGTCGGCAATGCCGGTGTGCTCGGCCCGTCCTCGCCGCTCGGCCATATCGAGTTGAAGACGTTCAACGACGTGATGGCCGTCAACGTCTCCGCGAACTTCCAGCTGATCCGCTGCATGGAGCCGCTGCTGAGGCAGTCCGACGCCGGGCGCGCCGTGTTCGTCACCTCCGGCGCCGCCAACAAGGCGACCGCCTATGTCGGCCCCTATGCGGCGTCCAAGGCCGCGCTGGAAACGCTGGCCCGCGCCTGGGCGCAGGAGACGGCGAATACGAAGCTGCGCGTCAATCTGTTCAATCCCGGTCCGGTCCGTACGCGCATGCGCGCAACGCTGATGCCGGGCGAGGATCCGGCGACGCTGGACACCCCCGAACAGGTCGCCGAATTCATCGTGCCGATGTGTGGGCCTGACTGGACCGAGACCGGCAAGTTCTACGACTACAAGACCCGCACCCTGATGAGCTTCCGCGCGCCCGCCTGATGGACACCATGGCGATTGATGTCAAGGGTAACGCCTATACCGCCGAGGCCGACACCGGAAAGCGCATCCGGAAATTCAAGCTGACATCGGCCGCGCTCAAATAGCGTCTCAACGCATTTTGCCCAAAAGTTAACCGACGGATGACGCTACGACGCAGCGCCATCCGGCTTTAGGCGCATTGCCGCCGGACCTGGGACAGGCTAGAGCCATCAGCCGGAACAAGGCTCCGCAAGAGAGTCGTCCGCATATTTGACAGTGGAGGAAATCTTTCATGACGACGACGTTCGTACGCCGCTCCGCGGCCCTTCTGGCCTGCGCCGCTTTCGGTTTTGCCACATCCGCCTACGCCCAGGACAAGACCGTCAAGATCGGCGTGCTCAATGACATGTCGAGCCTCTATGCCGACATCGGCGGCCCCAATTCCGTGGTCGCCATCAAGATGGCGGTCGAAGACTCCGGCCTGCTCAAGAAGGGCTGGAAGATC
Organism: Bradyrhizobium sp. R2.2-H; assembly: GCF_004346455.1. Lineage (NCBI taxonomy): Bacteria > Pseudomonadati > Pseudomonadota > Alphaproteobacteria > Hyphomicrobiales > Nitrobacteraceae > Bradyrhizobium > Bradyrhizobium sp. R2.2-H. The sequence continues at coordinate 127,185 of NZ_SMBR01000010.1, forward strand.
GACGTCATCAGCGGCGACCATCAGAACAAGCCCGACGTCGGCGTCAACATCGCCCGGCAGTGGATCGACAACGAAAAGGTCGACGCGATCGCGGATACGCCGAACTCCGGCGTCGCGCTGGCGGTCAGCAATCTCGTCAAGGAAAAGAATGCGGTGCTGCTGAACTCCGGCGCCGCCTCTGCCGACCTCACCGGCAAGGCCTGCACGCCGAACACGGTCTCCTACACTTACGACACCTACATGCTGGCCAACGGCACCGGTAAGGCGCTGACCAAGGCCGGTGGCGATACCTGGTTCTTCCTCACTTCCGACTATGCCTTCGGCCATGCGCTGGAGCGCGACACCTCGGCCGTGGTCGTAGCCAACGGCGGCAAGGTGCTCGGCAGCGTCAAGCATCCGATCAATACCGCGGACTTCTCGTCGTTCCTGCTGCAAGCGCAGTCTTCGAAGGCCAAGGTGGTCGGCCTTGCCAACGCCGGCGGCGACACCACGAACTCGATCAAGCAGGCCGCCGAATTCGGCATCGTCTCCGCGGGCCAGAAGCTCGCCGCGCTGCTGCTGTTCATCAACGACGTGCACTCGCTGGGCCTGAAGACCGCCCAGGGCCTGACCTTCACCGAATCCTTCTACTGGGACTTGAACGATCAGACCCGCGCCTGGTCGAAGCGCTTCTCGGCGCTCGCCAACAAGAATGCGATGCCCTCGATGACCCAGGCCGGCAATTACGCCATGGTGCTGCATTATCTCAAGGCGATGGAAGCGCTCGGCGGCAATCCGCATGACGGCGCCAAGGTCGTCGCCAAGATGAAGGAACTGCCGACCGACGATCCCCTGTTCGGCAAGGGTCCGCTGCGCGCCGACGGCCGTCGCCTCATCCCGGCCTATCTGTTCGAGGTGAAGAAGCCCGAGGAGTCGAAGGGTCCGTGGGACTATTACAAGCTGGTCGCCACCATCGCGCCGGAGGACGCGGCCAAGCCGCTCAAGGACAGCGATTGCCCGCTGGTAAAGAAGTGACCGCGTAGCGGTTACGCGACGTCACACAAATCATGCCCGGGCTCGTCCCGGGCATTGGCGCTTCAGGCCGTCTTCGTCGCCGCGAGCGACCCGCCGCGCCGGGCCGGCGCTGCGTGCTGCACCACCGCCTCGCCGGCGCCGTCGCTCACGACGGCCGCTTGCGCTTGTGAGCGAAGGGATTGGCCTTCTCGCGCAGGGTGATGCGCACCGGCGTGCCCGGCAGTTCGAAGGTCTCGCGCATGGAGTTGGTGAGATAGCGCAAGTAGGATTGCGGCACCGCGTCCGCGCGCGAGCAGAACAGCACGAAGCTCGGCGGGCGCGCCTTGTTCTGCGTGATGTAGTTCAGCTTCAGCCTGCGGCCGGACACCGCCGGCGGCGGATTGGCCTGGATCGCCTGCTCGAACCAGCGATTGAGCGCGGAGGTCGGCACGCGCCTGTTCCAGACCGCGTAGGCGTCCTGGATCGCCTGCATCAGGCGGTCGATGCCCTCGCCCATCAGGCCCGAGACGGCGACGATCGGCACGCCCTTGAGCTGCGGCAGCCAATGGTCGGCATCGCGGCGCAGGCCCGAGATCGCGCCGCCGCCCTTGGTCTCCATCAGGTCCCATTTGTTGACGGCGAGCACGACCGCCCTGCCCTCGCGCTCAATGAGATCGGCGATGCGCAGGTCCTGCTCCTCGAAGCGGTTCTGCGTGTCCATCATCAGCACGACGACCTCGGCAAAGCGCACCGCGCGCAGCGCGTCCGCGACCGAAAGCTTCTCCAGCTTCTCCTCGATGCGCGAGCGCCGGCGCAGGCCTGCCGTGTCGAAGACGCGAAAATCGCGGCCCTTCCAGTTGATCTCGACCGCGATGGAATCGCGCGTGGTGCCGGCCTCCGGGCTGGTCAGCAGACGCTCCTCGCCGAGCAGATGATTGATCAGCGTCGACTTGCCGGCATTGGGCCGACCGACGATGGCCACCCGAATCGGACGTGTCGCGGCCTCCTCCTCCGAGATCGGCGCGTCGTCCTCGCCGTCGTCGTCCTCGTCGACGGGCTCCGGCATCAGCTTGGCCAGCGCGTCATAGAGCTCGCCCATGCCCTCGCCATGCTCGGCCGAAATCTGGATGGGATCGCCGAGGCCGAGCGCAAAGGCCTCCATCGCGCCGGCATCACCATGCTTGCCCTCGCTCTTGTTGGCGATCAGCAGCACCGGCTTGTTGGCCTTGCGGGCGAAATCGGCGAAGGCGCGATCGGTGGGCGTGAGACCGATGCGGGCATCGACGACGAAGAACAGCGCGTCGGCTTGCGCGATCGCGGTTTCGGTCTGCTCCTGCATGCGCGCGGCCAGTGAGCCCTTGGCGCCCTCGTCGAGGCCGGCGGTATCGATGATGGTGAACTGGAGGTCGCCGAGCCTGGCCTCGCCTTCGCGGCGGTCGCGGGTGACGCCCGGCAGGTCATCGACGAGCGCGAGCTTCTGTCCGACCAGGCGGTTGAACAGCGTCGATTTGCCGACATTGGGCCGGCCGATGATGGCGATTGTGAAGGACATCGGTCATTCGTGCGCTGCTGGGGCTGCGCCTGTCAATGCAATGAAGAATATCAGCGCGAGAAGCTGCCACTCGGCAGCGGCGCCGGGAAAGCGCTTTGCGATTGCTGCTGGGTGGTCTGGGCCGGTTGCGCCTGCTGGACGGGCTGATCCGGCGGCGGTGCGGTGGTGCGTTTGCGAACGATCTTGTGCTTGGGCGGCGGAGCGGCCATGGGTGGCGCAGCCTCCGGCTGGGCCTCGCCGTCGATCTCGCCGGCGGGCACTTCAGCCGGCGCTGCGGCTGACTGCCTCGCCTTGGCACCCTTCGCGGGCTTGGCGGGTTCCGGCGGGGGTTCCGCGGGCAGAGCCGCGACGGCAGGCGCGTTCGGATCAGGCTGCTGCTGCGCGCCCTTGTACATCTCCTTCGGCACGCCCTGCTCGAGGCCCGGCACGCCCTCCGGGAAGACCGGCTTGCGGTCGCCCGGCAGCTTCTTCTTGGTGTCGAGGAAGTCGAGCATGTCGCTTGGATCGAAGCTGGAGCAGCCGCCCAGCACGCCCGTGAAGGCGATCAGGACGGCGGCTGCGATCAAGCGTGGCGTGCGGCGCATCTTGTGTCTCGTCTCAAGTCAGAAGGCCGTCGTCAGCTCTTGGCGACGGGCGGCAGCAGGGCCTGGAGCGCCTCGGCGCGCGAGCGCAGGCCGGGCGGCGTTTCGCCGTCTCCCTCAATCGCGTCGAGCCATTTGCGGGCTGCGGTCAAGTCGTTGTTACGCCAGGCCGACAATGCCAGCATCTCACGGGCGCTGTGGCGGAAGGTCGACTTCGGCGCGGCGGACGGCTCCAGCCGCTGCTGCATGTCGGCGTAGCTGGCGCTGTCGAGCAGCAGGCCAGCGGCGCGGATCTTCGCCAGGTCCTGCCACTCCCCGCCGACGCTGCGATCGACGGCAATGTCGTCATACATCTTCGCGGCGGCCTTGGGATCGCGGCTCGCGGCCTCGGCGGCGGCACGCAGCCGCGCCAGGGTACGATAGCCGGACGGAGCCGTGGCGGCGAGCTCGGCGAAGGCCTTCTCGGCGTCAGCGTGCTTGTCCTGCTCGGACAGTTCGACGGCCTTTTCGAAAGCGGCGCCGGCCTCGGCGGCCTTCCTGGCCTCCAGATATTGGTAGCCGCGCCAGCCACCGACGGCGGCCACGACCAGCACCATCAGGGCGATGAAGTAGATCGAATACTTGTCCCACAGCTTCTTGAGCTGTTCGCGACGTACTTCCTCGTCGACTTCGTTAAATAATTCAGACACTTATGCCAATCCCATGCCCGTCCGGGTGCGCGCGCCGAAGCGTCCACGTCAGGAATCCCGTCCCCGCTTGGCGGCGAGGTACCCTAACGATATGGCGGTGGCAAGGCAAAGCGAGCCCGATCAAGGCGTTAACCACCCGGATGGCCGCTGCCCGGCTCAAGCCCCCAGGAGCTCCCGGAGCTGACGCTTCAGCACCTTGCCGTTGGCATTGCGCGGCAACGGGTCTGCCGTGATCGCCATGGTTTCGGGCACCTTGTAGTCCGACAGCCGCTCCGCGCACCAGGCCCGCAACTCGGTGTCCGCGACCGAGCTGCGCGTCACCACGACGGCGTGGACGCGTTCGCCCAGCACGGGGCACGCTCTGGCAATGATCGCGCTCTCGACCACGGCCGGATGCCCCGCCAGCACGGATTCGACCTCGGCCGAATAGATCTTCAAGCCTCCGCGATTGATCATGTCCTTCTGCCGGTCGAACACGCGAACGAACCCGTCCGCATCCACCGAGCCGAGGTCGCCCGAGTGCCAGAACCCGCTGGTGAAGCTTTCGGCCGTGGCTTTGGGGTTGTTCCAATAGCCCTTGATGACGGAGGCGCTCTGGATCCAGAGCTCGCCGATCTCGCCAGGAGGAAGCTCCCGCCCGTCCGATCCCATGGCGATGATGCGCGCGCCGGGACACGGCAGGCCGACGCTGTCGATGTGGCTCGCCGTCAATTCGCCCGGCATGATCGTCGACGGCGATGTCGTCTCGGTCGCGCCGTAGCAATTCATCAGCTTCAGGCCGGGAATCTTCGCCTTGAGCTTCTCGATGGTCGCGACCGGCATCGGCGCGCCGCCAAAGCCGCCGATGCGCCAGCTCGACAGATCGTGGCCGTCGAAATCGGGCTGCAGCAGGCAGAGATTGTACATCGCCGGCACCATCACCGTGTAGGTGACGCGCTCGCGCGCGGCGAGCTTGAGGTAATCGGCGGCCTTGAACTCCGGCATGATGATCAGCGCGCCGCCGCAGCGGATCATGGTGGTGATGTTGGCGACGACGCCGGTGACATGGCCGAGCGGCACCGCTGCGATGGAACGGTCGGCTTCCGTCAATTGCAGACAGGAGACGAAGACCATCGAGGAATGCACGATGTTGCAATGGGCCAGCATCGCGCCCTTCGGCTTGCCCGTTGTCCCCGAGGTGTAGAGGATCATCGCGGTGTCCTCCTCGCCGACATCGACAGGCGCCGCTGCCGACGGGTTGTCGGCGAGCACCGCGAAACGCGACAGAGCCGGATCATCGTCGACGGCGATACGGTGCATCACATCGGGCACATCCTGCGCATCCGGCAGCCGCTCGGCGAGCGCCGCTTCGTGGATCAGTATCCTTGCGCCGCAATCGGTCAGCACATAAGCGATTTCCGGTTTCTGTTGGCGCGTGCCGAGCAGCACCGTCACCAGCCCCTCATGCGCGGCGGCAAACAGCAGCAGGGGAAACTCGACGCGGTTACCGAGCAGGATCGCGATACGGTCGCCGCGCTGCAATCCGAGCCTGCGAAATCCCGCGGCAATCCGTGCGGCCTGCTCCACGGCCTGCTGCCAGCTCAGGCGGACATTCCCCGCGATCAGCGCTTCACCGTCGGGATTGCGGGCGCAGGCTTCCGCGATCATCGCCCACAGGCTCGCCGGCCGATCCCGGAAGGCGGGCACGACCCGATCGCCAAAGCGCGCCTCGTACCGCATCGGCGGGATCTGCGAATGCGACCAATCCATCGAAGGCCCTCGGCTTGTTGCTCTTACTAGCTTCCGCGCATGGACATCGGGGTCTCGTCTTGTGCTGACCGGCTAGACGCCGATGACGGGAACACCGATCACGACGGGATGGAATGCGAACGCCAGCGCCAAATAGGCGACGATGCCGACCGCAACTGCGATCAGATCGTTGGTGATGCCGCCGACCGGAATCGGCGGGCCGCCGGCGTCGGTGCGATGCTTGAGCGAAATACGGTCATACACCGCCCAGCCCAGGAACGAGCCGAACAGGATGATGGAGCCGAGATCGCCATTGGCGAGCAGGTGCGCGGCGGCCCACAGCTTGATGCCGGCCAGCATCGGGTGCTTCAATGTCGCATAGATGCGGCCGCGCAAGTAAGAGGCGACCACCAGGATGACCGCGGGCAGCATCAATGCGAGCGTGATGTGCTTCATGGCCTTCGGCGGATACCAGACGTCGATCCAGCCGGTGGCGCGATAGTGCGCATAGCCCCAGATGATCATCGCGAGCCCCGCCAGCGAGATGAGCGAATAGAGGATCTTGTAGGACCCCTCGCCCAGCCTTGCGATCGCCTCGGCGCGCATCTCGCGTTTGGTGGTGAACACATGCGCCGCAAAAAACAGCGCAAGCCCCAGGATCATGACCAGCAGACCCACGACATCCTCCCCTTTTGACCAGCGCCCCAGCCTCTGAGGTATCATCGATTGGCTCGCGGTCGCAACTCTTCCTCCTCATGGTGAGGAGGCGCATCAGCGCCGTCTCGAACTATGCAGGCCCGGCTGCGCGACAGCGGGGCCTTTCATCCTTCGAGACGCGCGCAATGCGCGCTCCTCAGGATGAGGAGACGGAGCGGTGCTACTTCGCAAGCTCGCGATTGTCGACATAGCGGATCGCGATCGGCTTGCCCGCCAGCGCACCGCCAAAGCCGCTGGTGAATTTCAGCGGCAGGCAGGCCTTCAACGATGCGTTGATGGCATTGAGATAGGTCGCGCGTGTGTCGGCGGGGACGCCCGCGGTCGCAAATGTCATGCGCGGCGGGCCGATCAGCCCGCCCGATCGGTTGAGGCTGAACCGCACCGACATCTGCATGTCCGCCCGCGCCTGGTCAGCGGGAGGAGGTGACCAACACGAACGCAGTTCGGCGAAGAGGTCGCCGATCGTATCAAGGTCATGATCGGGTCGCCGGTACTTCGCAATGTCGGCTTGCGACGGAACGCTCTCGACCGTGAGCTGGAGAGTCTCGCCGAATGGAAATGGAATTTCGGTGATGCAAGGTCCCTGAAACGGCCCGCCGCACGGCTCATACGAGAACGGCTCCTCTTCGAGAGGGCGGCTCCGCGCGTCGGCGACGGCCGAGATTGTTACCAGCAACAGAAGAACATGAATGCAGCGCCACATGCGTCGAGACCGAAATGGTATTTGCAATAAGTGGCAACGGCTGTGAAAGGTTCAAGGCTGGCCGCGATGGTTCGCTTCACTCGATAATCTGATCCGCTTGTGCCACCAGCGTGGGCGGCAAACTCAGCCCCAGCGCGCTGGCCGTCTTGAGATTGAGCAGGAACTGGAATTCGTTCGGCTGCTGGACTGGTAAGTCCGCAGGACGGGCCCCTCTCAAGATGCGGTCGACATAGTCCGCCGAGCGACCGACAAGATGCGAGATCGAGACTCCATAGGACATCAGCCCACCGTCCGTGACGAAGAAAGGGAACGGATACATCGCCGGCAGACGGTGCGCAGCCGCCAAGTCGAGAATCAATCGCCGGTGAACGATTGGAAATGCGTCGGGAAAGATCAGCAACCCGCCGTATGGCTCCTCCGCAAAGCGGGAGATTGCCTGTTCGAGCTCGGCGGCATTGTGCGCCGGCGCCGGAACAAGCTGGAGCTGGACTGCCGGAATGAACGCCTCCACGGAGGGCATCAAGATCATGGGTGCTGTTCGCGGATTGAAGACCGCGGCGACCCTTCGTATCGCCGGTGCCGCCTGCTTGAGCAGTTGCAGCCACTTGCCGGCCATGGCGGGCTCGAACGTCGTGAAGCCCGTAATGTTTCCACCCGGCTTGCCGAGACTTTGCACGAAACCGGCACCCACTGGATCGGCAACGACCGTGAAGACAATCGGCAAGGTCGGCGCACGTCGCCTAAAGACTTCCACCGACGGAGTACTGATTGCCAGAAGCACGTCCGGCCGCATATCCACCAGTTCGGCCGCCTGGGCATCCGCCAGATTCGGATCGCCGGCCCACCAGCGATATTCGATATGGATGTTACGTCCCTGCTCCCAACCGAGTTCACCCAGACGCTGTCTCAGTTTTTGGTAGCTGGCCTGGCTCTCCGGATCGCTGGCCTTGCCTCCCGCCAGCGCACCGATTCGCCGCACATCACCTTGCGCGGATGCGCCAAGTGGGGAGGTCGCCGCGCCTGCAGCGAGCATGATGAATTCGCGCCGCCTCATGACCGTCTACCTCGCTGTGCGTTGCCGTCCAGCATCACGGAGAACGTCCGGGAAACACTACCCCTTCTTCTTGACGTCCTTGACGTTGCTGAACTCGATGCCCTCGGCGCGCTCCCGAGTGTAGCCGAGATAGAATTCGTTCCGGGCGAGATACACGGGATCGCCGTCGACATCGTCGGCGATGCTGGAAGTGTTGGCAGCGATGAAGGCGTCGAGCTTCTTGCGGTCCTCCGAGGAGACCCAGCGCGCCAGCTGAAATTCGCTGACCTCGAACTCGACCGGAAGCGAATATTCCGCCTCGAGCCGCGCCTTCAGCACGTCGAGCTGGAGCGCCCCGACCACGCCGACCAGCGCCGGGGCGCCGTCGCGCGGGCGGAACACCTGCACCACGCCCTCTTCCGACATCTGCTGCAGCGCTTCCTTCAGCTTCTTCGCCTTCATCGCGTCGGTGAGCCGGACGCGGCGGACGATTTCCGGAGCGAAGCTCGGCACGCCGACGAAGTTGAAATCCTCCCCTTCCGTCAGCGTGTCGCCGATGCGCAGCGTGCCGTGGTTGGGTATGCCGACGACGTCTCCGGCGAAGGCTTCGTCCGCGACGGAGCGATCCTGCGCGAAGAAGAATTGCGGGCTCGACAGCGGCATGCTCTTGCCGGTGCGCACGAGCTTGGCCTTCATGCCGCGGCTGAGCTTGCCGGAGCAGAGCCGCGCGAAGGCGATGCGGTCACGGTGGTTCGGATCCATGTTGGCCTGGATCTTGAACACGAAGGCGCTCATGCGCGGATCTGTGGCCTCGACCTTGCGCTGGTCGCTGTCCTGCGCACGCGGCTCAGGCGCGAACTTGCCGAGACCTTCCAGCAGGTCGCCGACGCCAAAATTGCGTAGCGCGCTGCCGAAATAGACCGGCGTCAGATGACCTTCGCGGAACGCCCCGAGCTCGAACGGCTTCGACGCCGCCGTGACGAGCTCGAGCTCGTCCTTCACGGCAGCGACGTCGAGATTGGCGTTGAGCTTGGCGAGTTCCTCGATCTCGATCTGCTGCGCCGCACCGGTCTTGGCGCCGCCGCCTTCGAGCAGGCGCACGCCGCCATTGACGACGTCATAGGTGCCGAGGAAATCGCGGCCGCGACCGACCGGCCAGGTCATCGGCGTGGTATCGAGCGCCAGCGTCTTCTCGATCTCGTCGAGCAGCTCGAAAACGTCGCGGCTCTCGCGGTCCATCTTGTTGATGAAGGTAATGATCGGGATGTCGCGCAGGCGGCACACCTCGAACAGCTTCCGGGTGCGCGCCTCGATGCCCTTGGCGGCGTCGATCACCATGACGGCGGAATCGACCGCGGTGAGCGTGCGATAGGTGTCTTCCGAAAAGTCCTCGTGGCCCGGTGTGTCCAAGAGGTTGAAGACGAGGCCCTCGAATTCGAAGGTCATCACCGAGGTCACAACCGAGATGCCGCGCTCGCGCTCGATCTTCATCCAGTCCGAACGGGTGTTGCGCCGCTCGCCCTTGGCCTTGACCTGGCCGGCGAGATTGATGGCGCCGCCGAACAGCAGCAGCTTCTCGGTCAGCGTGGTCTTGCCGGCGTCTGGATGGGAGATGATCGCAAAGGTCCGCCGCCGCGCCACTTCAGCGGCAAGCGGGGAACGGGCCGGCGATTCGGCTGTGGTGATGGCGATGTCGGACATGGCGGGAGCGTGTGGCAGGGAAAACGGGCCTGATCAAGCCTCATTTGGTGATTGCGGAGCCATTCGGCCAGCCCCATATCGGCTTTCGGGAAGGACGGCCTTCCGTTTCTCAGCACCTCAGCCGCGGGGACGACCCTGCCTGAAATGGAGGGGTCGTCATGGCCTGGAGCATCCTGTTTGTCGCCGGACTTCTCGAGATCACCTGGGCGATCGGCCTGAAATACACTGAGGGGTTTACCAGGCTTGTGCCGTCGGTGATCACCCTGGTTGCCATGGCCGGCAGCGTCATCTTGCTCGGATTTGCGCTCAAATCCCTGCCCGTCGGAACCGCCTATGCGGTCTGGACCGGCATCGGCGCGGTGGGCACCGCGACGCTCGGCATCGTCCTGTTCGGCGAGCCGGCAACGGCCATGCGCCTTGCCAGCATCGCCCTGATCGTCGCCGGGATCATCGGACTGAAGCTCGTCACTTGACGAAGATCTGGACCAGCCACCACGTCAGCGCCGCGACGATGGCCGAGGCCGGGATCGTGATCACCCAGGCATAGACGATCGAGCTCGCGACGTTCCAGCGGACCGCCGAGACGCGGCGGGCGGCGCCGACGCCGACGATGGCGCCGGTGATGGTGTGAGTGGTCGAGACGGGAACTCCGAGATAGGTCGCCATGAACAGGGTCGCGGCGCCCCCCGTTTCGGCGCAGAAGCCCTGCATCGGCGTCAATTTCGTGATGCGCAGGCCCATGGTGCGGACGATACGCCAGCCGCCCATCAGCGTGCCAAGCGCCATCGCGGCCTGGCAGGACAGCACCACCCAGAACGGCACCGAAAACTCGCTGCCGAGATGCCCCTGCGAATACAGCAGCACCGCGATGATGCCCATGGTCTTCTGCGCGTCGTTGCCGCCATGACCGAGCGAATAGAGCGAGGCGGAGGCGAATTGCAGGATGCGAAAGGCGCGATCGACCGCGAACGGCGTGGAGCGCACCGAGGCCCAGGAGACGATCGCCACCAGCATCATGGCGAGCAGGAAGCCGACCAGCGGCGACAGCACGATTGCCAGCACCGTCTTGGACAGGCCGCCCCATACCGCGGCCGAAATCCCCGCCTTGGCCATGCCGCCGCCGACGAGGCCGCCGATCAACGCGTGCGACGACGAGGACGGGATGCCGAGCGCCCAGGTCACGAGGTTCCAGACGATCGCGCCGACCAGCGCTGCGAAAATCACCTGGGCGTCGACGACCGCGGGATCGATGATGCCGGTGCCGATGGTCTGGGCGACGTGCAGTCCGAACACCATGAAGGCGATGAAGTTGAAGAAGGCGGCCCAGAACACCGCGAATTGCGGCCGCAGCACGCGGGTCGAGACGATGGTCGCGATCGAATTGGCGGCGTCGTGCAGGCCGTTCAGGAAGTCGAACAGCAGCGCGACGGCGATCAAGCCGACCAGGATGGGAAGACCCAACGCGGCATCCACGGCGGCCTGCCTTACACCTTGCGCACGATCTCCGCGCAAACGCGCTTTGCGTTTGTCGCGAAGGAAAACCGCAGGACACTTTTCCGGATCATGCGTTACACCTGCTCGATGACGATGCTGTTGATCTCGTTCGCGACGTCGTCGAAGCGATCGGCAACCTTCTCGAGATGGTCGTAGATCTCGGCGCCGACGATGAAGTCCATCGCATTGCCCTCGCGATGCTTCAGGAACAGCTCCTTCAGGCCGATGTCGTGGAGATCGTCGACCCGGCCCTCCAGCTTGCCGAGCTCTTCGGTGATGGCGGTCAGCATGGCGACGTTCGGGCCGATCGATTGCATCAGCGGCAGCGCACGCCCGACCAGATTGGCGCATTCGATCAGGAGCCCGCCGATCTCGCGCATGGGCGGCTCGAAGCTGCGGACCTCGAACAGCATGACCGCCTTGGCCGTCTGCTGCATCTGGTCGATGGCATCGTCCAGCGACGTGATGAGGTTCTTGATGTCGCCGCGGTCGAACGGTGTGATGAAGGTGCGCCGCACCGCCGTCAGCACCTCACGGGTGATGTTGTCGGCGTCGTTCTCGAACTGGTTGACGCGCTGGCAATAGACCGGCGTCTCCTCGCCCCCATTGAGCATGCCCTGGAGCGCGATCGCGCCCTGGATCACCGTCTGAGCATGCCGGTCGAACAGATCGAAGAACCGTTCTTCCTTGGGAAGGAACGCACGAAACCAACGCATCATGGGGATAGGCTACCGGTTGGAAATGGTCAGGCCCGGAGGTCTGTCATAAAACTGTCATAGACCATTTTCGAGCCGCGCGCGTGTCATCTCACGCCCACGGAGCCGGGTCATCCACCGCTTTCACGCACCAATAAAATTGGCGGAATTTCAATTACTTAGAGCGACCGGCGGAAGTAATGCGCGATTTCTCCGACGACACCGCGGCGGAAGGTGAGCACGCAGATCACGAAGATCGCGCCCTGGATCACCGTCACCCACTGGCCGAAGCCTGCCAGATATTGCTGCATGGCGATGATGACGAAAGCGCCGACCACGGGGCCAAAAATGGTGCCGAGACCGCCGACCAGCGTCATCAGCACGACTTCGCCCGACATGGTCCAATGCACGTCGGTGAGCGAGGCGTTCTGCGCCACGAACACCTTCAGCGAACCGGCAAAGCCCGCCAGGGTGCCGGAGAGCACGAAGGCGAGGAACTTGTACTGGTCGGTGCGGTAGCCGAGCGAGATCGCCCGCGGCTCGTTCTCGCGGATCGCCTTCAGCACCTCGCCGAACGGCGAGTTGATGATGCGGAAGATCAGGAGGAAGCCGGCAAGGAAACCCGCCAGCACGACATAATAGAGCACCGTGGGCTTGGTGAGATCGAGGACACCGAACATCTGCCCTTGGGGTATGCCCTGGATGCCGTCCTCGCCGTGGGTGAACGGCGCCTGAAGGTAGATGAAGTACAGGAGCTGCGACAGCGCCAGCGTGATCATCGAGAAATAGATGCCCTGGCGGCGGATCGAGATGTAGCCCGTGATGATCGAGAGCACGAAGGCCGCGGCGATGCCGACGAGAATGCCGAGCTCGGGCGGCAGCGCCCACACTTTCAGCGCATGCGCGCTGCAATAGCCGGCCGTACCCAAGAACATCGCGTGGCCGAACGACAACAGGCCGCCGTAGCCGATCAAGAGATTGAAGGCGCAGGCGAGCAGCGCAAAGCACAGCGCCTGCATCACGAAGAACGGGTAGACGCCGGTGAACGGTACCACGGCCAGCAGCAGCGCCATCAGCACGAACACGATCATCTCGTCGCGCATCGCGCGCGGGGTTGCCGGCAGCGTGTCGTCCGTCAGGGTTGTCATCTCAGGCCGCCCTTCCCGTCAATCCCGTTGGCTTCACCAAGAGCACCAGCACCATCAGCACGAACACGACGGTGTTGGACGCCTCGGGGTAGAAATATTTGGTCAGGCCTTCGATCACACCGAGCGCGAAGCCGGTGATGATGGAGCCCATGATCGAACCCATGCCGCCGATCACGACCACCGCGAAAACGACGATGATGAGGTCGGCGCCCATCAGCGGCCGCACCTGGTTGATCGGCGCCGAGAGCACGCCGGCAAGCGCGGCAAGGCCGACGCCGAGACCATAGGTCAGCGTGATCATGCGCGGCACGTTGATGCCGAAGGCACGCACCAGCGTCGGATTTTCGGTGGCGGCGCGCAGGTAGGCGCCGAGCTGCGTCTTCTCGATCAGGAACCAGGTCGCCAGACATACGACCAGCGAGAACACGACGACCCAGCCGCGATAGACGGGCAGGAACATGAAGCCGAGATTCATGCCGCCCCTGAGCTGATCCGGAATGGCGTAAGGCAGGCCGGAGGAACCGAAATAGTTCTGGAACACGCCCTGCACGATCAGCGCGATGCCGAAGGTCAGCAGCAGGCCGTAGAGATGATCGAGCCCGGTCAGCCATTGCAGCATGGTCCGCTCCAGGATCATGCCGAAGGTGCCGACGATGATGGGCGCGAGCAGCAACGCCCACCAGTAGTTGATGCCGCCGAGGTTCAACAGGAAATAGGCCACGAAGGCGCCCATCATGTAGAGCGCGCCATGGGCGAAATTGATGATGTTGAGCATGCCGAAGATCACGGCAAGCCCGAGACTGAGCAGCGCGTAGAACGAGCCGTTGATCAATCCCACCAGTAGCTGAGCGTAGAGAGCCTGCATCGATCCCGCACCCGGTCCCTTCTATTCCTCAACAACAGGCCGGCGCCGTTGCGCGCCGTCCTGCATCGTTCACGGTTACTTCTTCACCAGCGGACAGGCGCTTTCCGACAGCGGCCGGAAGGCCTGGTCGCCGGGGGTCGTGCCGACCAGCTTGTAATAGTCCCAGGGCCCCTTGGATTCCTCGGGCTTCTTGACTTCGAACAGATAGGCGGGATGAAGCTTGCGACCGTCCACGCGGATCGTTCCCTTGCCGAACAGCGGATCGTCCGTCGGCATCTCCTTCATCTTGGCGACCACCTTGGCCCCGTCATGCGGGTTGCCACCCATCGCCTCCAGCGCCTTGAAATAGTGCAGCAGACCCGAGTAGACGCCGGCCTGCACCATCGAGGGCATCGCCTTGTTCTTCATGCGCTCGGAAAAGCGCTTGGAGAACGCGCGCGTACCGTCGTTCATGTCCCAATAGAAGGTCTCGGTGAAGTTCAGGCCCTGCGCCACCTTCAGGCCGAGCGAGTGCACGTCGGTGATGAAGAGCAGCAGGCCCGCAAGCTTCTGGCCGCCCGAGACGATGCCGAACTCCGAGGCCTGCTTGATGGTGTTGGTGGTGTCGCCGCCGGCATTCGCCATGCCGATGATCTTGGCCTTGGAGGCCTGCGCCTGAAGCAGGAACGACGAGAAGTCGGCAGTGTTCAGGGGATGCTTGACATTGCCGATCACCTTGCCGCCCGACTTCACCACGACCGCGGCGGTGTCGCGCTCGAGGGCGTGGCCAAAGGCGTAGTCCGCGGTGAGAAAATACCATGTGTCGCCGCCCGCCTTCACCAGCGCCTGCCCGGTACTGTTCGCCAGCATATAGGTATCATAGACCCAGTGGATCGTGTTCGGCGAGCATTGCGCGTTGGTGAGATCCGACGTCGCCGCGCCCGTGTCGATCAGGATGGAGTTCTTCTCTTTGACGATGTTGTTCACCGCCAGCGCAACGCCGGAGTTCAGGACATCCATGAAGATGTCGACCTTCTCGACGTCGATCCATTGCCGGGCAATCGTGGAGCCGATGTCGGGCTTGTTCTGATGGTCGGCGGAGATCAGGTCGAGCTTCCAGCCCTTGGCAGCGAGCCCGGAATCCTCGATCGCCATCTGCGCGGCGACGGTCGAGCCAGCGCCACCGAGGTCGGCATAGAGTCCCGAATTGTCGGTCAGCACGCCGATCTTGATGTTCTTGTCCTGCGCGATTGCGCCACCTGCCGCGCCGAGCGCCAAGGCCGTCCCGAGCAACATTGCCGAAATGCTGTGCTTCATAATCCGCCTCCCAATATCCCTTTGATAGTCGCTCTTGATCGTCCGGCCTGCTCGGCTAAACACCGAGATAGGTGTGGAGCTTGTCCATGTTGGCGGCAAGCTCCGCGTTGGAAAACCCGTCAATGATCTTGCCGTGCTCGACCACATAGTAGCGGTCGGCCACGGTCGAGGCGAAGCGGAAGTTCTGCTCGACGAGGAGGATCGTGAAGCCCTCCTTCTTGAGCCGCGCAATGGTGTGGCCGATCTGCTGGATGATGACGGGCGCAAGGCCCTCGGTCGGCTCGTCCAGCATCAGGAAGCTCGCGCCGGTGCGCAGGATGCGCGCGATCGCGAGCATCTGCTGCTCGCCGCCCGACAGCTTGGTGCCCTGGCTACCCAGCCGCTCCTTCAGGTTCGGAAACAGATCGAAGATCTGATCGAGCGGCAGTCCGCCCTCGCGGACGACCGGCGGCAACATCAAATTCTCCCGCACGTCGAGGCTGGCGAATATTCCCCGCTCCTCCGGGCAGAACGCGATGCCCATGCGCGCGATCCTGTCGGAGGTCGCGCGGATGATCTCCTGGTTGTTGAACTTCACCGAGCCGGTGCGCTCGCCGATGATGCCCATGATCGACTTCAGCGTGGTGGTCTTGCCCGCGCCGTTGCGCCCGAGCAGGGTGACGACCTCGCCCGCGTTCACGTCGAAGTTGATCCCGTGCAGGATGTGAGACTCGCCGTACCAGGCTTCGAGGTTGCGGACCTGGAGGATAGGTCCGCCGGTCGCAGCCCTGGCCGGGGCCTCGGCGATCGCAGTGTCAGGCATGACCGGCTCCCAGATAGGCTTCCTTGACGCGCTCGTCCTTGGTGAGCTCGGAGTAATGGCCCTGCGCGAGCACCTGCCCGCGCGTCAGCACGGTGATGATGTCGGAGAGATTGGCCACGACGCTCAGATTATGCTCGACCATGAGGATGGTGTATTTCGCCGAAATGCGCTTGATCAGTGCCGCGATCTTGTCGATGTCCTCGTGGCCCATGCCGGCCATCGGCTCGTCGAGCAGCATCATCTCCGGGTCGAGCGCCAGCGTGGTTGCTATCTCGAGTGCGCGCTTGCGCCCGTAGGGCATCTCGACCGCCGGCGTGTTTGCAAACTCGCTGAGGCCGACATCGCTCAGCAGCTCGCGCGCGCGATCGTTGAAGCGGTTGAGCACGGACTTGGAGCGCCAGAAATCGAACGAAGAGCCGTGCTGACGCTGAAGCGCGACACGGACGTTCTCCTGCGCGGTGAGATGCGGAAACACCGCCGAGATCTGGAACGAACGCACGAGGCCCATGCGGGCCACATCCGCCGGCGCCATCGCGGTGATGTCCTGCCCCTTGTACAGGATTTTCCCGGCCGACGGCTTGAGGAACTTGGTCAGAAGATTGAAGCAGGTCGTCTTGCCGGCCCCGTTCGGGCCGATCAACGCATGAATGCTCCCACGGCGAACCTTGAGCGCAACGTCGCGGACGGCAAAGAAGCCCGCGAACTCCTTGGTCAAGCCTTCCGTTTCGAGAATGAACTCATCGGCCAAACAGATTTCCCCCTGCCCGCGCGAGGCGCGTGGCTGTCCTTGTTGCTTCGGCTGTCCGGAGGACTTGCAGCCCACCCGGAGCGCCGCCTCCGGGCGCGGAATATGCCGGAGGTGACGGGGGTTAGGCAAGGCGGAAAGCTGAGCAGGTCAGGCCTCCGGCTGGGATACAAATGCTCCCTTAGTCGGAGATCTCTGGATGTCGTGCCTGCCCGGCCTCCCGGTTCGCAAGGCACCGGCCATCAAGCCGTCGTTAACGGTCTTTCGTTCCGTGCGCCAGCCTTCATCGAAAATTTTCCCACAAGCGGGATCATGCGCGCGTCTTCACGTGCGGAGAATATTGCTTTGGATTTTGCAACCGCCGCTCCCTCCGTCGTCAAATCGATCCGGCAACGCGATCTCCTGAACACGTGGCTGCGACTTTATACGCGCCAGCAGATCGCGCCGGCGATCTGGGAGTATCAGCCCGCGCGACTCGAGGAAGAGCTCTCGGATCTCATCTACTATACAGTCGAATTTCCGACGCCGACGCCGCGCCTCGTCATCCAGAGCGAAGGCACGCGCATCTCGCGTGCCTATGGACATACCGGCAAGGGCGTTCTGCTCGACGATTATGTCGGACCGCGGCTCGCCCCGTTCGTGATGCCGATCTATCATGAATGCGTCGCGCGCGGGTTGCCCGTTTACAGCGTCGCCAATGTCGAGGACGTCTACGGGCGCATCGTCGCCTATGAGCGGCTGCTGCTGCCCTTCCAGACCGACGGCAAGATCTGTCATGTCATCGCGTCGATCAAGACGTTCTGCGAGGACGGCGGCTTCGAGATCAAGAACCTGATGCGCGGAAATGACGCGCTGCCGCGTCCAAAGCTACGCGCTGTGATCGATCGGGAGCTGTTTCATCGCGCCCCTGCCCGCATCGCCCCCGCAGAGACGGTCGAGTTCTCCGACCAGCCAGAGCCCGGCATCACCGCCGAGATCATCGAGCTGAACTAGCGGTCAGCGCCCTTTGGCGCCGACCTCCTTGGCATAGACATCCGGCTTGAAGCCGACCAACAGCTTGCTGCCGATTTCCAGCACCGGCCGCTTGATCATCGATGGTTGCGCTAGCATCAATGCCAATGCCTTCTTCTCGCTCAAGCCCTCCTTGTCGGAGTCCGGGAGCTTCTTGAAGGTCGTCCCGGCGCGATTGAGCAGCGTCTCCCAGCCGACCGTGTCGCTCCACTGCTTGAGCTTGTCCTTCTCTACGCCCGCCGCCTTGTAGTCGTGAAACTCATAGGGCACGCCATGAGCATCGAGCCAGGCGCGGGCCTTCTTCATGGTGTCGCAGTTCTTGATGCCGTAGATGATGTTGGACAAGACGTTTCCTCGCGCATGCGTGATGCTTCGGTTGCGGCGTTGTACGAAACTCCGGTTCGCGCGACAATATTGCGGACCACCCCAACTCTCCGAGCGGACATCCCATGCACGTTACCCACGATCCCGCAGCTACCGCCTCACCGACGATCGACTTCAACAGCTTCCTCGCGGTCGATGTCCGTGTCGGCACCATCGTCGACGCCAAGCCGTTTCCGGAGGCGCGCAAGCCGGCCTGGCGGCTGTGGATCGATTTCGGCCCCGCCATCGGCGTGCGCAAGAGCTCGGCCCAGATCACCGAAAACCACCCGCTCGAGACCCTCGTTGGGCAACAGGTCGCGGCCGTCGTCAACTTCCCGCCGCGCCAGATCGGCCCGGTCGTGTCCGAGGTGCTGACGCTCGGCTTCCCCGATGCAAATGGCAAGGTCGTGCTGGTGCAGCCGAGCAAGCCCGTGCCGAACGGCGGACGCCTGTTCTAGGGACGGTCACGGCCGCTTCGGAATGTTCAGCCCGCGCTGCACCGCCGGACGCGCCAGCCCGCGTTCGAGCCAGGCGCCGACCGCCTTGAACTGGCCGAACCCCACGAGATCGCCGGCGCCGTAGAACCCGATGAGATTCCGCACCCAGCCGAGCATGGAGATGTCGGCGATGGTGTAGTCGTCACCCATGAACCATTGGCAGCCGGAAAGATGCGTCTCCATCACGCCAAGCAGGCGTTTGGACTCATTGACGTAACGCTCCAGCGGTCGCTTGTCCTCGAAATCCTTACCGGCGAATTTGTGGAAGAAGCCGATCTGGCCGAACATCGGTCCGACGCCGCCCATCTGGAAGTGCAGCCATTGCAGCGTCTGATAACGTCGCGCGGCATCCTGCGGCAGCAGCTTGCCGGTCTTCTCCGCGAGATATTGCAGGATCGCCCCGGACTCGAACAGCGCCAATGGTTTCCTGTCGCGGGGACCGCTGGGATCGAGGATCGCCGGAATCTTGCCGTTGGGATTGAGCGAGAGAAATTCCGGTGTCTTCTGGTCGTCCTTGCCGAAGTCGATCAGATGCACCTCATAGGGCAATCCGATCTCCTCCAGCATGATCGAGACCTTGACGCCGTTCGGCGTCGGCAGGGAATAAAGCTGGAGCAGCTCGGGATGTTTCGCAGGCCAACGCTTGGTGATCGGAAAGTTGGAGAGATCGGACATCGGGACTTTGGAGCTGATGTTGAAGCGCCTAATCTAAGTGAGGCGCGCAGGGGTGCAAGGTTCAATTAGAGCAGTCAATAATTGATCTCCATCCGCAGGCCGCGCGGATCGAGCTTGCCGTCGCTGACAGATTGCGTGCTGTCGCGCGCTGCGACGGCGCAGGCGCAGGCGTCGATGAGATCGTCGCGGCCGATGCCGGTGCCGTGGCGTAGCTTCAACCATCGCTCGATCCTGGTGAAGCCGCGGTCTCTCAGCAGCGCCATGCGCTGCTCGCGGCCGCGCGGCGAGGTCTTTGGTTCGAGCCGTACGCGCCCGGCCAGATTCCAGAAGATCAATTCGGGATGCGCTTCGCCGATCGTCGCCTGCCGTGCCGGCGTCATGACCTCGTCGACCTCTCTGATCTTGTCCCTGATATTCCAGAGCTGCGCCGATACTCCCCTGCCCTTGCCTTCATGCGTCCAATAGAAGCGGTTGGCCGCCGCCATGTCGGGAAAATTCCAGAGGTCGCGGCGCGCACCGAGAAACACGGCGGGGCCAATCAGCTCGCGGGCGCGCAGATCGCAAGCGCGGTAGCCACTTGGATTCAAGCCGATCGGCATGTCGATCATCGCACGCGCATGCGGCAGCGCGAGCAGACGCGTCAGGCCCGGCGAGTAGTCGAAGCCGTGATCGCCACGCTCGTCGATCCAGGCGGCGACCCAACCGAAGCGAAATCCATCGAGGCCGAGATAGTTTGGCACCTCATGCGTCCGTCATTGCCAATTTCTTCGCGCGCGTCGCTTGACATCCGCAGGTTGCGGGCGTATGTCCCGCGCCCTCGCAAGCACTTCCGTTTGCGACAGACACCATGAACCGAGCGATGTCGTACCGCTACGAAAGAATTGTCCGCATGCCGAATAGCCCAAAGCTATTCGATTGCGCATGCCCGGCTCATGGGAGCGATCTTGCCTGACCGCAAGATCGGCAGTCCGCTTCTCACGGACCCTCCCGAGCCTGCCGCTCCGGAGGGTTTTTTATTGCCCGCCGCGCGGCTCCTCAGAACATCCCGGCCATGGCCGGAACGAGAGACCCGGATCTCGGGGCTCGCGCTGGAGAGGCGCGCGCCCAAGTGCGCGGGGCCTGCCGGAGGGAACGAGGCGATGAGCCGGACACCGATGGCAGAGCGAACCCGAAGGGTTCGCAAGATGCGGCGCGTCGACAGCGCCGCGATAGAACTTTTGTAACTCGGTTTGCCGCGATCATCGCGGCTCAACCGACGCTGGTGGTGAAGATGTCGGATACTTCTCCACACGGCGAAGCGGGTATGCCTCCCGCCTTTGACACACGCACCGGGATGCGGCCTCGGAAAAGGTACGCACGCGGCCCGGCGCAGGTCCATCCGCAAGGACGGTCCTGTGTTGTCGTCACTGAAGCCGATATCGCCCGTTCCCCAGCGTACCCCTCAACGGCCGGTGCGAAAGCACTGGCCTGGCGGTGGTGAAGATGTCTGTTACTTCGTGGTAAAGGCGCGAAAGCGCCGAGCAGGTTCGAGCCCTGCGCGCCGAAAGGCGGATCGCCCGCAAGGGCAGCAACAGCATCGATCGTTCCCCGCCAACCCCATCACGATCCGTGGTGAAGATTTCTGTTACTTCGCCTGCAACGCGAGAGGTCGCGGGTTCGAATCCCGCCCGGTGTCCCATGCACCGGTAGCTCAGAGGATAGAGCGCTTTCCGGCAAGCTTGCGCTTGCCGGGTCACAGCAATCGCCTGTTCCCGGATCGTGTCCCCTAAGCCACCGCCGGTGGTGAAGAGCGCTGTTACTTCGGTGTCGGAGGTTCGAATCCTCCCGGACGTCAGTCCGTAGCTCAGCGGGTAGAGCACGAACAGCCTCGCTTGTTCCCCGGCACCCGTTTCAATCCCCGTCAACCCAAGAGGAGGCCATCATGGTCAGGCTCAACAAGATCATTCGCGCCTTCACGCGGGAGGGCGCGCGCGCCGTGCGCTTCACGCCCGAGATGGAGCTGAAGCGCGCGCTGATGAACTGCCTCCTGTGGGAGGACCAGTTCTATGAGGACGGCGTCGCGATCGCCGACCGCATCAAGGCGCTCGTGCCCAAGGTCGCGCCCGCCAAGGTCGCGCAGCTTGCGATCGAGGCGCGTGAGGTGATGAAGCTGCGGCACGCGCCGCTGCTTGTCATCCGCGAGATGGCGCGGAGCGAGAAGCACCGTACCCTCGTGGCCGACACCCTCGCCCAGGTGATCCAGCGGCCCGACGAGATGACGGAGCTGCTCGCGATCTACTGGGCGGATGCGCTGGGGCCGATGCAGCAGCGCAAGCGTCAGCCGGTCTCCGCGCAGGTCAAGAAGGGTCTTGCCCGCGCGCTGACCAAGTTCGACGCCTACCAGCTCGCCAAGTGGGACCGCGACGGCGCGGTGCGGATCAGGGACGTGCTGTTCCTGGTCCACGCCAAGCCAAAGGATGCCGAGCAGGAAAAGGTGTGGAAGCAGCTCGTCGACGGCGAGCTCGCCTCCCCCGACACTTGGGAGGTTTCGCTCTCGGCCGGCAAGAACAGGCGCGAGACCTTCGAGCGGCTGATCGCCGAGAAGAAGCTCGGCGGCCTGGCGCTGCTGCGCAATCTGCGGCTGATGCAGAACGCGCAGGTCCCGCGCGAGACCATCGCAGGCGCGATCGAGGCGATGCGGACGGATCGTATCCTTCCCTATCGCTTCATCACGGCGGCGCGCTATGCGCCGGACTTCGAGCCCGAGCTCGAGGCTGCGATGCTCAAGTCGATCAAGGACCATGTGCGGCTTCCGGGCCGCACGCGGCTCCTGATCGACGTCTCGGGCTCGATGTTCGCGACGCTCTCCGCGCAGTCGGAAATGACGCGCGCGGAGGCGGCGTGTGGTCTTGCCATCCTCGCGCGCGAGATCTGCGACGAGGTCGAGATCTTCACCTTCTCCAACGAGGTCGTGAAGGTCCCGCCCCGCCGCGGCTTCGCGCTCAGGGATGCGATCATCAACTCGCAGCCGCATGGCGGAACCTATCTAGGCAAGGCCGTGACGGAGATCGACCGCAAGGGCGATCGCCTCATCGTCTTCACCGACGAACAGAGCCACGACCAGGTGCCCGAGCCCAGGGCGCGCGGCACCATGGTCAACGTGGCCTCGTATCAGCACGGTGTCGGCCACGGCGCCTGGACCCGCGTCAACGGCTTCTCTGAAGCCGTGGTCGCGTGGATCGCGGCGTCGGAGACGACGTTGAACTGACGCGCAACAACAGCGGCCCCGGACGCGAGACGCGCCCGGGGCCTTTCAAAATCTCTGAAATGATCCGCCGCCCCGGTTAGGGTGGGGGTGGAATGACAAGGACTCACGACCATGCGACGACCCGATCCCTACATGGAACGCGCCCGCGAGCTCTGCCTCGCCGCCGGTGTCGATCCCGACTCGCGCGTCGGCGAAGGACGCGGCCAGCCCGCCTGGTGCTTGTACAAGGACGCCGCGCGCAAGGAGCATCTGGCCCGCGAGGCCAATGCAACCGCGAGCTCGATCGCCGCGTTCCGAATGCAGGACGCCCGCTTCCAGAATGCACCGCTGAAGGTGTTCGGTCCGCACGAGGACGCGACGATCGCGCAGATGCGCAACTGCATGGCGGTCGGCAACGTCGTCTCCGGCGTGATCTGCGCCGATGGCCATCTCGGCTATGCGCAGCCGGTCGGCGGCGTCATCGCCTATGAGAAGCAGATCAGCATCTCCGGCGTCGGCTTCGACATCGGCTGCGGCAACATGGCGGCCCGGCTCGACACGCGCTTCGACGACATCGCGGGCCTTGTCCCGACGATCATCCGCGACGTCGCCAAGACGATCTCGTTCGGCGTCGGCCGTGCCAATGCCGAACGGGCCGAGCACGCGCTGTTCGACGACGGCGATGCCTGGCGCGAGAGCGACATGGAGGCCTACCGTCAGAAGGCGGTGAGCCAGCTCGGCACGGTCGGATCAGGCAACCATTATGTCGACCTCATGCGCGACGAGGAAGGCTTCGTCTGGATCGGCGTCCATTTCGGAAGCCGGGGTCTGGGCCACACCTCCGCGACGCGCTACCTCAAGGCCGCCGGCGGCAAGGACGGCATGAACGTCCCGCCCGCCGTGGTCGACGAGGACAGCGAACTCGGTCGCCGCTACATCGCGGCGATGCAGCTGGCCGGGCGCTACGCCTATGCGGGCCGCGAATGGGTCGTCGAGCGCGTCCGCCAGATCATCGGCGGCAGCGTGACCGAGAGCGTGCACAACCACCACAACTATGCCTGGCGTGAGAACCACGACGGCAAGGATCTGTGGGTGGTGCGCAAGGGCGCGACACCGGCGTTTCCCGGCCAGAAGGGATTCGTCGGCGGCTCCATGGGCGACGACGCCGTCATCCTCGAAGGCGTCGACAGCCCGGAAGCGAGGGCCTCGCTCTACTCGACCGTGCACGGCGCCGGCCGCTTGTTCGGACGACGGGAAGCAAAGCGCCGCTTCTCGCGCGCGGAGATGGACCAGTGGCTCAACGAGCGCGGCGTCACCTTGATCGGTGCCGACCTCGACGAGAGCCCGATGGCCTATCGCCGCCTGCCGGACGTGCTGGCGCAGCACGCCGGAACCGTGAAGGTGCTGCACACGCTGCGACCGTTCGCCGTCGCCATGGCCGGCGAAGGCGAGTTCGATCCTTGGAAGGACTGAGGACAGCATCGCGAGCGGGAGGCAACGCCTTCCGCTCGCTTTGCTTTGTCGCGGCAGAGCTCGATGACCGGGCCGCCGCGTTCCGCGTCAGCCCGCGCCGACCGCCTGATAGGCCAGGCGCTTGAACTCGAAGAAGAACGGATTCCAGAAGCCCATGTAGCGCTGGGCCATCAGCACGCCGGCGGTATTGGCTTCGGGGCAAATCCACCAATGGGTGCCGGCAAGGCCGCCCCACTGGAATTCGCCGGTCGAGTTCGGCGGATCGAACGGTGTCGGAGCGAAGGTGACAGCGCCGCCGAGGCCGAATCCCTTGCCGGGGATCGGGCCGAGATTGGCGAAGCGGATGGTCTGCCCCGCGGGCAGCTGGTTCGTCATCATCTGCCGCAGCGTGTCCGGCTTCAGCAGCGTGTCCGAACCGGGCAGCAGCGCGCGGACCAGCGCCAGCATATCGGGTAAGGTCGAGACCAGACCGCCACCGCCCGACAGCCGCGGCAATTGCCGCCGATAGGCTTGCGGATAAGGCAGATGGTCCGCCCGGGTGAGGCCGGGCTTCATGGGATCGAGCACATCAGCGCCATTGTAGAGCGCGACCAGCCTGCCCTGCTGCGCCTCCGGCACGTGGAAGCCGGTATCGGTCATGCCGAGCGGATCGAAGATGCGCAATTTCAGAAAGACATCGAGCGCCTGGCCGGAGACGACCTCCACGAGACGGCCGAGCACGTCCGTCGCCACCGAATATTCCCAGGCCGTACCAGGGTGATAGGACAGCGGCAGCTCGGCGAGCTGGTCGATCAGGTCGGTTAGCGGCGTCAGCGGATTGAGCACGCGCGCCTCGTTGTAGCCTTTGAACAGCACCGTGCCGGGATCGAAGATGCCGTAGCTGAGACCGGAAGTATGGGTCAGGAGCTGGCGGATCGTGATCGGGCTCTTCGCCGGCTCGACGTCCGAAAGACTTGCCGCACCCTGCTTGAGCACCTTGCGATTGCCGAGCTGCGGCAGGAATTTTTCGACCGGATCATCGGGCCCGATGCGGCCTTCCTCCACCAGCAGCATGATCGCGCAGGTGACGAAGATCTTGGTGTTCGAAAACGCGCGGAAGATATGGTCGGGCCGCAGCGTCGTGTTCGCCTCTCGGTCGGCAAAGCCGACGCATTGCTGATCGACCACCTCGCGGCCGCGCAGCACGGCCCAGGATACGCCGGGAATGATCTCCTGATCGACGTAGCGTTGCATCGCCGTCCGTACGGCGGAAAAATCAGGTGTTCTGGCGTCCATGTGCTCCCCCCAATTGTGGTTGGAATCGATATAGCGCGATTTCGCAGGATATGAAGCCCACCCCGCGGGTCATCCCTGCTTCATCAGCACGGTGACCTGCAGCCGACGCCGAATCCGCATGCCCTGCCGCTGGTACAGCGCAATCGCAGAGCTATTGCTCGAAAACACGTGCAGGAACGGAATCTCGCCGCGCGCCTCGATCCGGCGCGCGACCGCCGCGAGCAGCGCCTGCGCATAACCGCGTCCACGATAGTCCGGATGCACGCAGACGGCCGTCATCTCGACGAACTTTCCCGGCTTCATCCGCTCTCCCGTCATCGCAACCAGTTCGCCGCCGGCGCGAATTCCGAGGAACGTGCCGAGTTCATGGGTACGCAGCGCGAATGGACCGGGCTTCGTCAGCTCGGTCAGCGCCATCATCGCGGGAACGTCGGCAGCACCCAATGTGACGATCTCGGCATCACGAAGCAAGCTGTCGGCCGGCGAGCCGATCATCTGCTCGCCGGGCTCGGCGAGCAGCACCTTGAAGCCGGCGGGAATTTCGACCGGCTCGGGCGTGAACAGCACCGCGACTTGCGAGCCCGACATGAGATCGCCGAGCGCCGCAAAACTTGCCTCGGACATGTCGACCATGTCGGCAAACGGCGTCATGTCGATGGGATAGCGCCGCGCGAGCGGGCCACCCTCGGCCAAGTGCTTGTGGCTCGTCGTCAGCGCGCTCCAGATCGGACGATCCAGCAGCGCCTCATCGCTATCGGACATCGGCCTAGTCCTTGTCGAAGCTGACGATGACGGCGGCGTTGGCGATGAGAATGGGGTCGTTGGCCACTTCCGTGGCCGAGGGGATCTCCAGCCCGCCCTTGACCGCAGTGACGGTCACGGTGCCGTAGGGCAGCTCTTTCGCAACCGCTTCCTTGTCCACCGCCTCGGGGTTGGGCACGCCGATCGTGACGTCGACGAACATGTCGTTGGCCGTCTTGCCGATCATCCGGAAGAAGCCGAGGCTGGAATGCCTGATGGCATCCGACACTGCACGCTTGGCCGCCTTGGTGGCATCCCTGCCGTGAACGTCGACGCCCATGCCCATCTCGGTGACACAACGAACGCGAGGCATTTGATATTCCTGTGGTTGGTGTGGTGATTGAATGATTGTGTGTCGGCGATTGGAGACCACGACATAAGTTAGGTTTCCTCTCGTGTCCCGGACGCGCTGCAACGCCATAGCGTGTCGAAGACGCGCGTAAACGCGCTTGTGGCGTTGCTGCGCAGAGCCGGGACCCGGGAAGCCACAGAGCTGGCTGATGGATGGGCCCCGGCTCCGCAGCGCACCGCCAAGGGGCGCTGCGCTGCGTCCGGGGGACGAGACTGTTTCACTCTTTCGCCTTCTCATGTGCCCGCAACTCGTCGACCAGCACCCGCACGTTCTCCGAATAATCGATCGGGATTGAGACCAGATGCACGCCGCCTTCCCTGAAAGCCGCGTCGAGCGTCGGACCAAAACTGTCGATGCTCTCGATGCGATGGCCCTTGGCGCCATAGGCCTTCGCGTAGAGCACGAAGTCCGGATTGCCGAACGTCATGCCGTAATCCGCAAAGTGATCGACGGCCTGCTTCCAGCGGATCATGCCGTAGGCGTTGTCCTCCAGCACCAGCACGACCAGATTGAGCTTGAGGCGGACCGCAGTCTCCATCTCCTGGCTGTTCATCATGAAGCCGCCGTCGCCGGCGACCGCAAGCACGCGGCGGTCGGGATAGAGCATCGCGGCCATCATTGCCGACGGCAGGCCGGCACCCATGGTCGCCAGCGCATTGTCGAGCAGCAGCGTGTTGGCGACGCGGGTGCGGTAGTTGCGCGCAAACCAGATCTTGTACATGCCGTTGTCGAGCGCGACGATGCCGTTCTCGGGGATCACCTGGCGGATGTCGTGCACGATCCGCTGCGGCGTCGGCGGCCAGCGCGCCTCGGTGGCGCGATCGGCGATGTGAGCAAGGATTTCCTCCCGCAACGGCAGCAGCGCTGCCGCCTGCGGCAGCTTGCCTTCGAGCCGATCGGCCAGCAGCTCCAGGCTCGGGCCGACATCCCCGACGACCTCGGCATCCGGAAAGTAGACCTGCTCGACGCTGGCCGAGGTATAGCTGACGTGTATGACCTTCGGCCCTGACGGTCCCATGATGAAGGGCGGCTTCTCGATCGGGTCGTGGCCGATCGCAACGATCAGGTCAGCGGCGTCGATGGCGTCATGGACGTAATCGCGCTCCGACAGCGCAGCCGTGCCGATGTAGAGATTGGTGCCGCCGGGCACGGTGCCTTTGCCCATCTGCGTCGTGAAGAACGGAATGCCGGTGCGTCGCACGAAACTCGCAATGCCGTGGGTCGACCGCGGCCGGCTGGTCGCCGCACCCATCATCAGCAGCGGGCGCCTGGCCGCCATGATCATCTCGGCGGCGCGGTCGAGCGCCGCACGATGGGCGACCGGGATCTCGATCGGATGGACCTGGATCACGGGGACCGCAGGCACCTCGTCGCCCGCGATGTCCTCGGGCAGCTCGAGATGCACCGGCCCGGGCAGCTCCTCCATGGCGACGCGAAAGGCGTCGCGCACCACGGTCGGAATGCTGGAGGCGCTGACGATCTGCCGCGACAGCTTGGTCAGCGGCTTCATGGTCGCCACCACGTCCACGATCTGGAACCGGGCCTGCCGGCTGCTCATGATCGGCTTCTGGCCGGTGATCAGGATCATCGGCATCGCGCCGAGATGCGCATAGGCGGCGCCGGTCGACAGGTTGAGCGCGCCGGGGCCGAGCGTCGACAGGCAGACGCCGGGCTTGCCGGTCAGCCGCCCGTGCGTGGCGGCCATGAAGGCCGCGGCCTGCTCGTGGCGGGTCAGGATCAGCTCGATCCTGGAGGCGCGCAGCGATTCGACCAGATCGAGATTCTCTTCGCCGGGAATGCCGAAGATGCGATCGACGCCCTCGTTCTCCAGCGCGGCGACAAACAGGTCCGATCCTTTCGTCTTGCGTTCCTGCCCGCTCATGCCGCCTCCCGCCCATGCTCGCTGCCGTGTTCCACGGCAGTCGGCAGATCGTAGCGGCTCGCGGCTTCGGCACAACTCACAAAGAAAGGCGCGGCCGGATCAACCTCGTCATGGCGCGCGCAACGAGGCGGTACGGACCAGCGGCTTCCTCCACGCTTCATCGCGGCGGCGGGCCGCCAGATTTCCCCACGCGATTGACAGGCCAATGTCTCTGACTATAGTCAGATATCATGCTGGACCCGATCTCGCGCGTCCGCCGCTTCAACCGTGCCGTCACGTCCGCCGTCGGTGCGCTCGACAATTCCTTCCTCGGGCGCAGTCGGCCGCTTGGAGCGGCGCGGGTGCTCAATGCGATCGGGCACGGGCGCTCGGACGTGGCGGAAATCCGCGACTATCTCGGTCTCGATTCCGGCTTGATGAGCCGGCTGCTCCGCAGCCTCGAGGACGAGGGGCTGATCGAGACCACCGCGCGCGAAGACGATGCGCGCCGGCGCATGGCAAAGCTGACGCGGGCGGGCCGTCGCGAGTTCGCGGCCTACGAGGCGCTGTCGAACGCGCAGGCGGAAGGCTTCCTCGCGCAACATTCGCAGCGCGAGGCGCTGCTGGCGGCGATGGACCTGATCGCCTCCGCGCTGACGCGCGAGCGCGTGGCGCTGGAAGAGATGGATCCGCGGTGCGAGGAAGCGCGCTACTGCCTCGGCGAGTACTATGCCGAGCTCGGCCGCCGCTTCAAACACGGCTTCGACGTCTCATTGTCGCGCGACCCCGACGCCAAGGACATGCGCCGGCCGCGCGGCACATTCCTCGTCGCGATGTCGGACACGCTGCCGATCGGCTGCGTGGGCTTGAAGGGAACCGATCACGGCTATGCCGAGATCAAGCGGCTCTGGGTGGCGCCTGCCGCGCGCGGATTGCGGCTCGGCCGCCGCCTGATGGATGCGGCCGAGAGCGCGGCGCGGGAACTCGGCATCGCGCTGCTGCGGCTCGACACCAACAGCGCGCTGCCCGAAGCCGGTCAGCTCTATCGCAGCACGGGTTGGCGCGAGATCCCCCGCTTCAACGACGATCCCTATCCGGACCTGTTCTTCGAAAAGCGGCTGTGAGCTGGACCGGTTCGCGATCCCGGTACGTTATGGTCGAAGCCGCAGGAGCTTCGCTATGAGAAGAGACGAGCTTGCCGCCATCTATCGCGACTACATCGGCTGTCTCAATCGGCGGGACTGGCCGGCTCTCGGACAATTCGTGCATGAGAAGGTCGTCCACAACGCGCGGCCCCTTGGGCTGGCCGGCTATCGCGCGATGCTGGAGCGGGACGTTCGGGAGATCCCGGATCTGCAGTTCCACATCGAGACGCTGATCCCCGATCCTCCCCGCATCGCGGCCCGGCTGAAGTTCGATTGCACACCAGCCGGAACATTCCTGGGTCTTGCGGTCAATGGAAGGCGCGTGACCTTTTGCGAGAACGTGTTCTACGAATTTCAAGACCGAAGGATCCGGCAGGTCTGGTCGGTGATCGACAAGGCGGCGATCGAGGCGCAGCTCTGACGCCCCGCCTCGATCCGGAACTCACGCCGCCGCCGGCGCCGCCTCGCCTTGCGGCTTTGCGAATGGGCGGAACGTCATCGCCATCAGGAAGGCACCCAGGCCCATCGCCCAGGAGGCGATATAGAGCCAGGCATAGCTGGAGAAGGCGTCATAGATCAGGCCTCCGGCGAGCGGGCCGGTGGCCATGCCGAGGCTGCCGGCCATCGCCGTGCCGCCGATCACCGTACCCATCATCTTGAGCGGAAAGTTCTCGCGGATGAGCACGGCGTAGAGCGGCATGGTGCCGGCATAGATGAAACCGAAGATGGCGCCGACCGCATAGAACGTCGTGAGCTGATGCGCGAAGACGTAGGCGAGCGCGCCGAACGCCTGCAGCAGCAGGCCGGAGACCAGCACGCGCTTGGCGCCGAAGCGGTCGCCCATCAGGCCGAAGGCGATGCGTCCGCCGAGGCCGGCAAACCCCTCGATGCTGTAGATCGTCACCGCCGCGACCAGCGGGATGCCGCAGCTCACGGCATAGCTGACGGTGTGGATGATCGGGCCGGAATGGGTCGCGCAGCAGAAGAAATTGGTGGCAAGCAGAATGAGGAATTGCGGCGAGCGCAACGCTTCGCCCATCGACATCTCGCTTTGCGCTGCGCCCTCGCCCGCCGGCGCGGCCGCGGCCTGCGCGAGCGCCGGCGGACGGCGCACCAGGAACGAGACCGGGATCATGATGGCGCCGACCACCAGCGCGACGATCTGCATCGAGGTGCGCCAGTCGTGGCCGGAGACGAGCCAGGCCGCCAGCGGCGACATCGTCATCGGCGCCATGCCCATGCCGGCGGAAACCAGCGACACGGCGAGGCTGCGATTTGTGTCGAACCAGCCGGTGACGGTCGCCATCATCGGCGCGAAGATCGCCGCACAGGCGGCGCCTACCAGGAGGCCGAACACGACCTGGAACACGAGGAGCGAGGTCGCGTGGCTCGCCGCGAACAGGCTGAGCGCAAGCACGGTCGATCCCGTCAGCACCACCGGCAGCGGCCCGAACCTGTCCGACGCCGTGCCCCAGGCCATGCTAGTGAAAGCCATCGCCAGAAAGCCGATCGTCATCGCGCTGGAGATGCCCGTCACCGACCAACCGGTGTCCTTTGCGATCGGCTGCAGGAACACCGGCAGCGAAAACATGCCGCCGATCGCGACGCAGCCGAGCAAACCGCCGGCGGCGACGATCACCCAGCGATAATTCGAAGAAGGCATTTCGGTCTCCGGTCAGATCTGTCTCGCCTGGAAGACGAACAGGAACTGTGCCGACCGACAGGCTGATGCCATTTTTTGTCGTAGGGTTTCCCGACCCGAACAAAACACGAAAAACAACCCCATGCACAGTAGCGGGCCCTCGCGAGATCAATGACTTGCGAGAACGGTCATCTCGGCGGGGCCACGATTGACACGTCGGGCAAAACACCGGGACGATGGCATCGTCCCATGAGAGCATCGCGCTCAGATGAGCGAATTTGGACGGCCCGTTCGTGCACACGGACGATACCCCGGCCCGCGCTCAATCCACCGCCAGGACAACCTTTCCAAACCCGCCGCCGCGCTCCACGCTGCGATGGGCATCGGCGGCGCGCTCGAGCGGAAACACCCGGTCGACCAACGGTTTCAGGCCTCCCGACGCGAACAGCGGCAAAAACCCTTCAGCGAAACGTCGGACCATCGCCCGCTTCTCGTCCATGCCTCGAGATTTCATGACGGTGCCCACCAATCGCAAATGGTTGTGGAGCAGCAGATTGAGCGGAATCGAGGTGGCGTGCTGGCCGCTCAAAATACCGACCTGAACCAGGATTCCGCCTGGCCGAAGGCTGCGAAGGTTGCGCGGCAGGTAGTCGCCGCCGACGAAATCGATCACGGCGTCAACGCCGCGATGATCGGTAAGCCTCGCGACAACGCCTTCAAAATCGTCGGCACGATAGTCGATCACAGCGGCGGCGCCGATGCTGCCGACGTCCGCCAACCGCGAAGCGCTCGCCGTTGCGTAGACGGTGGCGCCCAGCGCATGGGCGACCTGCACGCAGGCGGAGCCGACTCCGCCCGCGGCACCGTGAACCAGGACGGTTTGACCTTGCCCGACGCCTGCAACATGTGAAACCGATTCGACGGCCGTGACGAATGATTCCATGATCGCCGCGCCCTCGACGAACGAGAGATTGCCGGGAATCCCGATCGCCATGCGACGGTCGACCCGGGCGAATTCGGCATACGCCCCTCCGCCGACGATCGCCATCACACGCTGCCCGATCGAGACGTCGTCGACTTCGCTGCCGACGCCAACGACTTCGCCGGCCAGTTCGAGGCCAAGCAGGGTGCTCTCGCCAAAGCTCTGGTTGCCGTAGGCGCCGTTTCGCTGGAGAATATCCGCGCGATTGACGCCTGCCGCCTTCACACGCACCAGCAGGTCGTGGGGACGAATCTGCGGCCCGGGCACTTCGGCCAGGCGGAGAACCTCCGCCGGACCGAAGCCGTCATAGACGATGCCTTTCACTTTGCCTGCTCCTGTACATGGGCCTTGGCGCGCCGCGCGATGCTGGCGGCGAACAACGGCGTCTCGCGGCGATTGTGGTCGCTTCCGGCCGCTTGGCGGGCGTTGGCGGCGTCTTCGAAGGAAATGCCGTGCTTGTCCAGGAATGCCATGAAGACGTCGGTCGGATGTGCCGTGACGCTGTTCGTATAGCGTGTGCGCCCGTCATCGATGGCTTCGGCCTTCAGCTCCCAGATCACGTTGACCTGGGTCCGGCCATTTGTCGTAAACACGTCCGAGATTGAATTCATGCGGCAGTAGGTCTTGCCGGCCTCTTCCGCGACGTAGTGTTGGATGACCAGCCCGGTGCCGATCTGCTCGACGTTGATCATCATGCGGCGTCCGTCGTCTGTGGTGCTGACACCGGCCGCAATGTGATCAGGCGGGCAGCAGCGCAGATATTCGGCTTCGGAGAGCGTGAACAGCCATTCGGCGATGTCCACCCGGTCGAGCGGCACATCAATGACCGCGGTATAGGCCGATTGCGACAGGATGCGATCGAGAACCTTCATGATAATCTCCTTCCATTCAATGGCTTAGGCCGATAAGGCCCGCCTTCGAGAGAGGAGATACGGCCTTTGAGGGTTGATGATAATGAACGTTGAGCTCGAAACCCTTTTGCGAAAGGCGCAAAGATGAAAGACCCGCGTTTTGCGGAACATCTGGCCATCTATGTTGACGTGGTTCGTGGCAGGAGCTTCTCCAGCGCCGCACGTCATCGCGGTGTGACACCCTCGGCCATCGTCAGGCAGACCGACGCGCTGGAGCACAGCGTCGGGGTGCCCCTGCTGGTGCGCTCGACCCGCGCGCTCGCGATGACCGACGCCGGAGAACGACTGTTCGAACGCGCACAGCGGTTACTCGACGACCTGGCCGACACGCACGCCGAGATCGCCGCTTTCGATGGTGCGGTCACCGGCGTTCTTCGCCTTGCCTGCTTTCCCACCTTTGGCAAGCGCTACGTGATCCCCACCCTGGAAACGGTGATGCGGGATCATCCCGGCCTCACGGTCGAGCTCGATCTCACGGAAAGGCTCGCTGATCCCGTGCTGGAGCGGCTCGATGCCGTGATCCGGATCGGCGAACTTGCCGACAGCACTCTCATCGCGACCAAGCTGGCATCGCAGAACAGGATGCTGGTCGCCGCTCCCGCCTATCTTGATCGTCACGGCACACCGACCGAAGCGAAAGACCTCACCGGCCATCGGCTGATCGACAAATTGCACGGCGCCGACCTGCTGGGCTGGACGGACGTGCTTGGTCACCCCGCGGGCGCAGCGCCCGGGCCGCAAGCCGTGTTTCGGTGCGACGACTTCGAAGCGATGCGGCTCGCGGCGCTCGCCGGCATCGGCATCGCATTCCTGGCAGACTGGGTTGTCGGGACGGATGTCCGCGCCGGTTCATTGACACGAATCCCGCTCGACGACGAACGGTGAAATGAGGCGAAGGCCGGCGTCTATCTGTTGCGTGCCCTGGTCCAGCCGTCAGCCAAACTGACGATCCTGACTGCCGCCTTGCGGGATTCAATCGGGTCGCCGCCGGTGTGGGCTTAGTTGCCAACGCCAATGACATCATGACCATCCGCCCCATCATCAGTGCCTGAAATTGCAGGAGACCCCTCCATGCCAAAGATCGACATTGCCGTCGTGCCGGCCCGCAAGGGCTCCGGCTACCCCGCACCATTCGATGCTGCCTGTGCCGAGCGCATCCGGCAGCGGCTCGGCGATGCCGGGGGCTTGTCGGATTTCGGGGTCAACCTGATGCGCCTGCCGCCGGGCGGCTGGTCGAGCCAGCGGCACTGGCATTCGCACGAGGACGAATTCGTCTACATCCTCGATGGCGAGGTGACGCTGATCGAGGATGGCGGCGAAACCGTGCTGCGCGCCGGCGATTGCGCGGCCTTCCCCAAGGCAAGCGGCAACGGCCATCACATGATCAACAGGTCGAATGCGACGGCTGTCTATCTCGAGGTCGGCTCGCGCTCGCAAGCCGACCTCATCACCTGCTCCGACATCGACATGATGAGCCCGGCATCCGACGGCCGCTTCCTGCACAAGGACGGCACGCCTTATCCGGACGCGTGAAGCGTCTGGGAGCAACGCCTCACATGGCCGCGCTGCGGCGCCACGTGCTGACGGTGAGCCAGGCCGCCGAGACCAGGAAGTAGAGCGCGCCGACCGCAGCATAGCCCGCGACGTTCGCGATCGATGGCACCGCAGGCATCGAGGCCTGAAAGATGAAGAAGCCGCCCGCCAGCGCCGACTGGCCACCGCTGAGCACCATGGCCCATTGCGCGCCGAAACGCCTCCAGCGCCGCACGGCCGTGCCGAGCTGGAGCAATCCGGACAGGATCGCCCATGCCCCGAAGATTCCGAGCACCCAGTTCATGCTCACCTGCAAGGCCAGGATGACCGCGATGGTGGTCGCCAGACTGACCAGCACGTTCACGCCCTGCGTGCGGTTCTGGTTCAAGCCGCCGCTGGAGAGCGCGTCGAGATAATTGGCGGCTGCGTCCCAGGCCGGATAGGCGACGAGCAACGCCGCTGCGATCACCGCGGACGTTGGCGCGATCACGAAGGCCGCAATGACCCAGGCGACGGAAAACGCGGCACGCAGGAAGTAGTATTGCTTCAGCCATTGCGCCTGGTCGGCCGCCTCCAAAGCGAGCTCACGATCTTTCATTTCTTTTCTCCTTACCTACTAGTTGGTAGTTTGCATAGAATGCGGAAACGTCGTGCCGCCCTGACCGGCATGGCCTGTGTCGATCTCGTCAGTGCCTGGTGGAAAGCCGGTCCAGCAGCGGCCGGGTGATGGTTCCGAACATCTTGGGATCGCCATAAGCGCGCGCCGACAGCATCGCGCCGTGAACGGTCGCCATGAATCCCTCCGCCTCGACCCGTGGCGTGCTGGCGAGATGGAGCCGTCCTTGCCGCTTGCCGCGCTCCAGGACCGATGTCAGCCAGGATGCCAGGAAACGGAAGTGCGCGCGGACTTCGAGCGCCACCTCCTCAGGCAGGATCGGAAGCTCGCTGGCCAGGAGCGCACAGACGCAGAAGGGAGCCGTCGCATCCTTGATGCACGCCTCCCAATACCCCACGTAGTTCCTGAGCTGGTCGGCGGGATCAGTGACATTGCGTTCGAGCGCCGACAACCCCGCCTGGGCCTCCTCGCGATAGCGCGACACGAGGGTGCGGACCAGATCGACCTTGCTGGCGAAATGGTGGTGAACGCTCGGCTTGCGGATGCCCACGACATCGGCGATGTCGGCGTAACTGAAGCCATTATAGCCACCCGCGATGATCAGCGTGCGGGCGCAGGCAAGAATGTCGTCGGCGGTCGAGGAAACGGTGCTCATGGCGCCTAGCTACCTTCCAGTAGGTAGGCAGTCAAGCCGGGATGCTTCAATGATCCGTGAGTGAGTGGTAGGAGCCTGCATGACCATCCGCCCGATCGTGCGCTATCCCGACCGCCGGCTCGCGCTGCCGGCCCACCCCGTCAGCGCCTTCGACGGCGGCTTGCGCGATCTCGCGAACGACCTGCTCGAGACCATGCGTGCCGCGCCCGGCATCGGCATCACCGCGCCTCATATCGGCGTGCCCTTGCGAGTCGTGGTGCTGGAGCTCGACGCCAAGGACGGCGCGCGCACTTACGTCAATCCGGAAATCACGTGGGCCTCGCCCAAGATGATCCTGCACCGCGAGGGCAGTGTCTCGATGCCTGGGGTCACCGACGAGGTGCAGCGCCATGCGCAGGTGCGCATCAGCTATCAGGATCTCGATGGCAATATGCAACATGAGGAATCGGACGGCTTGCGCGCGGTATGCCACCAGCACGAGATCGATCAGCTCGACGGCATGTTCTGGCTCCAGCGGCTGTCGCGGCTGAAGCGCGAGCGGCTGGTGAAGAAGTATGAGAAGATGTCGCGGGGCTCGTAGGGTGGATTAGCGATAGCGTAATCCACCAATCAGAGCGCGGCCTAACGAGGGAACGGTGGATTACGCCGGCGGACTGCGCTTCGCGCAGCCTTCGGCTAATCCACCCTACACGCTCAGATCATCCCGCGTTGCCGGGTACGGGCGTGTTGAGCAGCTGCTGCTCCCACAGGAACGCGATGCCGCTACCGCCGGCATGTTGGGTGATCACCTTCGTCAGCGCGGCAGCTTGATCGGTCCGAGCCCAGTCGCGCTGCCATTCGGCGGCGAGCGCCAGCCAAGTCATCATGTTCACGCCCGCCGCGATCATGCGCTGGATTGCGACCTGGTGGGCCTCCACCGAAACGGCGCCAGAGGCGTCGGTGATCACCGTTACATCCCAGCCTTCGCCACGGGCTTGAATAGCCGGCATCGCAACGCAAACTTCGGTCCACAGGCCGGCAATGATGAGCTGCTTGCGGCCCGTTGCCTTGACTGCGTCCACAACCTTTCGATCCTCCCAGGTGTTGATGTACGTCCGGTCGATGACTTCCTGGCCAGGGAAAACGTCCGTGATCTGAGGGAAAAGGAGACCTCCCCGTTCAGCGATCACCGTGGTCAGGATCGTGGGAACGCCGAAGGCTTTGGCGGCCTTGGCCAGACCGGCGGTGTTGTTGATCACCATCTGCGGTTCATGGCTGTTCACGTTCGCAAGCTGGTAAGGCTGGTGGTCGATCAGAACGAGCACCGAATCTTCGGGACGAAGAAGCGAAGCAAGGCCGTTACGAAAAGTCATCGTTGCATCCTTTACTGCCGTCGTGAGCGGCACTGGTTTTTCGAAGACGTACGCCAGCAGGGACGTAGCCGACGCGGAGATTGGTGTTCCCGGACGCGACACGGTAGTCTCGCAGTGAGGTACACCGTGTCGCGGAACGAGGGACGCTGAATTGGATATTGAAGACATACGGACGTTCGTCGAAATCGCCGACGCCGGGGGAATCTCGTCCGCCGCGGCCCGGCTGGGCGTCGCCAAATCGATCGTCAGTCGTCGGCTGCTCCGGCTTGAAGCGGAACTTGGCGTCCAACTGCTTGCAAGAACGACCCGCGGGGCTGCGCTCACGGAAGCCGGCGTCACTTTCCGAGACCATGCCGCCAGAGTCAGCGCCGAGATCGACGCAGCGATGGAGGCAGTTCTACCCGCCGGAGACTTGCGCGGCCGCTTGCGAGTTGCAGTGCCGCTTTCTTTCGGCCCGATCCACTTCGCGCCCATCCTTGCGGAGATGGGCCGGCGCCATCCCCATCTTCAGATCCAAACCTGCTACAGCGACCGGTTCGTCGATCTCATCGCAGAAGGATATGATTGCGCGATAAGAGTTGGCTATCTTCAGGACTCCGATCTGATCGCAAGACGCGTCGGACCCGTCTATGGGAAGCTTGTCGCGAGCCCGGACTACATCAGGGCCCATGGGTCGCCTGAATCGCCTGAGGAACTCCTCACCCATGAAGCCCTCATGCAGGGCACCGAAGCGTGGCAACTCATGGATGGCGACAAGATCGTCACGGTTCGTCCGCAGGGGCGCTTCAAGGCCGACAACGGCACAGCTCTGGTTTTCGCTGCGCTGGCAGGACTTGGAATCGCCTATCTTCCCGACAGGCTCACCCATGAATACGTGACCTCCGGCGCGCTCGTGCCGGTCATGACACGATATCCCCCGGCTCCGGCGGGTGCCTATGTGATCCGCCCGCCGGGCCAGCATCCCGCACGCAAGATACGGGTCCTCACCGAGTTGCTGATCGAGTATTGCGAGCCGGCTCCGCAGCCCGCGTAACCTCGCTCATCACTCCCAATTCGCGATCACCTCAAGCTCTTTTCCCGCTCCTTTTGGTGAGCGGCGCGTTGCGACGCTCACGTTTGCCGCGCGCGATCTCGGTTGCCAGCGCGTCCAGCTTCGGCTCCCAGAAATTCCTGAACTGACCGATCCAGGCATCGACCGCTTGCAGCCCCGCCACGTCGACCGAATAGAGGCGCCGCTGCGCCTCCGCCCGAACGGTTGCGAAACCGCTCTCTCGCAGCACCTTGAGATGCTGCGAGACCGCCGCCTGGGTAATCCCGAATTCGGCCCCGATCGCTTCGACGACCTCGCCGGACGCCATCTCCCCGGGCGCAAGCAGCTCGAGGATGCGACGGCGCACGGGATCGGCTAGGACTTCGAAGGCGTGCATCAGCTTCCTGTGCCGGGATGTGCGATGCCCGGCGGCATCTCACCGCGATAGAACGCAATGGTTCGGTCCGAGCGCTGCTTCGCCGTGTCGGGATCGACCCCGCTCGCGACATGCGCCGCACGCCAATATTCGCCACTTGCCGTCATGAAGTCCTTGCCCTCGGGCGAGACCATCCAGGCCTCGGCCGTCTCGTGGTCGACCGACGCCCCGGTCGCAAGATATCGCTCGAGTCCCGCAAGAGCGAGGTCCCAGCCGATGCCCACCGCACCGGGGCCGAACTGATTCCAATGATCCTCGATGATCGCGGTGTGCTCAAGCGTCAGGCGCGCCTGGCTTCGTTCTGCGCTCAGCTTGACGTCGATCCAACTCGTCGCGCCACCGAATTCCCATGTCGCCGCGAAATGCGTCGGCGGCGTACACGCCGTAATGGTGCCGCCCGCATTGCCCTTGAGCTGGTACTTGCCGCCGAGTTGGAGGTCTCCCTCGACCGGCAGAAACCAGCGCGGGATGCGCTCCCTGCTGGTCACGGCGTCCCAGAGATCGTCGAGGCCGGTGTCGTAGAGACGCGTCAGCGTCACCGCGCTGGCCGGCTTCCCGTCCTTCTCAAAGCTCCTCACCGAGCGCGTCACAAGCCCCAAGACCCTGGCGACGTCGATCTGCATTGCGCTTCTCCCTGTTTCTTTCGCAGATGAATATCAATCGCTACTAATATAAGTCAACACTTATATTAAGCCGCGCCGCTGCGTCAAACCGCCTCGTGAGGCGATGCGAACAAAATGCCTGCCCAGGCGTCTATCGGTGCCCACCCCACCAGCGCGCACAAGACGGAATGAATTCATGAAAGTTCGCAAATTCGCCATCTCCGATGCTTCGCTCGAGCGCTCGCCGGGACAGGACGGCGATATCTTCGTCGGCAACCTGGTCGACCAACGTCACGGCGGACCGATCACGATCGGCTTCGCGCGTTACGCACCGAACCAGACTCTCGAGGAGACGATGAGCGTCGACGATGTCATGATCGTGCTCGCGGGGAAGCTCTCGGTCACGAGCGACGGCGACACCGTCAGCGCGGGTCCCGGCGAGATCGTCTACATGCCGAAAGGTGAGATGGTCACGATCCGCTCGCATGAGCAAGGCGCTCTCACGGCCTACGTCACCCATCCGCATTGGCAGGAGGCGCGCGAGTGAGGCGCGGGCCCGCCCGCGCCCCATCCTGACGCGGAACTGGTGGTTGCGCCTTCCCGTGCTCCGCCTGCCTAGTCGGTGCCTGCGAACGCACGCATCAGGTTCGGCGTCGACCACGTTGCAACGCCCGTGCCGGCAAAGTCGCGATCTGTCGTCCACACGTCAGCCTCGACGCTCCAGGCCAGTGCCAGCACATGGGCGTCGCGCTCAGAACCGTTGCGACTCGGCACCGCGTCACGAAGCGTCTCTTCGCATCGGGCGAGCAGAGGCTCCAGCGCGGCCACTGGAACGATCGTGAGCAACTCCACGAGCGCGTCGAGCACCTCGATCAGCTCAGGTCGCTTCAATCCCAGCGTGATGCGCCGCCGCGCTTCCTGGACCACGCGGTCCGTCGTCACGAGGATCGCGCCTGCAGCAGCCCTCGAGAGCGCGCCCGAGCTTCGGCCCCGCACGGCGGCAATCAAAATGGCGGGATCGATGACAATCGTGGCCGGCGGCCGTCTCATGCCTTCGACTTGGCCGTCAGAGCCTTCACGGCCGAGACCGACCAATCGACCGGATCGACGTCGCCGAATTCAGCCAGCGCGGCGTCGTCCGCGGCCACGTCGCGCCGCTTCGCGAGCTTCTCGGCCCGCGCCAGCACCGCAGCAAGCCGATCCGGATCGGTTGCCCTGAGAGGGATGAGCAGCCCGACGGTGCGCTCTCCCGATTTTACAGGCGTCGGACCGGGCAAGGCGCCAATCGCCTCGCCGGAGATCTTCTGCAGATCGCGAATGCTGATGTGGCTCATAGCTCCTTACATACACCCATATGTAACAGCTTGCAAGGCGATCGCGCCGGTCTGGCACCTCCTGCGCGCCCTACCCGCCCGCCATCAGTGCCTTCGCCAGCGCCATGTAGGCCGGCAGCGTCACGGGGTCGTTGGCGGCGTTGCCCGCCATTGGGTGCGAGGCGTAGCGGGCGATCACCATCTCGGCCCTGGGATCGATGTAGATGCCCTGGCCATAGACGCCGCGCGCCATGTAGGCGCCGTGGGCGTTGTGCGTGACCCACCATTGGTTGCGGTACGACGCGCCCGGCAACGTGGTGTAGCCGGCCGGCTTGAATTTCTCGGGGTCGCCACCGCGCGCGATGTCCTCGACCACCTGTGACGGCACGATCTGGCGGCCGTTGAAGCGCCCGTGATTGCGCATGGTCTCGCCGAAGCGGGCGAGATCGCGCAGCGTGGTGGAGAGACCGCCGCCGCCGCTCTCGGTGCCGATCCGGTCGACGTGATAATACGCATCCTCCTCCGCACCCATCGGCTGCCAGATGCGCTCGGAGAGCAGGTCGGACAGCGTCATGCCGCTGGCGCGCCGGATGATCCAGGCCAGCACGTCGGTGTTGACGGTCTTGTAGGCGAAGGCCTTGCCGTGCTCACCCTGCTTCTTCTGCGCGATGAGGAAATCGAAGATGGTGGTCGGGCCATCATAGTCAGGCGGAATCGGCGCCATGCCGTTGGCGCGCCGCAGGCCCCACACGTCCGAGTTCTTGTCGGTGTAGACCTCGGTGTAGGCAAGCCCCGTGGTCATATCCATGACCTCGTGCACGCGCGCGTCGCCGAACGCGCTTGCCTTCAGCTCCGGCACGTAGTCCGCGACCTGTGCCTGCGGATCGATCTTGCCCTCGGCGACCAGAATGCCGGCGAGCACGCCGGTGAACGACTTCGTCACCGACATCCCGATATGCGGCTTGTGCGGCTGCAACGCGCCGAAATAGCGCTCATAGATCAGCCTGCCCCGATGCAGCACGGCGATGCCGTCGGCATAAGTCTCCTCCAGCATCTTTGCGAAGGTCATGGGCCGGCCGTCCATCGTGGTCGAAGCCACCGCGCCGATGTCGTGATCCTCCCGCGGCAGCACCGATGCGGGCCCTGCCCCGCGCCAGACGTTCACCGTCGGCACCAGCTGGCGGATGTTGCTCCAGGCCCAGCGCAGTTCGGGGAAATTGCGGAACGAGCCATCCTGGAAGGTGATGGTGCGGTCGGGCGCCGGCGGGAAGCCGCGCATCCAGCCGAGGGTTTCGGGGTCGGTGGCAGTGGCAGTGGCGGATGACTGGCTGGCAGCAGTAGCGACGGACATGAAGGCGAGCTCCGGAGGGGACCATACGGATCACGTATCACGGGAGAACGTGACGGACATCCGACGTTTGCGCCGGGGCGCTACGCGCGGTCCTCTTGGCCCCGCTGCGACGCTTCGCAGCGGGTTGTGCTCACATGGACGGGCCCAGGAACTTGAATGGCTCAGCCGCCTCGAATTTCGCGGTCGCATCGCCGGAGAAGATGCGCGACTGTTGGGACCCCAGATCGAGCTTCTTCACTTTTCCCTTTTCAGGTGAGAAATCGATCGCCTTGAGATCCACCCAGAATATGTTCGGGGTCAGCACGGATTCGAAGAAGTACAGCCTGCGCTGATGGTCCGCGACGGTGCGCCACCGCGTCGAGGAAATGTTCGGCTGGTCCGGCGTTGAAATGCCGAACGGCACGGACACGTTGCGGATCACGCTGAAGACGCTGGCGACGGCGCGGTCGGGATCTTCATCTTTCGGAATCGCGTCGACGTAGAAGGACGCACGCGCGAACCGGTCTGCGGCACGGTTCGTGCCCGGCAGCATCACCGTGCCGCCGATCTCCTTCCAATACTCGTTCAGCGCCAGTTGCTGTTCGAAGATCGGGGAATTCGTCATCACCTGATACTTGCGGTCGTGATGGATGACCGGCCGGCCATTGATGTATTCGATGATCGCGCTGTCACCCGTGGCATCCGAAAGCGACAGGTGAAGCGTGGTGAGCAATTTCTGTCCGGGCACGTTGTCGGTGACGATCGTGAAAGGATCGGTCTCGAGGACCGCAACCGCATCCCGGACGGTGGCGAAATTGTCGAGCACGTATTGGGCCCAGGCGGCAATGGACAGGCCGCGTTTGGCGGAATCCAGCTTCG
Source organism: Bradyrhizobium sp. R2.2-H (assembly GCF_004346455.1). Taxonomy (NCBI): domain Bacteria; kingdom Pseudomonadati; phylum Pseudomonadota; class Alphaproteobacteria; order Hyphomicrobiales; family Nitrobacteraceae; genus Bradyrhizobium; species Bradyrhizobium sp. R2.2-H. The sequence continues at coordinate 169,887 of NZ_SMBR01000010.1, forward strand.
GGTATTCGGATTCGGTGAGCCAGAGGACGTTGGCGACGAGTCCTGCCTCGTTGATCCCGTCCGACGTCGAAACCTCGTAAGCGGAGGCAACAACGCTACCGAACTTGGATTTCCATTTCAGCGAGTTCGGTCCGCCCTCTCCGCTGCGCGCCATGCCTCTCGGGAAGATCCAGAGATTGGTCGGCATCTCAAACCGCCAGTCCATCGACCGCGCCGTGACGACCTGGCTGTTGGCGCCGAGATAAACCAGCCGCGTACAGGCGAGCGAGAGCGATGGTGCAACGGCGATCATAGCCGCCATGCTCGCCAGGAAAATGCGCGATAGGGCCGGACTCTTCATTGTCATCGAACTCGCGATAGCTCTTGAACCGACAGGAGCACGCTACCGGCTTCGATGATCGTCATCATGAGGTAAGTCAAACTGCGAGGTGCACGGGCCAGTAGGCTTGTCCCCGGCGACTGAGGTCACACCGGTTTTGCAAGCAGCCCCGAAGCCAGGCAACGGAAGGCCTCGACAGCTTTCGGGAGAACCTCTTTGGGATCTTTGCTGGCCGCAATCCAGAGGGCAGCGTTGAGCGCGGCGCCGTTGAGAAGCCGCGCTGCGGCCTCGGTGTCCACCGGCTTCAGAACTCCCTGTGCGATCAGGCGCTCCACGGTCGCCTTGGTCGCCTGCAGGCAACTGTTCTGGCTCGGCCATTGCGATGGATCTCCGAGGACCGCCGGCCCGTCGAGCAGAACAATGCGCTGGACCTCGGGATCGAGCGCCATCTCGATATAGGCCGCCCCCTCGGCCAGCAGCCCCTCCCAGTCGTCTCCCGCCTGGCCGCCAATCTCCTGCGCACGCGAAGCCATCTCAGCGTCGATCTGGTGAACCACCGCAGCCAGAAGCCCACGCTTGTCCCCGAAGTTGTGGTAGAGGGCCCCTCGCGTCAGACCGACATCGGCGGTCAACTCATCCATGGAGGCGGCAGAGTAGCCCTTTTCGGCAAAGGCCTTTCGCGCCGCCGCGATCAGCTTTGCGTGGTTCTCCTCCATCTTTTCGATGCGCCGCTTCGCCGTCATCGTCGTCCCACACTCACATACGCAGCGTATATGAGTTGACATACGCCACGTATGTCCGTATCTCACATACGCACCGTATGTCAAACGGCGCGACCGCGCGAATCTTGGAAGCTCGCGTCCGCTCCTTGCGCGCCGGCGGCGATGAAAGGAATCATGAGATGGCACAGCGAGAAGCGGTCTTTCCCGCCAACAGGCATGCACTCTACGAGGCCCATGGCTATTCGGCCGCGATCCGATCCGGCGACCTTCTCTTTGTCTCCGGGCAGGTCGGCAGCCGTTCCGATGGGAGCCCCGAACCTGATTTCGGACGTCAGGTCCGATTGGCCTTCGACAACCTCAAGGCAACGCTGGAAGCCGCCGGCTGCTCCTTCGCCGATATCGTCGATGTGACGACGTTTCACACCGATCCCGAAAACCAGTTCGAGACCATCATGGCCGTCAAGAACCAGATTTTCAGCGCGCCGCCCTATCCCAACTGGACGGCGATCGGTGTGAACTGGCTTGCCGGCTTCGACTTCGAGATCAAGGTGATCGCTCGCATTCCCCAAGCGGCATAGGCGTTGCTGTCGAAGCGGTCCGATGAACTTCGGGCTGGCGCAGGCGCCTCGCTCCCATGTCGCGGTCGATCTCGCCAGCGGCGCGCTGATCGAACTGCTCAACGACACGCCGCACCCTCCGCGCCCATATCGCTGCTCTATCCACGCAGCCGCGCGTGCGTTTGTCGGCAGCATCGATGCCGGCCCGCATCGCGCCAGACATTCACAAGTGTAGCTGCTCCGGAACAAGTCTCCGGATTTCGTATCATGCGACACCGTCCGGGACGTCTCGCGTTTGTGCCGCGGTGCTGCGCACCGATCGCGATCGGCACGCCGGCACGCTGCCGTTGTAGACTCCGGATTTCCGGCTATATTACTGGAAATAGCCGAGGACCGCATGGGAAACTCACAGAAGCGCGCCATCCAGAACTATCGGTCACGCCTCAGTAAGCGCGGCTTGGCGCGTTTCGAAGTGCTTGGCCGGAATGCCGACCGCGATTTGATCCGTTCGCTCGCCAAACGACTCTCGGAGGATACGCCAGAGGCCTTGGAGCTTCGCGCCACCGTGAGCAAATCGGTCGGGGGCCAGCCGCCGAAACCCGGCGGCATCCTTGCCGCATTGCGTCGCTCCCCGCTCGTCGGAGCCGATCTCGACCTGTCTCGCCCCCGCGAAAAGGGCCGCAAGGTCGACCTGTGACGCGCTATCTCCTCGACACCAACATCATTAGCAACGTCGTCAAGCCGCGACCGTCGGACTCGCTGATGTCATGGCTGTCGATGCAGCGCGACGAGGATCTGTTCATCGCCTCCTTGACCGTTGCAGAAATCCGCCGCGGCATTTTGGAGAAACCGCGCGGCAAGAAGCGCGATATCCTCGACAATTGGTTCTCGGGGCCTGAAGGACCGCAGGCGCTTTTTGCGGGCCGCATCCTGTCTTTTGACGATAAGGCGGGAGTGGTCTGGGCGCGACTGATGGCCGAAGGCAAAACGGCGGGCAAACCACGCAGAGCGCTCGACACGATCATCGCGGCCACCGCCGCCGCAAACGACTGCGTGGTGGTGACCGATAACGAAAAGGATTTTGCCGGAATCAAGGTCTTCAATCCGGTACGCGGATGAGCGGGATTTGGCCTTAGCTGGTGGAGCGAAGTGCCAACCTCAATCTGGTTTTGAAGCGCGGGAGCCTTAAAGTGCTCTACCCATTCTGCGGATTTATCGTCGCGTTCTAAGAGGGCGTGACTGAGATCCCCCACCCGTTCGCGGGCTTCAATCCCACCAGAAAAACCACCAATCGTTCGCCATCAGTTCGGCGGCGAGCGAGCTCAAACTCCCTGTGCCTTGATCGACGATGTCGGGGCAATAAGTGTAATGTTCGCGCGCAAGTGCGAGTGCTTCTTCGCGGGTCTTCGGTTTGATCGAGACACGCAAATTGAGCGTGTCGGAGTTGATGCCGATGAGCTCTACACCGTAACGCTCACGCCAGCTCCTCAGCGCGGCAACGTGATACTCCGCCGTCGGACAACCGTTCCAGCCACCCCAGCGGAGATGCGCAGGAATGGTGGTCCAATCGTCAGTCGGAGCAACACCAATGTAGACCTTTGGAAACGGTTCTCCTTTCAGGTCTCGCGCAACCGAAAGCCCGATGCCTGGACCAGTTGCAATGGGCCATTCCCCAATCTGGGGTTCGGGTTGCGCACGTTCCATCGCTGCAATCGTCGCGTCGAGCGATCGATTTGGATTGTTCGCCGACAATTTCCGAAGTTGCTTGATCGCTTCTTCGCGATCGGCCTGCTTGCGCTTTACGACATCTTCAGGAAGGCGAATTTCAGCTGCCCTCCGCAGTATTTCCTCGACGGAGGGAGGCGACGCGACAAGCGGTCCGTTTGGACCGAACGGCGTCAGCAGATTGCCGAAAGAGCCCCTGCTGTCATCGGCTCCAAGAACGACCGGACATCCTGCACCGGCTGATTTCAGCTCTTCCCATTTCGCTAGCGCTTGATCGCCAGTCGTCTCAATCAGTCTGAGCGGAAAGCTCTCCAGAGCCTTTCTCTTGTACTCATCCGGCGTCATCGCGCTTGCTCCTCGTGTTCCCGCGCCTAACGCTCCGGCAAGAAGCCATCTCAGCAGTTCTCGTCGCTGCATCTAAATGGCTTCCGTTGTGACAAGCATAATCTTGAACGGCCAGCCTACTCCCACTCAATCGTCCCAGGCGGCTTGCTGGTCACATCATAGACCACCCGGTTCACGCCCTTCACCTCGTTGATGATCCGCGTCGCGGTCTCGCCCAGAAACTTCATGTCGAACTGGTAGAAGTCCGCGGTCATGCCGTCGGTCGAGGTGACGGCGCGCAGGCCGACGACGTAGTCGTAGGTGCGGCCGTCGCCCATGACGCCGACCGTCTTCACTGGCAGCAGCACGGCGAAGGCCTGCCAGATCTCGTCGTAGAGGCCGTGCTTGCGGATCTGGTCGATGTAGACGGCGTCGGCCTTGCGCAGGATGTCGAGCTTGTCGCGGGTGATCTCGCCGGGGCAACGGATGGCAAGGCCCGGGCCCGGGAACGGGTGGCGGCCGACGAAGATTTCGGGCAGGCCGAGCTCACGGCCGAGCTTGCGGACCTCGTCCTTGAACAGCTCGCGCAGGGGCTCGACGAGCTTCATGTTCATGCGCTCGGGCAGGCCGCCGACATTGTGGTGCGACTTGATGGTGACGGAAGGTCCGCCGGTGAAGGAGACGCTCTCGATCACGTCGGGATAGAGCGTGCCTTGCGCGAGGAAATCGGCGCCGCCGATCTTCTTCGCCTCGGCTTCGAACACCTCGATGAAGAGGCGGCCGATGGTCTTGCGCTTCTGTTCGGGGTCGGTGACGCCCTCTAACTCGCCGAGGAATTGCCTGGACGCGTCCACGTGCACGAGCGGGATGTTGTAGTGGTGGCGGAACAGGTCGACGACCTGCTCGGCCTCGTTGAGGCGCATCAAGCCGTGATCGACGAAGACGCAGGTGAGCTGGTCGCCGATGGCCTCATGAATCAGCACGGCCGCCACGGCGGAATCGACGCCGCCGGACAGGCCGCAGATCACCCTGCCCTTGCCGACCTGCGCGCGGATCTTGGCGATCTCCTCCTCGCGGAAGGCGCGCATGGTCCAGTCGCCGGACAGGCCGGCGATCTTGCGCACGAAGTTGCGGATGAGCTTAGCGCCGTCGGGCGTGTGCACCACTTCGGGGTGGAACATCAGCCCATAATATTTGCGCGTCTCATCCTGGATGATCGCAAACGGCGCGTTCGGCGAGGTGCCGGCGACGGAGAAGCCCGGCGGCATCCTGGTGATGCGGTCGCCATGGCTCATCCAGACCTGGTTCTTGCTCCCTGACGACCAGACGTCCTCGAACAGCTTGCTCTCGGCCTTGACCTCGACGTCGGCGCGGCCGAATTCGCGGTGATGGCCGCCCTCGACCTCGCCGCCGAGCTGCGCGGCCATCGTCATCTGGCCGTAGCAGATGCCCATCACGGGCACGCCGGATGCGAAGATCAATTGTGGCGCGCGGGGCGAGCCGGCCTCGTGCACCGACTCGGGGCCGCCGGAGAGGATCACCGCCTTCGGCTTCATCTCCTTGAAGGCCTCTTCGGCCTTGTTGAACGGCACGATCTCGCAATAGACGCCGTCCTCGCGCACGCGGCGCGCGATCAGCTGCGTCACCTGGCTGCCGAAGTCGACGATGAGAATCTTGTCGTGCGCCGAGGCCACTGAGGGCGTCGACGCGGAGCGGTCGTTCTGTGCTGCTGTCATGGCCAGCAGATACGCCGGCAGCGGGCGCGCCGCAACCGCGCTCGCTGCGCGCCCACATGCTTCTTTGGGCATGGACAAAGGCCTATAGGTCAGTAATATTGACCTATTATCGACCCACTCTGAAAAGGGTCGCTCAGGGAGAACGCCATGTCACAGCATCATCAGCCATCAACGCTTGCCGCGCTCGGCCGGACCTGGGTCGAAGCCTGGAATACTGGCGATCTCGAGCGCGTGCTGGCGCTCTATGACGAGGCGGCCGTGATGACCTCGGACCGCATCCCCGCGATGGGGTTCGACGCCAGCGGCACCGTGCGCGGCAAGGACAGCTTGCGCGCCTATTGGGGCAAGGCGCTGGGGCTGCTGCCGGAGCTGCACTTTTCTCTGATCGATCTGTTCGTCAGTCCGGACAGCGTGGTGGTGTTCTACGAGAACGAGCGGGGGAAGAAGATCTGCGAGTATCTGCGGGTGAACGACGCCGGGCTGATCGTGCAGGGCTCGGCGAATTATTTGGCCCGTTGATCCGCCTGCGCCGCGCCATCAGCGCTTGCGCGCGCCGACCTTTCGCACCTTCGTGTCGGACCACGTCAGCGGCCGGCCGGTTCGCGACGGCAGCACGAGTTGCCCAACCGGCTGGCCTGCCTGGTCTACGAGGTCGGAATGCGCCTCGCCGCGCGCATAGAGATGCGCCTCGCCCCATTGGCGCAAACCGACGATGACAGGAAACAAGTCGCGTCCCCGCCTTGTCAGTGCGTATTCCTGATACGCGCTGCCGTCGGAAGCCGGAACCAGTTCGAGCACGTCGAGCTCGACCAGCTTGCGCAGGCGCGTGCTGAGCATGCCCTTGGCAATGCCGAGGTTCTTCTGGAAATCGCCGAACCGGCGCAGCCCGTCGAAGGCATCGCGCACGATCAGGAGCGACCACCAATCTCCGATTGCATCGAGCGCGCGCGCCACCGGGCAGTCGGCCCCGGAGAAACCTGTCCGCTTCATGCTCCCGCTCCCATCTGGTTCTAAGATAAGACTGGACAGCGCCGGACGCAACCGGTCCTATTATAAGACCAGAAGAACCGTACCGGAGATGACGAATGACCAGCGGCAACCTCGCCAGGGGCAACCCCAGAACTAATGCCGGGCCGGCCGGGCACGGGCTTTCTTCCGCGATGGCGCTGCTGCTCGCGCTGGCTTGCGGCCTCAGCGTCGCCAACATCTACTTCGCCCAGCCACTGCTCGACGCGATGGCCCAGGACCTCGGCATCGCTCCCGCAGCGATCGGCATGGTCGTGACCTTCACACAGATCGGCTACGCGTTCGGCCTGATCCTGATCGTGCCGCTCGGCGACCTCTGGGATCGCCGGCGACTGATCGCCGGCCAGATTGCACTGTCGGCGATCGGTCTCGTGGTCGTCGGCACCGCATCGCACACCGCGGTCCTGCTCGCGGGACTGACTCTGGTCGGCGTGCTTGCCGTCGTCGTGCAAATCCTGGTCGCCTTTGCCGCAACGCTCGCAACACCGGACGGCCGGGGCCGCGCCATCGGGACAGTGACCAGCGGCGTCGTCGGGGGAATCCTGCTCGCGCGTTTCGCCTCGGGCGCGTTGGCCGATATCGGCGGCTGGCGCACGGTCTACCTAGTTTCGGCCGGCCTCATGCTCGCCACCGCCGTCCTGCTGTTGCGCGTCCTGCCCCGCGGTCCGCACGCGGCCATGGCCGGCTCCTCGTATCTGTCGCTGTTGCGCTCGACGGCGGCGCTGTTCGTCGAGGAGCCGATCCTGCGCCAGCGCGCCCTGTTTGCGTTCCTGATCTTTGCCGATCTCAACGTGTTCTGGACGTCGATCGTACTGCCGCTTTCGGCGCCCCCTTTCCTGCTGTCGCACACGACGATTGGACTGCTCGGGGTCGCCGGCTTCGCCGGAGCACTCGGCGCGCGCAATGCCGGCCGTCTCGCCGACCTCGGATGGGCCCAACGCACCACCGGACTGTCGCTGATGCTGATGCTCGCCGCCTGGGGCGCGATCGCCTGCCTGCATGTCTCGCTCTGGTTCGTCGTCGCAGGCGTGATCATGCTGGATCTCGGGCTGCAGGCCGTGCATGTGACCAGCCAGAGCCTGATCGTCGCCGCCCGTCCCGACGCAGCGAGCAGGCTGGTCGGCGGCTACATGGTGTTCTACTCGATCGGCAGCGCGGCTGGTGGAATCGCGGCGACCATGGTGTACGCGATGATGGGGTGGAGCGGCGTTTGCATGCTGGGTTCCGGCATCAGCGCCGCCGCTCTGCTGGTCTGGGTCATCCATGCGAGCAGGATGCAGGAGGCGGCCGGCTGTGCGCTGACGCCCTCGCCGCCCAGGTAAAATGCACGACCCGGAAATCGGCATCGGCTAACAAGCGATGCACCGCATCAAGGCAGGATCCTTCCATGAAACTCCCCACCTCCCCTTTTACCGTCACCGACTGGAGCCGGATCGAGGCGACCACGCATCCCGGCGAGAGCGGTGAGGCCAAGTGGCGCACGCTCAATATCGGCGATCTTCGGGTGCGGGTGGTGGAATATTCGCCGGGCTATCTCGCCGATCATTGGTGCGATCGCGGCCACGTGCTCTACGTGCTGCAGGGCGAGCTCGATTCCGAGCTGCGCGACGGGCGAAAATTCAAGCTGACCGCAGGCATGAGCTACCAGGTCTCGGATTTCGGCGACGCCGCACACCGGTCCTCGACGGCCATCGGCGCCACGCTTTTCATCGTGGACTGACCCGCCGAGCGGTTTATTTGCACCGCAAAATAGCAAAGAGGCGCGACATGCCGAGCCACGGGTGGTGCCTTGAAGTGGCCCCAAATTCTCGCTATATTGTGATCATCGATACTTGGCCGAACGACTGGGCCGCTTCGCTTCGTTACAGACGGGCGCGCACGCTTCAGATGACTTCTCCAAAAATCGACTGAACAGGATCAAGGGCGCAGCGACGCGTACCGGTCCGCGTGCGTACCCTCTCTAACAAAGGAAATTCCCATGGCTATGGGCACCGTGAAGTGGTTCAACACCCAAAAGGGTTATGGTTTCATCCAGCCGGACGACGGCCAGAAGGACGTGTTCGTGCACATCAGTGCGGTCGAGCGCGCCGGCCTCTCCACCCTCAACGAGGGCCAGAAGGTCTCGTTCGACATCGTCGCCGACCGCCGCAGCGGCAAGTCCTCGGCTGACAATCTCCGCGTCGGCTAACGCCCGCGCAACGTTCTGACCACGGACGTACCGGCAGAACGCCAGAACAAGAAAGCCCCGCGACCGGGATCCGGTCCGCGGGGCTTTTGTTTTGGCCCCCTGTCATTCCGGGGCGCCCGGAGGGCGAACCCGGAATCCATGGCACGGCGATTCTCTGCGGCTCCATGGATTCCGGGTTCTCGCTTCGCGAGCCCCGGAATGACGGCGGGGTGCGGTCAGCCCGCCTTCCGCAGCACTGACACAAAAAACCCGTCCGTTCCGGTCCGTCGCGGCGTCATCAGCCAGCCCTCGCCCGACTGCAGCGCGGCCTCGCCAAAAGCTTCCGCCTTGTCCCAGAGCACGCTCGCGGTCTGCTCGGGCGGCACCACGCCGAACTCGGGATGGCGCGCGACGAATGCCCTCACCTGCTCGCCGTTCTCCTCCGCCAGCACCGAGCAGGTGATGTAGGCGATGCGGCCACCCGGCTTCACCAGCGGCACCGAGCGCGCGAGCACCTCGGCCTGGTCGCGCAGGCGGATCTCCAGCGCGCCCGGGCGCATGCGCCATTTGGCATCGGGGTTGCGGCGCCAGGTGCCGGTTCCCGTGCAGGGGGCGTCGATCACCACGAGGTCGGCCGAGGCGCGAATGTCCGCTAGCGGATTGGTCTCGCCCTTGGGCGTGCGAACGTCGGCATTGTGGACGCCGGCGCGCGACAACCGCTCATGGATCGGCGCGAGCTGGCGCTTGTCGCGGTCGGTCGCGATCAGGCGGCCCTTGCCCTGCATCAGGGCGGCGAGCGCAAGCGTCTTGCCGCCGGCGCCGGCGCAGAGATCGATCACCTGCTCGCCCGGCTTTGCCGCGGTAAGCTGGGCCGCAAGCTGCGACCCTTCATCCTGCACTTCAATTGCGCCCTTGATGAAATCCTCTTCCGCCTGGACGCCCGGGTTGCGCGCGTCGGCCGAGAGCTCGATGCGCAGACCCGTTGCCGACCACGGCGTCGGTTTCGCATGAAGATGAGAAAGCGCCTTCAGCACCTTGTCGCGATTGGATTTTAGCGTGTTGACGCGCAAGTCGAGCGGCGCCCGGCTCGCCATCGCGGCGGCTTCCGCAGCACGGTCGTCGCCGAACACTTTGGCAAGGTGCGGATCCAGCCATTCGGGATAGTCGCCGGCCACGGCGGCAGGCGCGTCCTTCAGGGAGCGCGAGGCGAGCGCGGCCTGCTCGGCCTCGGTCAGCGGCGCCGGCGCAAACCGGCTGCCGTCGAACATCGCGGCCATGGTGGCCGTGTCCATATTGCGCTCGAGGCGGAGCATGCCGATCAGCCGCGCCCGCGCGGTATCGGAATCCATCAGGAACGCGCTCGAGGCGTAGCGGCGCAGCACGTCCCAGACGAGACCGGCGATCGCGGCGCGGTCGCCCGAGCCGGCGAAGCGGTGCGCGGTGCCCCACTCCTTCAGCGCCTTGGCCGCGGGCACGCGGTCCCGCTCGATGGTGTCGATCAGTTCGATGGCTGCGGACAGCCGGGCAGCGGGGGTCATTTGAATTCTTTCAAGCGGCGCGCAAGCGCCTAGATCAGCAGCAAGAGCTTCAGCGCGAAGTAGATCCACATCGCCAGCAGCACCAGCACGCCGGCAAGCCAGACGGTGGAGCGCCGGCCCATATCGTTCGAGGACACGAAGATCCCGGCATGGGCAAAGCGCGCCACGACGAACACCCAGGACATCAACACGATGAAGAGATCGGCGCGGCGCAAGGGCAACGCCAGCGCGATCAGGACGTAGAACAGCACCGGCAGCTCGAACTGGTTGCGGTAGCAATTGGCGATTTGTGTGGCGCCCTTCGGCCAGTTCGGCTCGCCCAGCGCGATGTCGCGTATCCTGGTTTCGCCGGAGACCAGGGTCTTGCGGCGCGCGACGACCATGCCGATCAGAAGCGCGAAGGTGAGAGCGACCTGCACGAAGACCGGCAGCAAAACCATTTGAACGGACATCGGAACTTTCCCGAGAGGCGAAATGCCGCCGACCGTCATTAGACGCGACTTCTGCCGCTGACAATGAACGACTTGAACCGGCGTTCCCGGCCTTGCGACCAATCATCGACAGCTAAGGCGATTTCGGCCGCTGGCACCTCGCCGATCGCCTCGCCGCTCGCCGGCCCGGTTGCCCCGCAGGACGGCTACACGATCCGCTACCGCGTGCTTTAAACTTTGTTCGTTGCGATCCATGCCTGCGCCGTCATCGTTCCGACGCGCGACGACGGGTAGGATGATCGCATGCCCGAATTTCGCCTGACCCAGATTTCCGACACCCATCTCGGCCGGCGCTTTCCCGGCCTGATCGCCAACTTCCACCGCGTCAGCGAGCACATCGACGCCGACAGGCCCGATCTCGTCGTCAACACCGGTGACGTCTCGTTCGACGGGCCGGCCGGCCGCGACGACGCCGAATTCGCGAAGGGCCTGCACGACGCCCTGCCCGTCGCATGCCGCTACCTGCCCGGCAATCACGACATCGGCGACAATCCGACCGCGATCGGGCCGGCGCCGAAGCCGCCCGTCAGCGCGGCTCACCGCCGGCAATTTTGCGACATCATCGGCGAAGACCATTGGTCGTTCGAGGCCGCGGGCTGGCGCTTCATCGGCCTCAACTCGCTGGTGATGAATTCGGGGCTCGGCTTCGAGGCCGAGCAGTTCGACTGGCTCGCCTCCGAGCTATCGCGCACGAATGGCGGGCCGGTCGCGCTGTTCCTGCACAAGCCGCTGTTTCTCAACCTGCCCGACGACCCCGAGACGCCGGAGACCTCGATCCGCTATGTGCCGCAGCCGGCGCGGGCGCGGCTGATCGAGATGTTCGGGACTATCGACCTGCGTCTCATCGCCAGCGGTCATGTGCACCAGCGCCGCGACTTCACCTGGCGCCGCACCCGCCACGTCTGGGCGCCGTCTGCCGGTTTCGTCATCAACGATTCCCGCCAGGACCGGATCGCGATCAAGGAAGTCGGGCTCGTCGAATACCGCTTCCAGCCCGACAGTCTCGAGGTTCGTCACGTCCGCGCGGCGGGCCAGGTGGACGTCGACATCGAGGAGCTGCTCGTCCAGATGGGCGGCGAGCATTAGCTCGCGACCGGTTCTCAGGCGACGCTCTTGAGATCCTGCTGGATCGCGGCGAGCAGGGATTGCAGCGCTTCGCTGTTCACTGGCTTGGCCGCCGGATCACTGGCGGGCGGATGCCCGGCAGCTTGCGCAACCTTGACCGGACGCTTCGGGAATGGCGGCGGCACCGGCATCGTGGCCTGCGTGAAATCGCCCTCCTCGTCGACGTGGACGAACTTGCCATGGATGACGTCGTCGCGACGGCCCATGACGAACATCGTCGCCCAATAGGCGGCGGCCAGCACAATGACGCAGAAAATACCAATCTCTAACATCGCAACACCTGAAATATGCGCGATGATTCAATGCCTTCGTCGGCCCGTCAATCGTCCGGCGTTCACACCTGCGGCTTTTGCGAGCAGGTGTGGCTGATCGGCAACTCTTTCTTAACCATTCCGGCCGCTGCGGGGGGCCGGAAGCGGCGGCTCAGGCCTTGTCCGGCCCGACCCGCACCAGCTGCTTGCCGAAATTGGCGCCCTTCAGGAGGCCCATGAAGGCGCCCGGCGCACTCTCCAGGCCCTCGGTGACGAATTCCTTGTACTTGACCTTGCCGTCGCGAACCCAGGCGGACATGTCCCGCAGGAAGTCGCCATGGCGTGCGGCGAAGTCGGAAACGATGAAGCCGCGGAAGGTCAGCCGCTTGGTGAGGATGTTGCGCATCATCGCGCCGGCCCATTTCGGCGGCTTGGCCTCGGTGTCGTTGTAATGGGCGATCAGGCCGCAGACCGGCACGCGCGCGAACGGATTGAGCAGCGGGAACACAGCTTCGAACACGGCGCCGCCGACATTCTCGAAATAGACGTCGATCCCCTTCGGGCAGGCCTCCTTGAGCCTGGCGGCGAGATCGGGATCGCGGTGATCGATACAGGCGTCGAAGCCGAGCTCCTTGACCACGTAGTCGCACTTGTCCTTGCCGCCGGCGATGCCGACCGCGCGTGCGCCCTTGATCCTGGCGATCTGGCCGACGGCCGAGCCGACCGCGCCGGAAGCACCGGCAACGACGACGGTCTCGCCGGGTTGCGGCTTGCCGATGTCGAGCAGGCCCGTGTAGGCCGTCATGCCGGGCATGCCGAGCACGCCGATCGAGGTCGAGATCGGCCCGAGCTTGGGATCGACCTTGATCAGGCCCTTGCCGTTCGAGATCGCATGCGTCTGCCAGCCGGAGCGGATGCGCACGATGTCGCCGGCCGCGAAGTCGGGATTGTTGGAGGCCGCGACCTCGCTGACCGCCTCGCCTTCCATCACCCCGCCGATCGGCACCGGTGCAGCGTAGGACGGCCCCTCGCTCATGCGCCCGCGCATATAGGGATCGAGCGACAGCCAGATCATGCGCAACAGGACTTCGCTCGGTCCGGGCGTCGGAACGGCAAATTCCTCCAGGCGAAAATCAGACGGCTTGGGTTCGCCGACGGGACGCGCGGCGAGAACGATGCGTTTGCCTTGGGACATGACTTCCTCCGGATTGTGTTTCGGCGTCGACGGAAGCGGAGGCAGCGAGGCACGTCAACACAAAAGCGGTAGAGTCTGATGGCGTTTCGTCACGCGCATCTCTCGTGTCCCGGACGCGCTGCAGCGCTCTTGCGCTGCTGCGCAGAGCCGGGACCCAGATCGCGAAACGCGACCAAGCCTCGCGATGGGCCCCGGCTCTGCAGCGCACCGCTGAAGAAGCGCTGCGCTGCGTCCGGGGCACGAGCGCGGCGTCAAAGGTGAGATGCAGGACTAACCCCCGCCCGGATAGTTCGGGCTCTCGCGCGTGATCGTCACGTCGTGGACGTGGCTTTCGCGCAAGCCCGCGCCGGTGATGCGGACGAACTGGGCCTTCTCGTGCAGCTCCTTCATGTCGCGTGCGCCGACATAGCCCATCGCAGCGCGCAGGCCGCCCGCAAGCTGGTGCATGACGTGGCCGACCGCACCCTTGTAGGGCACCTGGCCCTCGATGCCTTCGGGCACGAGCTTGAGCGTGTCCTTGATGTCCTGCTGGAAATAGCGGTCGGCCGATCCGCGCGCCATCGCGCCGACCGAGCCCATGCCGCGATAGGCCTTGTAGGAACGACCCTGCCACAAGAACACTTCGCCGGGCGTCTCGTCGGTGCCCGCGAGCAGCGAGCCCACCATGGCGATGTCGGCACCGGCGGCAAGCGCCTTCGCAAGGTCGCCGGAGTATTTGATGCCGCCGTCGGCGATGACCGGGATGTCGGACTTCTTCGCCGCTTCCACCGCATCCATGATCGCGGTGAGTTGGGGCACGCCGACGCCGGCGACGATGCGGGTGGTGCAGATCGAGCCCGGGCCGATGCCGACCTTGATGCAATCCGCGCCCGCGTCGATCAGCGCCTGCGCGCCTTCGGTGGTGGCGACGTTGCCGGCGACGACCTGCACCGAGTTGGACAGACGCTTGATGCGGTTCACCGCGTGCAGCACGTGACGGGAATGGCCATGCGCGGTGTCGACGACGACGAGGTCGACGCCGGCATCGATCAGGCGCTCGGTGCGCTCGAAGCCGGTATCGCCGACGGTGGTGGCCGCGGCGACGCGCAGGCGCCCTTGCGCATCCTTGCAGGCGAGCGGATGGGCGACCGCCTTCTCCATGTCCTTCACGGTGATGAGGCCGACGCAGCGATATTGCTCGTCGACGACGAGCAGCTTCTCGATGCGGTGCTGGTGCAGCATCCGCCGCGCCTCGTCCTGGCTGACATTCTCACGGACCGTGACGAGGTTTTCGTGCGTCATCAGCTCGGAGATTTTTTGCTGGCGATTGGTCGCAAACCGCACGTCACGGTTGGTGAGAATGCCGACCAGCTTGCCGGGCGTGGACTTGCCCGCGCCGGTGACGACGGGAATGCCGGAGATGCCGTGATCGCTCATCAGCTTCAGCGCGTCGTCGAGCGTGGCCTCGGGGCTGATGGTGAGCGGGTTCACCACCATGCCGGACTCGTAGCGCTTGACCTGCCGCACCTGGGCGGCCTGCCCTTCGGGATCGAAATTGCGGTGGATGACGCCGAGGCCGCCGGCCTGCGCCATCGCGATCGCCATGCGGGCCTCGGTGACCGTGTCCATCGCGGAGGCCATGATCGGAATATTGAGCGGAATGGCGCGGGTGACGCGGGAACGGATGTCGACCTCGCCCGGCATGACGTCGGACAGGCCCGGCTTCAACAGCACGTCGTCGAACGTAAGGGCTTCGCGGATGCCTTGAAGTTGCACCGTGGCCATCTGCCAACTCCTTCCTGCGGCCCTGCCGCAAATGCTAATGGATGAGCGCCGCCCTCGGCGTACCTTGCGGCATCGCCGGAGAATCGGAGCCCATCGGTGGGGTTGACGCGGGTCGATAGCACGGCCGCGTGACGAATCAAAGCAATTCGGGCCGCCGGCCAGCCATGCACAAGGGTTTTTTGGCCGATTCAGCTGGGTGGGGTCGGTACGCCGCCCCCTCCGCCGTGATTCCGGGGCGCGACGAAGTCGCGAACCCGGAATCCATCTCGCAGCGGACCTTGCGGTCCGATGGATTCTCAGGTGCGCAATTGCGCACCATAGCTCGCGCCACGGGAGCGCCCCGGAATGACGGCGGAGCGAGAAGCGACGCCCCGAAATGACGGAGACGCAGGGTCACACCGTTGTTACGCGGGACTTAGGTGCCATGCGCCGATCCACAATGGTCTCCGCCCGGTGGCAATGATAAGCCGCAGCTTCGCCCTTCCTTCCGATTTCATTACCAATCCGTCATGGTCGACAAGCAACGCGTCATCCCGCTGATCGTGGCCACTGCTCTCTTCATGGAGAACATGGACTCGACGGTGATCGCCACCTCGCTGCCGGCGATCGCGGCCGACATCGGCACCAGCCCGCTGACGCTGAAGCTCGCGATCACTTCCTATCTGCTGTCGCTGGCGGTGTTCATTCCGGCGAGCGGCTGGACCGCCGACCGCTTCGGCGCACGCATGGTGTTCGCGATCGCGGTCGGTGTGTTCATGGTCGGCTCGGTCGGCTGCGCGCTCTCGACCTCGGTCACCGACTTCGTCTTCGCACGCATCCTGCAAGGCATGGGCGGCGCGATGATGACGCCGGTCGGACGCCTCGTCCTGCTGCGCTCGGTCGACAAGAGCGCGCTGGTCAATGCCATGGCCTGGGTGACGGTCCCTGCCCTCATAGGCCCCGTGATCGGCCCGCCGCTCGGCGGCTTCATCACCACCTACGCGTCCTGGCACTGGATCTTCCTGATCAACATCCCGATCGGGCTGCTCGGCATCTTCATGGCCTTGCGCTTCATCGATCCGATCAAGAGCGAGGAACGCGAGCCGTTCGATCTCTACGGCATGGTGCTCGCAGGCATCGGACTCGCAGGCATCGCCTTCGGCCTGTCGGTTGCCGGCCTCAATCTGCTGCCGTGGAGCACCGTTGCCGCGCTGATCGCGGGCGGTGCGATCTCGATGACGCTCTACGTCATCCATGCCCGGCGCACGGGATCGCCGGTGCTGGATTTCTCGCTTCTGAAGCTGCCGACGCTGCGCGCGGCCGTGTTCGGCGGCTTCCTGTTCCGCCTCGGCATCGGCGCGCTGCCGTTCCTGCTGCCGCTCTTGATGCAGATCGGCTTCGGGCTGACGCCGTTCCATTCCGGCCTCGTCACCTTCGCCTCCTCGCTCGGCGCGATGGGCATGAAGACGCTGGCCGCGCGCATCATCCGCACCTTCGGCTTCCGCAATCTGATGACGGTGAACGCGATCGTCAGCGCGTTCTTCCTCGGGATCTGCGCACTGTTCACGGTGTCGACGCCGCTGCTGATCATCATGGTCATCCTGGTGGTCGGCGGCTTCTTCCGCTCGCTGGAGTTCACCGCGATCAACACGGTCGCCTATGCCGAGGTCGAGACCGCGCAGATGAGCCGTGCCACCACCCTCGTCAGCGTCAACCAGCAGCTCGCGGTCTCCGCCGGCGTCGCCGTCGGCGCGGCCTCGGTCGAGACGACGATGTGGTTCCACCATGTCAGCGAGCTCAACGCCACGGTGTTCGCGCCGGCTTTCGTCGTGGTCGCGCTGACCTCGGCCGCGTCGAGCTGGTTCTTCTGGCAGATGCCCGCCGACGCCGGCCACGAGATCTCCGGTCGCAAGGCCGTGGAGATCGCCAGCCGCAAGGGCGCGGGCAAGGGCGCGGAGAAGGCTGCGGTCAAGGCGGCAAGCGAGAACACGCAGGATGCGCGGGATCAGCGGCTGAACTGAAGCGGCTTCTCGCGGTGAGCTCGACATGGCAACCGTGGTGCAGTCGCGCCCGGGACAGCGGGTTCGCTCGGCGGAGCCGCAATACGAAGTCTTTCCCGATGTGAGCTGCGAGCGGGCGTCAGGGTGTGACGCCCGGCGGCAGAACGCGGTACAGCAGGACGCCCAGCTTGAGTTGGTCCCCGGTCAGGACGAGCTTCCCGTTGTTGATCGTTCGCTGCAGCAAAGATCTCTGAAGGTTGGGGCTGGGGTGAGTCGGATTGGAGAAGAAGGCCGACAGATTGCTCGAAGTTTCATCGATCGTGTAACGCTCGATCGTCACCACCGAATTGTCGCTGAACGGCAAGTTGTCGACCTCGAGCGAAATCCCCTCCGCGGTCTCGGTCGAAGTAGTGCTGCCGAACACGCTGGACGGGTCGTAGTTATAGACCATGATGTTCGCAATCGAGCTAGCGGCGTCCCATGTCGCGAACGTGCCGAGATTGGATCCTGATCCGCCCGGACTCAATGTCGCCTGCCGGCGCTGGCCGGACATCTTGTTGTACATCGCAAACAAATTGGCCACGGGTTTTGGATAGTAGGTCGCCGGCAGATCCTGTCCGTTGGCGTCTTTTCCATTGTCATGCTTGTGGAGCAGGCTTGCCTGACCGTAAAAGGCTCCCCCGCCTCCCTGCCCGTCACTGATGATCAGGTAGGAGCCGAGGGAGATCTTCTTTCTCAAGGCCTCGCGCAGGAACGCGGCCGCCCAGGCGGCGCCCTTGTGCGAGACGTTGATGTCGGTGGTCTCGTCGAACGTAGGTCCCCACTCCGAGATGAACAGCTTGACGTCCGGCATCGCCGCATTGTTCTGCTTCAGGGACTGCAGCTTGGCGTTGACCGTGTCGACAATGCGGTCAAATTCGGCAAAGCCGGCCGCGCCGCCGGTCGAACCGTAAAAGTGGAACGAGAAGCGATCCAGCTTCGCGTTGAATTGGGAGCCGTAGTGAACGGCCAGCGGGTTGAACGTCTGATCCAGGAACTGCTCCTCCATCGTCGGGCTCGGAGGCGTATCAAGGTGATATGCGGTAAAGCTTAGCCCGGCGAAAGCCGGCCCCGCGAGCTCGAGCGTCTTTCCACTATAGAGGCCGTGATCGGCGAAATCCTGGCGCACAGCGTTGATGGCATCCGAAACGACCTTCTGCACAGGCAACACCTGTCGGCTGAGCCGGCGAACGTCGGCGCGGTAGGGATACGCCATCGTCACGTCTTCGGCGTTGGACAGAAGATGCGCCTGATACGGCGGCCACTGGTCCAGGACATACCTGCTCCGTTTTGGCCACCACAGCCAGCGGCCCCACGGTCCCAGCGGCTTCAAGCTGAAGAGCGACGGATCTGGCGCATTAGGATTGAAGTTTTCCGGCTCGGAATCGGCGATGTCGAGTTCGTTGCTGACCTCGAAGATGACATTCGTGGCGCCGCCGTCGAAGGAAGTCGTAGCGACGTAGCGGATGAGCGCTTTCATGTAGTTCTCGTAGCGCGCCAATACCGCGGGGCTCTGAGAAGCCCAGCTCTCGCCCTCCCCGTAACTCACCATGCTCGCCGGCATGAACGAGGCGACCGCAACGTGCGGCGTCAGCCCGTGACTCAACGCCCAGTCGAGATGCCAGCGCAGCGGATAGCAGTCACCGGCGTGAAACACGCTGCTGCTGTCAATGTATCCGAACACCGTACCGCTCTCATCGAGATCGCAATAGACGTCGCTCTGCAGCAGCCGCGCCCGCTTCAGGCCGGTGTCCGCGATGATCTGGTTGAACTGCTCGAGCGCCTGCTCGGACGGACTGTTCGCACCCTGGTAAAGCCGCTTGAGGTCGCCGAGATCGTCGTTGCCGCTGATACCTTCGTTGAAGGGTGCCAGCGTGTTCACCACGATCGACGCATCGGCCAACGCGGTCGTCGGGGACGCCAGGGTGGGGAAAAGAGACGTCAGAAACAGACCCGAGGCAGAGAGAAGATGGCGCCCACGAACAAGGCGCCGAAGTTCCGGCAGACAGCGCATGACTAACCCGCTTGGATTGCGATACGCCCATCAAACACACCTTAGATGGTCGTGATGTGAACGTTATGTTAAGATGTCATGAGCGCAGCTGGGCCTGCCCAGCACGACCCTGCCTATCGGCCGCGAAACCCCGTCGCCAGCACGTAGCGTTCCGAGGAGTCCTGCCGGCTCGCGGCCGGTTTCACGTGGCGCACCGTCGCGAAATCGCGCTTGAGCTGGGCCAGCAGATCGGCGTCGGCGCCGCTCTGGAATGTCTTGGCGAGGAACGTGCCGCCGGGCTTGAGCACGTCGCAGGCAAAGGCGGCCGCGGTCTCGACCAGGCCGACGATGCGGAGTTGGTCGGTCTTGCGGTGGCCCGTGGTGTTGGCCGCCATGTCGGACATCACGACATCGGCGCCGCCACCGAGCATTGTCGTGAGCTTCTCGGGCGCGTCGTTGTCCATGAAATCGAGCTGCGCGAAGTCGACGCCGGGAATCTCCGGCATCTCCAAGAGATCGATGGCGACGACCTTGCCCTTGCCTTCCGTCGAGCCGACGCGCTTGGCAGCGATCTGGCTCCAGCCGCCGGGCGCGGCGCCGAGGTCGACCACGGCCATGCCGGGTTTCAACAGCCGATACTTGTCGTCGATCTCCAAAAGCTTGAACGCCGCGCGCGAGCGATAACCCGCCGCCTTGGCCTTCGCGACATAGGGATCGTTGAGCTGCCGCTCCAACCAGAGCTTGGACGACAATTTGCGCTTGCCGCCGGTCTTGACCTTGGTCTTGACTTGGACGTGCAAGCGGCCGGTGGTGTCCTTGGCCATACTCACCAGCTCCTGAGCGCGCCGTCCTCGCGCATCATCTCGACCAGCATGCCTTCGCGCAAGCCGCGGTCGGCGACGCGCAGGCGCGGCAGCGGAAAGGCGCGGCGGATGGCGTCGAGGATGGCGCAGCCGGCCAGCACGAGGTCGGCTCGCTCGACGCTGATGCAGCTGTTGTTCGCGCGCTCCTCGTAGCTCATGCCGAGCAGCCTGCTGATGGTCGCGGTGATATCCGCATCGTTCATCCAGATGCTGTCGATACGGCGGCGGTCGTAGCGCGCGAGGTTGAGATGGATGCCGGCCAGCGTCGTCACCGTGCCCGACGTGCCGAGCAGATGCATGTCGGTGAGATCGCGGCCGTGCTCCTCCGCGAACGGTGCGACATGGTTTGCGACCTCGCGCTCCATCGCGGCATAGATCCCAGGTGTCACGTCGCGGCCGCCGAACTGCTCGGCGAGCGTGACCACACCGTACGGGATCGACATCCAGGCCTTGATGCGTGGCTGCGGATTTGCGGGATCGCGCTCGATCCGCACCAGTTCGGTCGAACCGCCGCCGATGTCGAACAGGATCGCGCCGCGTCCCCTGGGGTCGACCAGCGGCGAGCAGCCGAGCACGGCGAGCGAGGCCTCGGTCTCGCGGTCGATCACCTCGAGCTCGATGCCGGTCTCGGCCGCGACGCGGCTGCGGAACCCTTCCGCGTTCGAGGCCGCACGGCAGGCTTCGGTTGCAATCAGCCGCAGCCGCCGCGCCTTCCGTAAGTTGATCTTGTCGCGGCAGATGCTGAGCGCGGCGATGGCGCGCTCGATCGCGGCTTCGCTGATGCAACCTGTCGCCGAGACGCCCTCGCCGAGCCTGATGATGCGTGAGAAGGAATCGACCACGCGAAAGCCGTCGTGGGTCGGACAGGCGATCAGCAGCCTGCAATTGTTGGTGCCGAGGTCCAGCGCCGCATAGACGCCGGTTCCCGGCGCTTGCGCGCCAATGGCCGGATCGGCGGCCAACGCCACCGCCGCCATCGACCCCTCCAGCTCACCGTGCGGCCCATGTTGGCTTACATGGCCGTCGCGGAGCCGCGTGTGGTCATTCATACAAATTGTCTTTCCGCGGCCGGTCGGGCCGGTCTGGAATTGATTTTTCGCCTGAAACATTAGCAGCGCGGCAGGCCTGCGCAACAACGCATCACATGGGACCATGCCCATTCGTGCGTTGTCGTGAACGGGGTGGTGGGCTATCTGAGGAGAGTCCGGTCTCCCGCTGCCGCGAAAATGCGCAAATGCCGGCTTTTCAGGTCAATTCCATGCAAGAACACACCAAATCGTCCACGCTCGAGAACGCTATTGCACTGCAAAAATATGGCGTCGGGCAACCGGTCCGCCGCAAGGAGGACGACACGCTGGTGCGCGGCAAGGGCCGCTACACCGACGATTTCAACCTGCCCGGCCAGGCCTATGCCGTGGTCGTCCGTTCCACCCATGCCCATGGCGTCATCCGCGGTATCGGCATCGATGCCGCCAAGGCCATGCCGGGCGTGCTGGGGGTGTGGACCGGCAAGGACCTCGATGCCGCCGGTTACGGCCCCTTCACCTGCGGCCTGCCGCTGAAGAGCCGTGACGGCTCGCCGCTGCTCCAGACCAACCGCCAGCCGCTCGCCACCGACAAGGTCCGCTTCGTCGGCGATCCCGTCGCCTTCGTGGTGGCGGAGACGCTGGCGCAGGCGCGCGACGCCGCCGAGGCGGTCGAGCTCGACATCGAGCCATTGCCGGCGGTGACCGATCCCGAGGAGGCCGCCAAGCCCGGCGCGCCGCAGCTTTACGACCACATCCCGAACAATGTCGCGCTCGACTACCACTATGGCGACATCGACAAGGTCAACGCGGCGTTTGCCAGTGCCGCCCATGTCACAAAGCTCGACATCGAGAACACCCGCGTCGCCGTGGTCTCGATGGAGCCGCGTGTTGGCCTTGCCTCCTACGACAAGAAGTCCGAGCGCTACACGCTTCAGGTGCCGACGCAGGGTGTCGCCGGCAACCGCGCCAATCTCGCCAAGAACCTCAACGTGCCGAATGACAAGGTGCGCATCCTGACCGCCAACGTCGGCGGTTCCTTCGGCATGAAGAACGTCAACTATCCCGAATACATGTGCATCCTATTTGCGGCCAAGGCGCTGGGACGGCCGGTGAAGTGGCTCGACGAGCGCTCCACCAGCTTCCTCTCCGACAGCCACGGCCGCGCGCAGAAGATCCATGCCGAGCTCGCGCTCGACGCCGAGGGGCATTTCCTGGCAGCGAAGCTGTCCGGCTACGGCAATCTCGGCGCCTACATCACCGGCGTCGCGCCGGGGCCGCTCTCGCTCAACACCGGCAAGAATTTCTCCAGCGTCTATCGCACGCCGCTGATGGCGGTCGACATCAAGACGGTGCTGACCAACACCACGCTGATGGGCGCCTATCGCGGCGCCGGCCGGCCCGAGGCCAACTACTACATGGAGCGGCTGATCGACCGCGCCGCCGACGAGATGGGCATCAACCGGCTGACCTTGCGCAGGCGCAACTTCATCAAGCCGAACCAGATTCCGTTCCCGGCCTCCTCCGGCGTCACCTATGACAGCGGCGACTTCCAGGCCGTGTTCAACAAGGCGCTCGAGATTTCCGACCACGAGAATTTCGCCAAGCGCAAGAAGGAGAGCAGGAAGGCCGGCAAGCTGCGCGGCATCGCGGTCGGCTCCTATCTCGAGGTCACGGCGCCGCCGAGCCCCGAGCTCGGCAAGATCGTGTTCGAGCCCGATGGCACCGTGCAGCTCATCACCGGCACGCTCGACTACGGCCAGGGCCATGCCACGCCGTTCGCGCAGGTGCTGAGCGCGCAGCTCGGCGTTCCCTTCGAGAACATCAAGCTGGTGCAGGGCGACAGCGACATCGTGCACACCGGCAACGGCACCGGCGGCTCGCGCTCGATCATGGCGAGCGGCCAGGCCATCGTGGGCGCCGCCAAGCTCGTCATCGAGAAAGGCAAGCGCGCCGCGGCGCATATGCTGGAGGCGTCCGAAGCCGACATCGAATTCGAAGGTGGCAGGTTCACGATCGCCGGCACCGACCGCAGCATCGACATCATGGAGCTCGCCAAGAAGTTGCACGACGGCAAGATGCCCGAGGGCGTGCCTGAGACGCTCGATGTCGATCACACCAGCGAGCCGATCGCCTCGGCCTTCCCGAACGGCTGCCACGTCGCCGAGGTCGAGATCGATCCCGACACCGGTGTCGTGCAGATTGTACGCTACAGCGCGGTCAACGATTTCGGCACGGTGATCAATCCGATGCTGGTCGCGGGCCAGCTTCATGGCGGCGTCGTCCAGGGCATCGGCCAGGCGCTGATGGAGCATGTCCGCTACGACGAGAGCGGCCAGCCGATCACGGGCTCACTGATGGACTACGCCCTGCCCCGCGCCGAGGATGTGCCGAACATGGCGGTCGGCGACCACCCGGTGCCGGCCACGACCAACCCGCTCGGCAGCAAGGGCTGCGGCGAAGCCGGCTGCGCCGGTAGCCTGTCGACGGTGGTGAATGCGGTGATCGATGCGCTCTCCGAGTACGGCATCAAGCACATCGACATGCCGCTGACCCCGGAGCGCGTGTGGCGCGCGATCCAGGAGGCGCAGGCCAAGGCGGCGTAGTTGTGTGTTCACCTCTCCCCGCTTGCGGGGAGAGGAGCGCAGCGAGGCTTCGGGTGAGGGGGACTCTCCGCGAATCCAACTCTCACCGTCCTTGCGGAGACTCCCCCTCACCCGGCGCTTCGCGCCGACCTCTCCCCGCAAGCGGGGCGAGGTGAAGAGCCTACGCCGCTGCCTCACGCGGCTGGTAGATTGCGGTGTGCTGGCAGTGCGCGAGCGGCGTCGTGCCGTTGGCGACGACCAGCGCGTCGAACTCGACGAAGCGGTGGCCCTTCTTCTCGTAGTTCGCAGTGACTTTCGCGCGCGCGGTGATCTCGTCGCCGGCGCGTGCGGCGGACAGCAATTGCATGCGGCTGCCGACATGGATCCAGGGGCCCAGGATGGTGTTGTCCACCAGCACGCGGTTCATGACGCGCTGGATCAGGCCCGGGTGCCCCAGCCCTTCACGCGCAAAGATCGGCTCTTTCTCCCTGATGTCGGCGAGATAGTCCGCCGCATCCTGCCCGGCCCAACGGCGCGGCGCGGTGCCGAGCCATTTGCCCGTCTCGAACGTGGCCGGACTGACAGGCTTGCGCTCGGCCACCACGGGCACCTCCACATAGTCGCTCAACGACACCGCCGGCACCGCCGCCGGCAGCGAGGCCGTCCCGGTCGCACACAGCTCGCTGCGGCTGAACACCTCGATCGTGAGCAGGCCGTTGTGCTCGGTGGCATCGACGTCGGCGGTTTCGCCGTCATAGACCGGCTTGATAAAGCGGGCCTCGACCAGCCCGCGCGACAGAAAATCGCGTCCCCAGCGCGCGATCGGCACGTGCATCATGTAGGCGAACACATCGACGCCGGGGACCAGCCCGCCGGAAAAGCCGAAGCGGCGAGCCACCGTGTCGTCGTGCATCTTGTTTTCGGACTGCTTGGCGGTGTTGTAGGCCTCGACGCGGTAGGTTTCGAGCCGGTTCGGCATGGGCATCTTCCCTGTTTCTTGTTGTTCAGGGGCGATCGTAGGGCCTGAGGAACCAGGGTCAATCCCCTCGCCTTTGGGGCCCGAATGGGGTACCACGCGGCGAATGACCGACACCCCCACCCGCATCTATGTTGACGCCGACGCCTGTCCGGTGAAGGACGAGATCTACCGTGTCGCGCTCCGGCACGGCGTGCCCGTGAGCATCGTTGCCGGCAATTTCATTCGCGTGCCGCAGGACCCCTTGATCGAGCGTATCGCCGCCGGTGCCGGCATGGACGCAGCGGACGACTGGATCGCGGAGCGAGCCAGGCCCGGCGACGTCGTCGTAACATCAGACATTCCACTGGCGAGCCGCTGCGTGAAGGCGGGCGCCGACGTGATCGCGCCGAATGGAAAACCCTTCACCGAAGAGTCGATCGGGATGACGCTGGCAGTGCGCAATCTGATGACGGATCTGCGCTCGGCCGGCGAGGTCACCGGCGGCCCGCGATCGTTCGCGCCGCGCGACCGCTCCGCCTTCCTCTCGGCGCTCGACCAGACGCTGCGCCGGATCGCCCGCCGCCGCGCCGATGCGGCTGCAACGAGTCAGGGCTGACCAT
This sequence comes from Bradyrhizobium sp. R2.2-H, assembly GCF_004346455.1. Lineage (NCBI taxonomy): Bacteria > Pseudomonadati > Pseudomonadota > Alphaproteobacteria > Hyphomicrobiales > Nitrobacteraceae > Bradyrhizobium > Bradyrhizobium sp. R2.2-H. The sequence goes on from NZ_SMBR01000010.1 coordinate 194,889, forward strand.
GGCGCCGCCGCTGATCCAATTGAAGGACATCAGGCTGACCTTCGGCGGCACGCCGCTCCTGAGCGGCGTCGAGCTCAACGTCGCGCCGGGTGAACGCGTCTGCCTGATCGGCCGCAACGGCTCCGGCAAATCGACGCTGCTCAAGATCGCCGCCGGCCTGGTCGAGCCCGATTTCGGCACTCGTTTCGTGCAGCCGGGCGCGACCGTGCGCTACCTGCCGCAGGAGCCAGACTTCGGTGACCACAAGACCACGCTCGCCTATGTCGAGTCCGGCCTCGCCCCCGGCGACGATCCTTACCAGGCGCGCTATCTGCTGGAGCAGCTCGGGCTGACCGGCAACGAGGACCCGCACAATCTCTCCGGCGGCGAGGCCCGCCGCGCGGCGCTGGCGTATGTGCTCGCGCCCTCGCCGGACATCCTGCTGCTGGACGAGCCGACCAACCATCTCGATCTCTCCACCATCGAATGGCTGGAACAGGAGCTCGACAGCCGCCGCAGCGCGCTCGTGATCATCAGCCACGACCGCCGCTTCCTCACCAATCTGTCGCGCTCGACCGCCTGGCTCGACCGCGGCAGGATCAAGCAGATCGACCGCGGCTTTGCCTCGTTCGAGACCTGGCGCGATGAGGTGCTGGCAGAAGAGGAGCGCGACCAGCACAAGCTCGACCGCAAGATCGTCGATGAGGAGCACTGGCTTCGCCACGGCGTCTCCGGACGGCGCAAGCGCAACGTCAAGCGGCTCGCCAATCTGCATGCCCTGCGCGACCAGCGCCGCAACTATCGCGGCACCGCCGGCAGCGCCAATCTCGCAGCCAGCGAAGCCGAACAATCCGGCAAGCTGGTGATCGAGGCGAAATCCATCACCAAGGCCTATGGCGAGCGCAAGATCGTCGAGAACTTTTCGACCCGCATCCAGCGTGGCGACCGGCTCGGCATCATCGGGCCGAACGGCGCCGGCAAGACCACGCTGGTCAACCTGCTCACCGGCGGCACGCAGCCGAATTCCGGAACGATACGTCTCGGCGCCAACCTGGAGGTCGCGACTCTCGACCAGCACCGCGAAAGCCTCGATCCCAAATCGACGCTGGCGGAGGCCCTGACCGGCGGCCGCGGCGACCAGATCATGGTCGGCGGCAAGCCGAAGCACGTCGTCGGCTACATGAAGGACTTCCTGTTCGCGCAGGAGCAGCGCGGCACGCCGGTGGAGGTGCTCTCCGGCGGCGAGCGCGGCCGGCTGATGCTGGCGCGCGCACTGGCAAAGCCGTCGAACCTCCTGGTGCTGGACGAGCCGACCAACGATCTCGATCTCGAAACCCTCGACGTGCTCGAGGAGATGCTCGGCGATTACGAAGGCACGGTGATCCTGATCAGCCATGACCGCGATTTTCTCGACCGCGTCGTCACCTCCGTGATCGCGCCCGAGGGCAACGGCAAGTGGATCGAATATGCCGGCGGCTACAGCGACATGCTGGCGCAACGCGGCGCCGACCTCAAGCGTGAAACGGCGAAGACGCAAGCCCCGGCGGAGAAGAAAGAGGAACGCTCCGCTGCTCCAGCTTCGGCGCCCAAGCGCAAGCTCAGCTTCAACGAGAAGCACGCGCTGGAAACGCTGCCGAAGAAGATGGAAACGTTGCAGGCAGATATTGCAAAATTGCAGCGCGTTCTCGACGATCCCAATCTCTACACCAGGGATCGAAAAAAGTTCGACGACACGTCGGCGGCCATCGCCAAGGCGCATGAAGAACTGTCCGCCGCCGAAGAGCGCTGGCTCGAACTCGAAATGCTCCGTGAAGAGATTGAACAAGCTTAACTTGTAGGATGGGTTTCGCTGCGCTCTACCCATCCTACAGGGTCGGAAACAGAGAGATCATATGACCACTCCCCTCGCCGCCAAGATCGCCCGCGAATACGGCACACCCTGCGCCGTCATCGACATGGACAGGGTCGAGCGCAACATCGCGCGCATCCAGAAGGCCTGCGACGACGCCGGCGTCGCCAACCGCCCGCACATCAAGACGCACAAGAACCCGACCATCGCCAGGATGCAGGTTGCGGCCGGCGCCAAGGGCATCACCTGCCAGAAGCTGGGCGAAGCCGAGATCATGGCCAATGCCGGCATCGACGACATCCTGATCAGCTACAATCTGCTCGGCGAAGAGAAGATGGCGCGCCTCGGCGCGCTGCAGGCGAAGGCGAACATGACGGTGGCGGCAGACAATTCGACCGTCGTTGCCGGCCTGCCCAAGGCGGCTGCGGCGTCGGGCCGTCCGCTTTCGGTCGTCGTCGAATGCGACACCGGCCGCAAGCGTGCGGGTGTCGAGACGCCGGCCGAGGCGATCGCGCTGGCGCGTGAGATCGCAGCCTCCAAGGGACTCGCGTTCGCCGGCTTCATGCTGTATCCGACCGAGACCGGCTGGGCGGACGCGCAGAAATTCTACGACGAGGCGCTGGCCGGCGTGCGAGCGCACGGGCTCGACGCCAAGATCGTTTCGACCGGCGGCACGCCGAATCTCGTCAATCTCGGCAAGCTCAAGGGCGGCACCGAGCATCGCTTCGGCACCTATATCTACAACGACCGCATGCAGGTCGCTGCAGGCTCGGCGACTTGGGACGATTGCGCGCTGCACATCTATTCGACCGTGGTGAGCCGCGCCGCGCCCGAGCGCGGCATCCTCGACGCCGGCTCGAAGACGCTAACCACGGACACCGGCGGCCTCGATGGTCACGGCCTGATCCTGGAGCATCCCGAGGCGAAGATCGCGAAATTCGCCGAGGAGCACGGCTTCCTCGATCTCTCCCGCAGCAACACGCGGCCGAATGTCGGCGACGTCGTCCGCATCGTGCCGAACCATGTCTGCGTCGTCGTCAACATGATGGACGAGGTGGTGATGGTGCGCGGCGAGGAGATCATCGGCACGCTGCCGGTGGCCGCGCGGGGGAAGCTGCGGTAGGGCCTGCGTCGCTCGCATCGGAACGCCCGCGCATCCTTCGAGGCTCCCGGCGCGCTGCCTTGCATCGCGCCACTCGCACCTCAGGATGACGCTCTCTCTAGACTAAGCCAGCGCATGCTAACGCTCTTTCGTAGCCGTCACCCTGAGGTGGCCGCTTCTTCAGCGGCCCTCGAAGGGCGGCGGCGTTCTACGAACGCTTCAGCCATTCCAGCACGCCCCTGCCCGCAGCAAGCCCCGTCGCGAACGAGGCCTGCAGCAGGTAGCCGCCGGTCGGCGCTTCCCAGTCCAGCATCTCGCCGGCGGCGAACACGCCGGGCAGCTTGCGCAGCATGAAGCGGTCGTCGAGCTCGTCGAAGGTGATCCCGCCCGCGGTCGAGATCGCGCGCGCGATCGGGGCGACGCCTGTGAGCTGAACCGGAATGGCATTGATCAGCTGCGCAAGCTCCACCGGCGAGAACGAGGCCAGCGTTCGGCCGGACGCAATGGCGGCCTCCTGCATCAGGCCGATTCCGACGGGCGACAATTGCGCGGCCTTGCGCAAGAAATTCGCCAGCGATTGCTTGCCGCGCGTGCCCGATAGCCGCGTCGTCAACGCGCCCGTATCGAGGTCGGGCCGCAACGCGATCATCAACGTCGCCTGGCCAAGACCCAGCACCGCCTCCCGCAACTCCGCCGACAGCGCGTAGACCGCACCGCCTTCGATACGCTGCGGGTGATCATGGCTTCGCCGCGCACCGTGTGTGCACCGACCGTCAGCGCCACGCCCTTGAGCGGCTGGCCCTCGAAGCGATCGCGGAACACATTTGACCACGCGACCGTGAAGCCGGAATTGGCGGGCCGCAGTTTGGAGATGGCAACGCCCCTGGCAGCGAGGAGCCCGACCCAGCCGCCATCCGAGCCGAGCCGCGGCCAGCTTGCACCGCCGAGCGCGAGGACCGCGGCGTTGGCAACGACCGCCGCCTCGCCATCGGGCGTTCGAAACAGCAGCCGCCCCTCGCCATCCCAGCCGGTCCAGCGATGCCGGAAGGCAAACCGTACGCCGCTGGCATCGAGGCGCCGCAGCCAGGCGCGCAGCAGGGGCGAGGCCTTGAACGCTTTCGGGAACACCCGACCGCTGGAGCCGACGAAGGTCGCCTCGCCCAGCGCCCCGCTCCAGGCGCGCAGCGCGTCCGGCGGGAACGCTGCGATCGCCGCTTGCAGCTTCGGTGCCGCCTCGCGATAGCGCGCCATGAATTGCGGCAGCGGCTCGCTGTGGGTGAGATTGAGCCCGCCGCGGCCGGCCATCAGGAATTTGCGGCCTGCGGACGGCATGGCGTCGTAGACGGTGACGCGGGCGCCGCCTTGCGCCAGCGCCTCCGCCGCCATCAGCCCGGCGGGGCCGGCGCCGATGACGGCGATGTGGTTGTCCGTTGAGGTCATGGTCCGAATTTTAGAGCACGCCGGTTCTACGGAACAGGTCGTCATGCCCGGGCTTGTCCCGGGCATCTACGAGAGCCTCGCAAGAACGTGGGTGGCCGGGACAAGCCCGGCCATGACGAGAGTACGGTTCCGGGCTCGCTGTTTGCGACGCGCCGGAATGACAGTCCGGCTAGAGCTTGATCCCCGCTCTTGCCGCGGCCTGCGCCACATACTTCTGCGTCTGCTCGAACGCGCCCGTCAGCGCCTTGGCCTTCGACATGTCGCTGATCTCTGCGAAATGCGCGGCGACCGCGTCCGGCGTCCATTCGGACTCCGGCAGGTTGATGCCTTCGCTCTCCAAAATCTTGATCACGGCGAAGGAGCCGGCTCCGGCGCCCATGATGGTTCGGGTCGGCGCGTCCTCGCTGAGCATGTACTCGACCGCCGGCGTGATCGCGTTCGGCTTCATCAGTTGCAGCGCCTGCGGCGGCAGCAGCTCTTCGGTCATGCGGGTCGCTGCCGTGGGCGAGATGATGTTGACGCGGATGTCGTTCTTGCGGCCCTCTTCCGCCAGCACGTTCATCAGCCCGACCATGCCGGACTTCGCCGCGCCGTAATTGGCCTGGCCGAAATTGCCATAGAGGCCGGAGGACGAGGTGGTCAGCACGATGCGGCCGTAATTGCGGTCGCGCATGCCGGCCCAGGCCGCCTTGCAGCAATAAAAGGTGCCGACGAGATGCACGTCGAGCACCTTCTGGAAATCGGCGGCTTCCATCTTGCCGAACGACTTGTCGCGCAGGATGCCGGCATTGGCGCACAGGAGATCGACGCTGCCCCATTCCTTGGTGGCACGCTCGACCATGGCGGTGACCTGCTCGAAGTTCGAGACATCAGCGCCGTCGGCCATCGCGGTGCCGCCGGCCTTGCGGATCTCCTCGACCACGGATTCGGCCGGCGACAGCGAGCCGCCGGTGCCGTCGCGCGCGCCGCCGAAATCGTTGACCACGACCTTGGCGCCGCGGCTGGCCAATCCCAGCGCGTGCGCCTTGCCAAGACCATTGCCCGCGCCGGTGACGATGGCGACGCGTCCGTCGAACCTGATTGCCATGGATTACGTCCTGTTCTTCCTTTTCCCCTTGTGGGAGAAGGTGGCGCGAAGCGCCGGATGAGGGGTCTCTCTCGGCAGATGAGTTCGCGGAGAGAGACCCCTCACCCGCCTCGCGTTCCGCGAGGCACCCTCTCCCACAAGGGGAGAGGGGACGCCCCGACTTTGGTCGGCTTTTGAGCAGCGATAAATGGCCGGGTCAAGCCCGGCCATGGCGGGCGGAGTTACTCGAAATAGATCAACCCGAGCCAATCCGCGACCAGCGCGGGCTTGTCCTCGCCTTCGATCTCGACCGTGACGTTGGTGCGGGACTGCAACTCGTTGGGCTTGCGCAGCTTGGCCTCCGTCAGCACGAAGCGGCCGCGAACGCGCTTGCCCGAGCGGACCGGCGAGATGAAGCGCAGCTTGTCGAAGCCGTAGTTCACGCCCATCGTGGTGCCCGCGATCACCGGCATCACCTCGTAGGACATGATCGACATCAGCGACATCGTCAGGAAGCCGTGCGCAATCGTCGTGCCGAACGCGGTCTCCTTCTTCGCGCGTTCCGGATCGACATGGATGAACTGGTGATCCTCGATCACGTCGGCATAGGTGTCGATGCGGGGCTGGTCGATCAGGTGCCACGAGGACACGCCGATCTCCTTGCCGACCATGGCCTGATAGGCCTGAAGCGTAATCGGCGGCTTCTTCCAGACTTCGTTCATTGATGACTCCAACCACTGTCATTCCGGGGCGCGCGAAGCGCGAGCCCGGAATCCATCGCTCGACCATCTCCGCGGCCCGATGGATTCCGGGTTCGATGCTGCGCATCGCCCCGGAATGACGAGTTCCCTACTTAGCTTTCGCCGCGTGTCTTCGCCAGCTCCGGAAACTCCTCCTCGCGGAATTCCCGGCCGCGCAGCGGATCGTCATGATCATTGTCCCGTTCCAGCCGTCGTAGCTGGACGCGACGGATTTTTCCAGAGATCGTCTTCGGCAGCTCGGTGACGATTTCGAGACGGCGAATGCGCTTGAATGGTGCAAGGCGCGCATGGAGATGTTTGAAGATGGAGAACGCGGTCTCGGGTGAACGCTCCGCGCCCGACGTCAGCAGCACGAAGGCCTTGGGAATGGCGAGCCGGATCGGATCCGGGCTCGGCACCACCGCAGCTTCCGCGACCAGCTCATGCTCCAGCAGCACGCTCTCGAGTTCGAACGGACTGATGCGGTAATCCGACGACTTGAACACGTCATCGGAGCGGCCGACGAAGGTGAGATAGCCCTCGTCATCTTCGAACACGACATCGCCGCTGCGATAGAGCTCGCCTTCGGCGCCGGACAGTTTGCCGTCATCGCCCTGATAGCCCTGCATCAGGCCGGCGGGGCGATCGGTGCCCAGCACCAGCGTGACCTCGCCTTCCTTTGCGGGATGACCGTCGGCATCGCTGATCTGCACGCGATAGCCCGGCAGCGGCCGGCCCATCGAGCCGACCTTGATCTTCTGGCCCGGCGAGTTGCCGGCGAGCGCGGTGGTTTCGGTCTGGCCATAGCCGTCGCGAATGGTGAGCCCCCAGGCGGCCCGCACCTGGTCGATCACTTCAGGGTTGAGCGGCTCGCCGGCGCCGCAGACCTCACGCAACGCCACCTTGAACGAGGCGAGGTTCTCCTGGATGAACAACCGCCACACGGTCGGCGGCGCGCATAGCGTGGTGACGCCGCAACGGCCGATCGTGGCGAGCAGGCCTTTCGCATCGAAGCGCGGCTGGTTGACCACGAACACGGCAGCGCCCGCATTCCACGGCGCGAAAAAACAGCTCCAGGCATGCTTGGCCCAGCCGGGCGAGGAGATGTTGAGGTGAATGTCTCCGGGCTTCAGCCCGATCCAGTACATCGTCGAGAGATGGCCGACCGGATAGCTGCGCTGGCTGTGCCGCACCAGCTTTGGTTTCGCCGTCGTGCCCGAGGTGAAATAGAGCAGCATCGGGTCGTCGGCGTTGGTCAGGCCATCCGGCGTGAAGCCCTCCGGCATTTTGGCCGCCTCGTCATAGGCCAGCCAGCCGTTGGAAGCCGCGCCGACCACGATGCGGACGACATTCTCGGTGCCAAGGCTCGCGAATTTTGTGACCTGATCCTCGGCTGCGACCACCGCCTTCGCCTTGCCGCGATCGAGCCGGTCGCGAAGTTCGTCAGCGGTGAGCAGCGTCGTCGCTGGAATCACGACGACGCCGAGCTTCATCGCCGCCAGCATCGTCTCCCACAGCGGAACCACATTGCCGAGCAGCAGCAAAAGGTGGTCGCCGCGCTTGAGGCCCTGCGCGCGGAGGAAGTTGGCGACCTGGTTCGAGCGCTTCGAGAGCGCCGCGAATGACAGTTTTGTCTGCTTGTCCTGCGCGGCATCGACAATCCAGAGCGCGGGCCGGTCCTTGCTGTCAGCATTTGCCGCCAGCTCGGCGTCGAACCAGTCGAGCGCCCAGTTGAAGGGAACCGGATCGGGCCAGCGGAATCCCTTGACCGCGGCCTCGTAATCCGTGCGGTGCTTTAGCAGAAACGCGCGCGCTTCCTGGAATGTCGTCATCAAGCTTTCCCGGCTAGACTCCTAACGTGCTTGATAATTCCGGAAAAATCCACCCCGCCCTGCCCGGCAGCGTCGAAAGACTGATAGATCTCCTGCGCATGCTTGCCGAGCGGCGTCGCCGCGCCCGCAGCCTTCGCCGCGTCCTGCGCCAGCGTCAGATCCTTCACCATCAGCGCAGAGGCAAAGCCCGGCTTGTAGTCGTTGTTCGCCGGCGAGGTCGGCACCGGCCCCGGCACCGGGCAATAGGTCGTCAGCGACCAGCACTGGCCGGACGAGGTCGAGGCGACGTCGAACAGCGCCTGGTGCGAGAGCCCGAGCTTTTCACCGAGCGCGAACGCTTCGCTCACCGCGATCATGGAAATGCCGAGGATCATATTGTTGCAGATCTTGGCGGCCTGCCCTGCGCCGGCGCCGCCGCAATGGACGATCTTCTTGCCCATGTTCTCCAGTACCGGCTTGGCGGCTGCGAACGCCTTCTCCTCGCCGCCGCACATGAAGGTGAGCGTCGCGCCCTTGGCGCCGCCGGTCCCGCCGGAGACCGGCGCATCGACCGAGAGCACGCCGTGCTTGGCGGCCAGCGCATGCGCCTGCCGCGCGCTTTCGACGTCGATGGTCGAAGAATCGATGATCAACGCGCCCTTGGTCATGACGGGCACGACCTCGTTCCAGACACCGAGCACGTGCTTGCCCGCGGGGAGCATGGTGACGACGACATCGGCGCCCTTCACCGCGGCGGGCGCGCTGTCGGCAATGCCAGCGCCGTCGGCCTTGGCCTGATTGCGGGAGGCCTCGACGAGGTCGAACGCCACCACCTTGTGGCCGGCCTTGACCAGGTTGGCGGCCATCGGGCCGCCCATGTTGCCGAGACCGATGAATGCGATCGTGGCCATTGTCGTTTCCTCCGCTGTAGCGTTGTTAGTTGAACTTCAACTCGTCGGCGCCGATCTCGACGAGATACGGCGCAAGCATCGCCGGCGTCACATCCTCGATCCGCGGCGGCAACCAGGTCGGGTTGCGGTCCTTGTCGATCACGGCGGCACGCACGCCCTCGCGAAAATCGTCGCTGCGGAAGACTTCCAGCGCGGCGCGGTATTCGCGCACCAGGCACTCTTCCAGGCTCGATGATTGGCGCGCGAGGCGCAAGAGCTTCAGCGTCACCACCATGCCGCGCGGCGATTTCTCGTTGAGCGTCTTCAGCGTCGCCTGTGCGAATTCGGAGCCGTCACGCTTCAGCGCCGCGACGATGTCCTCCATGCGGTCGAAGCCGAACAGCGAATCGATAGCAGGCTCCTTCGCAGCCACCGGCCCCGCGGTCTCGCCGGTGGCAAAGCCGCTGATGAGCTTGCCGACATCGGCGGCACTCGCACCGGGACGGAGCTTTGTCAGGGCCTCGCGCAGCTCCGGCAATTTCACCGCCGGCACGACCCAATCGGCGAACTTCGCGTGGATCGCGTCCGGCCCATTCATGGTCTGGCCGGTCAGCCCGAAATAGGTGCCGATCTCGCCCGGCGAATGCGACAGCAGATAGGTGCCGCCGACATCTGGGAAGAAGCCAAGACCGACTTCCGGCATCGCGAGCCTGGTGCGATCGGTGACGACGCGATGGCTGGCATGAGCCGACAAGCCGACGCCGCCGCCCATCACGATGCCGTCCATGAAGGCGACATACGGCTTCGGAAACTTCTTGATGCGGGCGTTGAGGATGTATTCCTCCCGCCACAGGATCTTGCCGAGGTCGCCGCCAGCCTTGGAGCTCTCCCAGAGCGTGCGGATGTCGCCGCCAGCGCAGAGCCCCCGCTCGCCGGCACCTTCCAGCAGGATCACAGCGACGGCGGGATCAGCTTCGAAGCGATCGAGCGCCTTGTCGATGTCGCGAAACATCTCCAGCGTGACGGCATTGATGGCCTTGGGCCGATTGAGCCTGATGACGCCGACCGCGCCTTCGACGCGCGCGACGAGATCGCCCTCTTCCGCTCCGCTCATCGCGCGCCCTCGATCAGCTTGCGCGCCACGATGAGCCGCATGATTTCATTGGTGCCTTCGAGGATCTGATGCACGCGCAAGTCGCGCACGATCTTCTCGATGCCGTATTCGCTGAGATATCCGTAGCCGCCATGCAGCTGCAGCGCGTGGTTGGCGACATCGAAGCCGACATCGGTGCCGAAACGCTTGGCCATCGCGCACAGCATGGTGGCGTCGGGGTCCTTGCGGTCCAGCGCGGCCGCGGCACGCCACAGGAAGGTGCGCGCGGCCTCGAGTTCGATCGCCATGTCGGCGAGGCGGAATTGCAGGGCCTGGAATTCGTCGAGGCGTTTTCCAAATGCCTTGCGCTCCTTCATGTAGGCGCGCGCCTTGTCGAGCGCAGTCTGCGCGCCACCGAGCGAGCAGGCCGTGATGTTCAGGCGGCCGCCGTCGAGACCGGCCATCGCGATCTTGAAACCGACGCCCTCCTCGCCGAGCCGATTGGCCGCCAGCACCCGGGCGTTCTCGAACATCACCGCGCGGGTCGGCTGCGCATTCCAGCCCATCTTGCGCTCGTTGGCGCCGAAGGAAACGCCTGGCGTCTTGCCGTCGATGACAAGGGTCGAGATGCCGCCTGGGCCGTCGCCGCCGGTCCTGACCATCGCGACCAGGAGATCGGTGCCGCCGGCGCCGGAGATGAACTGCTTCTGGCCGTTGAGGATGTAATGGTCACCGTCGCGCACCGCGCGGGTGCGCAACGCTGCCGCGTCCGAGCCCGCGCCCGGCTCGGTCAGGCAATAGCTCGCGATTAGCTCCATGGTGCAGAGCTTTGGCAACCATGTGTGGCGCTGGGTGTCGCTGCCGAAGGCATCGATCATCCAGCTCGCCATGTTGTGGATGGAGATGAAGGCGGAGGTGGTCGGGCAGCCAGTCGCCAGCGCCTCGAAGATCAGCGCCGCATCGAACCGCGTCATGGCGGAGCCGCCGACATCGTCGCGGATATAGATGCCGCCCATGCCGAGCGCCGCTGCCTCGCGCATGACGTCGACGGGAAAGTGCTTCTCCTCGTCCCAGCGCAACGCGTGCGGCGCGATCTTCTCGGCCGCAAACGCCAGCGCCATGTCGCGAACCGCGATCTGATCCTCGTTCAGAGCGAACTGCACCTCAAGGCCCCCGCTGGCTTCGGTCACCTCTCCCCTGCGGGGAGAGGTCGATTTGCGCAGCAAATCGGGTGAGGGGGCGCGGCTCCAACGAGAGACCATAACCCCTCACCCGGCGCTTGGCGCCGACCTCTCCCAAAGGGAGAGGTGCTTTCCCGATGCCGCTGCAGCTCACATCAATCGCACTACTTCATCAGCGGGATCGAGAACTCCGCACCCTCCTTGACGCCGGACGGCCAGCGCGAGGTCACCGTCTTGGTCTTGGTGTAGAAGCGGATCGAGTCCGGGCCGTGCTGGTTGAGATCGCCGAAGCCCGACTTCTTCCAGCCGCCGAAGGTGTAATAGGCGATCGGCACCGGGATCGGCACGTTGATGCCGACCATGCCGACGTTCACCTTGGCCGCGAAGTCGCGCGCGGCGTCGCCGTCGCGGGTGAAGATGGCAACGCCGTTGCCGTAGTCATGCTCCGACGGCAGCGCCAGCGCTTCCTTGTAATCGTGCGCACGCACGACCGAGAGCACCGGGCCGAAGATCTCTTCCTTGTAGATCCGCATGTCCTTGGTGACGTTGTCGAACAGCGAACCGCCGAGATAGAAGCCGTTTTCGTAGCCCTGCATCTTGAAGCCGCGGCCGTCGACGGCGAGCGTCGCGCCTTCCTTGATGCCGATGTCGATATAGCTCTTGACCTTCTCGACCGCCTCGCGCGTCACCAGCGGACCGTAGTCGGCCGACGGATCGATCGAGGTGCCGATCTTCAAGGACTCAACGCGCGGGATCAGCTTCTCCATCAGACGGTCGGCGGTGGACTTGCCGACGGGGACGGCGACCGAAACGGCCATGCAGCGCTCGCCGGCCGAGCCATAACCGGCACCGATCAGCGCATCGACGGCCTGGTCCATGTCCGCATCGGGCATGACGATGGCGTGGTTCTTGGCGCCGCCGAAGCACTGGCAACGCTTGCCGGTCTGCGCGGCGCGCTCGTAGATGTACTGCGCGATCGGAGTCGAGCCGACGAAGCCGATGGCCTTGATGTCGGGATCGTCGAGGATGGCGTCGACCGCCTCCTTGTCGCCGTTGACGACGTTGAGGATGCCGGCCGGCAGGCCCGCTTCCATCATGAGTTCAGCGAGCAGCATCGGCACGCCGGGGTCGCGCTCCGACGGCTTCAGGATGAAGGCGTTGCCGCAGGCGATCGCCGGCGCAAACTTCCACATCGGGATCATCGCCGGGAAATTGAACGGCGTGATGCCCGCGACGACCCCGAGCGGTTGGCGCATCGAATAGATGTCGATGCCGGGACCGGCTCCTTCCGTGTACTCGCCCTTCATCAGATGCGGAATGCCGCAGGCGAATTCCGCGACCTCGAGGCCGCGCTGGATGTCGCCCTTGGCGTCCGGCACGGTCTTGCCGTGCTCGCGCGCGAGCAATTCGGCGAGCTTGTCGTAATCGCGCTGGACCAGCTCCACGAATTTCATCATCACGCGGGCGCGGCGCTGCGGATTGGTTGCGGCCCATTCGGGCTGTGCTGCGCGCGCGTTCTCGACGGCGGCGCGGACTTCGGCCTTGGAAGCCAGCGCGACCTTGGCCTGGACGTCACCGGTCATCGGCTCGAAGACGTCGGCAGTGCGGCCCGAGGTCCCCTTGACCTCCTTGCCACCGATGAAATGTCCGATTGAACGCATGGGATAATCTCCTTAGGCCGAGCGTGGTCGCTTTGACAAATCCTATCGACCTGCATTTTATAGGATTCAAGTCTGAGATAATGCACCATAGATGTGCGAAAATGCTGGATCAAGGCGCTATCGACTGGGACGACTTTCGCTTCGTGCTGGCCATCGTGCGGGGCGGCTCGGTCTCGGCTGCGGCAAAACAGCTCGGCGTCGACCATGCCACGGTGATCCGCCGCGTCGATCGGCTGGAAAAGCACCTTTCGGCCAAGCTGTTCGACCGGCGCAAGACCGGCTATCTCCTCACCGAGGCCGGCCAACGCGTCGCCGACAGTGCGGAAGCGATGGAATCGACCATCGTCGCCAACCAGGAGCAGGTCGGCGGCTCCGTGGCGCGGCTGACCGGCACGGTGCGGATCGGTGCCCCTGATGGCTTCGGCACCGCCTTCCTGGCGCCCCGGCTCGCCCCCTTCGCCGACCGCTATCCCGATCTCGATCTGCAACTTGTAGCTACCGCGCGGCTATTCAGTCTCTCCAAGCGCGAGGCTGATATCGCCATCAGCCTGACCATGCCCAAGGAAGGCCGCATCGTCGGCCGCAAGCTGCTCGACTACCGCCTCGGGCTCTATGCCTCGCCGGCCTATCTCGACCGCTTTCCCAGGATCTCGTCACGGCAAGACCTGCCGCAACACCGCTTCGTCGGCTACATCGAGGAGCTGCTGTTCACGCCGGAGCTCGACTATCTGCCGCAGGTGTCGCCGCGGATTTCCGCGCGCTTTCGCAGCGCCAATCTGATCGCTCAGCTCAATGCTACGCTCTCGGGCTTCGGCATTGCGGTGCTCCCGCATTTCATGGCGAGCGACCATCCGCAGCTCGTCGCAGTGCTGCCGGACGACATATCGATCATGCGGACATTCTGGATGCTGATGCACGCCGACAGCAAGGACCTCGCGCGGATCAGGGCGGTGGCGGATTACATCAGCGAGATCGTCGAGCGCGAGCGGACGCTGTTTGCGGGACGGTAGCGCCGTTTCCGCAGGGTGAGCGAAGCGTGCCCACCATATCAGTCGCGCGAGTGGACAGATGGTGGCACGGCGCAAGAGCGCCTTTGCCTACCCTACGGCTGCCGAGGTCGGCCTAACTCTGCTTCACCTTCTTCGCCGCAGGCACCTTCGGCTGGCGCTTCACGCCATCGAGCGCGCTATCCCGGCCGGCCTTCAGAACCTCATCCGACAATTCGTTCGATCCGGCGATGCGCGCCAGCAGCATGGTGCCGGCCATCGTCGCGAGCGTCGCGATTGCCTGCTTGCGCGCGGCCTTGCGCGGCATGTTCGGGACATAGTCGGTCATCATCTCGATCATCTGGTCGAGCTTGCCGGCAAAGGCCTTGCGTGTCTTCGGGCTCTCGCGGGCGATCTCGGCGCCCAGCGCGGGAATCGAGCAGCCATGGCCGGGATTGTCGCGATGCAGCGTGGACAGATAGCTCTCCGCGACCAGCGCCAGGCGCTTTTCAGGAGCGGCCTCGCCGGTGAGCTTGCGCCAGTGTTCCATCGAGCGGTCCATGGCATAGCCAAAGGCCTCGATCACCAGCGCCTCGCGGGAATCGAAATGCGCGTAAAAGCCGCCATGGGTCAGGCCGGCCTCCTTCATGAGATCGGCGACGCCGATGCCATGAGCGCCCTTCTCGCGCAGCCGCACGGAGGCCTTCTTCACGATCCGATCGTGGGTTTCCTGCTTGTGTTCCGGGGAATAGCGCATGCGGATCTCATTGGATGTCGAGAGTCATCTCATAGCACGCAAATGCCGGGATCGGTGCATTAATTCACGTTAAGTTGCGCCGATCATGGAAAAGGTTGCGGTTGCGTGGACCGCCAGGGCCCCCTTGCCGTCGCGGACAAAGCCCTCGGTGTAGCTGGTCTGGCGTCCCAGCTTGATCACCTTGCCTTCGGCCGAGATCAGCCCGGAGCGAACCGACAGCGGACGCAGATAGGTCAGCTTCAGATCGAGGGTCACCGAGCTTTGCCCGGCCTCGAGCCGGGTCGAAATCGCACATCCCATGGCCGTATCGAGCAGCGCCGCTGCGGTCGCGCCGTGGAGAAGACCGATGGTGTTTTCGAGATCTTCGCGCGGCTCCAGTTCCATGACGATCCGGCCCGGCTCGACAACGGCCATGATGAACCCGATCAGTTTCGCAAAAGGCGGCGGCGGCAGCCGGCCGTCGCGAATGCCGAGCATGGCGTCCATGCCCGATAGGCCCATCGCCGCTTTCGCGACCGGCGCCGGCACCTGCCAGTCCACCACGCGCTCACGCCGCTGCGCCGGCGAAAACAGGGCGATTGGATCGATGTCGGTCATGGCCACCTCTTTGAATGATATATGTCATACTATGCCACGGACTTCGCGCTGGCAACTCGGTCTCATGGGCCCCGCTTGACAAGCCGGCCGTTTCGGCCCGGAAGTGATCCCGACCAGTGCGCCTCGCACGCGTCCACGGAACCTTCGAGATGCCCCGATGGAAATGCTCAACAACCACTGCGGCGTGACGCGCGACGCGCGCGGCGTCGTTCATGTCGCGATCTGCAACGCCGGCCCGCTCAACATTCTCGGCTCGCCCGTCACCGAGGCCGTACGCGAAGGCCTCCAGCAGCTCGCGTCCGACCGCAGCATTCGGGTCGTGGTGCTGCGCGGCCAGAGCGAGAAGAGCATGATCGGCGGCGCGGACATCAAGGAGATGGCCAAGCTCGACCAGAAATCCGCCGAAACCTTCATCAGCCGCCTGCGCGATCTCTGCGAGGCGGTGCGCCAATTCCCTGCCCCGGTGATTGCGCGGATGCCCGGCTGGTGTCTCGGCGGCGGGCTCGAAGTGGCAGCGGCCTGCGACTTCCGCATTGCCGCGCATGATGCGCATTTCGGCATGCCGGAGGTGCGCGTCGGCATCCCCTCGGTGATCCATGCCGCTCTCTTGCCGCGCCTGATCGGCTGGGCCCGCGCGCGCTGGCTGGTGATGACGGCGGAGAACATCGACGCCCCGACCGCGCTGGCCTGGGGACTGATCGACAAGGTCGCGCCGGAGGGCGAACTCGATGCCGTGATCGAGCACACCGTGAAGGCGCTGCTCGAATGCGGTCCCGAGGCGCTGCGATCGCAGAAGGCCCTGTTGCGGCAATGGGAGGAACTGCCGCTGACGGAGTCGGTGAATCTGAGCGTCAAGGTGTTCGGCGAGTCGTTCCTGACAGACGAGCCGACGCGGCTCATGCAGGCATTTGCGAACCGGAAGCGGTAGGCGCACCAAAGACGGTGTCGTGCCCCGCGAAGGCGGGGCATCCAGTACGCCGCGGCTTCTCGGTTCTAGCCGCACCGCCTCTGGAATACTGGATCACCCGCCTTCGCGGGCGATGACAGTGTGCGGTGAGCGAATCTCATCCGAGCCACGACATTTTCTCATCCCTGGCGCGGTTGCATTTTTTGCGTCGCATCATATGATGACCATAATCTTATCCGTCATTGCAGGGAGTTCCGTCATGGCCGAAGCCGCCGATCCCGTCGTCATCGTCTCCGCCGCCCGCACCCCGCTCGGCCGCTTCATGGGCGAATTGTCGCCGCTGGCCGCCCACAAGCTCGGATCGCACGTGATCGGGGCGGCGCTGGAGCGCGCCAGGCTCACCCCCGAAAAGGTCGACGAGGTCTTCATGGGCTGCGTGCTGCCGGCCGGACAAGGCCAGGCGCCGGCGCGGCAGGCGGCACGTAGCGCCGGTTTGCCCGATGCCACCGGCGCGACCACGGTGAACAAGGTCTGCGGCTCCGGCATGAAGGCGACCATGCTGGCGCACGACATCATCCGCGCCGGCTCGGCCGACATCGTCGTCTCCGGCGGCATGGAGAGCATGAGCAATGCGCCCTATCTGCTCGCCAAGGCACGCGGCGGCTATCGCGTCGGCCACGACCGCATCATCGACCACATGATGATGGACGGGCTCGAGGACGCCTATGAGACCGGCCGTTCCATGGGCGATTTCGGCGAGGCCACGGCGGAAGCCTATCAGTTCACCCGCAAGGACCAGGATGCCTATGCCATGGAGACGCTCAGCCGCGCCCGCAAGGCGGTCGAGGGCGGCGCGTTCAAGGCCGAGATCGCGCCGATCACACTGACCGAGAAGGCCGGCCCGCGCGTCATCGCCAATGACGAGCATCCGCTGAAGGTCGACCCCGCCAAGATTCCCGGGTTGAAGCCGGCGTTCCGCGCCAACGGCACTATCACGCCGGCGGCCTCCTCCGCCAATGCCGACGGCGCCGCTGCGCTCGTGCTGACGAAGCGCTCGCTCGCCGATCGGGGCGGCCTACCTGTTCTCGCCGAGATCAAGGGCCACGCCACTCACAGCCAGGAGCCGCAATGGTTCACCACGGCGCCGATTCCGGCGATCCGCAAGCTGCTCGACAAGGTCGGCTGGGCTGCCTCCGATGTCGACCTGTTCGAGATCAACGAGGCGTTCGCCGTGGTCGCGATGGCTGCGCAACGCGATCTCGGCATTCCCCGCGACAAGCTCAACATCAACGGCGGCGCCTGCGCGCTCGGACACCCGATCGGCGCCACCGGCGCGCGGCTGATCGTGACGCTGCTGCATGCACTCGAGGCGCAGAACCTCAGACGCGGCATCGCCGCGCTCTGCATCGGCGGCGGCGAAGCCACGGCCATCGCGGTGGAGCGGCCGGCGCACTAGCCGTCCGCAATGGCCGAAATCAAGGGAAGTCTGTCATTTCAGACTTCCCTCGCCCGTGCCAGAATGTAACGATGACGCGGGTCTCCCGGGGCTCGCAAACCAAGATTGAGGCCCAATGATCTCGAACTGGCTCGCGGCAGCGCTTTCCCGCCGCAACATTCACTATGGCTGGGTGATGGTCGGCGTGACCTTCCTCGCCGCGCTGATCAGCGCCGGCACGGTCGGCGCCCCCGGCGTGTTCATCGTGCCGCTGCAGAAGGAGTTCGGCTGGAGCACGGCGGAGATCTCCTCCGCACTGTCGATCCGCTTCATCCTGTTCGGGCTGATGGCGCCGTTTGCGGCGGCCCTGCTCAACCGCTACGGCCTGCGCAACGTGACGCTGCTCGCGCAGTTGATCGTGGTCTCGGCGCTCGTGCTCTCGCTGGGCATGACCGAGGTCTGGCAGCTCATCGCGCTGTGGGGCGTGGTGATCGGGATCGGCACGGGCATGACCGCCCTGGTGCTCGGCGCGACGATTGCCACGCGCTGGTTCGCAGCAAGACGCGGCCTCGTCGTCGGCATCATGACCGCGAGCGTCGCCACCGGCCAGCTCGTGTTCCTGCCGCTTTTGGCAAGCCTCACCGACCATTACGGCTGGCGGCTCGCACTCGGCTTCGTCTGCATCGCGCTCGGCGTGTCCGCGGTCGCCGTGCTGCTGGTGATGCGCGACCGGCCGAGCGACGTCGGCCTGCGCCCGTTCGGCGATGAAGGTACCGAGCCCTTGCCCGCCCCGCCGGTCAGCCACGGCACGATCACCGGCGTGGCGCTCGGCACGTTGCGCGACGCCTCGAAATCGACCGCGTTCTGGATCCTGTTCGCGACCTTCTTCGTCTGCGGCGCTTCGACCAACGGCCTCGTCCAGGTGCACCTGATCCCGATGTGCCTGGATTTCGGCATCCCGCAGGTTCAGGCGGCGAGCCTGCTGGCCGCGATGGGCATCTTCGACTTCTTCGGCACCATCATGTCTGGCTGGCTGTCGGACCGTTACGACAATCGCTGGCTCCTGTTCTGGTATTACGGCCTGCGCGGGCTCTCGCTGATTTTCCTGCCCTTCAGCGACTTCTCGTTCTACGGCCTCTCCCTTTTCGCAATGTTCTACGGGCTCGACTGGATCGCCACAGTGCCGCCGACCGTGCGGATCACCGCGCAGAAATTCGGACCGGAGCGCGCCAATCTGGTGTTCGGCTGGATCTTTGCCGGCCATCAGCTCGGCGCCGGCGCGGCCGCCTTCGGCGCCGGCCTGTCCCGCACGGTGTATGAGAGCTACCTGCCTGCGTTCTTCATTGCCGGCGCACTGTGCGTGTTCGCCGCGCTGATCGTGCTGGCCCTCTCGCGTCAGCCCAAGCCGCAGCCTGCGATGGCGTAGTATCTCATCGTGATGGTGACGCCGAGCACGGCGGCGTCACCAATCCGCTCGAGCCGGCGAACCCCTCGATCACCGGGCGCGCCGAGGCGAAGAGCGATTGCGGTGCATGGAAGTGACGGCATGAAGATCGGCGTCACTTCGAATCCTTGTTCAATTCGATCGCGACCTCCGACATCCAGGACCCCGGCGCCTCCATCAGGAAGGATTGATGATTGCTCTTGGTCTGGATCGTCACCAGCGCGGCCACCGTGTTTCCCTCGATTCGCGCCTCGATCAGGCCGTCCTTGTTCGTGCCGTAGACCTTGCCGCCCTGTCGATATTCGCTCTCGAACCAGTTGCCGGAAAGCTCCGTCCCGCTCTGCTCGATGTTCGCGGACAGGACCATCTTGTACGCATCGCTTGCGCAGCGCAGATCGAGTGTCAACGACCGTCCCGGCCTGGTGACGTTGTATGCCACTTTGCAGCGGACCTTCTCACGCGGACCATCCGACGGCTTCATCGTACCGATGCCCGACCATGCGCCGGCCAGGCTGTCGAACACCGGCTCTGCGCACAACGGGCTGATGCCGACAAGCACGAGGCAGGCCGCGCCGATGCCGATGCGCGCCGCCGGAAACTTCAATAACATTCTGCCGATCCTGATCCGTAAAGTCTGGGCGCGTCCTACGCCCCAACAGCCGCGGGATGTTGACGAAGCTGTTTAGAAATGTTGCAAAGATTGCCTGAACGTTGCCGCGATCGGCACATCGAGTACACGCCAAGATGTACCCCAGGGGAAACAAAATGCCGGCTCCGTCGTCCGCACCCATCATCCCGACCACTCCAGTGACCGCCGAGATGCGCGATGCGTTGCGCGCGATCGTCGGCGAGAAGGGATTTATCGAGGACGAGCACGGCAAGCAGCCGTTCGTGACGGATTGGCGTGGGCTGCTGGTCGGTGGGACCGGCGCCGTCGTTCGTCCCGGCAGCACCGAGGAAGTATCGAGAGTGGTCCGGCTTTGCCATGCGCACGGCGTCGCGATCGTGCCGCAGGGCGGCAACACCGGCCTGATGGGCGGGGCCACGCCCTGGCCGGCGCACACCGGCATTGTGCTGTCGCTCGGCCGCATGAATCGCGTGCTGGATGTCGATCCCGTCGGCTATTCGATGACGGTCGAGGCGGGCTGTGTGCTGCAGACGCTGCAGGAGACCGCCAGCGAGCACGACAGGTTCCTGCCGCTCAGCCTCGGCGCCCAGGGCTCGTGCATGATCGGCGGCAATCTCTCGACCAACGCCGGCGGCGTGCAGGTGCTGCGCTACGGCAATGCCCGCAATCTGGTGCTGGGGCTCGAAGTCGTCCTGCCCAGCGGTGACGTCTGGGACGGATTGCGTGCGCTCAAGAAGGACAATACGGGCTACGACCTCAAGCACCTGTTCATGGGCGCCGAAGGCACGCTGGGCATCATCACCAAGGCCGTGCTCAAGCTGTGGCCGGCGCCGAAGGACGTCAGCACCGCGTGGCTGGCGATCCGGGATCCACGCGCGGCGCTGGAGATCCTGTCCGACGCCCATAGCGCCTCCGAGGACAATGTCGGCTCGTGCGAGTTGATGAGCCGCGCCGCCATCGACATGGTGCTGCGCCACATTCCCGGCACCCAGGATCCGCTCAAGGCGGATACGCCATGGTATCTCCTGCTCGAATGGTCGTCTGCGCGCCCACGCCGGGATGGGACCGAGGGCATGTCCGAGAAGCTGGAGCAGTTCCTTGCCGACCAGTTCGAGGCCGGCCGCGTGCTCGATGCCGCGATCGCTCACACGGTCGGCCAGTCGCGCAACATGTGGCGAATCCGGGAGGGTGTGGCCGAGGCCTCCCGGGCCGAGGGTCCGGGGCTGAGCTACGACGTGTCGGTGGCGATCTCCAGGATACCGGACTTCATCGACAAGGGACTCAAGGCCGTGATCGACATCCTCCCGACCATCCGCCCCTATCCCCTGGGACACATCGGCGACGGCAATCTGCATTTCTCGTTCATGGGGCCGGCCGGCATGGATCAGCAGACACTGACCCAATACAAGGGCGCGATCACGCGGGCCGTGAACGACCTCGTCACTTCCATGGGCGGATCGATCTCGGCGGAGCACGGCATCGGCATCGACAAGCTCGACGAGCTCAGTCACTACCGGTCGAAGACCGAGCTCGACATCATGCGCACCATCAAGCGCGCGCTCGATCCGCAGAACATCATGAACCCCGGCAAGGTGCTGCGGCTGTGACTGTCGATCAACAGGTCTTCTTCTGCAAATGCTCGACGCAGGTGCAGGTCTTGGTCGCCGGATATTTCACGTCGTAATAGGGAAAGCTCGAGGTGGCCGGGCTGTTGGTCGAGCAGCGGGGAAACAGGTAGTAGCTGTCGGACAGCTTCACGGTGCCGGCGATGGTGAAGCCGAGGTTGGGCGCATAGTCGTAGGTCACCTCGCTCAGCACGAGCGAGATGTTGGCGTTGGTGGTGCCGCTCGGCCCCGTGAACTTCGACAAGGTCATCGGGTCACCCTTCTGTCTCGCGCCCGTCGAGCTGGTCGACCTGCTCCATTGCACCGTCGCATTGCCGTTGCTGTCGGTCGACACGCCAGAAACCGTGATCGTCATCAAGGAGGTGCTGCCGCTCTTGGTCGGATAGGGAGCCATGATGGCGCTTGCAGCCGCGAGAATGCCGTCCATCTGAGACGAGGTGACGGCCGTGTTCTGCGTGACCATGTCGGCGACACTGTGCGCGGTCGCGCTGACCTTGACGTTCATGGCAAGTCCGTTGCCGAGCTCGACGCCGCCGACATAGAGCACCAGCATGAACGGCACCACAATGGCGAACTCCGTCGCTGCAACGGCGCGGTCATCGGCCAGCAGGCGCCGGGCGCGAGATGACAGGGCGGAGATCATCAGGGGGCTCCTGGCTCGTTCTGGAACGCGGCGGACGACATGATCAGCCGGTTGCCGTTGCTGAGGTTCGAGAGGTTGAAGCCGAGCGGCCCGAGCACGACCGGCCAGACATACATGACGCGGAGCACGACGATATCGCCGGCATCGCCGGGATCGTACTGCCAGGAATTGGTGACCTTGCCCGAGCTGTCGAAGGTCAGGGTCGGCATTCCCGTGTTCGCGGACGTCCACGAGGTCGCCACCTGCATGTCGACCATGAGGCCGTTGCAATTGAACAGGATCACGATCTGCTCGCAGACCTTCTGCTTGAACGCCGCCTGGGTCATCTGAGCGGATTGAACCTGTCCGGTCATGACGAGGCGCGCCGACTGGCGCACGATGGATTCGAGCGTCTGCTGGGCGAAGAAAACGAGGAACGTCTGGATCAGCGCGATGATGAGGGCGAGGAACGGCGCAGCGACCAGCGCGAATTCGACGGCCGTCGCGCCGCTCTTGTCCCGCGCGAAGGCAGCACAGCGATTGCGGCATCTCTTGGTCGTTGCGGCGGGGCCGGTCATGGCTCTTCTTCTCTACTTCACGAGGCTGGCCGTGCTGGATGCGACCTTCAGGAACAGGTTGGTCAGCGCATCGGAAATGTCGCCGCCGGTCTGAACACTCGCGTACAGACCGGGCGAGGCGCATGATTGCAGCCGTTGCGCGATCATGCCTGTCGACGAGGACGGATTGTTGAATTGCGCAATCTTCTTCTTGTACCAATCGTCGGCTGGCAACTGCAGATACTCGGTGTAGAGCACCGCGATGCGAATGCCGCGGTTCTTGATCGTCGTGCACGCCGCTGTATTCAGCGGCTGCTGGCAACGCACTTGCGTGCTGCCGACTGCTGGCAGCGGATAGGTGGCAGCCGGATCGCAGCTTGCAGACTTCAGGATCAGCTTGTCTTCGACCCCGTCGGTGACGAGGAATACCACCTCCTGCGGCGTGTCGCCGGCCTGGTTAGTGCCGCCGCCCGGCGTGGGCATGATGTTGTTGACGCCTGTCAGCCCGCCTGCAATGTCAGAGCCGTAGTCGGTGGAACATTGATTGATGATGACGCAGTTCTGGTGATCCACCGGCATCAGCTTGATATTAGCGATCTGCGTGCCCGCGGTCGTCGGCGTCGTCAGCGTCTGGACCGTGTTCAATTTGTAGTCAAACGTGTAAATGGCAGCCTTGTACGTCGTGTTGTTGAGCGCGGCCATGCACTGCATGACGCCGCCCGAAACACCCGATTGCGGGCACGTCCATGGCCCCACCATCAATTGCTTGACGGCATTGGTTACGAGATCAATGCGCAGCGTAATGTTGTTGGCGCGTGCGACGGTGAGATTGTCCTTGTTCGTCGAGCTCGGATTCTGGTTGTTGGGATGAATTTCGTGGCAAGCGAAGGCGCAGTTCCTCGCGTATGAAGGCTGACTGCTCGTGGCAGAAATCATCTTGTCAATATCGGCCTGCGTCGCCCCAAGCGCCATCGATGGCGAGACGTCCAGCAGCATATAGAAGTTCATGTTGGGCGCGCTGGACGCCCGCGCTGTGGCGGATCCGTTGACCTGCCAGGTCTGCTTGCCGAGAACACCGGGGAAATTGTTGATGGACTGCGCGGTGTAGGACACCGTGATCGTGCGAGCGAGACCGGTATCAGTGACGGTGACCGTCGGCGTCGGGACCGACGACAGACCGGGAAGCTTCGCCTTCGCAGCGAAAACCGCTTCCGCGGTCGCCTTGACGATGCCGGTGTCGGTCTGCGTCAGCATCGCCGGCCGCACGGCTGCGATCGCGGCGGCGTCGGCGGCGGCGTTCAGCTGCTCGCGCTTGCGCAAGGCCAGCGTGTAGTCGAGCGTCATGCCCAAAAGAAAGATGGTCGGAACCATCATGAGCGCGAAGATGATGGCGACGTTGGCCTTCCGATCACTCCCGAAACGGAGCACTGCGCGGCGGAGCATGACCTTCATCCTGATTGCCGTCGTTACGGCAAAAAACTTCCCTGAAATCTCGTGATCGGAGGGGCCGCAGCATTGCTGCGATCACCCCCACATCGCAGGCTGCAATATGCTTTTGGCCTTCTTAATCAACACTTACGGGCGATCGACAAACATGGACCGCGACAAAGTGCGATGGATCGTATTGAGAAAGCATCATTAACGCGGCTTAAACGCGATCGCAGAGATCGACGGTTAACGGGATCATGCGCAGGGTGGCGGCGGGTACACGACGTGCACCGGCAGACGAAGGGCGCGTCAGGCAAGCCTAGCGCGGGCGGCGGTGCCGGCGCCGTCGTTCGTCCCGGCAGTACCGAGGACGTGTCGAACGTGGTCCGGCTCTGCCATGAGCACGGCGGCGCGGCCGTACCGAAGGGTGGCAACACTGGCATCATGGGCGGAGTCGCGCCCTGGCCTACGCACACCGGCATCGTGCTGTCGCTGGGCCGCATGAACCGCGTGCTGGATGTCGACCCCGTCGGCTACGCGATGACGCGCCAGGAATTGGTGCAGCGTAGGAGGGTCGCAAAGATGTTGCGACCCTCCGTGGTTTTGTCGAGCGTGGTGTTGACTGTCCTCAAGCCACCGAACCGCCACGGGGATTGACGATCGTATACCCCCGCAATGAACGTGCGTGGATTCGCGTCGCGCGCCCGCCCGAGTTGGCGTCATAGGCCATCCAGACGTCGCCCCCGAGGTGCTGCTCCAGGACGAAAACGTGTCCTCGTCGCGCAGCAACCATTCCTGGTGCGGGTGATGTCCGCGGAAAGCGCAGCCAGTTGGCCGCAAGATTCAATTCCGGCACAATCCGGCCAAACACGCGCAGCGCCGCACCGCAGCCGCAGAAGGACGAAGGACAACCGGCCGGACGGCCACCGACAATGCGAGCGCTGGACGCACCGGAGACGGTCGCCGACGTGGCGGTGTCCCCCGCATCAGTCACCGTCAGTTGCGTCGAGCGGTAGGCTTGCAGCAAGGACCTGGAAGCCGGTGAAGATCTGGACGCTGATAAGGATCGCGAAGTCCGCTCGCGTCGCGTCTGCGAATACGAGAAGTCGCAGGGCATGGTGACATTGCATTCAGGGGCTTGATGAATTCGATAAGGTCGTGCTTCCGAAGCGACAGAACCGAGGACAATGAAGAGACACGCAGAAAATACTCGCTTGAACATTGCAGGACTCCAAATGAGAGACCCTGCCCCGGATGATGAGAAACAAATACAGTTTGGCTGAAATGGGACTAAAGGCCGGCTGAAAATCGACTGCATTGCGCGACACGGCCGGCAATCGTCATAGCCTACACGTAGCGACCGAGATGATTAACTCGCAACGCACGAATGCCCGCTCAGCGGGTCAATCTTGTGGCCCGCAATCAAGTCAGCTTCGCATTTGGAGCGTTGCCAAGGCAGAACCCGCTGCCACTCACTGCATCATCGCGGTCGCGATCTTCTCCGCCGACATCAGGACCGGGAAGTTGGTGTTGGCGCACGGCACCACCGGGAAGATCGAGGCGTCGACGACGCGCAGG
This sequence comes from Bradyrhizobium sp. R2.2-H, assembly GCF_004346455.1. Taxonomy (NCBI): domain Bacteria; kingdom Pseudomonadati; phylum Pseudomonadota; class Alphaproteobacteria; order Hyphomicrobiales; family Nitrobacteraceae; genus Bradyrhizobium; species Bradyrhizobium sp. R2.2-H. Next base: position 220,265 of record NZ_SMBR01000010.1, read on the forward strand.
CCCTCGACGCCCCTGACCCGGCCCTGGCTGTCGACCACCGCCATGGGATCGTCGGCCCGGCCCATTCGGCATGAGCAGGAGGCATGCCACACGCCGATGGTTGCCTTGCGCACGAAGGCTTCCAGAGCCTCGTCATCGTTCATCACCTGATCGAAGGTGAAGCCTTCCACCACGAAATTGTCGATCATGTAATGACGCAGCGCCGCCGGCCCGTCCATCAGCGCCGCGGCGATCGTGGTCAGAATCTTGTTCCTGGTGTTGACCACGCCGATCTTGCGGACGCGGTCGGTATAGGCGGCCGGGAACGGCTTGTCCGTCACCTTCCTGACGACGTCGCTCATCTGCACCGCCGCCATCTTGCGGAAGCCGCTCATCAGGCGATCGAGGTCGCGCCGGTCGGACAACAGGTTGAACTCGACGATCGGCTCTGCCGAGGGATCGCGCGAGGCCAGCTTGACCTGTCCGGTCTCGGAATAGGTCTTGTTGACGAAGGTCAGGAGCGAGCCGATCTGCGCGCCGACGGCGTGCCAAGCCGATTTGCTGATGACGACGACGAACATATCGCCCTTCGGCACATCAGGCAGCCCGGACGAGTAACGCAGGCCCAGCTGCATGTGGCGCCGGGTGTGCCCGTTCATCCGCGCGCCGCGGCGGACAAAGGACGACAGCGAGATCGAGGGATGATCCATCAGGCGCTGGCCGACGCCCGGCAAGCCCATCAGCACGGGAATGCCCATGTCCTTGAGGTGACCGACCGGGCCTATGCCGGCGCGGAGCAGATGCGCCGGCGAATGGATGGCGCCGCTGGAGAGAATGATCTCGCGTCCGCGAAATTCCTGCTCGCGTCCGTCAACCGTCGCCTTCACGCCGACGCAGCGCGTGCCTTCGAACAGCAGCTCTTTGACTTGCGTGTTGGTGGAGATCGTGAGGTTGGCGCGCCTGCGGGTGTCGCGATCGAGATACCCCATGGCGGCCGAGACGCGCTGCTCGGCCTGGTTGGAATGCGTCACCGGAAAATAGCCGTCGACGAACTCGCCGTTCTGGTCGGGCACGAATTGATGCCCGGCCTGCTGGAAAGCCTGCGCGAAGGCCTGCGAATGCTGCGTCCAATGCTCCCGTGGGATACGGCGCACCGGGATCCGGCCGTCCTTGCCGTGATACGGTCCGTCGAAGTCGAGGTCGCGCTCGACCTTCTTGAAGAAGGGCAGCACCTCGGCCCACGACCACCCCTCGGCGCCCCGCGCCTCCCATTCATCGTAATCGGTCGGCGCGCCGCGATTGGCCATCTGGCCGTTGATCGACGAGCCGCCGCCCAGCACGCGCGCCTGTTCGTATTTGCGTAAAGGGGGACGCGATTCGTTCGGATTGTTGTGACTGACGACCTGCGTCGTAACCTTGAGCTCGGTCCAGTGAAAGCGCGGATCGAAATAGGCCGTGCCGGGATAGCTGTCCCTGATCTCGGCCGGCTCGTTGCCGGGCGGAGTGTCCTGTCCGGCCTCGCACAGCAGGACCTTGTTGGCGCTTCTTGCGGAGAGTCGATGGGCCAGCACGGACCCGGCCGAGCCGCCGCCCACGATGATGAAGTCGTACACGATTGGCGTTTCCTGTTGTTCTTGTTGGCGGAGCTTAGCTCGTTATCGTTTGACCATGGAAGGATTTGGATTGCATCCACGCCAACTTTCTCTCGTGTCCCGGACGCGCTGCAACCCCTCAGGCGTTGCGGCGCTGAGCCGGGACCCGGGAGGCTCCGAGTTCGCTGTTAGATGGTCCCCGGCTCTGCAGCGCACCGCTGCCCGACGATGCTTCGCATCGCCGGGGAAGCGCTGCGCTGCGTCCGGGGCACGAGCTTCGCGGCTGGCACAAGGATGCTACGGCCTGATCGAAAAGTTCTCCGGCGGCCCCGGCTTGCGCAGGGGCTCCGCCAGCCGGGCGAACTCGCACAGCAGCGATCGCGTCTTCCTGGGATCGATGATCTCCTCGACCCAGAATTTCTCGGCCGAGCGGAACGGCGAGCGCAGCCTGTTGAGTCGCTCCTCGATCTCCTTCAGCTTGCCCGCCTTGTCTTCCGCCGCGTCGATGTCAGCGCGGTAGGCCGCTTCGATGCCGCCTTCCAGCGGCAGCGAGCCCCAATAGGCCGACGGCCAGGCGTAGCGGATCGAGAAGCGGTCGGCCGGCTGGTGCACGACGCCGGCGACACCGAATGCGTTGCGCAGGATCACGGTGCACCAGGGTACGGTGGTCTGATTCACCGCGGCCATGGCGCGGACGCCGTGGCGAATGGTCGCCGCCTTCTCGGCATCGAGGCCGATCATGAAGCCGGGGCAGTCCATGAGGTAGACGATCGGAAGATGGAAGGTCTCGGCGAAATCGACCCAGCGCACCACCTTCTGGCAGGCATCCGCGGTCCAGGAGCCGCCATAATGGAAGCTGTCGCTGGCCAGCAGCAGCACCGCCCTGCCCTCGAGCCGGGCGAGGCCGATAATGATCGGCTTGCCGAAATTCTTGGCGACCTCGAAGAACGAGCCCTTGTCGACGACGGACTCGATGATCGGCCGCATCTTGTAGACCTGCTTGCGGTTGCGCGGCACCGCATTCATCAGCGCTTCGTCGCCGCGCTCCGGATCGTCGGTGCAGGGCAATGTCGGCGGCAGCTCGTAGACCGACGGCGGCAGATAGGACAGAAACCGCCGCGCGCAGGCAAAGGCCTCCTCCTCGGTGTCGACGGCATGATCGACCGCGCCGGCGCGGGTCTGAATGTCGGCGCCGCCGAGTTCCTCCTTCGTCAGGTCCTGCCCCAGCGCCTTCACCACCGGCGGCCCGGCGACGAACATCGCGGACTTCCGGGTCATGATGGAATAGTGGCTGGCGGCAAGACGCGCCGCACCCAGGCCCGCCACCGAGCCGAGGCCGAGTGCGACCACAGGCACGCGCGACAGATTTTCCGTCGTGAAGCGATACCAGCGCGTGCCGCCGATGCCGCCGGGCAGGTTCGCCGCCCCCTTGGTCTCGATGGTCTTGACCGAACCGCCGCCGCCGGAGCCCTCGATGATGCGGACGATGGGCAGACGGAAATCGTGCGCCATCTCCTCCGCCATCAGCGGCTTTGCGGAGATCGATGCATCGGCCGAGCCGCCACGCACCGTGAAATCGTCGCCGACCACGGCGACGGTGCGGCCGTCGACGCGCGCGCGGCCGAACACGCAGTTGGCCGGCGTCAGTTTCTGCAGTTCGCCGCTGGAATCGTACTCACCGATGCCGGAGACGGCACCGATCTCGTGAAAGCTGCCCTTGTCGATCAGCTTGTCGATACGCTCCCGAACAGTCAGCCGGCCCTGGTCATGCTGTCGCTTGACCTTGTCAACGCCGCCCATCTCCCGCGCGAAGGCTTCGCGCCGGGCGAGCTCGTCGAGTTCCGGCTTCCAGTTCATTCACTCCCTCCGAATGGATCGGCTTGTTATTGTTGTGCACGGCCATGGCGACCGGCTTACGCGAGATACGGTTGCTGAAGGCATCGCCCTCCGCGCCCTCCATCAGGCTGCCGAGCGAGCGGCCAAGCTCCAGCATCAGCGGGGCGACTTCGTCGTGCAGACGCTGCTCGTCATACATCGCCGACAGAAGACCGATCGTGATGACCACGAAGGTCTGGTACTGCGGCGACCAGATCGGCACCGCGAGGCCGTTGATGTGCGGGCTCCACAGGCCGCAGGCGACGACATAGCCGCGCTCGCGCAGCATCTGCCGGTTGGCCTCGATGCGGGGCTTGAGGACCTTCGCAGCCTCGGGAGCTTCGCGCTCCATCTCAGCGATGAAGGCATCGCCGACTTCCGGCGATAATGCCGCCGTGTAGGCCGCGCCTGCTGCGGTCGAGGCCATCGCGATGCGGCTGCCGGTGCCCTCGTGCAAGCCGAGTGCAGAGGGCGAGCGCGCGAACTGGAGATAGACGAGATGGAAGCGATCGGGGACGACGAAGCCGACGGTGCCCGGCAATTGCTCGGCCACTTCCTGCAGCCGCTGCCGGATCATGCTGCGCAGCTGTGCGCCCTTCATCATCGAGGCGCTCATCGCCACCGCGCTCGGGCCGATGCGATATTTCTGATCGCGCGGCAGATAGACGAGCTGGCCCATGCGGGTCAGCGTGTGCGTGAGCCGCGACACCGTCGAGCGCGGCAGACCGCAGCGGTTTGAAATCTCGAGATTGCCGAGCCTCGCTTCGTGGCCCTCGAAGCATCGCAACACGTCGAATGCGCGCGAGACCACCTGGATGACATCACCCTCGCCGGCATCGCCCGCGAGCGCACCTTGCCTACTCAACCGCTCCGAACGTCGTCCCATGATCCCTACCGTTATGTTCCGCTGTGCGGAATTAAATTCCACTTGCAGACGACGCTACCTCAGGCATTTTGCGACGACAACAAAAAGGCGATGGCATGCCAGAAATTAAGATCGTCACGGAGATCGCGGGACGCGTCTGCGCAACTCCCGTGCAAGTTGGAGGAACCGTCGCGGATGGCGATGACGTTGTGGTTATCGAAGCAATGAAGATGGAAATTCCGGTGCCCTCGCCCGCGAGCGGCACAATCACATCGCTTCTGGTGAAGCTCGACGACGTCGTTGCCGAGGGACAGGCGATCGCGATCGTCGCGAACTGACTGTATTCTGCGCGATTTCCGCGACAATCTGTCAGGCTCATTCCCGAATGCTCGGTACGGCGTTGCCATCGCTTGATTGCGGTGACATGATCTGGTGCAAACAAAACGTTGTTTCAAACAAAGAAAGAAAATCCTCGCAAGCAAGCGAGGATCGTTGGAGGGAAACATGCTTCGTGGGCTGCTCGTGCTCGCGCCTGCCTTGGTGGCGGGCATTTCTTTTGCGTCTACACGCTATTCGTTCGCCGAAGACATCAAGCTGCCGGCGACATTGACCTTCACCGCCTATGACACCGGAACCGCCGGCTTCAACATCGCAGTCGGCGTCGGCAAGATGATGAAGGACAAGTACGGCACCGACGTGCGCGTGCTTCCCGCAGGCAACGATGTTGCCCGCCTCGCGCCGCTGCGCGCCAAGCGCGCAGCCTCATCGGCGATGGGATCGGGCACCTACTTCGCGCAGGAAGGTGTGTTCGAGTTCGGCTCGAAGGAATGGGGGCCGCAACCGCTGCAGACCCTGCTCTCGACCGTCGACTGCAATTGCGCCTCGCTCGGGGTGGCCGCCGACACCGGCGTGAAGGAGCTGAAGGACCTCAAGGGCAAGCGCGTCGGCTTCGTCGTCGGCTCGCCCGCGCTGAACCAGAACTCGCTCGCGGTGCTCGCCTTCGCCGGGCTGACGCAGAAGGACGTCAAGGCCGTCGAGTTCGCCAGCTACGGCGCGATGTGGAAAGGACTGATCAACAACGACGTCGATGCCGCCTTCGGCACCACCATCACCGGTCCCGCCAAGGAGGCCGAGACCTCGCCGCGCGGACTGATCTGGCCGCCGCTGCCCGCCAAGGACAAGGAAGGCTGGGCGAGGATGCAGAAGGTCGGCTCGTTCTTCTTCCCGCAGCTTGCGACCTGCGGCGCCGGCATCTCGCCGGAGAAACCGGTCGAGCTCGGCAACTATCCCTACCCGATCTTCGTCGCCTACGCATCGCAACCGGCCGACCAGGTCTACGCGATGACCAAGGCGATGATCGTGCACTACGACGCTTACAAGGACTCCGCGCCCGGCGCCGGCGGACTCGCGGCCAACCGCCAGACCAAGAACTGGGTGGTGCCGGTCCATCCCGGCGCGGTGAAGGCGCTGAAGGAAGCCGGGCAATGGAGCGACGCGCAGGAGGCGTACAACAACAAGCTGATCAAGCGCCAAGAGGTGCTGGCAGCCGCGTGGGCCGATTTCGGCAAGTCCAATCCGCCGTCCGACGACAAGGCTTTCCTCGACGGCTGGATGAAGGCGCGCGCTGCAGCGCTTGCGAAAGCCGGCATGCCCAACGGGTTCGAGGAATAGTCTTGGTGAGGGCATCGATCGTCGCAACGAGGGAGCTGCGCCCCCTCTCCCGCTTGCGGGAGAGGGTTGGGGAGAGGGTGTCTCCACGGTGGGACTCCCCTAGAGGAGAGAACCCTCACCCGCCGCTTCGCGGCGACCTCTCCCGCAAGCGGGAGAGGTTTCGTCGCCCGCGGCGCGAGCGATTCAAACAATTGTCGTTCGCCTGATCTGCACAATAGCCCACGCGCGGGATCGATGATGCCTTCTTCCACCTCCACCGCCCCGCAAGACGAGACCAAGCGGGTCGTGTTCGACGATCCGCATGGCGCCGCCGGCAACATGCAGGAGGCGGAGGTCACGCGCGTGCGCGCACTTCGCGGCGCCTGGCGCTGGATGCTGGTGGCCGCGACCGCGGCGACGATCCTGCTCTGCATCAATCAGCAATTCTCGCTGCGCTTCTTCATCGGCTACACCCAGCTCAACACGGAGTATTTCTATCTCCTGATCGCCTTGATGCTGCCCTTCACCTTCCTGATCTTTCCGGGCGCGGCGCGTGCGCCGCTCGATCGCATTCCCTGGTACGACCTCGTCCTGTTCCTCGCGACCTTCGCGGCGGCGCTCATGTTGATGTCGAACGTGCGCAAGGCGGCGGAGGCCGGCTGGGAATTCGGCGGCGCGCCGACGGGCGTGATCGCCGCCGGCCTCGTGATGTGGACGATGTTGATGGAGGCGCTGCGCCGCACCGGCGGCTGGAGCCTGCTGCTGAGCATCTTCCCCTTCACCGTCTATCCGCTGTTTGCCGAAGCCGGCTGGCTCGGGCCGTTCCGCGGCACGCAATCAACGCTGGAGCAGGCGACTGCCTATCACGTGCTGTCGGGCGAAAGCCTGCTCGGCATTCCCATTCAGGCCTTTGCCGACACCGTCATCGGCTTCCTCGTGTTCGGCACCGCGCTGATGATGACGGGGGCCGGAAAATTCTTCATCAACCTCGCCTTCGCGCTGTGCGGCACGTTCCGCGGCGGTGCCGCCAAGGTCTGTATCTTCGCCAGCGGCCTGCTCGGGATGATGTCCGGCTCGATCATCTCCAACGTGCTGACCGCCGGCACCATGACTATCCCCGTGATGAAGAAAAGCGGCTTTCGCGCCTCCTATGCGGCAGCGATCGAGGCCTGCGCCTCGACCGGCGCGGTGCTGGCGCCGCCGGTGATGGGCGCCACCGCCTTCGTGATCGCGCAGTTCCTCAATGTCAGCTACGCTGACGTCGCAATCGCCGCGATCATTCCGGCGGTGCTCTATTACATCGGCCTGTTCATGCAGGTCGACGCCTATGCGGCCCGCCACAAGCTGAAAGGCATCCCGCGCGCCGAGCTGCCGCGGATCATGGATACGATCAAGGACGGCTGGTACTACGTCTTCGTCATCGCACTCCTGATCGTGATGCTGCTCTACTTCAAGCGTGAGAGCCACGCGCCGTTCTATGCCACCGCGCTGCTGCTGGTTCTCAACCAGTTCTTCTCCAAGGACACGCGCTGGACGTTCGCGACGATCGGAAAATTCCTCGAGGTCAACGGACGCACCTTCGTGGAGCTCGTCGGCATCCTCGCCGGCTGCGGCCTCCTCATCGGCGCGTTCTCGATGACCGGCGTGGTGTCGAGCCTTGCCAACGACCTCGTGCACATCGCCGGCGACAATGCCTTCCTGCTGCTTGGCATGTGCGCTATCACCAGCCTCATCCTCGGGCTCGGGCTGACGACGACGGCCTGTTACATCTTCCTCGCCATCCTGGTCGCGCCAGCGCTGGAGAAGCTCGGGCTCAACCGCATGGCGGTGCACATGTTCATCTTCTACTGGGGCATGCTGTCGTCGATCACCCCGCCGGTCGCCATCGCCTCCTTTGCCGCCGCGGGCATCGCCGGCTCCCCGGCGATGAAGACGGGCTGGGAATCGATGTGGGTCGGCAGCATCATCTATTTCCTGCCGTTCTTCTTCGTGCTCAACCCGGCGCTGGTGCTGCAAGGACCGAGCCCTTATTTGGCAGCTCTCGGCCTGATGGGGCTTGCGGCGTTCGGCACCCTGTTCATCTGCGGCGGCATCCAGGGCTATCAGGTCTTCGTCGGCAACCTCCGCGGCACGGGGGCACTGGAATGGCCCATTCGCGTGCTGCTCGTGATCGGCGGCTTCGTGGTGGCCACTCCCGGCGGCGGCATCATGCCGCTGTCGCAGATGCAGGTCACGTTGCTGGGCCTTGGGATCCTGCTGCCGACGATCCTGATCGCGCTTCTGCTGGTCCGACGCCAGCCTGTGATGCCGGACGGGTTGCGCGTGCCTTAATTGCGTTGCACAAGTGCGGCGATGAAGCCGCACCTGCCCGCCGCCTCCGCCTGGACCCGCTCGAAACCGCCCTTGCTGCGGTTCCTGGACAATTGCCTCAGCGAATTCTCCGCCGAGACCTCGGGCCATGTCGCCGACTACATTCCCGAGCTCGGCAAGGCCGACCCTGCCTATTTCGGCATCAGCCTGGCGACCCTGGACGGCCATGTCTATGAAGTCGGCGACAGCCGGGTGCCCTTCACCATCCAGTCGATGTCGAAGCCCTTCGTGTTCGCACTGGCGCTGGACTTGCTCGGTGCCGGCAGAGTGGAGAGCGCGATCGGCGTAGAGCCGTCGGGCGATCCCTTCAATTCGATCCGGCTCAATTCCGAGAACCATCCGTTCAACCCGATGGTCAATGCCGGCGCGATCGCCTGCACCGGGCTGATCTACGACAGCAAGGGCGTGGAGGCCTTCGAGCAGATTCGCACTGCGCTCAGCCGCTTTGCCGGACGCGACCTCGCGCTCGACGAGGCCGTCTATGCTTCCGAAAGCCAGACCGGCGACCGCAACCGCGCCATCGGCTATCTGCTGAAGACCAATGCGGTCATCTCGGACAATGTCGCCGGTGTCCTCGACGTCTATTTCCGCCAATGCGCCGTGCTGGTCACCGCGCGCGACATCGCGGTGATGGCGGCGACGCTGGCCAATCGCGGCATCAACCCTGTCACCGGCGAGCAGGTGCTGAGCGCCTACGCGATCTCGCGCACGCTCTCGGTGATGACGTCGTCGGGCATGTACGACTATGCCGGCGAGTGGATCTACCGGATCGGCATTCCCGCCAAGAGCGGCGTCGGCGGCGGCATCTTGGCCGCCCTCCCCGCGCGTCTCGGCCTCGGCAGCTATTCGCCGCGCCTCGACAAGCACGGCAACAGCGTGCGCGGCATCAAGGTCTGCGAGGCGCTGTCCTCGCACTACGACCTGCACATGCTCAACCGCAGCGACGACGCGCGCAACGCCGTCATCGCGGACTACGACATCGGCAAGAGCCCCTCGCGCCGCGTGCGCCGCCCGCAGGAGCGCGAGATTTTGGCCGCGCACGAACAGGAGGTGCGGATCATCGAGCTGGTCGGCACGCTGTCACTGTCCGCGGTCGACTACGTCTCGCGGCGCCTTGCCGGCCGGCCGCGGCCGCAATTCGTAATCTTCGATCTGCACCGCGTGACCTCGACCACGCGTGCCGGCGCGCGGCTGGTCGCCGAAGCGTTCGAGGAGCTTGCGGCGCTGAACGTGACCGTCGTGCTGTCAGGCGTCAGGCGTGCCTCCAAGGAATGGAACACGTTGCGCGAATGGACCGCCGAGCTGAAGAACGTCCGCGACTTCTTTCTACTCGATACCGCGATCGAATGGGCCGAAGACCAGATCGTCTATCGCTACGGCGGCTCGATCGATTTTCACGAGACCACCGAGCTTGCCGAGCAGCCCCTGCTGACCGGGCTGAGCGAGGAAGAGCTGACGGATCTCGCTTCGCTCTGCACCGTCAGGACCTATCAGTCCGGCGCGAAGATTCTCACCACCGGCGATCCTGCGGATGCCCTGTATTTCCTGCGCAGCGGCGCGGTGCACGTCACCTTGCCAGACGGCATCAGGCTGGCGACGCTCACCGCCGGCATGGCATTCGGCGAGATGGCACTGCTGGAGGCAACGCGTTCTGCCGACGTGTCAGCCGACATGGCGGCAACCGCATGCGAGGTGTCGCTGAAGGATTTCGAACGCTTCCGCAAGCAGCATCCACGCGCCAGCGAATGCATCATGCGCAACCTCGCCCAACTGCTGGCCGACCGCCTGATCGTCGCCAATGCGAAGGTGGATATTCTGACGTCGACGTGAGCGGTAGGCATTCATTCCCATGAGATCGTCATGCCCGGCTTGTCCCGGGCATCCACGTTCTCCGTGCTGCGTGGCAAGGCGTGGATGGCCGGGACAAGCCCGGCCATGACGCTGTGGAAACTGTCGGTGCCTCAACCGACGCCGTTTGCTCAGCGGCTCGCAGCTTCGCTGATGCGTCGCTTGATCTTGGCGGCACTGGCATCGAGCAGCGCGGATGGCTGCTGGCCGGTGGCGGCGCACAGGCAGGCCCAGTAGTAGACGACATCGCCGAGCTCTTCGACGAGACCCGCCTTGTCGAGCCAATCGTCGCGCAGGAGCTTCTTGATGTGGTCGGCGACCTCGCCGGCTTCGCCGGCAAGTCCGAGGCCGAGATAGGACAGCCGCTCGTTGGACGGCTGCTCATCGACTTTCGCAATACCCGCGGCCCAGACCGCATATTCATCGATCGTCATCGGCATTCCCCGCCGCTTGCGTCTATTCAGCCCACCACTTCGGTGACCGGCTGGAGGTCGATCTCGAAGGTCTCCAGGAATTTCGAGGTCATGATGTAGAAGCCGACCGAGAGCTGCAATTCGACCAGAGCGGCCGGCGTCAGCTTCGACGCGATCGCCTTGAACGTCGCGTCCGTCGGCTTCTTCAGCTTCACGACCTCGTCGGTAAAGGCGAGCGCGGCGCGCTGCACCTCATTGAAGCAGGACGCCGCCTGCCAGTTCTCAAGCGCCTCGTTCTGCTCGTCGGTGACGCCGACATTCTTGCCGATGCGCTTGTGCGCGACGATCTCGTACGGCGCCTCGCACAAGATGCCGGTGCGGGTGATCGCGAGCTCGCGTACGATCGGGTCGAGCTCGCCCTTGTGCCTGATAGCGCCCCCCAAGCGGCAGTACTGCTCGAAGTAGCTCGGCGAGTGCGCCATCATGCGGAAGATGTTGGCATGACGGTTCTTGTCGAGGATTTCGCGGGTGCGGTCGGATGCCTTGGACGGGTCGCTGTACTGAATGCGGGCCATGATTTTCCTGAAGTTTTCCCTGAGCTTTTGATGCTTTTTGTCGTTGTGGGGATAAGTTCCCACAGACTCTATTCGCGGGCGGACGCAGGAGCAACATCATCGAGTCAAATTGCCGCCGCATTGCTGATCGACCCTGAGACAGTCGATATTCGCCGCGTGGGGACAAATCGCGGTGAGTACTCGCAAGTGGGGTGTTCCGAGTAAAAACAATTGGCCGTCGGGTGCGCTAGCCGCGCAACGATGAGTCACGCCCAAGTCTAGGGAGAGAACGGCATGAAGGAAGCCACCAAGGGGGCCGCCTCGGGAGCGCTCGCGCATATGCTGGCGGTGACAGCGATGCTCGTCATCGCCAGCATCTTGTTCTACGGGCGTTAGTTCGAGTTTTAGCGTTTTCGTCATTACGGGGTGGCCCTCGCACAGGCCAGGCCCAGAATACCCGTTCCAGGCTCGGTCTCATGACCGCCCCCGAATGACGAATCCCGCTACGCCCTCTTCGTGAAGAACGGCACGAGCTTTCCCGCAAAGGGCTTGAAGCTCGCGACAACCGAATCGCCGATGGCGAGTCCGTTGTCACCATGGGCCATCATGCGAAATCCCTCGGCGCAATCGACCAGCAGGATGTTGTAGGGCACGTGGGCGCGCGTTTCGGGTGTGGCGGCGCGGCAGACCAATGAGGTCGCGTAGACCCTGCCCTTGCCGCTTGCGCGCTGCTCGCGCGGATCAGGTGCGCCGCAGGCCGCGCAGAAGGCGCGGTGGAAATACTGCAGATGGCCGCACGCGTCACAGGCCTGAAACGTGATCGCCTCATCGCCCTTGGTCCAGTCCGCGAGACGCTCGCTCATCGCACCCGCTCCAGGAACATGCTCACGTGGGACGACAGCACGCCGCCGTCGCCGTGCAGCAGCGCAATCGAGGCATCGCGCACCTGCCGATTCGTCGCCCGGCCCGTCATCTGCAAATGCGCCTCGACCAGATGCGCCATGGCGCCGCCGACGCCGCAATGGCCGTAGCTGAGCAGACCGCCATGGGTGTTGAGCGGCATGGCGCCGTCGCGGCCAAAATGGCCGGCGCGGACGCGCACGGCCGCTTCGCCGCGGCCGGCAAGGCCGAGGTCTTCGAGCAACATCGCGAGCGTGATGGTGAAGCTGTCGTAGATCGCGGCGTAACGCACGTCGGAGATGGCAAGGCCTGTCGCCTGCCTGGCGCGCGCGATGGAGATCTCGGCACCGAGCTCGCTGAGGCCAGGCGCGGCCGTGACATGCTGATGGGTATGCGCCTGGGCACAGCCGCGGATCCGCACACCCGCTTTCCCGGTCCGCTCGCGGCTGATGACGAAGGCGGCCCCGCCATCGGACACCGGGCAGCAGTCGAGCAACTTGAGCGGCATCGCCACCGGCTTGGAGGCCATGACGTCGGCGACCGTGATGGGATCGTGAAATTGCGCGCCGGGATGGGTGCAGGCGTGGGCGCGCATCAACACCGCGAACTCGGCGAGGTCCTGTTCGGTCACGCCATATTCGTGCATGTAGCGGTTTGCGACGAGGCCGTAATAGGCGGGAATGGTCGGGCCGAGCGGCACCTCGTAGTCGGGATGGCCGACCTGCGCCAGCGCCTGGATCGAGGCATCGCGGCTCTGCCCGGTGAGGCGGTTCTCGCCGGCGACGACGAGCACGTTGCGACAGACGCCTGCTTCGACGAGGTGATGCGCGAGCATCGTCATCGCGAGTCCCGTGGCGCCACCGACCTGCACCGCATGGGCGTAAGACGGACGAATCCCGAAATGCTCGGCAAACACGGTGGCGAGCATGATGTGCGGCGAGACGGTGGAGTAGCCGCAGAGGATGCCGTCGATGTCCGAGCGGTTCAGCCCGGCATCGTCGAGCGCGGCTTGGGCGGCCTTGCTCATCAGGTCGAGCGAGGACGAGCCTTCGTGCTTGCCGAACGGCGTGAGGCCGACGCCGGTGATGAAGCTCATGGCGGGCTTTCTCCTCTGTCATTCCGGGGCGCGACGAAGGCGCGAGCCCGGGATCCATAATCACCATCGGGAGTATGGATTCCGAGCTCGCGCCTAACGGCGCGCCCCGGAATGACGGATGAGAGAGTATGGGCCATCACCTCCTCCCTACTCCGGAGCCGCGCGCGTGACGCCATCGCGGACCATGGCGGCGATCTCGTCCTGGGAGTAGCCGATCTCGCGCAGGATCTCCGCGCCGTGCTCATTGAGCCGCGGCGCCAAGCGCACCGGCTCGGCCTCGGTCTCGGACCAGGTCGCCGTCACCTTCATGCTGCGGATCGGACCTTCGGTCGGATGCTTGACGACCGGGAAGAAACCGGTCGCCTCCAGATGCTCGTCGTGCAGGATCGACGTGAGGTCGTGCATCGGCATGACCGGCACGTCGGCTTTCGTCAGCAGGTCGATCCACTCGGCCGTGGTGCGCGTCTCGAAGATGCGCGCAAGCTCGGCGTAGACCACATCGATGTTGGCGGCGCGGCCGGCGAACGTCGCGAATTTGGGATCGGCGCGCAGATCGTCGCGCCCCGTGGCCTTGAAGAAATTCTCCCACTGCTTGTCGTTGTAGACGATGACGCTGAGATAGCCGTCCGAGGTCTTGTAGGGCCTGCGGTCGCGCGAGAGGTGGCGGGCATAGCCGCCCTTGTCGAGCGGCGGCTCGAAGGTGAGCCCGCCCATGTGATCGCCCATGACGAAGCCGGCCATGGTCTCGAACATCGGGATGTCGACGCGCTGGCCGCGGCCGGTGCGGTCGCGGTGCACGAGGCTGGCGCAGATCGCCCCGACGGCGGTGAGGCCGACGATGCGGTCGACCAGCGCATTCGGCACGTAGCGCGGCACGCCATCGCCGGTCTGCGCCATCAGCGCCGGAAGGGCCGTCGCGCCCTGGATCAGATCGTCATAGGCGGGCTTAGCGGCATAGGGCCCATCCTGGCCGAAGCCGAACACGCCGGCATAGACGAGGCGCGGGTTGATGGCGGAAACGACATCGTAACCGAGCTGAAGCCGCGCCATGGCCTGCGGACGGACATTGTAGAGCAGGACATCGGCATCCTTCAGCAGCCGCAGCACGGCCTCGCGGCCGAGGGGCTTTTTCAGGTCGAGGCAGATCGAGCGCTTGCTGCGGTTGGTGTTGAGGAACACCGGGCCCATGCCGGCGTGTCGCATCGGGCCGATCAGGCGGGTGACGTCGCCGTCCAGCGACTCCACCTTGATGACATCAGCCCCGTAGTCGCCGAGCATCTGGGTCGCATAAGGACCCATCAACACGGTGGTCATGTCGATGACCTTGATGCCCTTCAGCGGCCCCATCGTTCACTCCCGATTGCGCGAGGCCCAAGGCGCGGCCCGCGAATTCGGTCCAGCTAACGGCAGTGCCGCTGCTCGCGCAAGGGCGGGCGGCGTATGGCGGCATGCGCAGCGCGGCGGCGATATCGGCCGCTATTTCTTCTGGCGGGATTCCCGGATCTTCAGGAGCCGGTCGAGCTCTTCGTTCTGCTGGCTGATCCGGTCGGCGATGCGCGACTCGTTCTGCTCGCCCGAGGCGGCCGCGGCCTGCTCGATGAGCTGGCGGATATTGTCCTCGAGGATCGCGATGCGGTCGTTGAGTGCGTCGAGGGAGAGAGAGTCTTCGTAGTCGTTGCTCATGATGCGCGTCTCGCCATTCAATCAGGAGCCGTAGGGTGGGCCAAGCGAAGCGGGCCCACCATGATCTAACGCAAGGAAAAGGTGGGCACGGCGCTTACGCGCCTTTGCCCACCTACGAGAGCCTACTTCAGCGGCTCCAGGATGGAGACATAGTTGGCGACCGCAGCCCCGCCCATGTTGAAGATGCCACCGAGCTTGGCGTTCTTGAGCTGCATGCCCTCGGGGGCCTGCCCCGCGAGCTGCATCGCGGTCATCACATGCATCGAGACGCCGGTAGCGCCGATCGGATGGCCCTTGGCTTTCAGGCCGCCGGAGGGATTGACCGGCAGCTTGCCGTCCTTGAGCGTCCAGCCTTCCTTGATGGCGCGGGCGCCCTGCCCCTTCGGCGTCAGACCCATCGCTTCGTACTCGATCAGCTCGGCGACAGTGAAGCAGTCATGGGTCTCGACGAAGGAGAGATCGGACAGCGTCACGCCGGCCTTTTCAAGGGCGCGCTGCCAGGCGACCGTGCAGCCCTCGAACTGGAGGATGTCGCGCTTGCTCATCGGCAGGAAGTCCTGGGCGTGCGCGGTGGCGCGGAAGCCGATCGACTTGCTCATGCCTTTGGCAGTCTCGGCATCGGCCAGCACCAGCGCTGCGGCGCCATCGGAGACCAGCGAGCAATCGGTGCGCTTCAAGGGGCCGGCGACGTAAGGGTTCTTCTCGCTCTCGGCGCGGCAGAAGTCGAAGCCAAAGTCCTTGCGCATCTGGGCGAAGGGATTGGCGACGCCGTTCTTGTGGTTCTTGGCCGCGATCAGCGCCAGCGCATCGGACTGGTCGCCGTATTTCTGGAAATAGGAACTGGCGATCTTGCCGAACACGCCGGCGAAGCCGCCGACGGTGTCGCCGTCCTCGGGCAGGTAGGACGCCTTGAGCAGGTTCTTGCCGATCTCGGCGCTAGGGGTGCGCGTCATCTGTTCGACGCCGACGACCAGCACGATCTTGGCGGCCCCTGCGGCAATCGCGCGCAGGCCCTGGTGAACGGCGGCGGAGCCGGTGGCGCAGGCGTTCTCGACGCGGGTCGCCGGCTTGAAGCGCAGCTTCGGGTCGGCCTGGAGCACCAGCGAGGCAGTAAAGTCCTGCGGGGAGAAGCCGGCGTTGAAATGGCCGAGCACGATCTCGTCGACGTCGCCGGCCGAAATGCCGGCATCCGCCAGTGCTTCATTGGCCACGCGGGTGACGAGGCTTTCGACGGTTTCGGTGTCGAACTTGCCGAACGGCGTATGCGCCCATCCGACGATGCTGGCGGTCATGATGTTCTCTCCCTGGGGATCTCTTCCTGAGCTAAGTCTTAGCCCAGAGATGGCAAGACTTCACGCGGCTTTCAGGGCCTGGACGGTGCGCTGGCAGATGGCAGTTATGCCGGCCCAGTTCCCGGCTCGGATCTCCGCCGTCGGGCACAGCCAGGAGCCGCCGACCGCAACCACGTTGGGCTCCGCCAGCCAGCTCGCCGCATTGGTCTCGCCGACGCCACCGGTGGGGCAGAACCGCACGTTCGGGAACGGCCCGCCGAGGGCGCGCAGGCCCTTGATGCCCCCGGCCTGCTCGGCCGGGAAGAATTTTGCGACGTCGAAGCCGTAGGACAGCGCCATCATCAGCTCGGAGGCCGTGGCAATGCCCGGCGCGAACGGCAAGGAGCTGTGGGTTGCGGCCTTGAGCAGATCGGGTGTCAGGCCCGGGCTGATCCCGAACGCGACGCCGAGCTTCTCGACACGGGTGAAGTCGGCCGGATTGAGAATCGTGCCGATGCCGACGACCGCCTCGGGTACCTCGGCCATCATCGCCCTCGCGGCTTCGATCGCGACGGGGGTGCGCAGGGTCACCTCCAGCGTGCGGACGCCGCCGGCAACCAGCGCACGGGCCAGCGGCACCGCATCCTGGATGCGCTCGATGGTGAGGACGGGAATGACGGTCGCCGTCTTGAACAGCGAGACGAGGTGATTTTGTTGGGCAGTCGTGGTCATAGGTCTCGATTCATTTGGTCCCGGTTTACTTGGTGGCCTGGCGAGAGGCCGCCGGCCGGTGCCGCTTCTTCGGGGGCATGGCATAGCCCGGAATGATGGCGCCGGGATAGCAGATCACGAGGCTGGCGAGGCGATGTCCGGCCTGGGCCGCCTCGACCGGATCGGAACCGGCGAGGCGCGCCGCGATATAGGCCGCGGCGAAGCTGTCGCCGGCGGCGGTGGTGTCGACGACCGGTTTCGTCATGGGTTCGGCGCGAACCTCGCTGGTCCCGCCGGGAAAGCGCAGCAGGCTGACGGGCTCGGTAAGCCGGAACACCAGCTCCGGGCTCAGGATGCGCGCCATCAGCTGGTCGTGGCGCTCGCCGGGATAGAGCGCGAGCAGGTCCTCGGTCGAGGTCAGCACGATGTCGGCGATCGCGAAGGCTGCGGCAAAGACCTCGCGGGCGACATCGCGATCCGGCCAGCCGCGTGCGCGAAAGTTGGTGTCGAACACGAAGCGGGTGCCGAGCAGGCGCGCGCGCTTGATCGCGGCGAACAGGCGCTCGCGCCCGGACGCATCGTAGATCGAGAGCGTGATGGCAGAGAGATAGACGATGTCGTAGCTCATCAGCGAATTGAGGATCTCGTCCGTTTCCGGCAGGCTCATCAGCTGCCGCGCCGCCGCGCTGTCACGCCAGTGGAAGAACTGGCGCTCGCCCTTCGCATCCAGCTGGATCATGTAGAGGCCGGGCAGCTTGCCCACCAGCCGCACGACACGCCGCGTGCCGACGCCTTCCGCATTCCAGGCCGCGATCATCTCATCGCTGAGACCGTCATCGCCCAGCGCGGTGAGATAGTCGACCTTGACGTCGAGCCGCGCCAGATAGACGGCGGTATTGAGGGTATCACCGCCGAAGCCGCGTGAATACAGGCCGCCCCCCTGCCCGGCAGACGCGCCTCCTTGCGCCTGCCTGAGCTCGACCATGCATTCGCCAATGCAGGCAACGCTCGCCATCACTAGGGCCTGCTCAGTCAGAGGTCTCAGGCGACGAAATTGCCGCCGAGCTCGTCTTCGATGTGGATGCGGATGATGTCGTCGAAAGTCTTCTCGGCCGTGGTGAAGCCGAGCTCGCGCGCACGCTTTGGATCGAAATTGCGCGGCCAGCCGCCGACGATGCCGACGATGAAGGGATCCGGCTCGCGCTTGATGCGGGCGGCAACCTTCTCGCCGGCGACGCGTTTCAAGGCCGCGATCTGCTCGCCGACCGTCGCCGACAGGCCCGGCATGGTCAAATTGCGGCGCGGGCCGACGGTGGCGAGGTCCATGGTGCCGGCGTGCAACAGGAAGCCGACGGCCGAGCGCGGCGTGGCGTGCCAGTGGCGGACGTCCTCGGACACCGGCAGGATCGCTTCCTTGCCGGCGAGCGGCTCGCGCAGGATGTTGGAGAAGAAGCCCGATGCCGCCTTGTTGGGCAGGCCCGGCCGGATGCAGATGGTCGGCAGGCGGATGCCGATGCCGTCGAGGAAGCCGCGGCGCGAATAATCGGCGAGCAGGAGTTCGCCGATCGCCTTCTGGGTGCCGTAGCTGAGCAGCGGGGTGTGGAAGAACTCGTCGCCGATCGCATCCGGAAACGGGGCACCGAACACCGCGATCGAGGACGTGAAGACGACGCGCGGCTTGTAGCCGCCGCCGACGAGCCTGATCGCGTCGAGCAGCATCCGCGTGCCGTCGAGATTGATCCGATAGCCCTTGTCGAAATCCAGCTCGGCCTCGCCCGAGACGATCGCAGCAAGATGGAAGATCACGTCGGGGCGGCCGGCGATCAGCTTCTCGGCCGCGCCCGGCACGGCGAAATCGCCCGACACGGTCTCGACCGGGAAACCGGACTTTTCCGGCTTCTTCGGTTCGACCACGTCGTGCATGGTCAATCTCGTGATGTCGCTCTTGCCGAGCCGGCCGTCGCGCAACAGCCGTTCACAGAGTTTGCGGCCGACCATGCCGGCGGCGCCCAGAACCAGAATGTGCAAGAGCCTACTCCTTCTTATTGGCTGGAGCGCACCGCTCCTGATGCGCCCTCGGCAAGCCCCGCGATCATTCCTTCACGGCGCCGGTCATCGCCGACACATAATGCTCCACGAAGAAGGCGTAAAGGATCACGAGCGGCAGCGAGCCGGCCAGGGCTCCGGCCATCAGCGACCCCCAGCGGTAGATGTCACCGTCCACGAACTCGTTGACGATCGCGACCGGCACCGTCTTGTTGCTGGTCGACTGCAGGAAGGTCAACGCATAGATGAACTCGTTCCAGCATAGCGTGAAGCAGAAGATGAAGGCCGAGATCAGGCCGGGAATCGCGAGCGGCACCACGATCTTGACCAGGATCTGCCAGCGGCTCGCCCCGTCGATCAGCGCGCACTCCTCGAGCTCGAACGGGATGGTCTTGAAATAGCCCATCAACAGCCAGGTCGAGAACGGGATCAGGATCGTCGGATAGGTCAGGATCAGCGCCAGCGGCGAGTCGAACAGACCGTACTGGTACACGACGGTGGCGAGCGGGATGAACAGGATCGACGGCGGCACGAGATAGGCGAGGAAGATCAGCCCACCGACGAGATTGGCGCCCTTGTAGCGCAACCGCACGATGGCGTAGGCCGCGAACACCGATGCGACGATCGAGAGCACCGTGGCGCAGATCGCCACGTACATCGTGTTCCAGAGCCAATGCGGATAGTAGCTCTCGAACAGCAGCTTGTGGAAGTGCTTGAACGTCGGATTCCAGGTCCAGAACGGATTGTACTTGTCGAGATCGAGCAGCTGCTCGTCCGGCTTCACCGAGGTCAGCGCCATCCAGTAGAACGGGAACAGCAGGACCACGACGATGATCGTGA
The DNA here is from genome assembly GCF_004346455.1 of Bradyrhizobium sp. R2.2-H. Lineage (NCBI taxonomy): Bacteria > Pseudomonadati > Pseudomonadota > Alphaproteobacteria > Hyphomicrobiales > Nitrobacteraceae > Bradyrhizobium > Bradyrhizobium sp. R2.2-H. The sequence continues at coordinate 239,958 of NZ_SMBR01000010.1, forward strand.
GCGGCAGATAGAGCGTCACGAGCCTGCGCGGCACCGACTGCAGGTAGCTCATGCCCTCGCTGTTGTCGACGCGCGACGGCGCCGATATGACGGCCTTGAGATCGACTTTCGAGGCAGGAAGATCAGTCATTGCTCTCTCCCTGCTGCCACTTGCGGCGCTGCAGGCCGAACCAGGACACCATGATCGCAGCGAGCAGGAACGGGATCATGGCGCTGGAGATCGCCGCGCCCTCGCCGAGCTGCCCGGCGATGATCGCCCGCTGATAGGACAGCGTGGCCATCAGGTGGGTGGCATTGACCGGGCCGCCACGCGTCATCGCCCAGATCAGCTGAAAGTCGGTGAAGGTGAAGAGCACGGAGAAGGTCATCACGACGGCGATGATCGGAGTCAGCAGCGGATAAGTGATGTAGCGGAAATTCTGCCACCGCGTGGCGCCGTCGAGCGTTGCCGCTTCATAGAGCGAGGGCGAGACGGTTTGCAGGCCCGCGAGCAGCGTGATCGCCACGAACGGAACGCCGCGCCAGACATTGGCGAAGATCACGCAGATCCGCGCCCAGGTGGTGTCGCCGAGGAAATTGATGTTCTGGCTGATCAGGCCGAGGTGTTTCAGCGACCAGGAGATGATCGAGAATTGCGAGTCGAAGATCCACCAGAAGGCGAGTGCCGAGAGCACGGTCGGAACGATGAAGGGGATGAGCACCATCGCGCGCAGCATCGCCTTGAAGGGCATGTGCTCGTTGAGCAGCAGCGCGAGATAGAGTCCGATCGCGAATTTGAAGGCACTGGCGACGAAGGTGTAGAGCAGCGTATTGAATACGGACAGCCAGAAGATGGAGTCGTCCCAGAGCCACTCGTAGTTCTCGGTGGCGATGAACTGCCCGACCCTGCCGATGCGCGTGTCCGTGAACGACAGCCAGATGCCCAGCCCGAGCGGATAGGCCAGGAAGAAGATCAGGAACGCCATGGCCGGCACCATGAACCAGAAGCCGAGCCAGTTGCGATTGTATTTAAGCTGGGTCCAGGCGCTCGCCTCGCTCATCTGAGGCTTGGCCCGGGGAATTGCGACATCAGCCATGCCCGATATCCCTGATCGAAATGTTGACGAGCGGGCGGCCGGACGGCCGCCCGCTCCGTGACCGTCAGCGATAGATGCGCTTCAGCTGGCGCTCGGCGTCCGCCATCGCGCCCTTCGTATCCTTGGCGCCGGTGCAGTAGTTGGCGAACATGTCGACGACGATGAAATCGGCGATTGCGGTCGCCGCCTTCTCGCCGACCGTGCCGATGCCGGACGCCGGCAGCGTGCGCTTGGAGGCCTGCGAGAACACGGTGTTCTTGGGATCCGCCGTCCAGATCGGCGCCGTCTCATAGGCGTTCAAGGTCTGGGTCAGGTAGCCCTGCGCGCCATCCAGCCACTTCTCGTAATTCTCCTTCTCCAGCATGAAGGCGACGAAGGCCTTCGCCGCATTCGGATACTTGGTGAAGTTGAAGGCGAGGATCGGAAGCGCCAGCTGCAGTTCGGTCGGCTTGCCGATCGGACCGACCGGCCAGAGCGCGTGATAGGTGTCCGCGGCAAGCTCTTTCTTGCTCGCGTCGGTCTTGGCGGCCACGTAGATCGAGATGCCGTTCGCCGTGCAATAGAGCTCTCCGGCGAGGAATGCCTTGTTGTTGGAGGAGTCGTTCCACGACGCCGTGCCCGGGATGAAGTTCTCGTACAGCGCCTTGCAGTACTCCAGCGCCTTGGCCGTCTCCGGCGAATTGATGATGATCTTGTCGTTCTGGTCGACCGTGTAGGCGCCGTGCCCCCACAGCACCCAGTGCAGCCACGAATTGCCATCGCCCGATGCATGCCCGAGCGCGAAGCCGGCCGGCGTATTGTTGGCCTTCAGGGCCTTGCACACTTCGAGGAAGCCGGGGAAATCCTTCGGGAATTCCTTGAAGCCAGCCTTATCGAGCGCCGACTTGCGATAGTTCATGTAGCCGCCGTTGGTCGCGACGGGAATACCGAGCCAGTCGTTGCCGAGCTTGCAGGTCTTGGCGGCCGCATCGGTCCAGCCGCCATATTTCTTGCCGAGATAATCGGCGACGTCGTTCATCTTCAGCACTTTGGTGGGGAAGAGCTGCGGCAGCGTGTGCAGGCCCCAGGCGAGATCGAGCCCGGAGCCGGTATTGGCCGCGACCGAGGCCTTCGGCTGCACGTCCTCGAAGGATTCGCTGAACACGTTCATCTCGGTGCCGGTGGCAGCCTTGAACGCAGCCACCATCGCGTTGAATGCATCGTCCTCGGCCGGCACGAAGCGCTTCCAGCGCATCACGGTCAGCTTGGCGCCGGGCTCGGCCTTCCAGGGCGCGCTCTGCGCCCAGGCCTTGGCGAAGTCGAATAGCGCCGGCCCGGTCAGCATGCCGGTCGCAGCCAATGCCGTTCCGCCCTGAAGCAGAGTCCGGCGGGTAAAGTCTTGCATGTTGTCCTCCCTGTGATGCTTTTTTTCGTCTTATGCTTCGTGGTCTGTTGCGCTAGGCGTTCATGCGTTTGCCCGTCGCATCGTCGAACAGATGAACCAGCGACGGGTCGGGCTTCAGCCGCACCTTGTCGCCCGGGTTGAACTGGTGACGCTCGCGGAAGACCGCGACGACCTGTTCGCCGCCGACCTTGGCGAACACCTGCGTCTCCGAGCCGGTCGGCTCGACCACGATGATCTCTGCCTCGGCGCCGTCATCGGCGATGGTGAAGTGCTCCGGCCGCACGCCGTAGACTGCGGGCCGGCCGTCGGAGCCAGCCGGCGCGGTCTTGAGCGGCAGCTTGACGCCGTTCGGCCCCTCGAAGGTGGCAACGCCGTTGACGCGAACATGACCCTTGAGGAAGTTCATCGCGGGCGAGCCGATGAAGCCCGCGACGAACTGGTTGTCGGGCTTATCGTAAAGCTCGAGCGGCGTGCCCATCTGCTCGACGATGCCGTCATGCATGACGACGATCTTGTCGGCCATGGTCATGGCCTCGATCTGGTCGTGGGTGACGTAGACGGTCGTCGTCTTCAACCGCTGGTGCAGCTCCTTGATCTCGGTGCGCATCGCGACGCGCAGCTTGGCATCGAGGTTCGACAGCGGCTCGTCGAACAGGAAGACCTGCGGATCGCGCACGATGGCGCGGCCCATGGCGACGCGCTGGCGCTGGCCGCCGGAGAGCTGGCGCGGGTAGCGGTCGAGCAGCGGCGACAGCGCGAGGATCTCGGCGGCGCGCTTGACGCGCTTGTTGATCTCGTCCGAGCCGGCATTGCGCAGCTTCAGCGAGAAGCCCATGTTCTCGGCCACCGTCATGTGCGGATAGAGCGCGTAGTTCTGGAACACCATCGCAATGTCCCGCTCCTTGGGCTGGACATTGTTGACGACGCGGTCGCCGATCGAGATCGTGCCGGAGGTGATGTTCTCGAGACCGGCGAGCATGCGCAGAAGCGTCGACTTGCCACAGCCGGAGGGGCCAACCAGGACGACGAACTGGCCATCCTCGATCGGAATCGTCACGCCGTGCAGGACTTCAAAATTGCCGAACGATTTCCGCACGTCGCGGATTTGCACAGACGACATCTAGCTCCCTCCTCGAAAGTCCACGACGCCTCTCGCGCCGCGACCGTCTTGTTTTTTCAGACTTCACCGAACGAAGCCCGATCTTAGCGGGCGACATTGTCGGTAGTTTGTGCGGTTTTGGCAATTTGTCTTTGGTTAGTCGTTGCTGGTAGCGCTGTCAACGTTCCTTTGTTTGCAGGACTGACTGTGTTAAGAGCAGCAAATGGGTCGAAAACGCACCAAGTCAGGCAAAATCCGGCTGGCCGAAGTCGCCGAGCTCGCCGGCGTCAGCCCGATTACCGCGTCCCGCTTCTTTCGCAATCCGGAGGCCCTGTCGGTCGCCAAGCGGACGCGGGTCGAGAGCGCCGCCAAGGAGCTCGGCTATGTGCCCAACCTTGCCGCACGCGCGCTGGCCTCGCAACGCACCGAAGTGATCGGTGTATTGATCCCCTCCCTCACCAATAACGTGTTCTCGGACGTGCTGCGCGGCATCTATGACGCGTCAGAGGGCAGCCGTTACTCGATCCAGTTGTCCAACACGCGCTACAGCATTCTCCAGGAAGAGAAGTTGCTGCGCCTGTTTCTGGCGCAGAAGCCGGCCGGGCTGATCGTCACCGGTATCGACCAGACCGCCGAGTCCCGCGCGATGCTGGAGGCCGCGGACTGCCCGATCGTGCAGATCATGGAGATCGGGCCGGATCCGGTCGACATGATGATCGGCTTTTCGCACTATGATGCAGCCCGCGCGGCGGTTGCGCACCTGTTCGAGCAAGGTCACCGCAGGATCGGCTTCGTCGGTGCGCGCATGGACCCGCGGGTGCAGCGGCGGCTGGACGGATATGTCTCGGCCATGACGGACGCCGGACTGTTCGAGCAGCGCCTCGTCGTCACGACGGCCACGCCGACTTCGGTGACGCTCGGCGGAGCCCTGTTCACCGATCTCCTGGCGCGGGAGCCCGACATCGATGCGGTGTTCTGCGCCAATGACGACCTCGCGCTCGGCGTGCTGTTCGAATGCCGGCGCCGGGAGATCGCAGTCCCCGGGCAGATCGCGATCGTCGGCTTCAACGACCTCGAATTCATGGCCTCCGCCGTCCCTACCCTCACCAGCATCCGCACCAACCGCTACGAGATGGGAAAGACGGCTGCCACCATGCTGATCAACGCGATCGAAGGGCGACGCCCTGAGCAGCCGGTGCTCGATCTCGGCTTCAAGGTGATCGAGCGTCAAAGCTCGTTGGCACGACGTTCGGACAGCAGGTCAGCCGTTTCCGGCGCGGGTGCAGTGAACAAAATGATAGCGTTACCAAGTAGCCACGACTAGTATTCGGACTCGTGAGGAAACGACCCGCCAGCCGGGAAGGCAGATCATCGCTCGCGCCGTTAGGCATCGCACATGCCGACACCATGAGACGGACGCCAGTGCGTTTGCATTGCAGGAGAAACCAATGACAAAGAAACCAACCAATGGGCATGCCGCGGGCAGCAGCAACGGTTCTCGCCGCCACCTTCGCTCGCAGGAATGGTTCAACAACCCGCACAATCCGGGCATGACCGCGCTCTACATGGAGCGGTACCTGAACTACGGCCTCACCCGTGCCGAGTTGCAGTCGGGCAAGCCGATCATCGGCATCGCCCAGACCGGCAACGATCTCTCCCCCTGCAACCGCCACCACATCGAGCTCGCCCATCGCGTCCGCGAGGGCATCCGCGAAGCCGGCGGCATCGCGATGGAATTCCCGACCCACCCGATCCAGGAGACCGGCAAGCGCCCGACCGCCGCGCTCGACCGCAACCTCGCCTATCTCGGCCTGGTCGAGGTCCTCTACGGCTATCCGCTCGACGGAGTCGTGCTCACCACCGGCTGCGACAAGACCACGCCGGCCTGCATGATGGCGGCGGCCACCGTGAACCTGCCCGCGATCGTGCTGTCGGGCGGCCCGATGCTGAACGGCTGGCACAATGGCGAGCGCACCGGCTCCGGCACCATCGTATGGAAATCGCGCGAGCGGCTCGCGGCCGGCGAGATCGACTATGAAGAGTTCATGGAGATCGTGGCCTCCTCGGCGCCCTCGGTCGGCCATTGCAACACGATGGGCACCGCCTCGACCATGAACGGGCTTGCCGAAGCGCTCGGCTTCTCGCTGCCGGGCTGCGCGGCGATCCCCGCCCCCTATCGCGAGCGCGGCCAGATCGCCTACGAGACCGGAAAACGCATCGTCGAGATGGTCTGGGAGGACCTCAAGCCCTCGGATATCCTGACCCGCAAGGCGTTCGAGAACTGCATCGTGATCAATTCGGCCATCGGCGGCTCGACCAACGCGCCGATCCATATCAACGCCCTGGCCCGCCACATCGGCGTCGAGCTCTCGATCGAGGACTGGCAGAAAGTCGGCCACGACGTTCCCCTGCTCGTCAACATGCAGCCGGCCGGCTTCTATCTCGGCGAGGAATTCCACCGCGCCGGCGGCGTGCCGGCGGTGGTGCGCGAGCTGATGAAGCACAAGCGCATTCATGAGGATGCGGTCACGGTCAACGGCCGCGGCATCGGCGAGAACTGCAAGAATGCGCCGGAGCCCGACAACGACGTGATCTGGGCTTACGACAAGCCGCTGGTGAAGGATGCCGGCTTCCTGGTGCTGAAGGGCAACCTGTTCGATTCCGCGATCATGAAGACCAGCGTGATCTCCAAGGAATTCCGCGACCGCTACCTCAGCAACCCGAAGGACCTCAACGCCTTCGAGGGGCGCGCCGTCGTGTTCGAGGGCCCGGAGGATTATCACGAGCGGATCGATGATCCCTCACTCGACATCGACGAGCGCTGTGTGCTGTTCATCCGTGGCACCGGGCCGATCGGCTATCCCGGTGGCGCCGAGGTCGTGAACATGCAGCCGCCCGCAGCACTGATCAAACGCGGCATCCTGTCCCTGCCCTGCATCGGCGACGGCCGCCAGTCCGGCACCTCGGGCTCGCCCTCCATCCTCAATGCTTCGCCGGAAGCCGCCGCCAATGGCGGTCTTGCGATCCTGAAGACCGGAGACAAGGTGCGTATCGACCTCAACAAGGGCAGCGCCAACATCATGATCTCGGACGAGGAGCTGAAGAAGCGCCATGCCGAGCTCAGGGCCAATGGCGGTTTCAAGCATCCGCCGAACCAGACGCCGTGGCAGGAGATCTACCGCAACACCGTCGGCCAGCAGTCGACCGGTGCCTGCATGGAGCTTGCCATACGTTATCAGAACGTCGCCGGCACGTTTGGCGTGGCGCGGGACAACCACTAGGAAGACTGTCATTCCGGGATTCGCTGCAAGGCGCAGGCCCGGAATCCATATTCCCGATCGTGGTTATGGATTCCGGGCTCGCGACTGCGTCGCGCCCCGGAATGACGAGCGACAATTCAAAGGAGAACAACATGGCAGACCGCCTCAAGGGCAAGCGCGCCGTCGTCACGGCTGCTGCGGCAGGCATCGGGCGCGCATGCGCCATCGCATTCGCGCGCGAAGGCGCAACCGTGATCGCCACCGACATCAACGAGGCCGGAATCGCGAGCCTGACCAAGGAAGGCATCGCCGAGGTCGCCAGGCTCGACGTCCGTAACACCGCCGACGTCAACGCCTTTGCCAAGCGCGTCGGCAAGATCGACATTCTGCTCAACGCGGCGGGCTTCGTGCACCACGGCACCATCCTGGAATGCTCGGAAGAGGATTTCGACTTTTCGTTCGACCTCAACGTCAAATCGATGCACCGGACCATCAAGGCCTTCCTGCCCGACATGCTCGCGGGCGGCGGCGGCAGCATCGTCAACATCTCCTCCTGCGCGGCGCTGCGGCCGCCTGCCAATCGCTACGTCTACAGCTCGTCGAAAGCGGCGGTATCGCTGCTGACGCGCGCGGTCGCGCTCGACTTCATCACCAAGGGCATCCGCTGCAACTCGATCTGCCCCGGTACCGTCGAGACCCCTTCGATGCTCGACCGTGCCGCCGCGCAAGGACCGCAGGGCAAGGAGATGTTCATCTCTCGCCAGAAGATGGGCCGGCTCGGCACCGCCGAGGAGATCGCATCCATGGCGGTCTATCTCGGCAGCGACGAGAGCGCCTTCACCACCGGCGTCGATCTGGTCGTCGACGGCGGCTACATGCTCTGACGCTCGGGAGCAGATCTTATGAACAAGATCGATCTCAACGGCCGTATCGCCATCGTCACGGGCGGCGCGCAGGGCTTTGGCCGCGCCATCACCGAGCGCTTCGTCGCCTCCGGCGCCAAGGTCGCGATCTGGGATTTCGACGCGGCACTCGCCGAGAAGACGGCGAAGGAGATCGGCGGCGAGACCAAGGTCTTCAAGGTCGACGTCACCGACACCGCAGCCGTCGAGCAGGCGCGCGACGCCACGCTCGCCGCCTTCGGCAAGGTCGACATCCTCGTCAACAATGCCGGCATCGCTGGCGTCAACAAGCCGGTCTGGGAGACTGATCTCGAGGAATGGCGCAAGGTACTGCGCATCAACCTCGACGGTCCCTTCATCTGCTGCAAGGCCATCGTGCCCATTATGCTCAAGCAGAAATACGGGCGCATCGTGAACATCGCCTCGATCGCCGGCAAGGAAGGCAATCCCAACGCCTCGCACTATTCGGCGTCCAAGGCCGGACTGATCGCGCTGACGAAATCGCTCGGCAAGGAGCTCGCCGCGCACGACATTCTCGTCAACGCGGTGACGCCGGCAGCGGCGAAGACCGCGATCTTCGACCAGATGACGCAGCAGCACATCGACTTCATGCTGTCGAAAATCCCGAAAGCGCGGTTCGTGCTGGTGGAAGAGCTCGCCGCGATGGTGGCCTGGCTCGCATCCGAGGATTGCGCGTTCTCGACCGGCGCGGTGTTCGACATCTCCGGTGGACGCGCGACCTATTGAGGAGCGCCATGATCCGGGAAGGTGGCTGCCGGTGCGGCGCGTGCGGTTCAAGGCGGAGGACGAGCCGCTCAACGTCCGCATCTGCCATTGCAATGAGGAGAGCTTGATGGAGTTTTATTGGGAAGCCAAGGACGACAAGTGGTTCCTGCGTCCCGCCGTCGAGGCGCCAGAGCAGGCTCCCATCACCGTCGAGCAGGAGGACTGGTATTGGCTCGTGAAGATCGGCGGTCGTCCTCTCAATTTCCGCTTCACCGGTCTGATAGGAGCGAGGCAAAGCGCTTGGGAGTACGTCAAGCGCTACAGTCACATGCGCTATGGCATCAAGTCGGTCACGCTGCGGTCGATCGAGGAGCCTGCGCGATCCGTTTCATGATAACCATCGAGCTTGTTCATCGCCTGCCTTTGCCCGCGGTCGTCGCGATCCAGATCCCGGCAAACACCGCGACGATGCCGGCCGCCAGATTCCAGCGCAGCGGCTCGTTCAGCAGCCAGGCCCCGACCAGCGATGCCGTGATCGGATTGACCGTCAGCGAGATCGCGACGCGCGTCGGCGTCGTCCGCTCCAGCGCGAAGGCCCAGAGATAGAAGGTCAGCGCTGCGCCGAAGGCACCCAGATAGAGGGCTCCCAGCCACTGCGGCATCCCGAAGCCCGCGACGGGCGCAAAACTGCCGCGGATGGACGAGAGCAGGATGAGGCAGGCCGCGCCGGCCGCCATGCTCATGGTCGTAAAGGCGATCGGACTGGAGCGCCGGATCAGCGGCTTCGACCAGATGCCGTACAGCGCCATGCACAGTGCAGCCGCCATCATCAGGAGATCGCCGAGCCAGGCGCCCGACGGGGCTGATGTCAGGTCGGACAGAAGCGCCACAGCAACGCCAAGCGTCGCGATCACGACACCGACCGATTTGCGCCAGGTCAGGGCTTCGGCGCCGAGCGCAGCCCCGATCACGAGCGACAGCAAGGGAAGCGTCGACAGAGCCAGCGCGCCGCGCGCTGCGGTCGTGAAGATCAGCGACGCGTTGAACAGGATCGGAAACAGCGCGAAGAACAGGATGCCGAGCGCGACGGCGGCACCCCAGTCCCCTCGCTTCGGCCAGCGATCGCCGCGCAGCAGCGCCAGCGGCAGCAACAGGAGAAAGCCGATGCCGAACCGGAACGAGCCGATCGCGAGCGGATCGACGCTCCCCACGAGATAGCGCGTGGCACCAATGGACGTCCCGCCCAGCGCGCTCGACAACACGGCGGCAAGAACGCCGAGAACCTCGCCCACGATCCCTCCCGATGGCTTTCGGGCAGCATAGGAGACGCGCTGAAACGGGGAATGGAATTTCCGTCATGCCAGGATAAGTTTTCGTCATGACCGCGTCCGATCTCGACTCCGACCTTCTGAGGGCCTTCCTCGCCGTTGCCGATCATCGGTCGTTCACGCGCGCGGCCGCGATCCTCAACCGCACCCAATCGGCGGTGAGCGTCCAGATCAGGCGCCTCGAAGAGCGGCTGAACGTCAGGCTGTTTCACCGTACGAGGTCGGGCGTGGCGCTGAGCGCGGCCGGTCACGAGCTGCTCGTCTATGCAAGGCGGCTTCTCGACCTCAATGCAGAAGCGGTCGACGCGCTCCGCCCGCGCAAACCCGATGCCGTGGTCCGCCTCGGCGTGATGGACGATTACGGCACGATCGTCATTCCGCCATTGCTGGCGCATTTTGCCAGAGGTCGTCCGGAGATCCGGGTCGAGATCGAGACGGGGCTGACGGCGACGATGCCGGCCCGGCTCGGCGAAGACTATGACCTCGTCATCGCCATGCATCCGGAAGGAAGCGGCAATGGCGAACTGCTGAGACGCGAGCAGGCCGTCTGGGCCGCAGCCGCGTCCTACTCAGCCGGGCCACAGCGCCCCACGCTGCCCGTTGCACTCTACCCGCCGGGCTGCCTGTTCCGGCGGTGGGCCACAGAGGCCCTCGATGCCGCCGGCCGCCCGTGGCGGCTCGCCTTCGTCAGCCGGACACTTGCAGCGGCGGAAGCGATCGCGGCAGAGGGCCTCGCGATCACGGTCGTGAAGGCTGGCACCCTGCCCCCTCGCCTGCGCGTTCTGTCCGAGCGCGACGGCCTGCCGCCGCTGCCGGCGGCGGACATCCGCCTCCACCGCGCGCGCAACCTGTCGCGTCCGGCGGCACTGCTGGCGGATCATCTGCAGCGGGCAATTTCGCAATTGGGCGCCATATAACAGTAGATCGTAAAGGGTTGTGGCCCTATACGGCCTGCTTTGCAAAGCGCGCGTGCGAACCGGAACGGACGAGCCGTGAACATCTCCTTCTATGATCTTTCCGTCTGGGTGCTGCCGCTGGTGCTCGCGATTACCTTTCATGAGGCCGCGCACGCCTTCGTCGCGGACCGGCTTGGGGACAACACGGCCTCGCAGCTCGGCCGCGTCAGCTTCAATCCGCTTCGGCATATCGATCCGTTTGGCACCCTGATCCTGCCCGCGATGTTGCTATTCGCGCATTCGCCATTCCTATTCGGCTATGCCAAGCCGGTGCCGGTGAACTTCCGCAAGCTGAACAACCCCAGGCTCGACATGGTCTGGGTGGCGCTGGCTGGGCCCGTCACCAACATCCTGCTGGCGCTGGCCGCGGCCCTCGCCTTCCATGCCCTGCCCCTGGTGCCCGCGAGCTCGGCGAAATGGGTTGCGGACAACCTCAAGAATGCCCTCGTGATCAACGCGATCCTGGCCGTGTTCAACATGATGCCGATTCCGCCGCTCGATGGCGGACGCGTTGCGGTCGGGCTGCTGCCGCGCCCCCTCGCCGCGCCGCTGTCCCGGCTCGAGCCGTTCGGTATGCTGATCCTGATCGGCCTGTTGATCCTGCTGCCGCTTGCGGGTTCGCAGTTCGGTCTAAATCTTGATGTTATTTCAGCAATACTGCGAACGTTGACCGGTTATGTGATTCAGGCTGTTCTGTTCCTGACCGGCAACGTTTAGTTGAACAGAACACTCCTACGCCGAAGGGCCAGAGGCCGACTTGGTCAAAGCTGCCGATATGCTGATCGCGCGACGCGCCGACACCCGCGCCCGCGCCGATTTTGCCACCTGGAACATGATGGCCAAGCTCAACGGGGCGTCCGCACTGCCACCGGAGGCCCAAGAGTTCCTCGCCAGCTACAGGAACCTGCTGACGCAGATGAGCGAAAACGAGGCCAGCGAAGCCACCATCGGCGCGATCTACAGGGCCTATTATGTCGAGATGGGCGGCGCCGGATCGCCACCCGACGTCCGCACCCGTCCGCCTGAACCAGCGGCGGACAATGTTACCGCCTTCCGCCGGCCGGCGCCGAAACCGAAGAAGGCCGCCTCCTTCGGAGCGGCGGCGTTCGCCGGAAGCCAGAAACGGCCGCTCCCGGTAGCGCTGATCTTTGCGTGCCTGGTCGTGGTCTATGTCGGGATCAGGCTCTACTGGCGCTGAGCCGTCTTTTTCTTCTTCGCGTCTGGCGGAGTGAAGATGATGTCGACCGTACGTTCGAACCGGTCATCGGTCAGTCCGGCGGGCGGCTGCGGGATGGGATCGGACTTGCGGATGATCGACACCGCCGCCGCATCGTAGGCTGCGTCCCCCGACGACTCCACGACATCCACCGACAGCACGTTGCCCTTCCGGTTAATGGCGAAGCTCACCTTGACCTTCTGGTTATTGGGCACTTTGCCGTCCGGATTGACCTTGTGCAGCGCCAGATGCGCGCTGATCTTGCGGTTCCAATCGGCCGTCAGCTTCAGGATGTCCTTGCCGATACCGATGACGGGCGCCAGTGCCTTCTCGGCCTCGCGCGCATCCTCCTCGAGCGTCTGCCGCGCGGTGGCAACCGATTTCGGCGAGGCTTCGGCAGCCGGAGTCTCGACCGCCTGAATCTTCGGATCGTCCTCCGTCGGTTTCTTCGCGTTGTTCTCGGTCACGACGCGGTCGGGATCCTCGACCTCCTGAGACTGATCCTTTGGAAGCTCCGTCTCCTTGGTCTCAGCCTTCTGCTCGGGGAGCGCCTGCTGTTCCTGCATCGCTTCGCTGTCGGGTCCGGGCGGCAGATCGGTCTCGGGCGCCTTGGGCGATGCCATCTCGACGGCGAACTCTGCACCGTTGGCACCAAGGCCGTCGCCGTCGTCATCAGCCCGCAGATGCGCCAGCGCGAGCGCAGCACCACCCAGATGCAGCGCGAGCGCCGCGACCGCCGCGAGGATCCAGAGCTTCCGGGATGGCCTGACTTCGTCCGACATGGCGGGCCTCTAAGGCTGAGCGGCGCCTGGCGCAGGCGCCCCCGGCGCGCCTTCCAGAGCGACCAGTTTCACCCGTGTATAGCCGCCTGAGCGCAAGAGCTCCATAACTCCCATCAATTCGCCATACGGCACCGAACGATCGGCGCGCAGGAACACATACTTATCCTTGCTCATGTCGGACAGGCCGTCGAGGGTCCCGATCAACTCTGCCCGGTGAACCGGGTTCTCTCCGATCGCGAGCGTCAGATCGGGCTTGATGCTCAGATAGGTCGGCTTGTCCGGCTTCTTCTGCGGCGTCGCGCTCGACGTCGGCAGATCGATCGGCAGGTCGACCGTGGAGAGCGGCGCTGCGACCATGAAGATGATCAGCAGCACCAGGATGACGTCGATGAACGGCGTGACGTTGATGTCATGCGTCTCCGAGAAATCGTCGTCTTCGCCGTCGTTGTCTGCGAGCGAAACACCCATGGTTCACTCCGCTGCGCGCGAATGCACGCTGCCGTGGCTGCGGTCGAGATCGCGCGAGAGCAGCCGTCCCGCCGCGCCCGAGGCGCGGCTGACGAGCTCGAGATAGCCCTTCGTCACGCGTGAGAAATGATTGTAGATGATGACGGCGGGAATGGCGGCGACGAGGCCGATCGCGGTGGCGAGCAGCGCTTCGGCAATGCCGGGCGCGACCACGGCGAGGTTCGTGGTCTGCGACTTCGAGATTCCGATGAAGCTGTTCATGATGCCCCAGACCGTGCCGAACAGGCCCACGAAGGGCGAGGTCGAGCCGATGGTCGCAAGCACGCCCATGCCGATCCGGATGCGCCGCTGTTCCGCGCGCACGATCTCGGAAAAGCTGGAGGCCGCGCGCTCCTTGATGCCGGCATCGCTGGACAAGCCGGCCGACATCCGCGCCTCACGCAGCGCTGCCGCCAGGAAGGACGGCAGGATGCCCTGCTTGGTGCCGAGGGCTATCTGCGCTTCGGCGAGCGAGCGCGCCTCCGCAATCTTCTTCAGCGCCGACCGGAGCCTGGTAGATGCGACCGACAGCTCGATCGACTTGGCAATGAAGACGGTCCAGGTCATCAGCGAGGCGAAGGCGAGCCCGATCATCACCGCCTTCACGATGACGTCCGCCGACATGAACATCACCCAGGGCGACAATTCCTTCATGGCCGGCGCGACGGCGGCCTCATCGGGCTTTGCGGTCGTCGAAACGGTGGCTGCGGAAGGCGCCGTGGGAGCGGCTGGCGTCGACGCCGAAGGCTCCTGGGTTGCAGGCGCGGAGGCTCCTGGCGCCATCGGGGTCGGGCCGGCCGGGGCCGGCTGAGCCACCGATTGCGCCGGTGCCGGGGGGCTTTGTGTCTGGGCAGAAACGGGGGATGCGAGCCAGGTGGCCGCCAGCATCAAAGCTGCGACAAGACTTGCTCGGAAGGACATGGTCTTCATACTTCGGCCCAGTAGCGAATGAGGTTGTGATAGATACCCGTCAATTTGACCGTTTCGGGATCGTCACGCCCGAGCCGTTCCACCAGCGCCTGTATCGCGGTGTCGAGGTCAAAGATCATGCTCCGAGCTTGATCGTCCCGTATCATGCTCTGAAGCCAGAAGAAAGATGCAACACGCGTTCCCCTGGTCACTGGGGTGACCAGATGGAGGCTGGTCGAGGGATAGAGCACGCAGTCCCCGGCTGGCAACTTGACCTCGTGCGAACCATAGGCGTCCTCGATCACAAGTTCGCCACCGTCATAATCTTCCGGCTCGGCGAGGAACAGCGTGACCGACAGGTCGGTGCGGATGCGAAGGCCGGTCAGGCGGTCGCCGCGGATCGCATTGTCGACGTGCAGGCCGAAATGATGGCCGCTGCTCGCCGCATAGCGGTTGAACAGCGGCGGGAAGATCTGCAGCGGGATCGCCGCCGCAATAAAGCGCGGGTTCGAGGTCAGCGCCGAGATGATGCGGTTGCCGAGCTTGCGCGCGACCTCGCTATCCGCAGGCAACTGCTCGTTGCGCTTGACCATCGCCGACTGCGCTCCGGCGGTGGAGCGACCGTCCTCCCAGTCGCTGGCGTCCATGATGCGGCGGAAATCCGCCACATCATCCTTGCTGAGAACGCCAGGCAGGCAGGTCAACATGATCAGAACTTCGCTGTCGTCACGACGTAGAATGCCCGCCCCGGCGCGACCGCCACGAACGGAACGTTGCTGCGATAGAACGAGTCGTAATAGAGCTTGTTGGTCAGGTTCTGCGCGTAGAGCTTCATGGTCCAGTTCTGGTCGATCTTCTTCTCGACGAACGCATCGAAACGCCAATAGCTCGGCAGCTCGTTGGTGTTGGCGGCGAACGTGCCGCCATAGACCTTCGAACGGTACACCGCCTGGCCGCCAAGCTCCCAACCGCCATCGAACTTGTACTTGGTGAGCATGCTGAAGGACTGGTGGGCGATGTTGGCGAGTTGCAGCCCGATATTCGAAGCAACGCCGCTCTGCGTGACCTTCGACTGCATCAGCACCAGGCCGCCGAAGATGCTCCAGCGGTCGGTGATCTTGCCTTCCGCTTCGATGTCGATGCCCTGGATCCTGTAGGCAGCACCCGATGTAAGCAGGTTGTTGACGGTCTCGCGCGAGTTGTCCTTGGTGGTCTGGAACAGCGCACCGGTCACCAGCAAGTGGCGATCCGCAAGCTCCCATTTGGTGCCGAGTTCGATCGCCTTGTTGCGCTCGGGCCCGAGCAGGATGGTCGAGTTGGGGGGAACGCCGCCGTATTCGGTGCCGGTCGCATCCAGCTCCGACCCGAACGGATTGGCCGAAGTTGCGTAGGCGGCATAGACGCTGCCGATCGACATCGGCTTGTAGACCACACCGACGTTGTAGTTCACCAGATCGGAGTTCTGCTTCACATAGTTCGGACTGTTATTCGACGCGCTTTGGCTGTAGCCGTCATAGCGGACACCGCCATTGACGATGATCGTGTCCTGCCAGTTCGCGGTGTCCATGACGTACACGCTGCTGGTGTTGACGCCATAGCGGGTCGGATTTCCAAGCAGGGACGGCGTACCGAAGGGAATATTGGTGTATTGCGGGGAGTAGAGATTGACGTTCTGGACGGCACCGTTGCTCGTGAAAGCGGAGCCGGACAGTTCTGACGCGAGACCGGCATAGCGGTCGATCGAGATGTTCTCGTTCGAATATTCGACGCCGAACACCGCCGTGTGCTTGACCCCGCCGGTATCGAGCTTGAACGTGGCCTCGTTCTGGTTGGCCCATACGTCGACGTTTTGGTAGCGGCTCTGCGCGCTCGCCGTCGTGGTCCAGAGCAGCGGATTGGGGCTGGTCGTGTTCGGATTCTGCGGCAGCGTGCCGATGTAGTTGAGCAGCGAGTGCTCGCCGCGCACCTTGCTGGTCAGTGTGATGGCCTCGTTGACCTTGTACTCGATCGTACCGGTGCCGAAATCCTGCCGCGCGGTCTGGAAGTCGCGGTTGAGGAAGCCGTACCAGTTCTCGCGCGGAATGCCCGCCGAGGTCACCGGCACGTTGCCCTGCTTGTAATAGGGCACGCCGAAATCGGGATAGCCGCTGAGATCGGTATGGACGTAGTTCGTCGTGATCTTGATGTCGTTGGTCGGGGTGTACTTGGTCGAAATGAAGCTGCCCCAGCGATTGTCGGTGACGTAGTTGCGTCCGGCGACATTGGCGTCCTGGAACAGGCCGCCCGTGCGCACCGAGAAGGTCGGATCGATGACCTGGTTCACGTCGAGCGTGACGCGCTTGGTCATGTCGGTTCCGAACTCGCTATCTATCCGCTTGAAGTTGACGTCGCCGGCCTGCTTGGTGACGATGTTGATGGCGCCGCCGGCGGTGCCCCGGCCGGCATAGGAGGATGCCGGGCCGCGCAGAATCTCGATCTGCTCGGTGAAGAAGTTCTCGCGGATCGAGACCGCGGGATCGCGGATGCCGTCGATGAAGACGTCGTTGCGCGCGTCGAAGCCGCGGATGAAGAAGCGGTCGCCGAACGCGTTGCCGCCCTCGCCCGAGCCGAGCGTCACGCCCGCCGTCGAGCGTCCGATCTCCTTCAGCGTCGTGGCGTTCTTGTCCTCGAGCACTTCCTTGCTGAGCACCGTAATGCTCTTCGGCGTGTTCAGCATCTTCTCGGGAAACTTGCCCGAGGCCTGCACGTGATCGACCTTGTAGGGCGCCGCCGGATCGGCATAGGGATTGGCGTCGGCGGGGCCTGACGGCGTGACGGGAGCCGCCTGCTGCGCCTGCTGCCGCTGCGCGGCGCGGCGAAGCGCGTTGCGGGCACGGACCTGCTCGGGCGAAGGCTTCGAGGCCGCCGGACGCGGCCGCTCGACCGGCGCATCGACCGTCACCGGCGGCAGGTTCGACTGCTGCGCCTGCGCGCCGCCCGACACCGACGCCACCGCGATCAAGCTCGCGACCGCCGAAGCTTTTTTGCCGGAAACGCCCGCGAACCTCTCGTCCATCAAATCGAATGCTGCGACCGAACGCAACGACTTCGGTGCGACCACCTGCCCCATTACCAAACGCCCCACATTCCTGTTCGCTCATTCACTTCGACGAACGATGGCTGTTGGTATCGGCCACAAAATAGCGGGTCAATGCGAGCCGCTCGCGAGAACCCTTGAATCAATCCAGATCAAAGCGATTCTAAACTGCAGTTTGAAATCGTTCTAAGATCGAGATTGGACTTGTTCTAAGGACAACGCAGAAAGACGTTCGCTCTCAGTCGCTGCTCGGCGGCTTCATCAGCGAAAACAATTCGTCGACGGTCTTCTGCGCGACGGCGCGCACGCGATCAGTGCTGTCCATGCCGGCGATGTTGACGCCGTTCACGACGGCTTTGATCTCGTCGCGAAAGTCGGTGAGGAAGCGCAAGGGATGGCGCTGCTCGTTGGCGACACGCGCGATCAATCCCGTGATCAGAATCTGACACGCGATCAGCTTGCCGTTCAGCTCGTCCATCCTGCGCTCCATTCATGGCGGCGCCGATATGAACGATGCCGAAATCCCTGACAACCGAAACGGCCTCCGCGCGATTTAGAACCGTTCTCGCGATTGATCCGAACCAGGACTCAGCGCGGCGCCATCAGGCCTGAGCACACCGCCATCGGAGCGGCGCAAGAGGTGACACGCCGATCGGTCGCGGCCGGCAAAAATGCAGCTCTGCACAGCGCGGCGCCAGAGCACTGCCCAGGGGGTGCAAAGCTTTCCAATTGTTTAGGTTTCCGAACTGATAGTGCTGTTTACACTGGAACTTGGCGTGTATTATACAAGCGCGCTGGAACCGTATCATTGGCCCCATATTTCGTAAGCGTAGGGCACGAGAGCCGACACGAGACGACATGAAAAAGTCCCGGCCGATCCTCTGGATTTTGATCATCGCGGCCGTGGCCTCCGCAGGTTACTATGGATGGCAGAGATTTGGCTCGGCCGGACAGACCCAGACAGCGCAAAAGGCGGCGCCCCGCCCGTCCGCTATTCCCGTCAGCGTCGCGCCGGTCCAGAAGACCGACTTCCCGGTCTACCTGACCGGTCTCGGCACGGTCCAGGGCTTCAACACCGTCCAGGTTCGCAGCCGGGTCGACGGCCAGATCATCAGGCTCGAGTTCAGAGAGGGCCAGATCGTCCAGCAGGGCGACCTTCTGGTCTCGATCGATCCCCGGCCTTATCAAGCCGCGCTTGACCAGGCCAAGGCCAAGAAGGCGCAGGACGAGGCAAACCTCGCCAACGCCAATCTAGAGCTTCAGCGCGCCGTGAAGCTCGGCGAATTCGCAACAACACAGCGGGTGGATACCCAACGCTCCACGGTCGCCCAACTCACCGCGCAGATCGCCGCCGACGAGGCCGCGATCGCCAACGCCCAGACCCAGCTCGACTACACGCAGATCAAGGCACCGATCACCGGGGTCGCAGGGCTCCGCCAGGTCGACATCGGCAACATCGTCAACGCCTCGACCCAGACGGGCATCGTCACGATATCGCAGGTCGAACCGATCACCGTGATCTTCACCGCTCCGGAAGACCAGCTCCCCTATATCAGCGAAGGCCAGAAGGCCGGCGCGCTGAAGGTGATCGCCTTCACGACCGACGGCAAGAAGACGCTGGCCGAGGGCAAGCTCGCGGTCATCAACAACCAGGTCGACACGACCAGCGGAACGATCCGTCTCAAGGCGGTGTTCGACAACAAGGACCACGCGCTGTGGCCGGGACAGTCGGTTTCCACGCGGCTCCTGGTGCGGACGCTGAAGGATGCCACCGTTGTTCCTGATGACGCGGTCCAGCATTCCACCAACGGCCTCTACGCCTATACGGTCAATCAGGACAACAAGGCCGAGGTTCACAAGGTCAAGGTCAGCTATGGCATCGACGGACGTTCGGTCATCGAGGAAGGCTTGAGCCCGGGCCAGCAGGTGATCGTCGGCGGCCAGTTCAAGGTCCAGCCCGGAAGCCTCGTGTCGACGGCAGTGGCAAGCTCCGATCCGGCCCAGAGCAAGGTACGACAGGAATGACCGAAGGCGGGATTTCGGCACCTTTCATCCGTTATCCCATCGGCACCTCGCTGCTGATGGCGGGGATCCTCTTCGTCGGTCTCGTCGCCTATCCGCTGCTTCCGGTTGCGCCGCTGCCGCAGGTGGACTTTCCGACCATCCAGATCACCGCCAACCTGCCCGGCGGCAGCCCCGAGACGATGGCCTCGTCGGTGGCGCAGCCGCTGGAGCGGCAGTTCGCCCAGATCCCCGGCATCGCTCAGATGACCTCGACGAGCTATCTGGGCACGGCGTCGATCACCATCCAGTTCGACCTCAACCGCAACATCGACGCTGCTGCCAACGACGTGCAGGGCGCAATCAACGCCGCAGGCGGTCAACTGCCGAAGAACCTGCCCTCGCCGCCGACCTATCGCAAGGTCAACCCGGCGGACGCGCCAATCCTGATTCTGTCCGCGACGTCGGACACGCTCCCGCTCACCACGGTCAGCGACTCCGTGGACGCCCAGCTTGCCCAGCAGATCAGCCAGATCTCGGGCGTCGCACAGGTCTTCATCGGCGGTCAGCAGAAGCCGGCCATCCGCGTCCAAATCGATCCGGCCAAGCTCGTCGCCAAGGGGCTATCGCTGGAGGACGTGCGCAGCCAGATCGCAATCACCACGGTCGACAGCCCCAAGGGCAACATCGACGGGGAGCGGCGCGCCTATACGATTTACGCCAACGACCAGTTGACGGACGCCAAGGACTGGAACGACGTCATCATCGCCTACCGCAACGGCGGACCACTGAGGATCCGCGACATCGGGCAGGCGATCAGAGGCCCCGAGGACGCAAAGCAGGCCGCCTGGGCCAACGGGAAGCGCGGCGTGTTCCTCGTCGTGTTCAAGCAGCCCGGCGCCAACGTCATCGAGACTGTCGACCGCATCAAGGCAACGTTGCCGCGCCTGGTTGCGGCAATCCCGAACGCCATCAAGATCGAGCTGATGAGCGATCGTACGCAAACGATCCGCGCTGCGGTGGATGACGTCCAGTTCACCCTGCTCCTCACTGTCTTCCTCGTGGTGATGGTGATCTTCATCTTCCTGCGCAGCTTTTGGGCGACGGTAATCCCGGCCGTGACCGTGCCGCTCGCCCTGCTCGGCGCCTGCGCCATGATGTGGGTTGCGGGCTATACGCTCGACAATCTCTCATTGATGGCCCTGACAATCGCGGTTGGATTTGTCGTCGACGATGCCATCGTCATGCTCGAAAACATCTCGCGCTATGTCGAGCAGGGTGAATCGCCGATGGCCGCAGCCTACCGGGGCGCGAAGGAAATCGGGTTCACGATCGTCTCGATCAGCATCTCGCTGGTCGCGGTGCTGATCCCGCTCCTGTTGATGGGCGGCATCATCGGACGACTGTTCCGCGAATTCGCGGTCGTGCTGGCGATGACGATATTCGTGTCGATGTTCGTCTCCCTCACGCTGACGCCCATGATGGCCTCGCGCTTCCTGCGCGCGCATGGCGAGGTCAAGCACGGCCGGATTTTCCAGTGGAGCGAACGCGGATTCGACGCGCTATTGCGCGGTTACGAATACGTGCTCGACATCGCGCTGAACTGGAAGCGCACCACGCTTGCCGTATTCTTCATGACACTCGCGCTGTCGGTCTACCTCTTCATTCTGATCCCCAAGGGCTTCTTCCCGCAGCAGGATAATGGACTGATCACCGCGACCTCGGAGGCCTCGCAGGATATTTCGTTCAAGGAGATGCGGACGAAGCAGGAGGCGCTCGGCAGGATCGTCCTGTCCGATCCGGACGTTGCCGCTGTTGCCAGCGTGATCGGCGGCAGCGGCCGAGCCGGCAACAACGGCGCCCTGTACATCACCTTGAAGCCACGCAACGAGCGCGAGGCCTCTGCTCAGCAGATCATCGCGCGGCTGCGTCCGCAGTTCGACAAGGTTGAGGGCGCCCGGCTTTACATGCAGGCGGCCCAGGACGTGCGGCTCGGCGGCCGGCCGACGCGCACGCAGTTCGAATTCACGCTGCAGGACGCCAATCTTGACGAGCTCAACGAATGGGCACCCAAGATCCTCGCCAAAATGCAGACCCTGCCGGAGCTGCGCGACGTCGCGACCGACCAGCAGACCCAGGGCACAACGGTGCAGCTCAAGATCAACCGCGACACCGCCGCCCGCTACGGAATCCAGCCGCAGCTGATCGACGACACGCTCTATGACGCCTTCGGACAGCGGCAGGTCACGCAGTATTTCACCCAGCTCAACACCTACAAGGTCATTCTCGAAATCCTGCCGGAGATGCAGGGCAATCTCGACAGCTTGAATAAGCTTTATCTGAAATCGCCATTGACCGGCGACCAGGTGCCGCTGTCGACCTTCGCAACCTGGACCACCGACCCGGTCCGTCCGCTCTCGATCAGCCATCAAGGCCAGTTCCCATCGATCACGATCAGCTTCAACCTGGCGCAAGGCGTGGCGCTCGGCCAGGCCACGGAGGCGGTGCAGCGGGCAATGGCCGATCTCGGCGCACCGCCGACGCTGAACTCCAGCTTCCAGGGCACCGCGCAGGCGTTCCAGCAGTCGCTCGGCACCGTGCCGCTCTTGATCCTCGCCGCCCTCGTCGTGGTCTACCTGATCCTCGGCATTCTCTACGAGAGCTACATCCACCCGATCACGATCCTGTCGACGCTGCCCTCGGCCGGCGTCGGCGCGCTCGCAATCCTGATGGCGGCGGGTTTCGACTTCAGCCTGATCGCGCTTATCGGCATCATTCTCTTGATCGGCATCGTCAAGAAGAACGGCATCATGATGGTCGACTTCGCGATTGCCGCCGAACGCGACGAGCACAAGACGCCGGAGGAATCGATCCGGCAGGCCGCGTTGTTGCGTTTCCGTCCGATCATGATGACGACGATGGCCGCGCTTCTGGGCGGCGTGCCCTTGATGCTCGGTCACGGCACCGGCGCCGAGATCCGTCAGCCGCTCGGCTACGCCATGGTCGGCGGCCTGATCGTCAGCCAGGCGCTGACGCTGTTCACCACGCCGGTGGTTTATCTCTATCTCGACAAGCTCAACAACTGGTTCGCCACTTGGGGCCGTTCGGGCGACGGCGAAGGCGACGAGGCCCCCGAGCACGGCAGCGTCAAGGAAGCAGCCGAGTAAGCTTGCGCTGCGGCTTCCGCGACGCTACAGCGAGGCGCCTGTTTCACGCCAGCGCAGTTTCGCCATGCTCATGCAATCCAGACTTGTCACCCTTGCCGCAGCTGTCTTATTGTCAATTGGCGCTGCGCATGCCCAGCAGGGCGTCAAGAGGAACACCGCGCCCCCTGCCCCGGCCACACAGCCTTCGCCTGCCCCGACGCAATCACAGTCGGACGGCACTCCCGGGCAGTCCGGCTGGGTCGTCCGCTGCACCAGCGCCAGCCGCGATGCGCCGCTCGAATGCGCGATGGAGCAGAACGCGGTGCTGACCAAGACCGGCCAGACCGTGCTCCTCGTCAACATCCGCATCGCGCCCGACACCCGCACGCCGGTGGCGCTGCTGCAATTGCCGCTTGGCCTCAACCTTCCCATCGGCGCCAAGCTCCAGGTCGACGAGGGCAAGACGGTCGATCTCCAGATCCAGACCTGCGAGAACCGCGGCTGCTACGCCTCGACCCCTGTCACGCCGGACCTGCTCGCCGCCTTGCGGTCAGGCAAGCAGCTGAAGGTCTCCTTCCAGAACATGGCCAAGGAGACGATCGCGATCCCGATGCCGCTGGGCGATTTCTCGGCCGCTTACGACAAGATCAAGTAGCCGCTCCACCTCACGTCACGACGTCGCTCGCCCGGAGCAGCGTCGTGAAGCCGCCATAGATCATGCGCTTGCCGTCGAACGGCATGCCCTCCATTTTCAACCGGGGATCGGCCATCACCTTCTTGTTGATGGCATCGCGGCTCTCCCGGTCCCGGTAGACGATCCAGGCGAACACCAAGATCTCGTCCTCCTTCGCCATCACCGCGCGCGGAAACGAGGTCAGTTCGCCATAGGGAACGTCGTCGCCGATGCATTCGACATAATCGAGCGCGCCGTGCTCCATCCAGATGGCGCAGGCGGTCGTCGCCATCGCCTTGTAGGCCTCGATATTGGCCTTCGGCACGGCGAGAACGAAACCATCGACATACGGCATTTGCGGATCTCCTTGGGTTGTCCAGCCCTAGGACGATGGAGCACGCCGCGATCCGACTTGGACACGCGAATACCAGGTGAGGCAAACCGCCGCGCGTGAAGGCGCGGTGAACCTGGCGTCTACGCCCGAACCTTTGAAACATGCCGTCGAAGAGCGCCGAGACTGGCTGGGGAACCTGGATTCGAACCAAGACAAACAGAGTCAGAGTCTGTTGTGCTACCGTTACACCATTCCCCAACGGAATAGCCGAACAAATTCAAGGGCTTGCCGATTTGCTCGACTAGGGCCGGGAAGCGCAGCGCGCAAATCACGGCTCAGGCGTGGCAGCGTTCTACCCGCTCGTATCTGGGCTGGCAAGCGCTGCATGATGATCGGCTCAAAGCCCGTTTGATCAGACGACGATGCGGTCGAAGTCCGCCGCGATCCGGGTGTTCGGGAAGATCCTTGCCGCCTCGGCGAGGATCTCCTCGTCTTCGTAGCGGCCCGACATATGGGTCAACACGAGCTGGCCGACGTTGTTGATGGCGGCAAAGGAAGCCGCTTCAGCCGCGGTGAGATGACCGTAGCTCCGCGCGGTCGGCGCGTCGCGATCGAGGAACGTCGCCTCGATCACCAGCATGTCGGCGTCGGCAACGTATTGCGACAGCCCTTCGGTGGTCTCGGTGTCGCCGATCACGACGAGCTTCCTGCCGCCGCTCGGCGGGCCGAGGACGTCATCCGGGTCGACGGTTCGGTCGGCAAGCACGACCGGGCGACCCGCGGCCAATTCGCCGCGCAAGGGACCGTCGGGGACACCAAGCGCCATGAGCCGATCAGGCCGAAGACGACGGCGCGCGGGGCTTTGGAAGACGAAACCAAAACTGTCGGTGTCGCGATGGCGAACCGGAAAACAGTCGATGGTGAATTCACCGGCGTCGACGACCTGTCCTGCGGTCAGCGGCGCGAACTCGACCGGGATCGGCGCCCTGCCCGCGCCCCACAGGCCTGCGAGCATTCGGATGACGATGTCGAGCGTTCCTTCCCCGCCGTGAATTGTCATCACGTCGGAAGTCTGCCGCAAGCCCAGCGTCGAGAACAGGCCGGGGATGCCGAGCATGTGATCGAGATGCGCGTGCGTCAGCAACATGCGGTCGAGCCGCCGAAAGCCGGCGCCGCTGCACAACAACTGGCGCTGCGTGCCCTCACCGCAATCGACCAGGACACGCTTGCCTGCGGCCTCCACGAGGAGCGCGGGATGGTTGCGCTCGGCCGAGGGAACGCTGGCGGAGGTCCCGAGAAATGTCAGGGCGAACATGGTCGTCACTAGCCCAGAAGGTGGTTGAGGCCGCCCGTCCGGCCGGCCTCACCGCCCCCAATGCCACGCGAGCAGCAGCGCGTACAGCGCCATCGATGCGACGTAGAGCGCGGCGAGCAGCGCGTAGCCCGCGAACTGGCGACTGATCGTCGCCTTCGGCGTCACCCACCAGTCGAGCGCCCTGAAGGCGGCGGGCACCAGCCACCAGCCGAGCAGCTGGGTGCTGACGAGATTGCCGACGAACAGCGATAGCCAGACCGGCACGCCATGACTGTCGATCAGCGGCCGGCTGATGAAATAGCCCCAGAGGTAGACCACGGGATAGAGCACCAGCAGGACGATGAGATTGCTCTTCCAGATCAGCCCCGGACTTTGTTCCGGAGCCTGCGTCTTACCGGCCGGGAACCAGAAATTGAAGCCGTAGCTCGCCCGCTTCACGTTCATGCCGGCATTGAAGCGCTCGCCCTCCTTCAGCAGCGTCTGCCGCAACGGCGAGTCGAGCCAAGCATTGAGAGTGGCATCAGAGTCGAACGACAGGATGATGATCCATTCGTCGTGCAGGCCCGGAATCGGCCGCTCGATCTTGTGGCGCAGGAAACCCTTGAACTCGGCCTCCGTCGCCTGGATGCGCTGCTGCCATTTCAGGAACGCATCCTCGAGCCCATCGGGGACTTTGAACGAGATGACGGCCGAGACCGCGCTGTCACGCTGAACGCCGGTGTCGGGCAGGATATGGACGTCCTCCGAACCGACGAAGAAGCGCTGCACTTCCGCGATGAGTCGTGCCCGCACATCGCTCTGGAGCCAGGCGCGTGCTGCGGAGGGGCTGGAGAAACGCAGTATCGTCACCCAGTCCACATGCGCTGGCGGTCGCGGCGGCACGACCTCTTGGCCGAGAAAGCCGGGCCAAGCCTTGAGCACCTCGCCGACCTCGCCGTTCCAGCGTGCGAACGCAGCAAAGCCATCGTCGGCAATGCGGCGTTGGATGACGAGGGCGACCGGTTGACCGGCCGCGTCAGGAGTTGCGCTCATTGGCAGCCGTCCGCTTCAGCTCTTCTTGTAGAGACGCTTGCCCATCACCCAGGTCTCGTCGACGCAGCGATCGTCGCCGACCATCATGACGGCAAACAGCATGCTCGCGGCCTCGTCCATCGTGCGCGGGCTCCCGCCATCGGCAATCAGCGACTGATGCCACGCTTGCGCGGCCTGTCCGCCGTTCGGATCGAGCGCGACGAAATCGGCTTCCTTGCCGGGCTCGAAATTGCCGAGCTTGTCGTCGAGGTAGAGACCTTCGGCGCCGCCGAGCGTGATCGACCAGAAGCCCCGATAGGGCGAGAGCTTGTTGCGCTCGGCCTCGGCAAGGTCCTTCCGCGTCGGATCGATGCTGCCGTCGAGCAGCGTGTTGTTGCACATGCCGACCTTGTAGGCGTCGTCGAGCACGGAGATCATCGAGAAGCGGTTGCCGCCGCCGACGTCGGTGCCGAACGACATCTTGACGCGATGCTCCGGATCGGTGGCGCGGCCGAGCCGGAACAGGCCGCTGCCGAGAAACAGGTTCGAGCACGGGCAGAACACCACCGCGGCGCCCTTCTTCGACATGCGGCGGAATTCATTGTTCGAGAGATAGACGCCATGGCCGCCAGAGAACTTTGGACCGACCAGGTCGAACTTCTCGTAGACGCCGAGATAGTCCTGACAGTCCGGATGCTCGACCAGCACGCCGCTGCATTCGGCCGGGTTCTCGGAAATGTGGGTGTTGACCCAGCAATCCGGGTGCTCGTGCTTGAGGCGCTGGCACGCTCTCAGCAATTCCGGCGAGGCACCGAAGGCAAAGCGCGGCGTGATGGCGTAGAGGTTGCGGCCCTTGTTGTGGTACTGCGCAATCAGCCGTTTGCTGTCGCGATAGAAATTGTCGGGAGTATCGATGAAATCGGCTGGCGCGTTGCGATCGATCCCGGTGAGGCCCGCGATGACGCGCATGTTGCGGCGGGCGGCTTCCTCGAACAATTCCTCGGTTGAAACGGGCGAGGAGCTCGTGAAGGCCTGGCAGGTGGTGGTGCCGGAAGCGAGCAGCGCATCGAGGAAACGCTTCACGCCCTCGCGCGCGTAGTTGCGATCCCGGTATTTGAGCTCTTCCGGATAGACCCACTTCTGTAGCCACGGCAGCAACTGCTCGCCATAAGCCCCCAGCACGCGGGTCTGCGGCAGATGGATGTGGCCGTCGATGAAGCCCGGGACGATGATGCGGTCCTTGATATGGGCGATCTCGACGCCCGGATGCGCGGCGGAAATCTTGTCATAAGGGCCGAACGCCTTGATCACGCCGTCGGTGACGACCATGAGGCCATCCTGGTGAAAGCGCGCCGCGGCCTGCTCGTCGCCGACGTGCTTCCAGGGATCGTCGACGAAGTCGAAGAACGTGCCTCGAATGGCAACGGTGGTCATGATTGGTTCCTCCCTCAAGCCTGTGTCGTGTGGCGCGCCGATGGCAGCGAGATCGCGAGCAACGTTCCGGCGACGGCGCAGAGGCCGAGATACAGCCATCCGAGCGGCGCCTGCGTTGCTTCAGGCAGCACGGCCGCGATCGCCATGGCGCCGCTCACCGCGAGATAGCAGAGCGCGCTGATCAGGCCGCCGATCAGGCCGTGGTCGCTTTCGAACAGGCCGAGCGCCATGCCGTACATCATCGGACACAGCACGCCGCAGCCGCCGAGCACCAGCGCGCCGCCGATCGTGATCGACGCAAAATCGAGGCCCAGCGTCATGCCTGTTACGGTCAGGACGGCGGCGCCGGCGAGGAATAGCGCGAAGGCGCCGAAGCCCATCACGCGGGCCGGCACGAAGCGCGCGAAATGCGCGCAGCCCAGTTCGCCGGCGAGATTGACCCCGCCAAGGCCGAGCGCGACGAGGCCGTAGATGGCCGCCGAATAGCCAAGACCAGTCTGGTAGAAGAACGGCGCGACGACGCCGAACGCCAGTTGCGCGCTGGCGGCAGCGGCAAAGACCAGCACGAAAGCCAGGAAGCCTCGACGAACGAGCGCCTCGCGCAAGATACCGGCAGTGCGGCGCGGATCGAACGGCGCACGCCGTTCCGCTGGCAACGTTTCAGGCAGAAGAAATACGACGATCGTGGCAACGATCGCCGCGGCGATCGCAATGACCACGAAGACACCGCGCCAGGACGTCAGCTCGACGATGAAGCCGCCGGCTGCCGGCGCAAGCACGGGCGCCAATCCCCACGCGGCTCCAAGCAGACCCGCGATCGCAGTGAGCTCACGGCCGCGGAAGCAATCGGCGGCGACCGCATAGGCGACGACGAGACAGGTGCAGCCACCGATGCCTTGCAGGAAGCGCAAGCCAAGCAGCAGCGAGGCGCTGGTCGCCAGCGCGCAGGCGATGCTCATCGCGATCAGCACCGAGAGCCCTGCGAGCAGGACGTTGCGGCGGCCGAGCGTATCGGAGGCGATGCCGACCGGCACCAGCGCGAGACTCATGCCGAGCATGTAGGCGGTGACGGTGTTCTGCATCGACGCCGCGTCGGCGGCGAGATCCACCACCATCTGCGGCAGGCCGGGCGTATAGGCATCGAGCGGAATCTGGCTGAACGGCACGACGCACAGCAGGATCGGCACGATCCCACCCTTCGCGCGACCAGCGTCGGAAGCAAGTGCAGTCATGACTAACGCCCCTCGATGCCCGCGGATCCCGTCTTTTCGTGCGCGCAATGAGAGGCGTCGACGCAGGTTGCGGATATTGACGCGCGGGAAGCTGCCACAACTGTGTGTAGAAACTCTTAGGAGGTCCCGTCGCGATACGGAATCTGACGGCTGATGTCGTGGCCGCGGAGCGCGCCGACAAAAAACGCGAAAACAACCCCATGCAAAGTAGAAATCACTGAAGAATTTCGTCCGCCGCGACTCTTGCCCTGTCGGCACGAAGGTTTGACTCGTCGGGCAAAACAGGCGCAGAATTACAACATCGCCAATTGCGAGTTCGTCGTTGCACCGACGCCATTAACCGCTCGGAAGGCATCGCTGCTTCCGATACGCGGCCGGCGCTGGCCGGGCGAAGGTCAGAGCAAGAACCCCTCGAGAGCTCCGAGAAACTGCCGCGGCGCTTGGAGCTGCGGCACGTGCGCGCATCCTGGAATGATCTTGAGCTCAGCGTGCGGCAACCCAGCAGCCAGTTCGTGCGACATCGGCGGAGGCGTCGCTTCATCGTGCTCGCCGACCAGGACGAGCACCGGCACATTCACTGCGGCAAGCTCGGTGCGGAGGTCGAGGCCTGCCAATGCCTCGCATGCGGCACGAAACACGTCGGGATCCGTCCGCAGAAATGCGGCGCGACGATCCTGCATCAGGTCGGGGTGCCGCTCCTGAAACTCGGGCGCGAACAGGCGCCGCATCGCGATATCGGTGATGGCCTCCAGCCCCTTTGCCCGAGACACCTTTGCCATGTTGCGAAATGCCTCGCGTCCGGGCTCCGAAAAGGCCGCGCCGCAATCAGCGAGAACAAGCCGGCTGGCGATCTCCGGATGCCGGATCGCCATCTGCAGGGCGACGAAGCCGCCATAGCCATTGCCGAGCACGATCGACGGCGCGCCGCCCGCGGCATCCCGCACAGCCTCTGCCATCCGGTCCGCGACAGCAGCAAGTCCGCCCTCGACCGTGCGTGAACGGCCGAACCCGGGCAGCTCCGGCGCGATGGTCTGAAACGATCCCGCAAGCT
Source organism: Bradyrhizobium sp. R2.2-H (assembly GCF_004346455.1). Taxonomy (NCBI): domain Bacteria; kingdom Pseudomonadati; phylum Pseudomonadota; class Alphaproteobacteria; order Hyphomicrobiales; family Nitrobacteraceae; genus Bradyrhizobium; species Bradyrhizobium sp. R2.2-H. The sequence continues at coordinate 269,376 of NZ_SMBR01000010.1, forward strand.
CCGGCACGATCGCATCGAAGCTGGCCCGATCCGATAGCAGCGAATGGAAAAGAAACAGCGGAGGTCCCTCGCCCGCCTGCGCGGCGTTGACGGTCCCGTTGGCAAGAAGCCTGTCCATATTCGGTCTTTCCCTAGCTTCGTCGGTGGCTGGCATGCCGCGGAGGCCCTTGATTGATAAATCAACTGTCAGGGAATTCAAGCATTTGGCTCTTGACGTGAAATATCAGGATTGTCAGATTATGGCCAACGAGGTCCAAAGAATTATGCTTTTGCGCGAAAATATCTACGATCTTCTCAGAGCTGATATTTTATCTTGCAGGCTTACGCCGGGCAATGAAATGCGCGAGCAAGACCTTGCCGAGCGCTATTCGGTGAGCCGGCAGCCGGTTCGCGATGCGCTTCTGCGGCTCCAGCGCGAGCACCTCGTGACGGTGCAGCCGCGCCAGGGCTACCGAGTGACGCCGATCTCGCTTTCCGATGCCCGCGACCTCCTGCGCTTCCGACTCGCACTGGAGCCGGCCTGCGTCGCAGAGGCGATCGAAAGCGCATCCGACAGCGTCTTGAAATCGCTCGACGAATTCCGCCGCTTCTCGGGCAATCACGAGGACTTCATCGCCTACAATCGCGGCTTCCACACTGCGCTGGCCCATGCCTCCGGCAATCGCCGCATGGCAACGGCGCTGTGCGACCTGATCGGCCAGGCCGACCGGCTGGTCCGTGTCAGCATTTCCAACCTGAAGGGCCACGACCCCGCAAAGCTCGTCGCAGAGCACGTCGCACTGATCGACGCCATGCAGCAGCGCGAAACGCGCACCGCGGCGCGCATCATCAAGGCCCACATCGGGGACACCGAAAAACGCGTTCTGCCGGCGCTCAAGCGCAACGCCGTCATCGTCGAAGAGAGGTCATCATGAACGTTCCCTCGAAGCCCGCGTCGATCGACGTCGAAACCCACGGCAATTTCATCGATGGACGGGAAGTCGAAGCCGGAGACGGCGCGATGCTGGACGTCCGCAATCCCGCGACCGGCGATGTCATTGCCCGCATTCCCAATTCAACCGCCGAAGACATCGACCGCGCGATGAAGAGCGCGCGTGCAGCCTTCGAAGGCAAGGCCTGGGGCGGCATGGACACCCGCGCCAGGGCCAGGCTGGTCAACAAGCTCGCCGATGCGTTCGAGGCCAATCTCGACAGCCTGTATCGGCTTGAGACTCTCAACAACGGCCGCCCGGTCAACGAGACCCGCGCCCAGCTCTCCCGCCTTCCCGATTTCTTCCGCTACTTCGCCGGCCTCGCTTTGTCGCGCCGTGACTCCGTGATCCCCGTCGAAGGCGCCTATCTGAACTACACGCTCCGCACCCCCATCGGCATCGTCGCCAATTGCACCCCGTTCAATCACCCCCTGATGATCCTGTGCAAGTCGCTCGCCGTGGTGCTGGCAACCGGGTGCGTCACCGTGGTGAAGCCGTCCGAATACACGCCGCTCACGACCCTGAAGCTCGCGCAGATCTTCACGGAAGCAGGCCTGCCGCCCGGCGTCTTCAATATCGTGCTCGGCCTCGGCCCCACCACCGGCAAGATGCTGGCCGAACACGGCGACATCAACAAGCTGGTCCTGACCGGCGGCACGGAGGCCGGCCGCATCGCCGGCAGCGCGGCCGCAAAGGTGTTCGCGCATCAGACCATGGAACTCGGCGGCAAGACGCCGGTGATGGTGTTCGACGATTTCGACGTGGACCGCGCCGTCAACTATGCCGCGTTCGGCGCATTCATCGGCGCCGGACAGACCTGCGTCTGCGCCTCGCGCCACATCGTCCAGGCCTCGATCTACGACGAGTTCGTGGAGAAGCTGCAGGCCAAGACCCGCACGATCCGCGTCGGCGATCCCTTCGATCCCGGCACCCAGATGGGCCCCGTGATCTCGGCCAAGCAGCGCGACCGCGTTCTCGCCTATGCGGGCTATGGTCACGCCGACGGTGCGCGTCTCCTCACCGGCGGTGTCGCCGCGAAGGTACCGGGCCACGACAACGGCTATTTCGTCGAGCCGACGGTGTTCGCCGACGTCAAATCCGACATGCGCATCTTCCAGGAGGAAGTGTTCGGTCCCTTCACCTCGGTGACGCCGTTCAAGGACGAGGCCGATGCGCTCCGGCTCGCCAACGACTCGCCGTTCGGCCTTGCCGCAGCGATCCGTACCCGCGACGTCGCCCGCGCTCACCGTGTCGCCGCCGCGGTCAAGGCCGGCATCGTCTGGATCAACGATCATCACCGGCTCGACCCGGCCTCGCCCTGGGGCGGCGTCGACGATTCCGGCATCGGCCGCGAATGCGGCGCCGAAAGCTTCAACGACCATTTCAACACCAAGAGCGTGATGGTCGCGACCCACGAGCAGCCGTTCGACTGGTATCGCGACACGGCCAATCAGAAGCGGCTGAACTAGCAGAACCGCACCCGGCCGACCGCCCATAGAAGGCGGGCCGCATCAACCAGAATGACAGTCAAGGGAGAGCGTCAATGTCGACATCGGTAAACGCGGGCAGCCGTCTCGATCGGCTGCCGATCGGTCCATTCCACCGCCGCATCATGCTGCTGATCGGCATCGGAATGTTCTTCGACGGTTTCGACATCTACATTGCCGGGACGGTGCTCAGCGTCACGCTGAAGTCAGGCTTTTCGACGCTCGCTCAGAACGCGGCCTTCATCTCCGCGACGTTCGTCGGCATGATGCTGGGGTCGTTCGGCACCGGCTTCCTCGGCGACCGCCATGGGCGCCGCTTCACCTATCAGTTCAATCTGCTCCTTTTCGGCATCGCTTCCCTTGCCGCGGCATTCGCGCCGAACATGGCCTTCCTGATCGCCTGCCGCTTCGTGATGGGCGTCGGCCTCGGAGCCGAAAACGTCGTCGGCTATTCGACGATGACGGAGTTCGTGCCCGCCCGCACCCGCGGCAAATGGCTCGGCCTCACCGCCGTATGCGTCGTGACGGGCCTGCCGGCGGCACTTTTGATCGCATCCGTGCTCGTTCCGCAGTTCGGCTGGCGCTCGATGTTCGTGCTCGGCGGCATCGGCGCGCTCGTCGTCTGGTACATGCGCAAGTCGCTGCCGGAATCCCCGCGCTGGCTCGAAGCCGTGGGACGCACCGCCGAGGCGGAAGCGCTGATGCAGGCGATCGAGAAGGAAGCGGCGCAAGGACAGCCCTTGCCTGCGCCGGCGCCCGCGACACCCGCTCCGGTCGCTCCCGATCTCGGCACGTTGTTCACTGCGCCCTTGCTGTCGCGGATGATCGTCGGCGCCATCTGCCTGATCACGATCAACACCCTGCTCTATGGCTTCGTGACCTGGCTGCCCGTGTTCTTCGTCAAGCAGGGCCTGTCGGTCGCGACATCGTTCGGCTATTCGCTGCTGATGGCGCTTGGCGCGCCGATCGGCGCGGCCATCGGTGCATTGACCGCCGACCGCTGGGGCCGCAAGCCGACGATCATCGGCGCATCGCTGATCTCGGTGGCGCTGGGCATGCTCTATCCCATGATCTCGGATCCGATCCTGCTGCCGGCCGTGGGCTTCGCGCTGACGGTGCCGATTTACATCCTGGTCGCACTCCTGTTCGGCATCTACATTCCGGAGCTGTTTCCGACCGAGGTCCGGCTGCGTGCGTCGGGCATCGTCAATACGCTGGGGTGCGGCGCCACGATCGTCACGCCGTTCCTGGTCGTGTCGCTGTTCGAGTCGCGCGGCATGGCAGGCGTGATGGCCCTGATGATCGGCTTGCTCGTGGTGCAGATCGTCACGGTCTGGGTACTCGGTATCGAGCCCCGACATCGCAGTCTCGAAGAGCTCAAGGCCGAAGAGGCTGCCGCGCCGGTCCTCAAGGAAGCGTCCTGAGAGGCCGCCGGACGAGCGCGGCCTGCATGGTTCGAGACGCCCGCTTACGGCGGGCTCCTCACCATGAGGGTCTGACATCTGGCTACATAGCGCCACCTCATCCTCAGGGCCCTCCGTAGGCGTGCGTCGCGAAGGACAGGGGCGCAGGTAAACTTGCCACCCCGACCGATGGGCAGATCTGCGAGATAGCTACGTCTTGTCGGCCGATTGCGCCTCCACCGCCTGCACCGCGACACTCGCGACCTGCCGCAGCGCTTCGCGGTCCGCGCCCGAGGACGCCATCACGCCCATGCCGACGGAGACGGCCGAGACATAACGCGCGAGCGCGGCGGGGTCGGATGTTGGCTTGAGATCACCTTCGGCCTTGGCGCGAATGAAACGGTCGCGGAGCTGGTCCTCGTTCTGGGCGCGGCGCGCGGCCAATTCGAAAGGGACGTTCTCGGAACCGCTGCCGCAGGCGATGCCGCCTTGCACCAGGAGGCAGCCGGGCGGATTGGCAGGATCAGTCTGCTTGTCGGCGATGCCCATCAACATCCGCTCGGCAACGGCGCGGGCGGTGGGTGCTGCCACCACCTCGTCCATCCAGATGTTGCGCAGCTTGGTGTAGCGGTCGAGCGCAGCCTTCAGCAGGCCCTCCTTGTTGCCGAAGCAGGCGTAGAGACTGGGCGGGTTGATGCCCATGGCCTCGGTGAGCTGGGCAATTGTCGCGCCCTCATAACCATGGCGCCAAAACACTTCCATCGCCTGGTCCAACGCCAGTTCGGCGTCGAATTCGCGGGGGCGTCCCATGCCCATGTGCCTGTCTCCTCGGAATTCGCGTTCTGCAGAAGGCTTAACGTCGATTCCTAACTATTTGTTCTAATTCTACTTTCCCAGGGCCTTCCAATTCTTGCGGTATGCCGCTACAATTTTCTTAGTGAATGGTACATAAGTATCTTGCACTGCGGTATCCAGCTCCACATCTGTAGTGAACACTACATATCTGGAGCGCGCAAATGCCCCCCTCCCAAAACACCTCTCGCACCGGCCGTTTCCGCCGCCTTCTTGGCGGCGTTGCCATCGTGGGCGCCCTCGCCGCGGTCGGCTCGATTGCGACCGGCCGCTATTTTCACGCGGCGCAAGCGACGGCACCGGCCGCCGCGGCCGAACAGGCCGTTTCCGTCACCGTCGCGATGATCGAGCCACGGCAGACCGTGCTGTGGGACGATTTCTCCGGCCGGCTGGAGGCCATCCACCGCGTCGAGCTCCGTCCGCGCGTTGCGGGTGCGATTCTGTCGGCGAATTTCACCGAAGGGGCGCTGGTGAAGGCGGGCGACGTGCTGTTCAAGATTGATCCCGCCCCTTATGCGGCCGAGGTCGACAAGGCTGCAGCCCAGCTCGAAGCTGCGAAAGCGCGCGTCGTCTTCACCCAGAGCGAGCTCGAGCGCGGTGCGCAGCTCGTCGGCAACGCCGTGGTGACGCGCCGCGACTATGACCAGCGCGACAACGCCAACCGCGAAGCCATCGCCAATGTGAAGGCGGCCGAGGCGACGCTCCAGACCGCAAAGCTCAATCTCGACTACACCGAGGTGCGCGCCCCCGTGGACGGCCGCGTCGGCAAGATCGAGGTCACGGTCGGCAATCTCGTCGCCGCCGGCACCGCGTCCCCGGTCTTGACTTCGCTGGTCTCGATCAATCCGATCTACGCCTCGTTCGATGCGGATGAAGAGGTCGTGCTGCGCGCGCTGAACTCGATCGCGGATGCCTCCGGCAGGCGCGGCGAGCTCGACCAGATCCCGGTCGAGATGACCACGTCGGGCGACCTGTCCGCGAAGGGCCACATCCAGCTCATCGACAACCAGGTCAACGGACAGAGCGGCACCATCCGTGTCCGCGCTGTCTTCCACAACGAGGACGGGCGCCTCATCCCCGGCCAGTTCGCCCGCGTGCGCATGGGCCAGCCGAAGCAGCAGGCACTGGTGATGATCGACGAGCGCGCGATCGGCACCGACCAGGACAAGAAGTTCGTGATGGCGGTCGGCGACGACAACCGCGCCGTCTACCGGCCCGTCACGCTCGGCGGCACCGTCGACGGGCTTCGCATCGTCACCTCGGGTCTGAAGTCCGGCGACCGCATCGTCGTGAACGGGCTACAGCGTGTGCGTCCCGGTGCCCTGCTCAAGACGGAGGTCGCGGCGATGGGTGCGCGCGGGCGGCAAGCGGCCTCCAACCACGGCAGCCAGGACGTGGTGCAACGCTAAGTCATTCCGGGGCGCGACACAGACGTGAACTCCGGTGCGCAATTGCGCACCTGAGAATCTCGAGACTACGAAGCTCCGATCATCTCACCTCTGGATTCCGGGTTCGCGCGCGATGCGCGCGCCCCGGAATGACGGTGAAGCGGTCGGAGACAGGGAAGATATTGCCCAGGGGCAAAAGCCAATGAATCTCTCGAAGTTTTTCATCGACCGTCCGATCTTCGCCGGCGTGCTGTCGGTGCTGATCTTCCTCGCCGGCCTGATCTCGCTGTTCGCGATGCCGATCTCGGAATACCCGGACGTGGTGCCGCCCTCGGTCGTGGTGCGCGCGACCTATCCCGGCGCCAATCCCAAGGTGATCGCGGAGACGGTGGCAACCCCGATCGAGGAGCAGATCAACGGCGTCGAGAACATGCTCTACATGTCGAGCCAGGCGACCACCGACGGCGCGATGACGCTGACGGTGACGTTCCGGCTCGGCACCGACCCCGACAAGGCGACGCAGCTGGTGCAGAACCGCGTGCAGCAGGCCGAGCCGCGCCTGCCGGCCGTGGTGCGCCAGCTCGGCATCATCACCAAGAAGTCGTCTCCCGACCTCACCATGGTCGTGCACCTGCTGTCGCCGAACGGCCGGTACGACATGACTTACTTGCGCAACTACGCCGTGCTCAACGTCAAGGACCGCCTCGCGCGGATCGATGGCGTCGGCGACGTCCAGCTTTATGGTGCCGGCGACTATTCGATGCGGGTCTGGGTCGATCCTCAGAAGGCCGCCGAGCACGGCCTGACCGCGAGCGACATCGTGCGCGCGATCCAGGCGCAGAACGTCGAGGCCGCCGCCGGCGTGGTCGGCTCCTCCCCGAACGTCAAGGGGATCGACCTGCAATTGTCGATCAATGCGGAAGGCCGGCTCGCGAACGAGGAGCAGTTCGGCGACATCGTGGTCAAAACCGGCGCGCGCGGCGAGGTCGTACGCTTGCGTGACGTCGCGCGCGTCGAGCTTGGCGCCTCCGAATACGGCCTGCGCTCGCTGCTCGACAACAAGCAGGCGGTGGCGATCCCGATCTTCCAGGCGCCCGGCTCCAACGCGCTGCAGATTTCCGACAACGTTCGCGCCACCATGGCCGAGATCAAGAAGAACATGCCCGAGGGCGTGTCCTACCAGATCGTCTACGACCCCACCCAGTTCGTGCGCTCCTCGATCGAAGCCGTCATCCACACGCTGCTGGAGGCCATCGCCCTCGTCGTTCTGGTGGTGATCCTGTTCCTCCAGACCTGGCGCGCCTCGATCATCCCGCTCCTGGCCGTGCCGGTGTCGATCGTCGGCACGTTCGCGGTGATGCACGTGTTCGGCTTCTCCATCAACGCGCTGAGCCTGTTCGGCCTGGTGCTCGCGATCGGCATCGTCGTCGACGACGCCATCGTCGTGGTCGAGAATGTCGAGCGCAACATCGAGGGCGGGCTGTCGCCGCGGGATGCAACGTACCAGGCGATGCGCGAGGTGTCGGGTCCGATCATCGCGATCGCCATGGTGCTGATCGCGGTGTTCGTGCCGCTGGCCTTCATCTCCGGCCTCACCGGGCAGTTCTACAAACAGTTCGCGCTGACGATCGCGATCTCGACCGTGATCTCGGCCGTCAACTCGCTGACGCTGTCACCGGCGCTGTCGGCGCTGCTGCTCAAGGGCCATAACGAGCCGAAGGACAAGTTGACGCTGGTCATGGAAAAGAGCCTCGGCTGGTTCTTCCGCGGCTTCAACAAGGCCTTCACGCGCTCTTCCGAGAGCTACAGCGGCAGCGTTGGCAAGGTGATCTCGGGCAAGGCCGCCGTGATGGGTCTCTACGTGGTCCTCGTCGGCATCACCGCCCTCTTGTTCCAGCAGGTGCCTGGTGGATTCGTGCCCGGACAGGACAAGCAGTACCTCGTCGGCTTCGCCCGCCTGCCCGATGGCGCGGCGCTCGACCGGACCGAAGAAGTCATCCGCAAGATGAGCGACATCGCGCTGACCCAGCCCGGCGTCGAGAGCTCGGTGGCATTCCCGGGGCTGTCGATCTCCGGCTTCACCAACTCGTCCAACGCCGGCATCGTGTTCTCGACGCTGAAGCCGTTCGACGAACGCAAGGATCCCTCGCTCAGCGGTCCCGCCATCGCGGCCGAGCTGAACAAGAAGTACGCGGGCATCCAGGAAGCCTTCATCGCCATGTTCCCGCCGCCGCCGGTCAACGGCCTCGGCACCATCGGCGGCTTCAAGCTGCAGATCGAGGACCGCGCCGGTCTCGGCTATGACGCCTTGAACGAAGCGACCAACGCATTCATGGCTGCGATGCAGAAGGCGCCTGAGATCGCCGGCGTGTTCTCGAGCTTCCAGGTCAACGTGCCCCAGCTGTTCGCCGACATCGACCGCACCAAGGCGCTTCAGCTTGGCGTACCCGTGACGGAGGTGTTCAACACGCTCCAGATTTACCTGGGCTCCTATTACGTCAACGACTTCAACAAGTTCGGCCGCACCTATTCCGTCCGGGTCCAAGCCGACGCGCCGTTCCGCGCGCGCGCCGACGACATCAGGCAGTTGAAGGTGCGCTCGTCCTCGGGCGACATGGTGCCGTTGTCCGCGCTGCTCACGATCCGCCAGAGCGCAGGTCCGGAGCGCGCGATCCGCTACAACGGATTCCTGTCCTCGGACATCAACGCGGCGGCCGCGCCCGGCTTTTCATCAGGCCAGGCGCAGGAGGCGGCGACGCGGATCGCCGCAGAGGTGCTGCCGCCAGGCTTTGCCTTCGAATGGACCGACCTGACCTATCAGGAGTTCATCGCCGGCAATTCCGGCATCTGGGTGTTCCCGCTGGCGATCCTGTTGGTGTTCCTGGTGCTGGCCGCTCTCTACGAGAGCCTGACCCTGCCGCTCTCGATCATCATGATCGTGCCGATGGGCCTCCTGGCGGCGATGTTCGGCGTCTGGATCTCCAAGGGCGACAACAACGTCTTCACCCAGATCGGCTTGATCGTGCTGGTCGGTCTCTCCGCCAAGAACGCGATCCTGATCGTCGAATTCGCGCGGGAGCTCGAATTCGCCGGCCGCACGCCGATCCGGGCCGCGATCGAGGCGAGCCGGCTGCGGCTGCGTCCGATCCTGATGACGTCGATGGCGTTCATCATGGGCGTCCTGCCTTTGGTGCTCTCGACCGGCGCCGGTTCGGAAATGCGGCGAGCCATGGGCGTTGCCGTGTTCTCCGGCATGATCGGCGTCACGGTGTTCGGCTTGTTCCTGACGCCGGTGTTCTATGTGCTGCTCAGAACCGTCACCGGCATGAAGCCGCTGATCCACCACGGCAGCGACATCAGCGCGGCGCCGGTCCAGGGGCCCGCCGAGTGAACCGCGTCCCGCCGCGGCACGCCCCCGGCGGGACCAACAAGACCGGATCGATCATTTCCGGTTCTCTTCGCAGAATTTCAGCGCCGCCAGCGCCTCGCCGGCACGCGGGATCTGCATCTCGATGCTGTCGTCCTCGTCGTCTTCGAAATCGAGCGTAAGGCGCTTGGCCTTCGCGAGCCGATCCATGATCGATTGGTCGTAGACGAAGATGCCGCGCACGGTGGTCTTGTCCATGACCTCCCACTTGGCCTTCTTCATGATGTCGGCGTCATCGGTGCCGAGGTCGGCCCGGAGGACCTCGCCGGCCCTATCCCATTCCCAACCATCGTAGATCATCACGATCACGATCGCCTGATCGGAATAGGTGATCACGATGACGTAGTCGCGGTTCTCGTCATCCTTGTCCTTGTAGCCGCGGCTCGCATTGCAATGCGTGTCCTGCGCGCGCCTCTCGATGGTCCAGTCGCCGACTTTGGATTGTTGCGCAAGGGAAGGGCCGGCGCTCAAGATGCCTGCAAGCAATGCAGCGCCGCGACTGAATCGATTCATGTCGGCCTCCAGCGCGCTGCCCCGTGCTGAGATGATCATCTCTGTCGGCGGCTCGCAAGGATTTCAGTGGCCGCACAGAACGCGGCTGTGCCCTACCCCTGCCGCGGCACGATCGCGATCGGAGTAAAGGTGTAAACCTCCTCGCCGTTCTGGTTGAACATGGTCCATTTCACCAGCGCTATGCCCTGCGGCTTCGACTTGGACGGCGTCAGGCTCATGACTTCGCCGACCAGATGCAGCCGGTCGTCGGGGCGCACCGGCATCGTCCAGCGCAGGCCGTCGACACCGGCGCCAATCAGCGGATGCGGGCCGAACGGGCGGGTCTGGATCGCGAGGTTCATGGCGATCGCGGCGGTGTGCCATCCTGAGGCGGCGAGCCCCTTGAACAGGGTCGTCTTGGCGGCCTCGTGATCGAGATGCATCGGCTGCGGATCGAACTCGGCGGCGAAGCGCTTGATGTCGGCCTCGGTGACCACAACTTCGGGGGAGTTGAACCGCATTCCGACGGTGAGATCGTCGAACCACTCGACCTGCGCCATGATTTTGCCTCGCAGTATGATGCGCCGCCGCGAAGAGGCGGCCTAAAGGGCTTGGGCAATGACGGGATATAGCGGGCTCGCACCGCGTAAACCAGCGCCGGGTTCCGCGCGAAACCCCTTTCCCGATGCGACGAAACACGCCTGAAACAGATCGTCGGTTAAGTGGTTGTCAAAATAAATACAGGGACGGCCACCATGCAATTCATCCTCGACCTGATCTACGAATACTCCTGCTGCCAGAACCTCGTCGCCCAGCCGTTACGGGAGGACGAGCTATGATCGAGCTGATCTCAGCCCTGCTCGCCCTTTGCAGCATCGGCGTCTTCGCGGCGCATGCGCTGGACGCCTACCGCTCCACGCATTACTGACGTCGCGGCTTTCCCGGCACTAGAAGGGCCGCCGGTAGAAATGCTCGGAATGCGTCGCCGGCGGAAACCGGTTGGCGAGCGCAAGCGCTCCCCTCTCGTCCGTCTCGAGCGCGATCTTCTGCGCCAGCATCACGTCGCCTGGCACCAGGAAGCCTGACGGAACGAAGCACCAACCCATCGTGGCGCGCCCTTCGCCGTCGATCTCGTGCACATTGGCGGCCGTGCCGTAGTGGATGCGATAGGTTCTGCCGGTATCGCAGCCGACGACGTCGAAATACCGGTGCTGTTCGAACTGAACGCGCTGCGCCGGCGACAGCCATTCGGCCAGCAGCCGGCGGCCACGCGCGTCCGGCGTGTTCTCGCCGAAGAAGCGGCGGTAGAGTTCACGCAGCGCATGCAGACGCGCACGCGCCGGCGCGCGGAGCCAAACTGCCGCGATCATGGGCAGCTCAGATCAACCGCCGACCAGGCGGGGATAGAACAACGTTTCCTGCGCGGTCGGGTCGAACGATCGGATCCGGGTAACTTCGCCGGGCCCGGTTCGAAGAGCGGCGGTGAAGCCGGCTCCGGTCAGCTCCCGAAAGCGCCGTTCGGCTCGCGCCAGCGCCTCGGCATTGCCAGGATCAAACTCGTGGCGCGTATCGCCAGTTTGGTCCATCACGATCTGGGTAGCCATGTTGAGTCTCCTCATGCCCAGCCCTGAACTCGATCAAAGCAAACGTCGTGCCGTCAGTTCCAGTTGGCAACAACTTTCTCGCGCCGGCGCATCACTCCTTGCTGAGCAGCCCAAGACGAGACGAGATTGTCATCGCGTTCTAGGCTCTTGTTTAAGCATGATCTTTTCGAAAAACCGCTGCACACTCCTCCGGATCATGCTTCAGCGCGAAGCGGCGGCGCCTCCGCCCTCGTCGATCTGCCGGCCCATCAGCGCGATTGCCTTCTGATAGACGCCTGCAGCATTCCAAGCCTCGATCGCGGCAAAATTCGGCTCGCCGGGCTGGTACCCGGCTCCCGCGCGCCAGCCATGGGCTTTGAGGAAATTCGCGGTCGAACTAAGCGCATTGGCGGCAACTTCGAGGTTGCCGGTGCCGTAGGCCAGAATGCTCTTGGGCATGAACTGGGTCTGACCGACTTCGCCATGCATGGAGCCGCGGGTCGATCCCGACAGCGTACCGCGGTCGATCAGCTTCAAGGCGGCATAGAGCTGGTCGGTGAAGAATTCGGGCCGCCGGCAGTCATAGGCAAGCGTCGCGATCGACGACAGCATGTTCTGATTGCCGCGCTGACTGCCGAAGCCGGTCTCCATGCCCCAGATCGCGATCAGGGGTCCCGGCGGGACGCCATAGCGCTGCTCGATCGAGGCGAACAAGGCGGCATGCGACTGCTTGAGCTGCCGTCCCTTGGCAACGATGGTGGTGGCGCCGCGCTTGGCGAGGAACTGGTCGAGCGTCAGCGAGAAGCTGCGCTGGCCGCGGTCGGCCGCGATGGTGGCGCTGGCATAGTTCGTCTGCATCAGGGCCGAGAGTGCAGTGGGGCCGACGCCCTTGCCCTGCGCCTCCGCGCTGAATTCGCGTTTCCAGGCCTCGAAACCCGCCGGCGAGCTGCCGCATTGCGCAGCCTCAGCCGGGGAGGCCAGGCAACCGAGCAGCGTCATTGCGCCCAAAACCGCTCCCGCAACAACCCTGCCCCTGGTCATACCAATCTCCGTCCTGTACCGCTCGGCCGCGCCATCTTAACCGGTTGAACGCGCCGACTCCATGGCCGGATCATAGGACAATTCGAGGCCTTCCAGATCGCCCTCCTTGCGCCATTTGTCGAGCAGCCGCAGGAATGCCATCGGCCCGCGCCAATATTGGCTGTTTCTTGCCGCGATCGGATCGAACACGCCTTCGTTGTTGTAGTAGCCCGGCGTGCATTCGGCGAGATAGGTCTGGCGGCCGAGTGCGGCCCTGACGACCTCGTCGACCCAGGCGTTCTCGGCGGCAAGCGTCGGCTCCAGGGTGCGCGCCTTACGGTCTCGGGCCTCCTTGATGACATAGGCGATGTGCTGCGATTGTTCGTCGATAATGTGCGGAAAATTGGCGCTCTGACCGGCCTGCACCGTGACGATCAGGAAGCAGTTCGGGAAGCCGCGGCTATAGAAGCCGTGCAGCGTCTTGACGCCGTCGCGCCACCGCTCGGACAGGCTCATGCCGTCGCGGCCATACACCTCGAAGCCCATACGGCGCGCGTAGTCGGTGCCGACCTCAAAGCCGCTGGCATAGATCAGGCAGTCGAGCTCGTAGGCCTTGCCGTCGACGACGACGGCATTCTCCGTGATGCGCTCGACGCCCTGCCCTTGGGTGTCGACGAGATGCACGTTGGGGCGATTGAAGGTATCGAGATATTCGTCGTGGAAGCACGGCCGCTTGCAGAATGCCTTGTACCAGGGCTTGAGCGCAGCCGCGGTCGCCTCGTCCTCGACCACCGCGTCGACGCGGGCGCGGATCTCCTCCATCTTGCGGTAATCGGCCTGCTCGATCACCCTCAGGGCCTCGTCCATCGAGGTCACCGGCTGGGGCTGACGACGCGGCGCCAGCAGGATCTCGCCGAGCAATCCGGTCCAGCCATCCTGCACCAGATCCTGATCGAACGGCTCGCCTGAAATCACAGCCGTAAAATTGTCCATGCGTTCGCGCTGCCAGCCCGGCTTGAGGCTCTGCGCCCAGGCCCGATCCGTCGGACGGTCGTCGCGAACGCCGATCGCAGACGGCGTGCGCTGGAAGACATAGAGCTCCTTCGCCGAACGGCCGAGATGCGGCACACATTGCACGGCGGTGGCGCCGGTGCCGATGATGCCGACGCGCTTGTCGGCGAGACCGGTCAGGCCGCCGTCCGCATCGCCGCCGGTGTAGCCGTAATCCCATCGGCTGGTATGAAAGCTGTGGCCCTTGAACGTCTCGATGCCGGGAATGCCCGGCAGCTTCGGGCGGCTCAGCGGACCGCCTGCCAGAATGACGAAGCGCGCGCGGATGCGATCGCCCCGATCGGTCTCGACCAGCCAGCGCGCCTCCTGCTCTTGCCAAGCCACCCGCGAGATGACGGTCTGAAACAGCGCGCGCTCATAGAGCCCGAAATGACGGCCGATGCGGCGCGAATGCTCGTAGATCTCGGGAGCGCGTGCGTATTTGCGCACCGGCATGTAGCCGGTCTCTTCCAGAAGCGGCAGATAGATGTAGCTCTCGGTATCGCAGGCGGCGCCGGGATAACGATTCCAGTACCAGGTGCCGCCGAAGTCGGCGGCCTTTTCCACGATACGAAAATCCTCGATGCCGGCATCGCGCAACCGCGCACCACACAACAGACCGCCGAAGCCGCCACCGACGATGAGCACTTCAGTCGCCTCGCTGACGGCGGCGCGCGCAAATCCGGGATCGGCCCAGGGGTCGTCGAGATAGCGACCGAATTCGCCTGTGACCTCGACATACTGCGCCTTGCCCTCGGCGCGCAGACGACGGTCGCGCTCGTCGCGATAGCGAGCACGGAGCGCGGAAACATCGACCGTAGATGCGCCGGTTGTGCCGGTCTTGTGTCTTTCCGCTGACATTCATCTCCTCCACCGCGAACGCTGCTTCGCCGGCAGCTCACCTCACGTTAGCTCTGAAAAAGTGCCGCATGCAATCATGCTCGCTGTTTTTCGCGTGAACGCCGCGTGGCGTTCCGCTAACCTCGCGCGCAAATCACAAGCCTGCGCCGTGCAACGACGCGGCGATCTGGAGGAGACCATGCAGGGATTGATGATGGACATGCCGCTTCTGATCAGCGGCCTGATCCAATACGCAGCCGACTATCACGGCGAAGCCGAGATCGTCGCGCGCGAGATCGAAGGCGACATCCATCGCTACAGCTATGCGGACGCCCATCCCCGCATCAAGCGCATGGCGCTGGCGCTCAAGAGGCTCGGCATGAATCCCGGCGACCGCGTCGGCACGCTGGCCTGGAACACCCATCGTCATTTCGAGATGTTCTACGCGGCGCCGGGCATGGGCTACGTGCTGCACACCGTCAACCCGCGGCTGTTTCCCGAACAGCTCGTCTACATTATCAATCATGCCGAAGACCGACTGTTGTTCATCGACCGCGCCACCCTGCCGCTCGTCGAGGCGATCGCGCCGCAGCTCAAGACGATCGAGGCTTATGTCGTGATGTCCTCGCGCGAGCGCATGCCCGAGACCAAGCTCGCGAACGTCCATTGTTACGAGGAGCTTCTGGGACGCGAGAACGAGGCCGGCTTCGCCTGGCCGGAGTTCGACGAGAAGTCCGCCTCGACCATCTGCTACACCTCGGGCACGACCGGCAATCCCAAGGGCGTGATCTATTCGCACCGCGCCGCCATCCTGCAGACCATGACCTGCTGCAATTTCGATTTCCTGCCGGGCCATGTCGAGGGCGTGCGCGAGGTGATGATGCCGATGGCGCCCCTCTTCCACGGCAATGGCTGGAACATGCCGTTCACCGCGCCCTATACCGGCTCGAAGCTGGTGCTGCCCGGCCGCAACTACGAGCCCGACAAGCTCTATGAATTGCTCGAGGGCGAGAAGGTCACGCTGTCGGCGGGCGTACCGAGCTTCTGGCTGATCCTGCTCGACTGGCTCGGCCGCACCGGCAACAAGTTCTCCACGTTGCGCGCAACGTTGTCGTCCGGTTCGGCGCCGCCGCGCGCGATGGTCGAGAAGCTGAAGCGGGACTATGGCATCGACTATATTCAGGCCTGGGGCATGACCGAGGCCTTGGGCTGCTCGATGCCGGGCTTGCGTCCCGGCTCGGAGCTCCTCAGCGAGACGGAGAAATTCGACCGGCGCCAAGTCTCGGGACGCGCCTGTTTCGGTACCGCATTGCGCATCGTCGACGATGCCGGCAACGAGTTGCCGCGCGACGGCAAGACCGTCGGTCATCTGCGCGCCCGTGGCCCCTGGGTCGCATCCGGTTACATGAAGTTGGAGGAAGGCCTCGATCGCGACGGCTGGCTGATCACCGGCGACATGGCGGTGATCGACCCGCAGGGTCACGTGACGTTGACCGACCGCTCCAAGGACGTGATCAAGTCCGGCGGCGAATGGATCTCGTCGATCCAGCTCGAGGACATCGCCTTGTCTCACCCCGACGTGCTGCAAGCTGCCGTCGTCGCGATCGCGCACGAAAAATGGCAGGAGCGTCCCCTGCTCCTCGTCGTCCGCAAGAAGGGCGCGACCGTCGACGGCAAGACGCTGCTCGACCATATGCGCCCAAAGATCGCGAGCTGGTGGATGCCGGACGCTGTGGAGTTCCTGGACGAATTCCCGATGACCGGCACCGGCAAGGTACTGAAAGCCGCTCTGCGCGAGAAGTTCAGGGAATACCGCGTCGCGTGACGCGACGCATGTTCGCGCGGAAGTCCGCGCCGCCCTCGATCCAGGAGACGAACGATGCTCTACCCGATGTCACCCAAAGTCATCGAGCTCAAGCGCAAGCTCGAAAGCTTCATGGACCGGCACATCTATCCGAACGAGGAGCGCTTCTATCGCGAGGCCGAGGAGCTCGGGCCGTGGAAGGTCTATCCCGTGGTCGAGGAGCTGAAGCCGCTGGCGCGCGCCGAGGGGCTCTGGAATCTGTTCCTGCCGGAGTCCAGCCACGGCGCGGGTCTTTCCAATCTCGAGTATGCCCCGCTCTGCGAGGTGATGGGGCGCTCGCACCTCGCGCCCGAGGTGTTCAACTGCTCGGCTCCCGACACCGGCAACATGGAGGTACTGGAGCGCTACGGCACCGAGAAGGACAAGGAGCGCTGGCTGAAGCCGCTGCTCGCAGGCGAGATCCGCTCCTGCTTCGCCATGACCGAGCCGGCGGTCGCCTCGTCGGATGCGACCAACATCGAGAGCTCGATCGTGCGCGACGGCGACCATTACGTCATCAACGGCCGCAAATGGTACACGACGAATGCGACCGACCCGCGCTGCAAGATCTGCATCTTCATGGGCAAGACCGATCCCGACAATCCTGACCGCCACAAGCAGCAATCGATGATTTTGGTGCCAATGGACACGCCCGGAATCGAGGTCAAGCGTCCCCTGCCCGTGTTCGGCTTCTACGGCGTGCCCGACCGCGCCTCCGAAGTGGTGTTCACCAATGTGCGCGTGCCCAAGGAGAACATGCTGCTCGGCGAGGGCCGCGGTTTCGAGATCGCCCAGGGCCGCCTCGGGCCCGGCCGCATTCATCACTGCATGCGCCTGATCGGCCTGGCCGAGCGCACGCTGGAGAAGATGTGCCGCCGCGTGCGCAGCCGGGTCGCCTTCGGCAAGCCGGTCTCGGAGCAGACGGTGACGCAGGAGCGCATCGCGGAATCCCGCATCATGATCGAGCAGGCCCGGCTGCTGACGCTGAATGCCGCCCACGCGATGGACACGGTCGGCAACAAGGTGGCGAAGGCCGAGATCGCCATGATCAAGGTCGCCGTGCCCAACATGGCCTGCCAGATCATCGACTGGGCGATCCAGGCCCATGGCGGCGGCGGGACCTCGAACGATTTCGGCTTGACCCAGGCCTACGCCACCGCCCGCCTGCTGCGGCTTGCCGACGGGCCGGATGAGGTTCACCGCAACCAGATCGCACGGTTCGAGCTGAAGAAATACTCGAACGCGTAGCTGGGCATTGTCTGTTTCGCTAACCGGCGACGGCGACTTTCTTCCTTCTCCCCTTGTGGGAGAAGGTGGCATAGGCGGCTTGCGGCCGCCGTTCTTGAGAACGCCGAAGCAGAGCTTCGGCTATCGCGCCGGATGAGGGGTATCCATCCGCACGCACGAATTTAGAGTTTCGCGCGCGGAGACATACCCCTCACCCGAGCTAGCTTTTGTCTACGAGCGGATGTCCAGCGGATGGATGGGTAACAAACCAGACCGGATGGATAGGTAACAGTCGTTCATGGTTCGGTCCGCTGCGGCGCTGCGCTAGCGCAGCGC